>RDOF01000068.1 GCA_011365025.1 Candidatus Thorarchaeota archaeon
ACATAGCAAAACTCCTTCATGGATAAACCGAATTGCGCATCTATCAAAGGCAATTTCACAATGGCTTCAAGGAAGAGTGGAGAAACCCTCGAATCAATATCAATTTCTGCTGCCTTCAACATTTGCTTGATTTGGTGCAGCAGCTTCGCACTTGTACCATTGGAAGTAACTACAACACTGAAATCCTCATACCTAGTGATGGATATGGGAAGCAGAGGACGTTCACGCATTATTGTGACAATTTTATCTTCGTGCCCGTGAGGGAACAGAAATACGTGCATTCGGGTCATCGCCTCCAATTCCAAAGTTGCAGAAGCACGGACCTTTGATGAGCGGCCAAAGGTCTCTAAGGCCCGGGCATTATCTCTCAACGAGATACCTGTAGCAAATCGCTGAATTTCCCTTGGGTCATGGACTAATGAACAGATTATAACCGCAAAGGAGCTTCCAGCAAGAGATGCAATTATTCCGTAGGGAAGGAGGAAGATGAACACAACAAGGGTAAGATATGTCGAGATAGCATAAGCAAGAACCATCTGAAGGGTTCTGAATGGACCATTATCTTTGAACAGCCTTGGCGTTCTGAGAAGTATCACTGCAGAAACGGCAACAAGCATCATTGGAACAGGGTTCCCGTACCTGAAGGAAACAACTATGGCAATTGCAGAGGTCAGAATCTGAGCACCAGCAGCAAGTGCAATAGCTCCACCCATCATCAAGCCAACCATCTTAATCAGGGTTTTTCCAAACACCACTAATGCCTCCTTGGAATGCCAATTCCCGCTCCTTCGCTGAGTCGAAGTGTTCCGTCAGATTCCAGAAGCATCGAACAAATGTAGGACGATTCCTCATTCGAAGGACTTGCTCGGTATATGTCAGTAACAAGTCGATGCGTGCTGCGCTTGATGAGCAGCTCGCAATTGGCCCATTTTGACAGGGCATTATGAAGAATTGGAGCTGGCTGACTCCCCGGCATCGCCCTGTACTCACTAGTTGCAACAACAACTACTTCATTACTTGAGGCAAATCCTGAAACAGCAGGAAGCACCTTCTCAAGGAACTCTTGTTCCCATAGGATTGGATTGCTTCTGGCAAGATCAAGGGCTCTTGTAATGGGGTCAACAATGCAAAGGAGCGGAGCTGAGTTCGCAGCTTTTGTGAGCTGGAAGATGGCCTGCTTAGTTTCCTGATGGGTTCTTGCTGTTGTGACGTTAACTCTACGCTGATTGCCTTGTCGATGCTTGACATTGATCTTCAGACTGCGAACGAAGGCTTGTTTAGCATCGGCATTAATCCATTCGACGGTGCCATATTTGGAGAAATCGGCAGCCAGAAGAGTCGCAAATAGCGTTTTGCCAGCACCAGCAGATCCCCAAAGGTGCACGAAACCATCGAGTTCAAGGCGCTTGACTAAAGGTTCATCATGCACCTGCCGGCCCGCCCTCCTCTTCTTTAGTGGCCGAGTCCTTCCCTAGTTCCATCAAGCCTGTCACAGATTCAAACAGTGAACTCTGAACCAGATAGTCTTCATCCTTCTGGCGTTTCTTCTTCTGAGAACTCAGAACGCCCGCCGCAGAAGGCATTTCTTCGTGCTCTTCTGGCTCAGGCACAGTTTGCGCAATAACAACAGGAGTTAGGTCTTCACATTTGTTTACACTAGGCGCCGATTCGTGCATTCCTGAAACACTGGACTCTCGAATCTCGCTTAGGAACTCCGGATTCAATTCATCATCTGTTGTGGATTCATTCTCTTCTGCGACAGGGGGTGGCGGGTCTTGAGGCTTTAACGAGGGCGATTCCCTTCCTTCATCTTCCGTGGACTCATCGAAGGCTTCTATGACGGCTTCCATTGCTTTCTTGTTGATTCTATCATCCACCGACTCCTTGATGTCGGGTCGAAGAATGCCAGCGTTGAATAGGGTGTTGTTTAGAGTTTCGACGTGACTAACCAGCTCGCTGAATGACAGGGGATTACTGGGATGTCCAGTTAGTCCAACATAGGCAAGTGCTACATCCTCCTCGGAAACCTTGACTCCAAGTGCATCGAAGAGGCCCAAGAATCTTCGAAGACCTTCATCACTCACTACTACTGAGTTTGTCCCTTTCTTGGTGGATAATGGCGCAAGACGAACGCACTCGTCTAGTATCTGACATGCATTATTGGCAGCTTCATCTATTTCCCCTGTTTCAATCGCTAAACCAACCAGAGCCATTAATGGTGAAACGACAAAGCTGATATCCCCAAGAAGGCGCAACTGCTCCTCATTGTCGGCTATTGACTGATCAATTGATTTTCTATCGCCAAGATACGCAAGGTCCTCTTCTTCTGAGGACACAATCCGCTTGAATTCCGTTAGAGATTTCTTTGAAGAAGACAAGAGCACTCCACCTAACATTGAAGAAACGACCATTGTTAGAAGAGGCACAAGGAAAGATTCGGAACCAATGGAACTGGCGAATAGAAACGCGACCAGTCCGACAATCACTCCCATCAAGGCTATGACTCCTAGCCAACCCTTTCTTATTGAGGATTCCAGAAGAGACCATTTCCTGTCTACAATTTTCCCACGAAGGCTAGGAAGCATGGCTCTTATATCGCTTCGTCTAGCCAATGGCAGATCCGATGCTGCAATTATCCTGCTAGAGTCGGTCAACCAAGACAGATTCAATGATGTACGAGTGTCTTCACGTACAACATAGATCGTCCTCGTTTCGTGGACCAATGAGCTGCCTGTGCCTGAAAGGCTCTCCATGAGAAGCAATGGTACTTTGCCGAAGGGAGTTGGAAGTGTCTTTTCCTCCAACAATCCTCCAAGGCCAACATCTGATAGAATGTTTTGCAAAGGGCGATTCACCACCTCTAGAAGTGCTGCCCGCATTGCCAGACCGCTCTTGCCAAACTCCGCTTTCCTAAGGTCAAGCACATGCGCAACATCCACGTGAACTCCTCGTGTACCAGTAATTGCCTCGAAGCGCACTCCCAGGCAGAGCCCATTCGGGTAGTCACATGTGTAATGTCCTGATGACTCCAGGGCATGCTTCGGAGATAATGGCTTACCTTGAGTAAGGACTTCCTTCTCCTCCAGTAGAATTGGTTCTTTCTTCTCCATTTTCACTAACTCTCCTCGTTTTCCATCTTCGTCCTATTACGACGGCCTACACTAAACCGTGCATCTATGCTCCCAAGTAGGTTAGCCGCCAAGCTCATTGAATTCTCTAAGCCTCCAAGTTCTGAAATAGCAACAAGCGAATACAGTAGCCATCTGGTAGTTTCCAAAAGCCCGTAAAGATCCCCATCATGCAGGTCAGCCTCTCGTGCAAGACGATTAAGGGGAATATCCGTAGTGGCTATGGCAGCAATCATATGGTCGAATTTGTCATCTAATACAGACCCGGTTTCAAGGGACACTAGATGTCTTAGAAGCCACAAGAGACCAGAGCTGTCTTGAGTTGATGGCAGTATGGCCAACATCTCTCGTATTGTTGGAATCCTTAGGTACAGCCGATTAGCAATCCTTCCTAAGTGTGTTGGACGGTACCGTCCCGATTCGCCACCCTCAATAAGTCCAAGTCTCGTCAATGTTTCACAGGGGCTAATTTCACTCAAGGCGATTGGTATCACATAGTCAGCTAATTCACCCAGAGCTCGAGAAGCCTCAATTCCAAGTGCGACAAGGTGCGGACAAAGAATGCCACGTGAATCAATAGGCATTGAGCAGGAACACTGTGGTCCTTCAACAAGTCCTGTGGAAGTGACCCGCGCAGAGAAACGGCTTGTGAACCCACCTGCATCCCATGCCGAGATAATACCACCAATCACAGCGTCATTTTCCTCGCGGATTTTAACAGAGCCAAGAACACCCTGTCGTGCGGGCCTGACCGTATCAGGCAGTGCATGTTTTTCAATTGCATGTTCTGCATGTATTTCCCCTAGCTGAAGTAGCCGCAAAGGGGCTCTAGTATCGCGAACTCCAAGGTACGAGAGATATGATTCAGCGATGAAAATTTCCTCAATTTCATCAAGGGATGCTTCGTTTAGCGAGTTCAGAAAGACAAGCAGCTGCTCAGACAGAGATTCGGAGCTGGCGAGTACACTTTGAACTCGCTCATAGACAGGAATGAGCTGAATTGCTCCAGATGCATCGGGAGTTGCATCTTCAAAGTATTTCCTGCGAATCTCCTCTGATTCACCCGTACTGCCCACCAGAATAATTCCAAATCCCTTTGAATCATAACCCGGACGCCCAGCCCGTCCCAGCATTTGGTGTGCCATGTTTGCAGAAATTGCCGACTGGTGGTTGGCTGGGGCTCTGGTTGTGCTGAGTATCACAGTTCTCGCAGGTAAATCCATTCCTGCAGCAAGGGTCGTCGTAGCGCAAATCAAGCGGACCATTCCCTTACTGAAGAGCTTCTCAACTAGCATCCGAGACTGATGATCAAGTCCAGCATGATGGTATGCAACTCCTTGCCTAAACATATCACGAAGTTCTGGGGAAATATCGAGGCTGTGATTCTCAATGCTCTGCAATTCCCGATCAAGCTCAGCCTTTTCAAAGGTGGTGAATTGTCTGCCACAATCTGGCGCCAGCCGTGCCGCAGAAGTTTCGGCTTCTCGCCTTGTTCTATGAAACACAAGTACCTGCCCGTCACCTTGTATGGTTGTCATGACCAATTGCTTGATTGTTTGTGGTTTGCTCTTCGTTTGTATGATTTTGAATGCCAATGGAACTGGTCGGTCATTTGATTCTACAAGATGGCAATCAAGCCAGTCAGCAATCTCATCAGGAGCACCAACTGTTGCAGATAGGGCCACTATCTGCACATTCTGCACTTGCATTCTGAGACGAATGATGAAACTCTCAAGTCGGGCACCCCTAATAGGTTCAGAAAGACTCTGAATCTCATCAATAACAATAGTGCTGACCTCAGGCATCCAACTGACATTTCTTCGAAGGAGGGAATCAGCTCTTTCATAGGTCGTAACAATGACATCGTATTGCCGCAAGTCTTCTCCGTCGGTATCGAAGTCACCCGTACTCAATCCTATCGTTATGTTGTTTTCCTCAAAATGGTCTTGTAGGATTTGGCTAATCTGGACCGCAAGCGCGCGAAAGGGCACCAAATACACCCCACGACCTCCATCCATGACGGCCCTAAGAAGAGCCATCTCTGCAACAAGAGTCTTGCCAGATCCAGTAGGGCTTGAAACCATAACGCTTTGTCCATCTAGAAGGCCCTTAGTTATTGCATCATTCTGAATGCCACGCGGAGTAATGCCTATTCTATGAAGCATCCTCTGAATATAGTCCGGCACTCCGGTCGCTACGTTCATTCTTGACCTCCATCCAATTGTCCAAATTGCCTAAGCGTCATACTGCCTTTCATCGTCAACCTGTAATTTGTGTAAGAAACCCCTCCATGGGATTCATGTCCTCTAAGAATCATGCTAGAATGCTCAAGACGCGCCAGCACGCCTTCGATATCTGGTTCACCCTCGTAGCCACTTGTGGAAATGAATCTCCTCACTGCTTCCTCTGTGAGAGGTTCGTATCTTTGCAGCAGCTTCAGTATGCTAACAGCGAGTTCACTCTCACCCCCACTGGCAAGATCCAGAAGAGAACCGCCTGCTCTTGGCTCCGACCTCATGCTATGCTCCGGGACAATCCTTTCTGCTCTCCTTGCAAGTTCCTCGCTGGAAGGAGGAGGAGTAGGGTAGGGGGATTCATCAATTTGGAAAGGCATACAAGTTTCGCCCCGATTCCTAACAACAAGAGCGACCCCATCTGGCATAACTCGAAGGAAGGAGGTTTCTCGTGCCGAATGCCTAGCTTTGCTATACATCCCTCCCGAAACAACGCTAATTCCAAGAAGCTCCACTGCGACCTTCATATCAGCTGCCTCACGGAGTCTTAGTGAAATGCATGAGGAGAATTGGCCTAGGGCACCAGGGGCCATATCTGCAGGATGGTCCAAAGAGATTATTGTGGGACCACGTTCACGTAAATCACGAAGAATCGTTTCACTCCAGGCATCTCGTTTCAAATGAGGTTGATTTCTGGTCCGCAGGTTCTCTGCGTCTTCCATGATTATTACGAGGCTCTTTTCACGTTGCAATCCGGCCAGTTTGATGCTTAGAACATCAAGTGCGAATTTCAGAAGGGATGGTGTGCCAAGAGGCACTGCTATTACTGAAAGCTTCGTTTGAGCCAAGTCTTTCATTCTCGCAGTCTGTGTTCCATAGAACGCTCGGGCAGCGGTGCCCTGATGAAGACGCTTGATGGCTTCCATTCCAGCAACAGAGGCAGGCGATGGATCGGAAGCACTTCCAGCATTGGGGGAATAAGCATCGCCAATATCATCGGCCCCATTCAGTTTAACATCAGCAATTGTTGTGTTACCAAGAGCAACTACACGACCTAAGGCGAGTTCGAAATCTACGGCCCCGCGTAAGTCTGCGCTGCACAGCGTTTGCAGGGCAAGCAAAAGCTTGGGAATGTAGATGTGTCTTGGTATACCCTCTGCATCAACAGGATTGATAACATAATTTCTACCTAGCTCAAAGCCAACAGCCGACTCGTCTAGTGAGGCGAGTTCCAGAGCAGATTGTTGCGTGCTAACAACGATAACTCGTTTTTCAGATGAGATTAGATTCCGGACTATTCCAGTAAGGAGACTCCTTCGTTCTTCAGAAGTGCCTCCACAGACAATCAAGCCGGATTCCAAATCACCATGAGAGATCCCGGCCCTGGCGCCCTTTTGGAGGGTTTCAGGGTTAATAATCACACCAAGATCATAGTCACCAGACCTAGGTCGTATTGGTGCAATGAACTCACCAGGAATGCTTGGGCCCACTTCAGAAGCCAATTCGCTCGGGAGTTGAACTAACCATTCAGATAGTTCTCTTCCGCTACCGTAGAATCTTGTTTGGCCAGCTGAGGTCTCCTTTCGTATAAGCATGGATCGAAGCTTTGCAGAGCCCAGGAGGACCCATGCGGCCTCAGGCACGGCTCCAGCCACGGCAGTTTCTATTCGTGTCGAAATCTCCTCATCTCTACCATGACATATGGTGAGCACACGAGTGCTCCATAACCCTCCATGGCCCACAACATAGGACTCTAGCGCACGTCCTGGGAGGGTGCTAAGGTATTTCTCGATTCCTTCGGAAAGCAGCTCCCTATCAAGGACTGTTTCAATGTCCTCCGGCTTCAAAGTAACAGAAAGATAAAACCCATCACTCGTATCCACTGAACGAATGAGCGAACTCATACCTCCAAGAAGACGCGGGCTTGCCTCACCTAAATCCATAGCCGCCATGTGGCGATGGCCGCCAACGCCGCGACACTGCAGAGTTTCCGAAGCCGAAGCAACCTGGAAGGTGAGGTCTGTTTCAGGGACCACAGACCAGTTGCTGTTCTGTAGGAGCTTTGGCTCCAGGTTCATCCGCATTTTGGGCAGTAGAAGGACTATGATTAGGATACTGGAGGATAGAGCGAACAGGAAGACCGAACTGTAAATCCCAAGGACGGCTATCGATGCAAGGATAACCAAGTCACGCGACCATCTGCGCTTCAACTGTCGGTCATTCCAAGAGAAGCTACGGCCGGATTGAATAGCAGGCTGCTCACCTGCCATTTCCTTTAGTGGATCTACCTCTGGCTCTGTACCAAGAATTAAACGCTTACCCAATTGATGCACCTCCAGTCATGCCGAGCGTAATCCGCTTTTGCCGCTGTAGCATTTCAAGAACTGACCGTATTCTATTGGCATAGGTACGGTTTCCGTCAGATACAATGAGTGTCCGTCCTGCTAGAAGAAGCAATTCCGGCATGTCTCCATACTTCGTTGAGCCATAGGCTACAAGTGCGGGATCCTTCACGATGACCTGCCAGACATAGCCGTGACCGAGCTCCAAGCTCCTCATGATTGAATCTGACGATAATCCAGGAGGTATCTCTATTGCTATACGGTTATCCAGACCCAACATTAGTTTCTATGCCTCCTGTCACAGCTATCATCATATCATCCAGTTCGGCCTTCGTTACCGGCAGATGTGGATAGGCAGCTCTCATAGCGCTTTCAAGAAGAGCTGCATCCTTCACAACTTGTTTCCTTAGTGAGTCTACGCACCGTATTCCATTTCGCAAACGCATCGCACTTCTTTTCACCAGAATGCCAACTCGGGTCACGCCATTCCCGAGGGGTCTTGCAACAAAGAAAACGACTTCCACTGATGGTCCGCTAGAATACCTAGTATAGACTGATTGCAGCACCTTCTTAGCAGAATGACTCAAATCAATTCCAATAGGAACGCTTCCCATTAGTCTGGCTGATGATACCTCCACAGTCCATTTGCGTAGTATTGCCAAAGTTGCTGCTCTGTCATCCCAAACAACAATTGGAGAGGCAATCTCCGTAGCAAGAATCCATACCACAGCCACTATTGAAGCTAGACATGTTATTGACAGAATCAGGTCAACTGCAACTTGTTGAATCCATAGGATTCGGATGACCCCCGCAAGAGTGATAGTGGCGATAACCATCCATCCAAATTCACGGCGCTCGAACCATTTCATGGGAATTTCCCTCCATTATCTGAATGTACTGCTGAACGGCACTATGCAACTCATCAACATCTGAATACGGCCATGTATCCGAAACCACATCATCACCAAGAACGTCGATATATCGTAGGAATCGGCTGTCAAGAAGAACAACGACACCCCAGTCCTCGGGAGACCGTCTTAGTCTTCCGAGTAATTGAGCAACCTGACGAATAGAAGGTACAACTGCACTGTAGTAGTAACCCATGTTCTCACCAAACTGAGAATCATACCACTCCTGCAGTGCGTATTGATAGCTTGTGGGGGGACTGAAAGGAATACCAATACCAATGATGAGATCAATTAGGCTTGAGCCACCTTTGACCAAATCAATACCTTCTGCGAACTTACCTCCGTATACACAGAAAATGGCGTGAGGACCTGCTTCAAGAGTTTCTACAACAGTCTCGATTCTGTCACTTTTGCTTTCCACAACCCGTCCTCTAAACCCCGTTTCTATCCCGTGACTTAGCACCTCGTGCATCATCTTGTAGCTCGGAAAAGCAATTAGCGCACTCTTATTGGCTGGCACCGAAGATAGGACTACGTTGATTCGAGAAGATATCTCCCTCCAAAGATTGGGGTTTCTGTTGCGATACTTGGTAGAAAGAGTCTTGTCAATTAGAACCAAGCGCGTTCCCCGAGGATACGGGCTTGCCAAGTCCTCAGTCTTGGCGCCACCAACGCCAAGAAGCCGCGCATAGTGTGCAAGGGGTCTGATCGTTCCAGACATTAGTAGTGCGGAACGAGCAGCACGCAAGACAGGAGCGGTTAGTCCGGCAGAATTGAGAGGGCGAATCATCAAGGTTGAATCAGCGATTGTAAGACTGGCGCCCCAAGGCTTGGTCACATTGAGCGTCACATGCCAGCCATCACTCGTTGCTGCCATCTGGGCAACAAAGAGAAATTCAATTAGTCGATCAAGAGGAGTCTCAGATACTACTTCGCTCTCCGGATCACCAATTCCAGGATGATTAATTTCATAGATTAGTCTAAGGTCTTCCTCATTGACAAATCGAGGTGCAACATTCCATTTGGGCAGGGTTTTTTCGGTCAGACTACCAATGCCGTCGAGATTCTCGCTTATTGTGTGATAGAGGAAGTCAACAGCTTCACCAATCCATTTCACCTTGGTTTCTTTAACAATCTCCTCCCTGTGTTCGCGAAGCCACTTCATATCTTCTCCCGTCATCTTGGCTGTTTCTGCATCCAGAACGTGACCGGAAAGATTGTGAGCTTCATCTATTAGGATGTCTACATCAAAAATCGAGGTCCCAATCGAACCTAGCATTGCATCTCTCACTCTGGTGCGAAAGATGTAATTGTAAGGGCCAATTATTATCCGACTGCTTCTTGCGCACCATCGCATAATTTCGTAAGGACAGAGACCCTCCCCGTATGCCATATCCTCAATTCGTTCACGGTTGACCACGCCGGATTCTAAAAGGTCTTCCACCCCGCTCCGGACTGACTCTCGAATGGCATATCTTCCGTCAGAGGTGTTGCGCCTGTAGAAGTTATGGTAGTATGTGCATTGATTTGTTCTAATCATTGCTGCACATGCGCGCATGAAACCGGTTGACGATAGGGAATCCATCTTGGAGCGCATTGGACAGACATGTACTCGAGATAGCATAGTAGTGGCCGTAAGAGTGGGAATCATGCCACGTAGCACTTCAAGCTCGCTTTCAAAGACTCTTGATTGCGAATGGGTCCGCGTTAGAACTATCAATCGGGCCGATTCATCATGCAAACGTGCTGATAGGTAGCCGGCCAAAACAGCAACAGTCTTGCCTACGCCGCAATCAGCGGAGAGAAGCCCAACGGTTTTTGATGCGAAGACCTCAGCTGCAAAGTGGACCGCCTTCTCTTGATATGGTCTCGGCTCGTATGGGAAGTAAACCAAGGGGTCGGTGTCTGCAGCATTCAACTATATGTTTCCGCCTCCACATGTAAACAGGATTCACTCCTGTGGATCCTGAATCGGATCGAGAAGTATTTGCGAAGCAACAGATTGAACCGCTGCATGAGACCATCCGAAGTGTAATGCCGTTCTCCTCTTGCCATCTTCTCTACTATCTCAGGGCTGAATCCCTTTTTCCGCGCTGCTCTCCAGAACCAATCTTCTACTTCTCTCATGGTGGAGTACAGATGCTCTATGGATTCCTCAACAGTAATCATCAGCTGTCTGACTGACGCCTTCGGGTCCTTTGGTAAATCTGAGGTTCTAATATTCGTGGGCAGATAGACTGCAACGCCTTCATTGCTGTCGAGGTAAATCTCCTGAGGCACACCTTTGGTACCTCGAAGAGTCTCTAGTAGTGAAAGCAGTCGTGGCAGCTGAGGAAGAAAAGGCTGCTCAAGATTATGATTCCGCCAATTAACACGTGTGACGACAAAAATCATAGGATCGACGTCGGGGTCTGAATGCAAGATGGCTACTCTGTGAGGTGTTTCA
>RDOF01000069.1:0-10446 GCA_011365025.1 Candidatus Thorarchaeota archaeon
TGAACGGTACTTGTCAAGGGTGGGAGAGGCTGCAATCAGAGCAATGGGCAAAATACATTCCCCAAGAAGCAAGGAAATCCTTCTCGGACTACTTGAGACTGGTAGAAGTGCAACGCGTGCAATGGCAATTGAGGCACTATCCGGTCAGAACCCCGAGGGCATTGTGAAACTGCTGACGCCCTATCTTGTGGACAAGAGCAGGCCGGTCTCTCGAGCCAGTGTGTTGACACTCGCAAAGACTGGAAGCGAAGGTAGAGATGCAATCCGGGCCAACGCTTCTGTGATAGTCAAGAGAATTGGTTATGACAAGCCTTCCAGGGCTGCACTCACTACCATGCTATGCATCTCTGATGTTGGGCAAATGCGGGAAGTTCAGCAGTACGTGGCAAAACGAATCGAGAAATGTGCAAGGGATCTGAGAAGGTGGAGTCAGCAGGGTACAAACCGCTACCACTCCTACTACTGGAGAAGGAGGGAGGTACGATCGAGAGAGCGGTTGATTGATTACGTTAAGTTGGCCGCGTTCCACCTCAAGCCTCCCTTTGATGGAAACCTTACCAAAGCAGTAATGTCAGCTCTAATTTTGGATGATGAACAAGGCGGCATAAAACGCGCCTTGGGAGAGAATCAACTGGCTAAGGCGTTGACAACAACGCAGTCCAAGGATACAAGGCACGTGCAAACATTTCTGTCCTTGTTCAGATAGTACGTGGAATGCTCTCTCCTTCCTGTGGTCCCTCCACTTCATCCAGATGTTGCCGGTTGGTTGCTATTTCCGTCGTTTCTGTATTGCGACAACGATGATTACTATTGCCACCCCGCCCACCGCGACAATGCCCATTAGTATGACCAAGTCCTCTGGCAGCCCTGTCGTTGTGGTTGTTGTCGTTGTTGTTCCAGCACCTGTGTCAATGGTAAAGGGAACCGCCGGACTGAATTGTCCTAATCGGCCATCTTCGTCTATTGCCGCCACGCGCCAGCACCAGACACCATCCTGAAGCGGTGTTTCAAGGGTGTATTCGTAGTGGTAGTCAGTCCAGTCCATGTACGTGTCTGACAGGGTGAGATTGACTAGGTTCTCTGAGTCGAACTGACTAGAGTTGTCAATCTGGAGCAGGAATGTATACATATCATAGTAGGCCTCGTCCTTTTCACCCCACTCTCCCCACCACCATATGAAGGTGGGTGTGTTGTCGTCAAGTACTTGATCAACCTCAGGACCTATGGAGTAAGGCATCTCCAGTAGCACAGAGAATGTCAATGCGATCGAGAAGATCTTTGGCGCAGAATTGTAAACAGAACTCTGTAGTTCTGCACGCCATCTAAGATGCTGTCCCGGATAGGTGATGGCAGTATCCACATTCGGGCTTACCTGTTTCCAATGCGTCCCATTATCCGAAGACACAAAATACTTGATACTCGTGCCTTCTGGGACTGAGCTGCTGACATCAACTAGGATATGCGGTATTGGCTCCAGACCCCTACTCGTGTATACAATGTCTGACTGCGCGATTGCATAGCGGATAAACTCCTCCCAACCGCCTCTCCTCACTTGTACAACATCAAAGCCAAGACTTCGGCACAGATAAGCGTACTCAAGTACAACCTCTACGGCATAGGCCATCCCACCGGGCGACAGAGTGTACATATGCCGCGGAGCGCATGGAAAAGTGATATCCAAAACGACAAGTCCGGACGTTCCGTCTGCGAGATAGAGTTGATCTCCAGACACACACAGGTCTAGAGCTGTTCCGGGGCTGTTGTAAGACCCCACAAGAATCGGCATATCTGAGTCAAGAAGGCTGAAGACCTGAAGGCCTGATGAGCTGTCAGCGACATAAGCATGGGTGCCTGAAACCTCAACCTCCACCGCGCTATCCGGCGTGTCCGCCGTGTAGAGCCACTGGGGACCGGTCGGGTCTGTGACATTGACGACAATGAGCCCGGAGGTGCCAGCGGCTAGATAGGCAAGTCGTCCATTTGACCACACCGCATGAACCGCCGTTGGAGAGCTATACGACCCAAGGAGGGAGATACTATGCAGGTCTGTGACATTGAGTATAGATAGTCCGTTGGCATCAGTCACATAGGCAAAGTCACCTATGACAGAGATGCCCTCTGCCGATGTGAGGCTTGAGTAGGAATCAAGCAACGCGATTGAGTGAGGGTCTGTCACATTGAGTGCACACAATCCCGCGTATTCGACCGCAAAGGCGGTTCTGCCTGAAACGAAAACGCTCTTGATGTCTGGGAGCGGATAGAATCCACTAATGACTTGTTGAGTATCTGTTGGGTCTGAAATGTCAAGTATCTGGAGCCCCTCTCCTTCCATTGCCGTATAGGCAATTGAGCCAACAGTGCAAAGGTCCAAGCAGGCCAGAGCCTCATGTGATGTGGAAACGGGTTCTATTGAGTCGCAGAACCTGTAAATCTCAAAACCCCCTCCGGATATGAGAATGTATTCGCCGGAGACCTTGATATCAAGGCCAGTAACTCCTATTCCGCAACTACAGAGTATTGCAGGGTCGTACGGATTTGATACATCAATAACATACACTGAACTTCCAGTACCACCAAATATCGTGCCACCCTCGATCTCTAGGTACCTACTTACCCAGACAGACGGAATATAGGTTATAATCCCAGGAAACTCCACACTACTCACATCGAACAAGGTGATACCATTTGTGGCATTGTGCCCCCATACTGCAAGTAAGTTTCCCTCGATGTCCATTGATTTTCCACTGGTAAAGCCCCATGATGTGAGCTGGCAGACATGGGTAGGTCTTCTGAGGTCAGTCACGTCTACTATATCAATGAATTTCGACTGCTGACCATAAACGCCGCTTATCACGTAGACATAATTGCCGCTTTTTCTCAGGTATCTCGCTTCATGACCGGTGTCTGTCCAGTTCGATATGAATACGGGCGAGGAAGGGTCCGTCACATTGTAAATTCTCAACCCATTTCCAAGTGAACAGGTATATGCTATCGCGCCCTCGACATAGACATCATTCCCTGTATTCGGGATTGCCGTTAGATACTCCGGATGGGCAAGATCGGTGACATTGATTATGCGGATTTCACTGCTAGCACAGACGTAGACATAGCCTGCTTCATATTGGACTATCCCGTTTCCGGGGTAAATTAGTTGTCCCAATAGCTCTGGGTGTGCAACCGACGACATATTCCAGACCTCTAAGTAGGTACCTACTCCAGGGCTTGCAATGACAAAAGCAATGTCACCCTCAACGTCAAAATACCCCACATTGCTGATAGCGGATAAAAGCGTCAAGTCCTTCTTGGGAAGCGTTACTTCTCCTGCGCCCCACCCCGTGACATTTGTCACAGACTCATCTCGATAATCAACAGTCGTGAAGTCTTCATTATATTCTCTCGTATATGCGGACACCTCGGGAACATGGACTGTCGCGAGTATCAAAAAGCCAACAATCACAAACGACCACAGTCGCAGTCCCGAGCACTTACCTGCTCTGGCCAATTCCAATTCACTCCTCCTGCCCGGGAAGAAGAATCAATGAAGCTATGGGATTCATGAACGAAGGACTAGTGAACATCAGTGAATGAACAAATCCCGGTTCACGCGAATGAATTGATGCCTTATCATTTGCATATAAGGAATACGTCCGATTGGGGCAATTTGAGTTTCATCCACAACAGTTTCCCTGCCAATGCGCAAGGCGCCTCGGTGCAGGAACCAGAACTAGGGTAGGTAGTCTATTACAGCTGTCTTATCTGCTTACGCGCTCTTACAATAGTATACTGCACTGGAGTAAGAATGATGGATTTTCCCGATGATTTGAGACTTGCTGAGGCATCTTTGGAACAGGCGGAGAAGGAATTTCTGACCGGAAAAGATGGAGGCGCCGAAGCCCTCCTAGAGAGATTATCAGCAGGGCGCTTCTCTTCAGATGTTGCGACTGCAAGAGAACGGATGCGGAATCTGGACGAGTCTCGTTATGCAAAATGGAATCGATGGATGAAGAAGTACGAATTCTCAGCATCATTCTGGAAGGACGAGGGATATCCCAGTATTGACACGACCACGCATCAAGCAAGCAATCCCGACTGGTATTCAAAAAGAACAGGCACCACCATATTCGTAAAGGATCTAATGATTCATCGAAATTTAGTGCCACCTACTGTCGATGGAGAGCAAAAAGGGCCTCCAACTCCCCTTGGCAAACCATCAAACAGATGGCTTCTCGATTTTGTGGCGTTTTCTAGTCTGCGCCTATCTTTCAAGAACCATTGGGAGCAGATGGTACGAGATATAGTGAGGAAACGACGCCAGACCAGTTTAAGGCTTGTAGCTGAACGTCTAGGCCTGACAACTCCAGAGATTCTTGATATCACCCGCAAAATTAGGGACCTGGATGACCAGGTGATTGAGCATGACGTAAGCGATTCCAGCAAGGACCTCATGTATATTTGTAGAAGACCAGACTCTAGTTTGACGCCTGTGGTAGACATAACGGAGTAAAACGGCAAGCTCTATTCTGGGTGCTGCTGTGAAGGAATCTACCACTTGTGCTTCCCATGCTTGGGCAGCATATTCGCATGTCCAATGACTACACATCCAAAGACGACTTGCCTCTCCATAGCTGCTCCAGAGAAGGGACAGACGGCACTTCTGAGGGATTACGATGATGGCAAAGCTTTATTAGGACTCAATCACCAGTGATATCGCTATTGATATCACTACTGATACAAGCACGCGTAACTTCAACAAGGAGGTGAACAGCAAAATATGCACAAACCAAGACCGCACCGTCACTGGAGCAGAAGAACCTCGCATGTGCCAAAGGGCTACCTCAGATCTCAGGTTCTGGAACTGCTCAATGAGAAGCCCATGTCAGGCGCCGAGATCATGAGAGAGATGGAAGACAAGACCAGCATGAGGTGGAAACCAAGTCCTGGCTCCGTCTATCCTCTTCTATCTTGGCTCTTTGACTCCGGCTATACACGAGAATTATCAGACTCGGAGGCCGGCGTCCGGCGTTACGAGTTGACGAAAGAGGGCAAGAAGTTCCTCGAAGAGGAAGAGCAGCGAAGGGCGCAAGACAAAGGTGCCCGATTCTTCGGACCACAGTTCGACGACTGGGAAGGACCGATGCCAGAAGAGGCTCGTGAGTTAGTCGAGAGCTGGCATAGAATGAGACGAGCTGGCCGTGCACTTCGCATGAAGCTCAGAGATGACTACTCCGAGGCTCTGGTGACAGAGGCCAAAAAACTGGTGGATGACTTCGCGGAGAATATCCTCCGCCTCTCTGAATCTGAGAAGGCATAGTAGCCATCCACGGTGGAGTGAGGCACAATCACTCCATCATACTTCTTTTTGACTATGATATGTAATCTAGTAGGAAAAGGCAGTGTAGGTTCTTTTGCTTGATTAGGTAATAATTTAATCTAACAATTCAAATCAGAAACAGAAACGCCCCCCTGTACTACTCCAGGGGTATTCTATTAGCAATCTTGGTCGAGAATATCATCTCCTTGATTGGCATCTATGGGCTTCAGTGATCTCGGTGCGAGGGGCGTAACAGGAGCTACCAAGTCATGACAAATGTTGAGGAAAGACATGAGGGTGCAAGAGAGAGCCTTGAGGGATTATGCCTCTTCATGGTCCCAATCTTGGTGGTCATTCCTCTCTACGTGTTTGAAGTCCTGCAGGACATCCAACTGGCCTACTACATGATTTACTCGACCTACATTGCTGGATCCATTTTCATTGTAAGACACAATCAACGGGAATTGTCGGAGATTGGGCTCACGGGGAAGAGTCTCTCGGAGAGTCTGCTGCTCGCCGTTGGGTTTGTTGCAGCATTCATCGTCGTCCAGGCTGTACAATCAGAGATGCAACTGTCCACTGACCTGACACCTGTGTTGATTATCGAGCAGCTGGTGTTCAGTTTTGCCTTCAGCGGGCTTGGTCAGGAACTTCTCTTTCGTGGGGTTCTCCTGTTCTCTCTGTGGCGATGGAAGGGGTGGGAGATTGGTGTGGTGACCACTTCCATTCTTTTCGGGCTTGTTCATCTCCTGAAGGGCGTGCGTTATGTCGCTGCAACGATTGTGATTGGTCTCTTCTATGGCTACGTGGCGTACCGTACAAGGAACATTGTCGGTCCAATAGTAGCTCATGGCTTCAACAATTTCATTCTGGGATTCATCCTGATTGCATGAGGGTGGTTTCAGGCTAAAGCGGTTCACAATGCCTCAAGAGCAAGTACTCTGGAATGCTGAATATGGGACTATAAAAGAAAGTGGGCGCCTAGTAGGCCCCCAATAACGGAGATGAGAGAACGTCCGAGTTAATGTGGCCACAGACTTCCTGCTTCCAAGAGCCAGAACCAAATTGAGTAGGTTGCAATGATCTTTCCTGCAATTACCACTTCTGTTGTCAACATATGCTGACTGAGGCCAACTAGGTTCGCAAGTTCTCCTCCCTCGAAGACTCCAGTTTCAAGCAGTCTTGAATACGAAAACACCTCCCCTGCGTGTCTTTTTGGGTTCCGGGTGTCCAATCCAAACATCCGTCAGCTCAGTCAGAGGAACGCCATCCATATAATGGATGTATGCCCCCTATTCCAGCAATGCTCATGCAGAGTTGAATTCCACAAGAAATGCGAGATTAGGCGACCAGACCGCCCCTCCAATAGCCAGTGGGTCACTCTCGTAAAACACCGCTACTGGAAGGGTGTAGGGCGGACGGTCAATAGTGAACACGTTAATGATAGCGTCAGCATTCTGGGACTCACTCTGTTGCTCAAGGCAGAGTTGCGACTGGTGCAAGGGAGAGAAACTGACGCCGCCTATTTTGTTAAGGAAGTCACGCGTCTCTCTGAACAACATTCCTTACAGTTCCTGCAGGCTCGATTAACGGAAATCGGAGGGCCGATTCAACTCTGAGCCCTCAAGGAAGAAGCTCACAAGTACGGACCGAGTTTCGAAACTGCATCTCCATGAGAGATTTTATCTAATAAGGCGCCAATGTAAATACCGGTGCATGGAGCGTTGAGTGACGACGACCGCGAGCATTGGTGTAAGTACTGCAAGGCTAAGCCCTTCTTACCTGGCCCTCATCACAAACCGTCGTGTCCAAGGCACACGCCTTTCTATGGAGCAGCGGTTGATGATGCGTATGACCACGATTGCAAGTATTGCAAGGCACGGCCCTACACCCCTGGGCCTCATCATGAACGAGACTGCCCAAGATACCGACGAGTCATCGTGCATGAATACTAGTGCATGCCAGGCAGGCGATGAGCCCTACTTGTCCTTCCTGATTGCTCTCCCGGTTTCCAGAATGGTCAGCACAAGCAATATTGCTATTGCCATGACTATCACGAAGAAAAGAACCGTTTAGAAGCACGATTGGACGCGTTTTCGTGAGGCTAAGGAAGCAAACAACGTCTAGGAATTGGCAACTCACTGAGTAAAGAGGAAAGATTCTAGTTCATCGTGGAGGCAACCGACCAATTGATTTCATACAACATTGATGACTAACTGAGGCCAGCTACTAGTTCCGTCATAGGGGCTGGTGTCCGTTTCGGGCTGTTGATTGTCATTAATGTCTGTAGCCCTGATTTGTAGAGTAACTTGACCTACACTTGAAAAACTGATATTGATCTGCCAGAACGCCCACACATTGTCTGCATCAATTTGCTGGATTATCGGTGCATTGTGCCATGTGTCACCATCATCAGTTGTATATTCCACCAGCTTAACACGAGTGCCCCCAAATGCACAGCCTCCAATCTTCAGATTCTGACTCACGTTTGCTGAGGTCGCTGTCCGGGGAAAGAATATCTTTGAATCGATCTCCATGGGCGGTGAAGTATCCCATCCTCTATCATCCCAGTAATCCTCCAGAGGCCTATCAAGCACCTCTATCCCAGTCACCCAAGCCGGTTGTTTGGCTCCATAATAGCCTGGATTCAAAATTCGTAGAGGAAACCCTTGCTCACCCGGGATTTCCACGCCATTCATATATAGAGCTCCAAGTACACCATTGTTTTCCAATTGTTCCATGGTATGAGATACATAGTATCCATCTGCAGCCGTGTATCGGACTCCAGTTGCATTCTCCCAAATACCCAGTGTTTCCAGTAGACTGAATACAATGAAGCCCTTCCAAATAGCCGTGGCTACTAGCTTCCCATTTGGCCAATTTCCAATGCATTCAACTGTGAGTGGCATCTCAATCAGATTCAATGACTGCAATTCCTCTAGAGTGAAACTGGTGGGATTGTCAATAGCGCCCTCCACCTCAAGTCGATAAGTTGCTCGTTGAATCTCAGGGACGTCCCCGATTCGCGTGACGAAATAGTCCTCGTTTTTGGTGATGAAATCTGGAAACTCTCCTAGTTCGTCTTGCGGTGAGAAAAGGGGGGCTGTTGCTATTAGCAGGAACGCCACAACTACTACGATTAGGACTCCCGATACTATCTTTTGATTATGATTCATTGTATACCAGAAGAGCGCGCATACTCCTCAGCATGTAATTCTTTCGACCTGGCGTAAACGTACAGTCAATGCGCGAATGCGCCTTCCTCCGGTTCTTAGGGAATGTGCTGCTCATGGCTTCAAGGATATCATGCTTGATGTCATTCTGTTGGCACGAATATCAATCTAAGTCAGGCCAATATTCTCTATTGCTCCTTCTTGGCTCCTCCACCGGTTTCAGGTATGGTAAGCACTAGCAGAGTCGCTATTGCCATAACAATGACAAGGTAGAGGACAGAGTACAAGTATGATGTTCCTACTCTGAGTGCTTCCAGAAGTATTGACCCAAGGAACCCGCCCAAGTTTCCGAACCAGAATGCAAGTCCGGTGCTTGCGCCAGACAGCTCTGGTCCCACGGTTTCAAACTCCTCAACCACGGAGAGAGCGATTGGCATGACTGCAATCAGGAAGAATCCCAGAATCGCAGACGAGAGGTAGGTGACCTCCAGAATTGTGCTCGTCCCGAGAATCAGGGTCGCTACCGTACCAACTGCCATCGCCACGATTAGAAATGGCTTCCTCTTCTGAACCTTGTCCGATATTCCCGGTACAATCACTGCTCCTGCTATTCCAAACGCGAGGAGGAGAATCATAACTATGGCAGGGCTTCCCAGGCCGGCCTCGACCGGAATTCCAAGACTCAGAAGCAGCTCTTCGACGATGGCTGTGAGACCGATGAATATCCCGAATCCGCCAAAGAATCCAATCGAGATTATCCAGACATTCTTGTCCTTCAACATCCCTCTGACACTTGGTGTTGCCTCAGCAAGTACGTCGATGTCGGGAGGCTTTGGCGGCTTATCCCTTGCGACAGCAAAGAAGACCACCGTGAGTATCAAAGCCAGTACAGCGTCAAGCTGGAGTATCCAGACCAAGTTGGCTTGAGCCAGAGCAATTGTATAGCTCGGGTCACTGTATAGAGGAGCACTCCAGAGTATCATGCTCAAAGCAGTTCCAAGGAGCATCCCGAGTAGCATGAACAGGGTGCTTACTCCGGTTGCCAACCCCCGCTCACCCTTCGGGAACCAGCTGACGCTCAGATAAACAATGCAATTCTGAATCATAACAGAGCCAACAGATAGCCCAAATTGAGCAAGGAATGTCATGAAGAAGTCATTGATGACGAATATTCTGAGGGCACCAAACAAGGTCTGAAGTATTGCACCGAAACCGGCAACAACGACCAGGCCCTTTCTATCGGCAAGTAGTCCCACAGGAATTGAGAGAATTATGAATGCAAGTGGCTGTGAGGCTGTCAGCAAGACAATGCCTGGATCCCCTGGGAGCAGCCCAAGCACAGGCGTGACTTCGTTTCTAATGAGCGAGAACACAAGCCACATCATCTGCCCAATCATGAAGATTAGACCAAACACAAGTAGTACTGCCCAACGGTATTTGTACACTTCGACTTCCTCGGACAAAACGTAACACCTCTCAAGCTAAATGCGAAGACCTAGCCCATTTTGTATAGCGAGGAGACTGAAATCTGTTCCGATAGCGTGGGCTGATGAAAAACAACAGCAATAACACGGATTTCTCTAGACCGGTGCGATTGGAATCTCTTCGCGAAAAGCGGCCGTTTTGCCAAATCAATGCTGAATAAACCTTATTAAAAACTCAGTTGAGAGTTTGAGTCGCTGTAATGGCCTAGACGCGGTCGATATTCTTTCTTCTGATCATGCTCTTGCCAAAGGACAGCATATGATATAATTGGAGAAGAGAACATGTTCAAGGAAAAACAACCGGATGTTCTATTGGCTGCAACGCTTCAGATAATCTTGGCCTTATTGTTTCTCGCGACGGTAATTCTGACCCTCATGGAGTCGGTCTATTTCGTCCTAGAGCAGGGTGTGTTCGTTTTCACTTCCCTCGGCTTCGGTGTGATAGGCCTTGTTCTGTCGTATGGGCTTTGGACACCGA
>RDOF01000069.1:10456-10746 GCA_011365025.1 Candidatus Thorarchaeota archaeon
TTGGCTATCCTCGCTTGTAGTCAACCTAGTGGCCATTCTGGGTGTTATTATAGTGAGGCCCGAAAGTTACGTGAAATGGTGGTACTGGACACAAATCCTCTCGGTTCCGGTAGGCGAAATAGTCCTGCTCACCCTTAGTGCTGTCATGGTAGTCTATCTAATACTGCCCAGAACCAGAACGCTTCTGACCCCGCCTTAAGTATAGTGGAATCAGGCTATTGCAGCAGTATGTTTCTACGTAATTCGCACTCCACTACAATGGCAAGGCTCGATCCTTTTTGAGCTGCTCC
>RDOF01000006.1 GCA_011365025.1 Candidatus Thorarchaeota archaeon
TCCAAGACCGAGGATTAAAGGCAAGTTGGACGCAACCTCAATAGTCACAACCAGCTCTGCGCTAATACCGTCCTCATTGGTAATCTCGACCAAGACGTTGTGCACTCCTGCAGCAAGGCCTGACACCTCTACTACAAGTTCCGTTGTCTGCCAGTGCGGCAAGAACTCGAACTCCCCATCGGCAAGGACCGTTGTATCTACTGAAAGTACCTGGAACGTTGCACCCGCAGTACGTCGTCTCTGATACGTGTCCCAGACATTCAGTCTGACTATAGCGTTGGCTCCGGCCGGTACAACTCTCACATCTTCTGCCAGCTGAATAATCGGCTCATAGAGAATACGCTGTACGCCATTCGCTTGGAGCCTGAACCCAACATCATTCTCAGTCACATTGAATGTTGTTTCCCAAACAATCTCTCCTGCTTGGTTCACTTCAGAGAGGATTGGATAAGGCCGAAGGTTGTGCGCCGCAATAGTGTTGCCATTGGGCAAACGATTGGCATCCCCCTGCGAATTTGCGTAGTATGGTGCAGGAAAGGCGTAGCTCCAAACCTCGTTTGCGGTCTGTGCGGTTTCATTAACCACAAACTCCACAAGCCTTGTTATCCCAATTAGAGGGTCGGGTCTTGTTAGATTCCAGAAGTCGTTGTCGTAAACGATGAAGCGGTTTGGCCCGATCATTTCGAGAGCGTGTGTATGGTAGAAGATTGAATCGACTTCTTCTCCACCCTTGTTATAGAGAGTAAACGGTGGCTCGACTCCTGAATACCTTCCGACCGCCCATTCTGTTTCGCCTGTTGCATGGTCAATCTTTACAACGCAGTCCAAGTGCCTTACGCTGACGTAGATATCATCATTATCTATGTCCCAGTAAAGGCTGTTACAATGCATCCAGTCCAGTTCACCGCGTCTGCTTTCGTTCCTGAGCTTGAACTCCTCCCACTCGAATGGAAAGGTTAGATTTCCTTCCCAACGCCAAATCTCATTTCCCTCCCGGTCATATTCGACAACATCGTCTCCTACCACAGGCATCTCCTCCTCCTCAAAGGTGAAGTTTTGGAACCATGCATTCTCAAGAACGATGAAGGTGTCAGTTAGTGGATTGTACTCCTCATCATGGTGTCCTGCAGGCACAGGAAATGACTCGGTTGTATTCGTGCGGTAGTTCCAGAAATGCATGACATCATCATAGCCATACATCACAGTCGTGGAGTTAATGAGCTGCGGCCCTGCAGCGCGTCCATCCAAGAAGAAGCCATTGATGATTCGGCCGTCATTATCGGTCACCAGAAGCGAGCCAATCTCTATGTTTGTCGTAGAAACGTTCGGGTGCAAGCTGAGAGAGTATAGAAGCCACCCATCGAACGCCTGGTCTGGATCGTTGACTCTGATGAATGATCCTGCTTCTATCTCATCTAGGAGTGTTGCATTTGTTGGCAAGTTCTCACTAGGCCAGCTTCCATGGGATTCTCTGTCCAACGCTATTGGTTGCAGGTTTCCGCTGGTTGGAAGAATTAGTGAAATTATGAAAAGCGAAAGAATAGCAATGGTGATTGCCTTTGATTCTCTCATGGATAACACCATTATTATGAATGCCTGTTTTCGAGCATTCGCCCCTCAAAAAGGTTACACTTTCTTGGAAAAATGATTGAAATGTCCTCACAACTTCTAACTACCTTAGCTCTCTTGAATAGCCCCTTGCAGCTTGCGAGACTTATGCGCTAGTACTTGGATTTTGGGAGTTGCACTAAATCACGAACATGGAATACTCCGATGACGTTTGTCTTTCCAGGGATGTGCCTTACCCCTGATGTGAACACAATATCCTTGTCTATGTCAATAAGCTTCCTTTCATGGACCATCCTAACCGCCTCCATGACCAAATCATCCACACTTTGAATGTCATGGTCATACTTGACCGGATGAACTCCCCACCATAGCCTTAGCCGCCTCATGACTGCGGGGTCACTAGTGACAGCATAGATGTTGGCGGGTGGCCTAAACTTGGAAATCCATCTGGCTGTGAAACCGCTCCTTGTGGCCGTAATCACTCCATCAATCTTGTCATGTAGCAGTGCCACTGTGTTATATACTAGGTTTCCAATGACCTCCACAATGAGCTTCTTAGGCGAGGTAATATCATCCGGCCTAACTGGTGTGATTCGCTCTTCAGCTCTTCCTGCAATGCGCCTCATCATCTCAACTACGCCAGCAGGATCCTGTCCAATAGCGGTTTCTCCACTTAGCATCACTGCATCTGCTCTATCGAAAACCGCATGGGCGACATCACTGACCTCTGCCCTGGTTGGTATTTGCTCATGTATCATCGATTCCAGCATATGCGTGGCAACAATTGAAGCCCGCGCCCACATATTCGCTTCACGAATCAGGTCTCGCTGAAGGATAGGTACCTCTTCAATAGGCACCTCAATGCCCAAATCCCCTCGGGCAATCATTACACCGTGTGATTCCTCAAGAATCGCGGCGTAATTCTTCACGGCAAGTGTATGTTCAATTTTGCTAATTACGTCCACGTTTCTGGGGCCATTTGATTTCAAAATGTCATTGACGCGTCTGACATCGTTCTCGTCAACGACAAAGGAGAGGGCAATCAGGTCAGGTTCAAGCTCTGCCGCAAGGTCCAAGTCTTCGAGGTCTTTCTCCGTTGGTATTGCGCAGGAGAGTCGAATCCCCGGCACGTTCACGCCTTTTCGACTGGAAATTGGCCCCCCGTGTGTGATTTCGGTATGAACCTCGGTATCTTCGATCTCTTTTACCTTGAGCCGGACAATGCCGTCATTAATAGCTATGATATCTCCAACACGCACGTCACGGGGTAGGTCCTTGTGTGAAATTGACACACTCTTTTGGTCTCCCACAAAGTCCTTGATAGATAATGTGAAGGAGTCCCCTGTCTGGAGCTCCACCTCCTCTTTCATCTCCCCTATCCGAATCTTAGGTCCTTGAAGGTCGAATAGGATTGGAATGGTGTCGTCTACTGACCGGATGGTATCGAAGGTCTTTCGATGAACGGCATGGGTTTCATGGGATAGATTGAGTCGGGCCACATCCATACCTACCTCTATCATTCTGGCAAGAGTTTCCTTTGACCTGGAGGCAGGGCCTATAGTACATACAATCTTGGTCCGTCTGTGATTCTGTTTAACCATCTCAATCTCAACCCTGTTTATTGACGAAGCTGCATAAAGGAATCTGCTATAATAGGGCTTCTCTGATGCAGCAGATGCATGAGCTATTGCGTAAATCCCTTTAGGCAGGACTGAAGAGCAAAGAGTGCAACTGCAAAGATAAGGTGTTCAAGGATGGTACGCATCATCGAGGTCAAAGCAATTGAAATCCTGGATTCTCGCGGGAATCCAACACTTATGACAAAGGTGTATCTATCGGACGGTACTGTAGGAACCGCTCGGATTCCTAGCGGGGCATCAACAGGAGTTCGTGAGGCTCTCGAACTGAGGGATGGTGGCAAACGGTATGGAGGCAAAGGAGTCCTAAAGGCCGTTGGGAACGTCAATACCACCATTGCTGGTGCTATAACAGCAGTTGATCCACTTGATCAACGTGCGGTAGACGATGTCCTGATAAAAGCGGATCCCACTCCTGGAAAAGGCACTCTCGGTGCAAATGCGATCCTCTCAGTATCTATGGCCACCGCCATGGCCGCTGCAAAGCATCTGGGGATGGAGCTATTCCAACATCTCAGGATGAATGTCATTGGCAAGGAGGAGAAGTACTTGCAGCCTGTCCCTCTGTCCAATGTAATTAATGGCGGTGCCCACGCAGGGAACGATCTCGCCATTCAGGAGTTCATGATTCTCCCCATTGGAGCAGCCGACATTCAGGAGGCAGTCCAATGTATTAGCGAGGTCTATCATACTCTTGGCAAACGTATGATCTCCAAGCATGGTCGAATGGCAAAACATGTTGGTGACGAGGGCGGTTTTTGCGGATTTGGCCTCAAGAGCACCCACGATGCTTTCACCGAGATCTTGAATGCCGCAGTAGAATCGGGCTATACTCCCGGCAAGGAGGTCGTACTGGGCATTGATGCGGCCGCAAGTGGGTTCTACGCTCATGGAAAATACACAATTGATGGAAGGACATTGGATTCGGGTGAGCTCTTGGAGTTCTATCTTGACCTTGAGAGGACCTTTCCTCTTATGACAGTGGAGGACCCATTCGAGGAAGATGCTTTTGATGACTTTGCGGAATACACGAAGAAGTCCAGAGCACAAGTAGTCACGGATGATCTCACAGTTTCGAATCCTGAAACCGTGAAGAAGGCGATAAAGATGGGGGCAGGAAATGCTCTCCTGCTCAAACTCAACCAAATTGGCAGCGTTTCAGAGGCAATTGATGCTGCCAAGGTGGCCAATGGCTCAAACTGGCCGGTGGTCGTTAGTCACAGAAGTGGTGAGACCGGTGATACATTCATCGCTGACCTTGCTGTAGCCCTATCAACAGGGCAGATCAAGACTGGTGGTCCTGCCAGAAGCGATAGAGTGGAGAAGTACAATCGACTGCTTGAGATTTACTCCCTGCTGGGTGGAGAATGTGGCTATCCTGGGAAGGAGTTCAACACGGCCTGGAGGAACTACTAGAAGATGACCAGCAAGCGCACTGCCATGCTAGTAATCCTTGATGGTCTGGGAGACCGTGCCTGCAAGGACCTAGGCGGAAAGACTCCCTTGCAAGCGGCAAAAACACCGACCTTTGACAAGCTTGCATCTGAAGGGCAAACTGGTCTCATGAATGTGATTGGACCCGGAATCACTCCCGGCAGTGACGCAGCGCACCTTGCCCTCTTTGGCTATGACCCGATTGCCACCTATCCCGGAAGAGGCCCCCTTGAAGCTCTTGGAGCTGGTTTGGCTTCCAAACCTGGTGATGTGGCTTTTCGCGCCAATTTTGCCACGGTGGACTCCGAATTGCGAGTCACTGATCGAAGAGCAGGTCGTGACTTTACAGAGGAAGAACATAGAGCACTGGAACAAGCCTTGGCCAGAATTGAAATCGAAGGCGTCAAGGTGCACTTTATAGCAACCAGTCAACATCGAGGGGCGGTAGTCTTTGAGGGCTCTGGACTCTCGGGTGAAGTGACAGACACAGACCCACACGAAACGAACGCAAAGGTTCTTACTTCCGAGGCTCTCATTCCGGAGGCACAGAAAACTGCCAAGGTTATCAATGCTCTAACTCAGATTGCGATTGAGCGACTAAAGGACATCGAAGTCAATAAGAAACGCATCGAAAGAGGGCTTCCTGCAGCTAATATTCTCCTTCTGCGAGGGGCCGGCCAACACAAGGAGATACCCACTCTGGCAGACCGATATGGAATCAGGAGTGCAGTTCTTGCTGGAGGGTCACTGTACATTGGCACGGCGAAATACGTTGGAATGGAGCATTTGAAGGTTGAAGGCCAGACTGGTACAATTGATACAAACTTCATGGGAATTGCAGAGAAGGCAATTCAATGTGTCCAGGATGGTTACGACTATATCTTCATCCACGTTAAGGCAACTGACAATGCAAGCCATGACGGCAACACCGCCCAGAAGATGCTTGCAATCGAACGGACAGACATGATGGTTCATAAGATAATCCAAGCAGTTGGCGATAAGCTGGTCCTTGCTGTATCTGGAGACCACACGACGCCTGTTTCAGTTGGGGAGCACACATGCGATCCGGTTCCTGTGCTTCTCTGGAGCAGCTTCATCCGACCCGATGACGTGAAAGCGTTCTCCGAGTTCGATTGCGCACATGGAGCGCTCAAAATGATTAACGGGCAAGACATCATGCCCTTGCTTCTTGGTTATGCTGGCTACATCCCCAAACTGGGCGCTTAGTCCCGCTTAACTCCAACTTTGCCAATGCAGCGATATTCAAAGCCCTTCGACAAAACTTCTTTCAGAGAGAAGACATTCCGCCCATCTACAATGGTGGGCGTTCTCATCACTTTTCTAATCTCATCCAAATCAAGATTGAAGTACTCGTCGTGTTTGGTAACCAATGCTAGACAATCCGAGCCGGTGGCTGCCTTAATCACGTCGCGTTCGATTTCTCCTCGCCCGAACTGCAATTCCTGCACATAGGGGTCGTGCATGCGCACATCGGCGCCTCTTGATTGCAGAGTAGCGATAAGTGGAGCTGCTGGAGTATTTCGCGTATCATCACAATTCTCAAGGTACGCCACGCCAAGAACCGTGATTATCGATTCATCTATGGTACGTTTCCGAGATGCAAGAGCATTCTCAATGAGGTATGACATATGAATTGGCATTTGGTCATTTATGCGCCGGGCCAAGGCAATGAATTCCGGTTCAACTTTCCAAGCTCCATATTCGTATAGGCCATGTCGTAGGAGCCATGAGTCCTTTGGCAAGCAATGCCCTCCTACTCCTGCGCCAGGAAGGTGCATATTTCTGCTTGCCAATACGTTGATGAGGTCTCTAATCTCATAGACGTCCTCACCCAGGCTTTCGCAAACCAATGCCATCTCATTTGCAAACGCAATGTTCACGTCTCTGTAGGCGTTCTCAATCGTTTTGGAGAGCTCAGCTGTTAGTATTCGGCTAGTTGTATAGATTTTTTCTTTTACAATCTTTGAGTACATCTCTTTTGCCCGTTCGGTGCTTCTCTCAGAAATGCCCCCAATCACACGTGGGAGATGCACGATGTTTTGAATCAGCTTTCCTGGCATCACTCGCTCATATGAGAAAGCCAGGTCGAAATCCTTTCCCGCTGTTAGTCCGGATTCCTTCTGGATTATCTTTTTCACTACATTCTCGGTTGTCCCTGGAGCCACAGTGGATTCAACAATTACGAGAGCCCCCTTTCTCATTTGCTTTCCGATGTCGGCGCTTACTTCTCTCAGTGAATGATATCTTGGAGCATGTTGCCCATCAGTAGGTGTTTGAACATCAATCAGAATTATGTCTGCCTCTGAGAGGACAGCTTTGTCATCAGTCACGCGAAATGTACCCTTCTTCACAACGCGAGAAAGCAGGTCGTCCAATCCTGGCTCGTCTCCATCGAATATTGACTTGCCTGCATTGAGTTTCTCGATTTTCCATCCAGAGCGCTCCGATCGCCTTTGTAGGCCAATGACATCAAATCCCTCCACATCGGCCAGAAGTGCGGCGCAAGGTACGCCAACATACCCCATTCCAACGACAACTATTTTCATAATATTCTCAACGCCCTATTCTCATTGAGTGCATCAATTGGCTCGACAAGTTGCGCTCAAAAGGTTGTTCGTTCCTCAAATTCTGCTCAACGCCCTTGTGCTTTTTGTACCTGACCTCGAATTCGTGAATCTTCAACCTACTGAGGCCTTTGTACTCCTACTTTACCTATGCATCGATACTCAAAGTCCTTTGATTCCAACTTCTCCCTATCAAACACATTTCTTCCGTCTACTATTGTAGGAGTTCTCATTACTGCCCGGATTTCATCAAAGTCAATATCGAAGTACTCCTTATGTTTGGTCACCAGCGCCAGACAATCAGAGTCCTTGGCTGCCTTCATTAGGTCTCTCTCTATCTCTTGCGGTCCCAAGTCCCATTCACGAACATACGGATCGTGCAAAGCGACCTCTGCTCCTTTCGCCTGAAGTGCTCCAATTAGTGTTGCAGCAGGACTGTTTCTCGTATCATCAGCATTTTCTAGGTATGCAACTCCAAGGATGGTAATCTTCGCATTCTGTATTGATACACCTCGAACTGCAAGTGCGTTCTCAACCAGCTCTGACATATGTACAGGCATATGATTGTTAATCCGTCGGGCCAAAGAGATGAACTCGGGCTCAACTTTCCATGACCCGTACTCATATAATCCGAACCGCAAGAGCCAGGGGTCCTTCGGCAGGCAGTGCCCACCGACTCCGGCCCCAGGAAGGTGCATATGTCTGTCATCTCGCGCGTTAATCAGCTCGATTATTTCGAAGATATTCACACCTAAGCTCTCACAGACTAGTGCCATCTCATTGGCAAATGCAATATTCACATCTCTATATGCGTTCTCAATAGTCTTGGATAGCTCAGCACTGAGAGTATCGGTTGTGTAAATCCTTCTCTTTACAATCTTGGAATAAAGCTCTACTGCCCGTTCAGTGGACTTTGGCGTTATGCCTCCCACGACACGCGGCATGTCAACTATGAACTCCAGCAGTCTTCCAGGCATTACTCTTTCGTAGGAGAATGCCAAGTCGAAGTCTGTGCCCCCTTTCAAACCCGATTCCTTTTCGATAATTTTTTGCACCACGTGCTGTGTGGTTCCCGGAGCCACAGTCGATTCAACAATTACAAATGCGCCCTTCTTAATGCGTTTTCCAAGTTGTGCGCTTACTTCTCTTAGAGAATCATATCTCGGCATGTTTTGGGCATCTGTTGGCGTTTGAACATCAATAAGGACAACATCTGCATCCTGCAGAACTTCGACGTCATCTGTGACACGGAACGTACCCTTCTTCACGACCCTTCCTATTAGTTCATCAAGTCCGGGCTCATCCCCTTCGAACGGTGACTTCCCGCCATTGAGCACGTCAATCTTCCATCCTGAGCGTTTGGACTTTCTTTGAAGGCCAGTCACATCAAATCCATCTACATCTGCCAACAGCGCAGCAGCTGGTACTCCTACATAGCCCATTCCGATTACAACAATCTTGGTTGTCATTTCAAACACACGCCCTGTAAATTCCGCATGATGACTGCATAGCGCACAGACCAAAGGCCTGCTTACTTCGCATTAAAGGATTCCTCTAGAATCAAGTACGTACTAGTGCAGAAATTAGCTTATCAAAATGGTTGGGCCGGTTAGAGTTTCATGGCAGGGTTCGAAGGTCAAATGATTCCAGAATAAGAGCAGCGATATCGGGTTCTCACCTAACATCCACAACTGATGAAACCCTCTTAATCGAGTCCTCCATGAATCCCTCATTCCCAATAGTCAACTTGATTGCTGACTGCGGACAAACCTCTACGCATCTTCCACACCCACGGCAGGCATCGTCTATCACTGCTTTTCCATCGATCAAGCTAATGGCATCAACAAAACAGATACCATCGGCACAGGTGCCACATCCAACGCATGCATCGGTTACCTCAACGCTAACACCGCTCATTTTTGTCACTTTGTTGGCTATCTTAGGATTCAAATCAGGAAGCATTCTCCAAAGACAGCAGCAAGGACAGCAATTGCAGATAGTGAGGAGTTTTTCACCTGGTTTCACGTCCAGCCAAACGGAGTCCAGCTTATTTCTACCAATAAGATGGACCAGACCAGCTTCTCTGGTCTTCTTAACGTATTCATGAGCCTCTTCTTTTGAAACAGGTCGACCTAGTTGTGGGTTTATTCCCTTTGCAGCCTCTCCAAGAAACAGACACCCATAGTCAATGGGGTAGTCTTTGCATGTTAGCGATTCGCGGCAGATGCAGGTATTCATAATCCAATGGAAATTGGCCTCATCAATGAAGTGGTGAATAATCTGAGAAGGCAGTATGGTGTCAGTGGGGGTTTCTAAAGACTCTCCAATTTGAATTACTTGTTGACTGACTGCATCCTTTGGAAGGTAGATTATGTCATCCCCTTGGAACAGCATGTTGTCAATGATTCTCCCAATACCCGGTGCTCTTGTGAGTTTGGCGATTAGTTTCACGTTCGGAAAGGTCTTCTTCAGAAGCTTCACGAACCACATTGGTCGTGCCATATTCCGTCACTTCTAGAAGTGCCTGATATTGTTTGCGACTTGCCCCTGTTGGTTTCTCAACTTGAGCTTTCCTTAGTTAACCGCAACTCTGATAATGTCCTCTGTGCGCAGAAAAGCTGCCTGTCATTACTGGAATCACGGGTGAAGCTTGGTGTGTTTACAAAATCGCTCATTGATGAAGAGGAGGACTAGATCCTCCGCTCTGCTATTTCTATTACTTACCCTCCTAACCTCTCTCCTCTTCAATCAACCTTCACTCGTAGCCAGGAATCCTGAGATAGCACCTCTCAGCCCTCAAAACTCAACTGAAGACGCAATTCACTTTGGAAGGAACACGGTGGATTTTGCTGTATGCTCAACCAACAGTCTTCTTGGTGGCGACCTTGTTGTAGTTGACTCTGGATACGGGTTTGATGGATACAACCTCTTTGTTGTCCAGAAGATGTATGTTAGTCAAGCGAAGTATGAGGAATACCTTGTGATAACTGACATGGCTGGCAATGCAGTATTAGAGAAGAAACTAGGCAACGGACTCATCTTGGCTGACCATCCCGCCGAGTTTATCAACTCCACCCACATTCTCTTGGCTACTCGCACTGGCGCAGCATTCTACGACATTGTCACTGATACCTTCTACGAGTTTGCATTCAGCGGGCACCATGAATACGAATACAACACCGAAGACAATACCATCTTTACATTTCAGTATAATCCAGTCGTTATTGAGGAGTCCACGTATGTATTCGATAGAATCGTGGAATTCGACCTTGCCGGAAACTTAGTCTGGTCTCTTGATACGTCAACCTTCATCAGTCCTGACCAGTGGTGCCCCTTTTCTGATTCTTATCCAACTGGACCTGATATCACTCACTCGAACACTATTTTCTACGATGAGGATGAAGATGTAGTCTATTACAATTCCAGAAACACAAACACCTTCTACAAGATTAACCACACAACGGGTGATGTCATTTGGGGTGTTGGCGAATATGGTGACTATACAATGTTCAATCTCTACGGAGTGGAGAGGGACTCCCTGTTTTACCATGCACACTCTGTCGAGAAGGTGGACGATAATACGTACATTCTCTTCGACAATGACTTGCACAATCAGACAGATGCCTCTAGCAGAGCATCTCAAATTCTAGAAATCACTGTTGACGACCTCACTATGACTGCAAATGTCACATGGGCATGGACAGCTCCAAAGGAGTATTGGACACTGAGATGGGGCGATGCAGATCGACTTCCTAATGGTGGCAAATTGGGTACCTTTGGAACAGAAATGCATCCTGATACTGACTTAGGGGCACGGCTGGTGGAGGTAGACGACTCGGGACGCATTGTTTGGGAAATGAGCTTTCTCAATTCTGACGATGTTGACTGGGGCATTTATCGGTCGGAGCGAATCCGTTTCAAGCCAACTCTGAGTTCTCCAGATGATATGATGGTTCTGGATGGCGACTCTGCAGTAGTTAGTTGGGACGCATGGTACAATTTTCGACCCAAGCGATCTATGCCTGGGAGCTACGATCTCTATTTGAACGACCTAGCAATTGATTCTGGTTCCTTTGAATATGACAAGTACTGGCGGCCTGAACCTCTCGCTTTCGACTTGGGTGTTCTCAGTGCGGGCCACAACAACGTGACACTTGTGGTTCAAGATGAATCAGGCAATGCAGCTATGGACACCTTGGATGTATTTGTGGGTGACTTTGCCATTCAACGAAGCGGCGATGAGTCTGTTGAGCTTGGGGCAAGCAACACGATGCTTAGATGGCGTGGAATAACCAGTACTGCCCTTCATTGCAACATCACAGGGAATACCACGCTGCTGCAGAACTTCACCTGGACCGGCTTCGACTTTCTTTTGGATTTGTCCCTGCTCGAAATCGGAAGTCAGCAAATACACTTGGGGCTGTACGATTCCTTTACGCTAGTCTATGAGGAGTCCTTTTGGGTGGACGTCCATTCGATGGCGGCTCCCTCTGCCTCAATCGAGGATGATTACTATTCCGTCTCCTGGAACCAGTCTGTCGAGCTGGTCTGGGACATTTATGATACTAGCCCCTTCCTTTGGAGGGTCTACCTCGATGATACCCTGCTCGATGCGGGGGTCTGGACCAATCCTGCAGAGCAAGTAGCCTGGCAACTTCCCCTGCTGGATGAAGACAAATACCATGTTCGACTAGTGCTTGAAGATCGACTGGCGCTTACAGCCATCTCCGAGGTGGATATTATTGTTCACCCGCCCCATCCGGCGGTCATCGTGTCCGGACCTTCATCTGAGCCCATTCACTGGGGCCAGAGCGGTGTGTTTCTAACCTGGGAAATTCATGGAGGTTTTTACTGGTATCTCTGGAGAAATGGGACGCAAATCAGGAGTGGCATGTTGGGGGCCTCGGAATTAGCCGTTCCCATCGTTCAATGGCAATTCGAGGGTTGGGCCCTAGGCACCTACAACCTGACGCTAGCAGTTCATGACCCTGTCGTCGACATCACAGTTGATTATACCTCATGGGTTGAAGTGATTTACTCCCTTGGTGATGCCTACGCCAATGAAGTTGTCGCCAGCAATACCTACAACACCTACTATGCCACAGATGCAGTAGGCGCTCCAAACGACCTTAGCGCCAGGGTGTTCTTTGACTATGGCAACGGCAAGATAGAGTTGGATATGGGCTCTGGTGAAGAAATCATAGATGGGACAGGGAATGACTTCATTGTACATGCCAGTGGTGGAACCTTCAAGGTCTATGTTAGAAACAAGCTTGATGTAATGATTACCTATCTGGGACAGGGCATTGGAACTGCGGAATTCGACATATCTACATCCGGTCTCGATACCGTTCGATATGTGACAGTAGAGCTTTACTTGGGTGATTTCATCGACGTTGATTCTATTGAAGCAATCAATTACAACACCCGGACAACCGATGAAGTAGGTCCTGAGATCCCGCCAATTGGAGTGGTCGTTGCATCAATGGATGATTTGCCTGTGCCGCTGCTCTGGACCCCCTATGATGCCACACCGTGGAGCTTTGAAATCTTTGTGGATTCGATTCGAGTCCAAGCAAGTCCGTGGAACGGCACACATATCGCCTACAATTTCACTCCCGAGTCTGCTGGGATCTATCACATACTGTTGGTCCTCTCGGATCTCTTCGGAAACAATGCTTCAGATGATGTTACCGTGTATGTTGATGTCAATCCTGGCCAAGATTACTTTCCAGCTCTTGTGATTGGTGGAATCACAGTGTCTGCTATTATTCTGCTCGCCTTGAGTACAGCGTATAGGAGGCGTCATTTACACAGTGGTGGTCAGTGATATCCTGCTTTTGGGAAATCCCCTGCTGTACCAATCCTCCGACGAGGTAAGGGAAGAGGAACTCCAAGGCCTCAAGCCTGTGATAGACAACCTCCATGACACCCTGATGGACTTCAGGCAGAAGTTTGGAGCTGGCCGAGCGATATCAGCTCCCCAGATCGGTGTGATGAAGCGGATCATTTACATGCACATCGATAAGCCAATGCTCCTCATCAATCCATCATTGCACAATCTCAGTAAGGAGATGATACAACTATGGGACGATTGCATGAGTTTCCCTGACCTATTTGTTAGAGTTGCCAGACATAAGAGGTGCACAGTTCGATTCAGGGACCCAGCTTGGAATCTTTCCGAGTTGGACCTTGAAGATGCCCTCTCAGAGCTGCTTCAACACGAGCATGACCACCTTGAAGGCATACTCGCTGTATCCAGGGCCATTGATGGCAAATCCTTCGCTCTTCGAAGCGAGATTGGCCCCATTCAGATCCTTAGGTAAAACAACCTTCTTACAACCATATGCTCATATGTACAACTTTGTAGAATTTTACTTGCCGACGAAAAGAGGAATCCTCAATGAAACTCGGAAGAACCCTTCTAATCTTGACCATTGTGGCGGGTGTTGCCATAGTTGCGGCCGGTGCCATCTATGGATGGTGGCTTGGTCAGATAATCTATGGCTCTATGTATGAAACAAAGGCTGGAGTGAGTTTCTGGAACACATGGACTCTTGATTGGCATATTTTCACTGCATCTGCTCTTCTTGCAATTCTCAGTATAATTACAATTCCATGGAAATCATCCTTCATCTCATTCATGTCTGCACTCTCCCAGACTGGGTCGGTTCGAAAGACTTTGGACGTACCTACAACGATTCTGTGGCGAGTTCTCCAATTTGGTGGATTCTTCCTCTATTACGTCGCTACTGGCGGGTATTCACTCACAGGACAGAATGTGGCTTTTCTGATCTTTCTGATGGACAACGGCTCAATCTCACTTTCCGCAGGCGAACTCTCAACCCTATTTCAACTGCCCTTTGCTCCAAATACTCCCGCCAGCTATGTAGAGAGTCTCATCCCTGCAATGGAGGCATATCAGCTCTACGTTGGTCTCCTAGGCACGATTCTTCTAATGAGTGCAGCTCGATTAATGCTGAGCATCATCACAGACCTCATGATGGCTAATCGCGACACCTTTGTTGTGGTCTCCAAAGGTCTCCTAGCAATAGCACTTGGAATCGGTCTGGAGCTCCTTGGGGTTCCGATGTGGACTGTGAATGCAGGCACATGGATGTCCTATATTGCCCTTATCATTGCCCTCGCTGCCTGTTTCATTGGTTCATTGCTCTTCATGACTCTGCGCATTCGAAGCGGTGATGCCCAACAGCGGCTCAGAAGTAAGATCGTCCAGCTTGAAGGCGACCTCGCAAGGCTTCAAGGCGAACTAATGTCCATTAGGCAGGAGTATGAGTCAGGCGCAATCAATGCACAGGACTACCGACAGCGTGTTGAACTCCTTATGCATGATCGGGCTAGTATTAGCAATGAACTGCGGCGACTGAAACTGGAGCGCATGATTCCACTAATTGGATCTCCCCGAAAATTCGGAATTCTAGCAGTTCTTCTTGTGGTGGTTGTCGTCACTCTTCCTGTAGTTCAAGCAGTGTATTATGGAATTCAAATGGAGGGTGACAAGTATGTTGAATGGAAATTCAATGCGGAAACCGCAAAGGAGATTGAAATCACTAACTGGGCTGCGGGCTTAGAAGACATGGAGATTCTAACACTTGATGACCTGACATTAAACGCTACGCCGGAGGGTGAGGTTGAATCGCTCACTAACGTTCGACAATGGGACCAAACTGCGAGTTACTTGCGCATGAAGAATCAAATTGGAACAAATTGGATGGAGCTTGCAGACTCCGATATTGTTTACGTTAAGGAGCATGAGTATTGGATCGCCCCTCTTGCCTTTGATGTGGCTCGAGTCACTTCAGATTTCATCAGTCAACACCTGATTTACACGCATACCAAAGGCCTCGTTGTTCTGGATGCCTATAGTGGTGACATAATCGAGAACGAGAATCTCATTTCCCTTCTAAACCGGACTGAGGATATCAATACATACTATGGAGAAGGGTTCGGGTTCAGTGATGTTGCTTTTGTGGATGTGCCAGGATTTACCGAAGTTGGCAATGTCACCTTTTCTGGTGTGCCAGATTACTTGTTGAGTGGTTTTGAGTCCTTCTTCTACATGCTCACAATGGGGCCTGATGCTTGGTCTTTCTTGGGGCGCGACATGAATATGCTGCTCGAGCGCGATGTTGTTTCACGAGTGAACTCCATTCTTCTTCAAGGTCTCAAGGCTGATTTTGATCCCTATATCGTTGTGGACAACAATGGCAACATTTTCTATGCTGTTTCGGTCTTCATAGACTACCGCTTGGCAACTGGCTATGCACACGAGGACTACTTGCGATTCATTGGAGTCATACTAATCGACATAGATTCTGGTGACTTGCAGTTTTATCGTTCTCCATCCGTAGAGGCCAGCTTCTTTCTGGACTCAACCTACATGAACTACTACCCGTGGGAAGAAACTCCGGATTGGCTGCAGTCTCAGATGAAGTGGCCTGAGGATCTCTATGAACGCCAGCTGGAGGTTGCCTATATCTATCATGTTACTGATGGACTTGTCTGGCGAAGTGGTCTTGATTTTCACCAGAAACCAGAGGGCTCTGATACTCGCTACATCATAATGAGGATTGGTGGAGTAGAACGCTTTGTAGCACAACATAATAGCGAGTTTCGTGATTCGGCTGGCCGAAATCTCGCAGGAATCTACGTCATGGGATGCGGCAACAAGGAGTTTGGAAAGCTGGTATTTTACAAGGCAGGCGAAGAAGGCAGGTCCACACTATTGGGGCCAAATGCTGCGCAGCAGGCCTTCGAAACCAGTGACGACGTTCGCACCCAGCTACAGCTGTGGGGTGCCCATAGGTATGGAAACCGTCTGCTGTATCATCTCGGTGGCGACTTATTCTTTGTTGTTCCTGTGTTCTTGGAAGTGGAAACCTCGGCCAACATAGTCATCGAGAAACTTGGGGGTGTCGGGCTTGTGGATGCGGAAACTGGCGAACGGGTAGAGCTGGGAAGCAATGTTGTGGAGGCCTACTACAAGATGTTTGGGTTGCTGAACCAAACCGTCATAGAATCTGGAGAAGTTGGAATCGAGAGTGCGGTCTTCAACCCTGTGACAATTGAATCGGGCCAGTTTGCCAACTTGGTCATGCTCTTTCGCAATAACGACAATGTCAGCCACAGTCTTTACTTGGATATTGTGGTGACTGCAGGCAATTTCTCGGTTAAATGGCATGGTTCGTTTGTGACTCCCGTAGAGAATCCTTCCAACTCCACCTTTACGCTCAACATAGGTTTGCTTGGTCCTGGCGATTTGTATGGAACAACGCCCTTAGTAGCCGTCCATCTGCCGACGGGTGTAGTAATGGCCCAATACCTTATCCAACTGGTGCTGCGGACAGAGGAAGGAGCAGTAGATGCGCTAAGTCTAATCCTGACGGTGACCTAGATGCTACGCATTCGCCCAATGGATTTTGTACCAGTCCATGGTTCGCTTCAGCCCTTCCTCCAAGGATACCTTGGGCTCGAATCCGAGGACGCGCTGTGCCTTCTCTATTGAGCCAATGCTTTCTTGGATGTCGCCAATCCGTGGAGGACCATGAGTTATTTCGAGGTTTGTTGCCTTTGCCAGTCTTCTCATGATGTTCGCAAGTTCAAGTATATTCACAACCTCCGGCCCCGCCAAGTTGAACGTTTCTCCTGCAGCTTTGGGTTCTCTGGCACAGGTTTCCATTATCTTGCAGACATCTTCAACATAGACAAAGCTCCGCGTCTGCGTGCCATCCCCATCAATAACAATGGGCTTCTTCTTCAGAATTCGATTTGCGAAGATGGATACTACTCCCGAGTAGTCGGAATGTACCTGCCTAGGTCCATATACATTGAAAAGTCGAAGAATTACATCCTCAATTCCGTAGGTGTCCCCGAAGGTGTGCATATACTCCTCTGCGGCAAGCTTCGATGCGCCATAGGGACTAATCGGTGCAGCAGGTGATGTTTCTGTTAGGATGTGCTCGCTTGGCGTTCCGTAGACCGCTGCACTTGATGCAAGAACCACACGGCTGATATCGTTCTTTCGTGCGTAATCAAGTATGTTGACGGTAGATGTAGTATTCGCCTGATGTACAAGCATTGGGAATTTTACTGAGAGCACAACAGATGCGACTGCCGCTAGGTGGAAAATCACATCAACCTTCTCGTCTATGTGTGCTTCAAGATTCAGAGTAGAAACGTCCGCCTTGATATGATTGAACCGTCTATTCCTTGATGCTTGTGCTAGGTTCTCAAGAATTCCTGTTCGCATGTTATCTATGCCTATCACGCGATAGCCATTGGCGAGCAAATGGTCGGTGAGGTTGCTACCGATGAATCCGGCAGAACCCGTCACCAGAGCTGTATAACTCATTTGAAATCAGTTTCAGAATACTACCTTCCACGAAATAGTCTTTCCTACTGGTATCCCCATCCGTTAGTTTTATTTTGCGCTCGCTTCGTGCGGCCTCTCTGCGTATCAGTAGGGTACGGCCATGGCAGGGAATAATGATGATATCGACAGTGTCTGAAGTCATCCAGCTACTCATTCTAATACTGACCGCGGCATTCTTCATTATCGCAATAGAGTATCGGAAGCTCTCCTTTTCGGTGATTGCTTTTGCAGTGGCCAATGGAGTTCTTAGTCTTTCCTTTGTTATTCTAGGTGCACCGTATGTTGCATTCTTCAATTGCACAGTGTTCTCAGGTGCATTTGCCATTCTCTTCCTCACAACAATGAACTTAGACGAACCAACTGAAGCGCAAGATAATCCTGATGCGGATGATAGGGCGGAGGTGACTCCGTGATGAAGTACAAAATCGCGGCGGCCATTCTCTCACTTGTCATTCTTTGGCTTGTTGGTGCTACTCTACTCGACATCACTGCCTTTGAGCTGGCTGCTCCTACTGGAACCACCTTTGCCATTATTGACTGGGAAGGAGTTGGGTCTGCAGTTGGTGATTGGCTTTGGTCCTATCGGTCTATGGACCTTCTTGTCCAGGTGACACTGTTATTTGCGGCTGTCATAGGTGCTTCTGCAATGTTCAGAGCCATGAGGAGGGAGGAGTGAAGGTTGTTTGACATGCTCCAAATCTATCTCCTCTTTGCTTTGATTCTGTATATCATGGGCATATACACCCTTGCAAGCAATAGGAACATGGTGAAGCTTGTAATTGGAATTGAAATCCTTGTTGCGGCTGTGAATCTCAACTTCCTTGCCTTCAGCGCTTTTCTGTCTGGGCCGTCCACCTTGGGCCCCATTGATCCCATGGTTCAAAACTTCGTTATTCTTTCCATTTGCGTTGGCGGAGCAATAGCCGTGGTCGCAATCAGTCTGATCAAGAACGCCTACGAGCACTATGGTACTCTAGACGTTCGCGAACTCAGGAGGTTACGAGAGTGATACTTCCGCTCGAGATGGCTGGTTGGCTGGTCATTGTAGTGCCCGTGATTGGGGCACTACTCACTCCGGTCTTCGCACGAATCCACGGAAATCTTCGCGACTTCATGGCCGTTCTAATAGGCTTTCTTACTGCCTTCATCGCGGTGGATATGGTTCTTACGCTGGTTCTAGACCCCACAATCGTCCAGAGTGCGCCATTTCCGGACATAATTCTATTCACATGGATGGTTGCTGGAGATTTGGCTCCCATTGAGTTTGGCGTCCTAATCGACGCTCTCAGCGTCCTGATGGCAATGATCGCAGCGGGCATTGGCTCACTCATCATCCTCTTTAGCGTTGGGTACATGACAGGACATGATGAAGAGGGCAACCTTGCGAAGGATCCTAGCCTAACCCGCTACTACTTCTTCATGCAGTTCTTTGTTGCCGGAATGGTACTACTGGTGATGTCCAATAATCTCCTTCAGACATTCATTGGCTGGGAGATCGTTGGGCTGTGCAGCTATGCTCTCATCGGCTTCTGGCATAATGCCAAGACACCTAGTCCGGTTCCAGAATATCAGACCGAAGGGGACTATAATGCCGCCTGCGGAATGAAGGCCTTTATGGTCACACGAGTTGGTGACATTGGGCTGCTCGCAGGAATTCTTCTGATATTCTTCATGACTGGGACCTTCAACTACACACAGCTGTTTGCGTTTGCCAGCTCACTTCCCTCGCTTCGTCTTACTGCCGAGTTTGCACAAATGTTGTCCTTCCTACTGCCCGTTGCAGCATTGCTTATGTTCGCAGGGCCAATTGGAAAGAGCGCTCAGTTCCCTCTCCATACATGGTTACCTGAGGCGATGGCAGGTCCAACAACTGTCAGCGCCCTAATCCACGCTGCCGCCATGGTGAAGGCTGGGGTATATCTAGTGGCCAGGGTAGTTCCCATCTTCATTGAGATTGCCCTCACTTTTGTCAGTGTCACCGTGTTCTTTCAGGTCGTGGCCTGGATTGGTGCCTTCACGGCTTTCATGGCGGCGACAATGGCCCTGGTTCAGGATGAGATTAAGAAAGTCCTTGCTTACTCAACTATCTCCCAGCTGGGCTACATGTTTGTAGCACTTGGTTCTTCTGGCTTAGTTGCTGAGAGTGTTGCAGCATATAGTGCCGGGGCGTTTCATCTTCTGGCCCATGCCATCTTCAAAGCTCTCCTCTTTCTTGCTGCTGGTTCCGTACTCCATGCTGTTCAGAGCAAGTCTATGAAGGACATGGGTGGGCTTTGGAAAGACATGAGGGTAACTGCCATTACATTCACTGTAGGTGCCCTTGCCCTAGCCGGTGTAGCTCCAACCATTGGCTTCTGGTCAAAGGAAATGATCTTCGAGGCTTTGTGGCATGAGGGAGAGCTGCTGCTTTTCACAATGACCTTTGTCACGGCAATTCTCACTGCCTTCTACACCTTCAGAATGGTTGGGATGACTTTCTTTGGCGAAAAGTCCGCTCATATTCGCGGCATGGAATCCAAGGGGCATCATGTTCATGAGGCTCCACTGACAATGACAATCCCACTTGTGATTCTTGCAACCTTTGCTGCAGGTGGAATGCTTCTACAGCCAGTCTTCTTCAACACCTTCGAACCCTTCGGCAGTCTGCTGTTTCACCCATTTGACTGGAACCATCTTCCAGTATGGGGCCTTGGGTTTACCACACTCTTCACAATTGCAGTCTGGTGCGCCGGAATCATCCCTGCCTACTTCATCTATTTCAAGGGCCGAGGGGATTTTACCTCACTGCGCGATGGTCCCCTTGGGCAATTTCTGAAGAACCGCTGGTATATCAATGCAGTCTACAATCGGATCTTCGTTGATGGTTATCTCTGGCTGAGCAATAGCTTACAAACACGAGTCGAGTCCGTGCTCCTATCCTTTAGCGAGTCTGTGAGCGGCGGCATGGATGCCCTTTCCAGGGGATGGAGACGCACCATGACTGGTGTGCTTAACACAAATGTGTTGGGTATGATGGTGGGAATCATCGCGTTTCTTGTCATTGTTATTCTGTTCTAGGAGGAGTGAGAAGTGCAAGGACTACTAACTATTCCTCTTCTTTCGGAATACCCTATGATACTCTCCCTGTTCATCCTCATCATCGGTGGCTTTCTCACCCTTCTCGTAGGTCGTTACTCGAATAGAGCACCAAGACTGCTGGCTGGAATCTCACTCTTTGCTGCTCTGTTTCTCAATGTCCTGCTTCTCTTCAGTCCAGAAGTCTGGTCACACGGGGAGATTCTACATGTCTTCGACTGGCTGGGCTCAGGGGACTCGGTCATTATGTCCTTTGGATTTAGGGGTGACGGATTAAGTGCTCCTATCGCCATCCTCATTCTAGCTCTTGGTCTATTCTCGGTAACATTCTCCTATGTATACATGAAGAGCTTGAACAATCCTGGCCAATACTACGCCCTCATGGTATGGTTTGTAACAGCTATGGTCGGAGTCATCTATGCCACCGACCTGCTTCAGTTCTTTCTCTTCTATGAATTAATGCTAATCCCCGCCTTTCTACTGGTCTATTTCTACGGAGTTTCTGAAGACTCCGAGAAGCGGTCAAGAAATGCCTTTCAATTCTGGATATGGACTGCTCTTGGAGGGCTGATTTCTCTTGTTGCAGTGTTTATGCTTTTTGCAGATGCAGGCACTCTTGACATTGTGGCTCTCTACTCATCTTCGGTGACCGTGGACCCGACAAAGGTCGAATTAGCGAAGACAATAGGTATCATCTTCCTTTTGGGATTTGGAATCAAACTCGGGCTTGTTCCGCTTCATGTTTGGGCACCACCGGTCTACGGAGAGGCCCCCATCCCAGTATTGGTGCTGCTTAGCGGTGCAATGACAAAGACAGCGGCTTACGGTGTCATAAGAATAGTCATTCCCATTTTCTCGGCAGTGCTGCATGACTACTCAGTCGGTCTCATGACCATTTCAGTAATCACAATGTTCTATGGAGCCATGCTCGCAATTGCACAGAAAGACCTGAAGATGATGCTCGCTTATTCGAGCATCAGTCAGCTCGGATACTTGATGTTTGGCTATTCAACCATGACCACTATCGGATTGAGCGGTGCGGCATTTCAGCTAATCAACCATGGTATTCTAGCCAGTCTGATGTTCTTCTGTGCCGGTGCAATCAAGATGAAGACAGGAACAATGGACTTCGACAGACTTGGTGGCCTCGCTCCTAAGATGCCCATCTTGGCAACTACCTTCGTCATTGGGGCATTAGCTCTTGCAGGGACTCCTCCGCTCTCAGCTTTCGCAGGAGAATGGATGATCTTTGCGGGTGCAGCAGAAAGAGCCGTTGAGATGGGTGCAGTTTCTGCTGCATTCTTGTGGCTGACAATTGTCGGAGTCGTTGCCACGGGTCTCACGGCTGGGTACTATTTGTGGGCCATCCGACGTGTTTTTCTTGGCCAAGTGCCCGACACTCTTTCGGAAGTGTCTGATCCTCCCAAGGTTATTCTTCTCATCACTGGCCTTATGGCTCTCTTCGTTGTGCTCCTAGGAGTCTGGCCTTGGCTGCTATGGCGGGTTGTGAATCCCGTCCTATTGTCTATGATGGGAGGTGGATGATGAGTATGCAGCTTGATGTCCTCTATATTGCCGAGCTGGCTGCTGTCATGCCGGTAATTGTTCCTGTGGCTGCGGCCATACTCACCGCGATACTATCAGAAATCTATCTCTTCGCAAAGAAGAGAAGTGCAGATACCATGCCGGCTGTCATTGCAGCCATTGGTTTTGCATTGACCTTCCTCTATGTCTACTATCTTGGCCTTGCCGTATGGTCTGGCGGTCCCCAGACATTCACTTGGCCTTTAGATGCATCTCATACTGAACCGCACGCAGTTGTAATGATTGCGGACCAGTTCTCAGTGCTGTTGATGGGTATCTTCACGTTTCTAGGATTCACTGTTTCAGTCTATTCTATTGGTTACATGAAGCATGACACAGGATTACCAAGGTACTACATGCTTCTGTTACTCATGGTCGGTGCAATGAATGGCGTCGTCGTTTCAGGTGACCTATTCACGCTCTTCTTGTTTTATGAAACAATGGGGATCTGTAGCTTCGTTCTTGTTGCATTTCGCAGGACCTGGGAGGGTCTTGAGGCTTCGATCAAGTATCTAATGATGTCAGCTATTGGCTCCACATTGATACTGCTATCTGCAAGCTATTTGTACGGGCTAACAGGTACTCTGAATCTCGGCGCTATGGCGACTGTGATTCGAACTGGTTCCGGTCACCCCTTGATTCCGATACTTGTGGCATTGATGACAGCTGGATTCGGAGTGAAGGGCGCCGTAGTCCCCTTTGCGGCCTGGCTGGCTGACGCGCATCCTGCGGCACCTAGTGGAATCAGTGCTATGCTGTCTGGTGTAGTAATTAAGGTGGGGATTTACGGTATTGTACGAGTGAATGCAGTCCTCTTCCCAATTGAGATGGTCAATTGGCCTCTTCTTCTTGCAGTCTTTGCTGCAGTCACAATGACTGCGGGCAACTTCTATGCCCTCACGCAGACGGACCTGAAACGGATGTTAGCCTACAGTTCCATTACTCAAATCGGATTCATTCTTTTTGCATTTGCGGCGACCCCCTACGCTGGAACTGCATTTGGCTACCAGACCGGCGCCTTTTACGTTGTGATCCATGCGTTTACCAAGGGGCTCCTGTTCCTTTGTGCTGGAGCCTTTTTGCATGCAATCGGTAGCAGGAATCTTGATGACCTTCAAGGGATAGCCAAGAAGATGCCCCTCACTTCGGCATTCTTTGCAATTGGAGTGCTCTCGTTGATGGGCATGCCGCCATTCGCAGGTTTCTATGCCAAGCTTCTCATATTGGCAGCCGGTATTGACGCAGGGCTGATTGTAGGCAGTCCATACCTAATCTTCGTGCTGATAGCGATATTCAATGCACTTCTGGCACTTGGCTACTATTTGAGAATGCTAAACGTGGTTTGGCTCAGACAGCCAACGAACAAAGCTGAGAACGCTCATAGAGCGACCCCCTCCATGTTATTTGCAATGGCAATACTCGCAATTGTACTTGTTGCTGTCGGTATCTATCCTGCACCGGTCTATGCAGTTGCGGAAGCTGCCGGCACCGCGCTATTCCAAGTTGGAGACTTCATTACTGGGATTGTGGGTGCTCTAAGTCCATAGATGCACCTACCGTCCAAGGAACACAGTCAATTTCAGTATTGCAAAGGCCTATATCGAGCTCGGAATCTGAGGAGATTGGTTGTAGGTCAATGTACTTTGTATATATCATTGAAACAGAAGATGGTACGTACTACACGGGCCAAACCAGCGACTTGGAAAGGCGATTCTCCGAGCATCTCTCTGGTAGTCCAAAGGGGGCTACGTACCTTCGTGCCCACAAACCAAAGTACTTGGTCTATCTTGAAGAATGCAATGACCGAGGCGACGCAATTCGTCGCGAGAAGCAGATTCAGAGTAATCGTAAGCTCAAGCTCTATCTTGTTGGTTCTGGCTTTCGCAGAGACCTTCGAGAGGTCATTGAATCCGAGCGGAGCTACAGATCATAAGGACCTGCTAACTGCGAAGCTTTCTTATCATGGATTGATATGCTCTGATTTGTGACATCATCATGAGCGAGTTCGTCCTTGCAATAGATGCAGGAACGACTGGTGTTCGTTCAATGCTCTTTACACCTGAAGGAGTTGTCAAAGCAAGAGCATACCAGGAGTTCAAGAGCCTATTTCCCCACCCTTCTTGGGTTGAACAGAGTGCTCATGACTGGTGGAGTGCCACATGCGCAACCATCAACTCATGTTTTCAATCTGGTGGAATTCGGCCGTCCCAAGTTGCTGGAGTTAGTATCACAAACCAACGAGAAACCGTTGTTCCAATTGGTGCAGACGGAGCACCTTTGCATAATGCGATTGTTTGGCAAGACCGACGAACCGTGCCTCAATGCGATTGGATAAAGAAGCAGATTCCCGAAGAAGAGATTTACTCAATAACTGGGCTCACCGTAGACCCCTACTTCACGGCTCCCAAGCTTCTCTGGCTAAAGGAACATCAACCCACAATCTACGAAAACACTCACAAGTTCCTACTGGTCCATGACTATATCGCCTTCCAGCTAACGGGTATGACCACAACAGACTACTCCAATGCAAGCAGAACCCTTCTTTTTGACATAGAACAAGCCAAATGGTCCGATAAGATGCTTGAAAGTGCTGGGATATCAAAAGAGAAGCTGCCAACACCACTGCAGTCTGGGACAATTCTAGGCGAGGTTTCCGCTGCAGCATCAAAAGCCTCCGGTCTCACTGAAGGCACACATGTTGTAGCAGGCGGGGGCGACCAGCAATGTGCTGCCCTCGGTGTTGGCGTTGTTCGTCCTGGCTCTTTGAAGTGTACAACTGGCACAGGTACTTTCATTTTGGCATTCTCCAAGGAGAAGAGACTGGATGCATCACGACGTGTGCTATGCAGCAGACATGTGGTTCCCGGATGCTATGTCATCGAGGCGAGTATGTTCACAACTGGCTCTGCACTACGATGGTTTAGAGACCAACTGGGTAGTCCGGAGAAAGCGATTGCCGAGGAAAAGGGCGTTGATGCTTACGAGGTTATTACTGAGTGCGCAGCTGATGTTGCACCTGGTTCTGAAGGCGTAATTCACATACCGCACTTCGTGGGTGCAGGTGCGCCCCATTGGAATCCATATGCACGTGGAGTATTTGCAGGACTCGCTCTTGGGCACACTCGACATCATCTGATTCGCGCTATTCTAGAGGGCGTTTCTTACGAAATTAGAACGAATCTTGAGGTAATGAAGGAACTTGGAATATCAGCGAAGGAAATGAGGGTTACTGGCGGTGCAGCTCGAAGTGAAACTTGGATGCAGATTCAAGCTGATGTTGCAGATATACCCGTGATTAGAACTGAAATGGAAGAAGCTACAGCACTTGGTGCGGCTATGCTTGCATCTTTGGGAGTTGGAGTATACGATTCACTTGTCGAGGCTGCAGACAGTATGGTGCAGCCGCTTAGCCCTCTTAATCCGAGGGCTGAGACGCGTTCGGTCTATGATGCTGGATACAAGCGCTATAGGGCACTCTATGATGCAATAGCCTCAATTCGCTGGTGACGAATTAGAAACCGGTTTCTATTTGGCATAAACCGCGATTTTGTTGGCTTTGTCCAAAACCAGCATCTTGACCTCAGGGTTTTCTTTTATCCACCCGTCAATAACGCTTTGCGGGTCAGTCACCTTTTCCAAGTGTGCAGATTCCACAGTGTTTGCATCTAGTTGAGTGTACATCTTAATGCTTGCAATCCGCTTGAGTAGCTCAGCAAACTTGTATGCCTTATGCTCATAAAGATGGTATTGTCCACTGATGGACGCAATAACCTCCTCCAACGGAACAATTAGCTTGTTGAAGAAGTTCTCCGTTGCTTCAGGAGGCGCAACCCCATCACGACATTCTGCTAGGAAGAGAATCTCTCCTCCATTTGCTGCAGCATTCTTCGTGAGTTCGAGACCCCTCTGGGCATGATATAGGCTCTTGTCTTGTGGGTAACCTCCGGGGGAAACTATGATTCTTGAAACAGGTTGCACTATGAAACTGGCGGTCTCATCCAGAACCTCTATCCCTCCAGCTACCACAGGTTCAACTTTTCCAGCATCAGTCCATATTAGCTTCCCTTCATTTGTGATGACTGACAAAGTGAAGACCTTTGCATCCTTCGTAATGATCTCCATGGCCTCTCTCATATCATCGGCCAATGGGTTGTCTCTTCTGTCCGGGTCTGGATGATATGGGTGCTTTCCAAAGGTGGAGTTGGGGTTCAGCGCCATCGAATGATTTGCTTCAATAGTTTCAAAGGCGCAGATTCCTGGAAGGAAGTTCTTTAGTGCATTAGAGTACCCGGCGAAATAGTGTGCCTTCATATCAGCAGCTACAACGTACACGTCATGTCCCACAGCTGCTGAATTCACTATGAGGGGTGTCCCACGGCTAGTCTTGCCAAGGTGTGTCACATTGCTGCTATGGCAATCATTGATGACGATGTCGAAGTTGCTAAGCTTGGCATCCTGTGCCACGCGTCTAATCATCTCCACAATCTCAAGGTTACCAGGATGCTCTACCTCATGCGAACCCGTGGTGATAACAAATTGCACTCTGTTCGCATCCCTCAGAAGCGGAGCTAGTGCATTGACAAGGGCATAGTGAGGTTCGTCTCGTGTATGGTCTTCCACTAATACGCAAACGCTTTTGCTTCTCACAAGCTCTTCAAGCTGTGGGCCGTGCGGATTGGCGAGCACTCTAGACAATTCCGCGTCGATGTTGGAAAGCACTTGGACCTTCTTTGGCTCTATCTTTCCAACGATATTCTTGTCAGGGATATTGACATCTACTGAACCATTACCGTATCTGAGACTCACCTTCATAGCTTGAACCTCGGTACATTGTTGTACAATCAGCACAAAAGCCTTGGCCCAGCTGCATAGGTACTACCCTACAAAAACCAACAGCTATATCCGTGGCCGGTGATACAATTCCGTTATGAGCAATGATGCCGATTCAGCACACTCAGGAATGGCCGGTATTGGACGATGGTTTGCAGTAGCTTCAGAGCTTCCCTGTTCTATCATTATCATGCTCTACATTGGCAACTATCTTGGCACTATTTGGTGGGGAACACAGGGTGCATTGTGGGGGTCTCTCGGGGGTGTTGTGATTGGCTTCTTCTTCGGTATTTACAGTGTATATGTGACAATCGGATATTATGATCGATTGGAGCACCAATCAACGGTGAAACGGATATGGAGTCCGCCTCCTGAAGACATCTATGAGGAGTTTGATTTCTCGGATAAGATGGATCGCTCCGATTCTACCTGAGAAACTCCTCATCATCATCTGCATCTAGTACTTCGATTATCACTTTGGTTGCGCTTCTACCGACACCTGCAATGATTATTTGCACCAGAAGAGCAATGAAGAACGCTCCAAGTGCGAGTCCAAAGATGCGGAGTGAGAGGGAATTGAAGGAGGCAGCAAGGGGCGCGAGATAGTAACCGTCAATCAAGTACCAGACATAAACGCCTAGGATGGCCATCAGGGCAACTAGGATTCCATATAGAATGACCACTCCCTTAACTCTGGGTGTGTCAAACCTTACTTGCTCAATACCCGGCCCCACGACTGCATTCCCAATTCGCCTGGAGAATCTGACAAAGACGCTTATTGCGGCCAAGAACATGATCAGAAAAATAATGGAAATAATCAGGAATAGAAGAAACTTGAGTTCGTCCTGTAGAGCGAGAAACAAATCACCAATTGCAAAGGCGACCAAGGAACCTATCATTAGAATAACAGCTGCAATCTGTATCACAAAGGATATGGTTGCGGAACTTCTGAACATACTGCCCAAGTCAAAGACATCGGTTTTGCTGTAAGTAGTGGCCTCGTCAGTCAAGGTTATCTCCCATTAGAAAGTAATTCACTCGTTATTTGAATTCTTCTACTGGGTCTGCAGAAGACTAAGGTCCTCTGTCGTCAACCTTATATCAGTCTCTCAGAAGATGCTCGTTATTCCCTCTTCTACCCCTTTATGTGGATGGAGAAATACATGGCCCTTCGTGCAGCAACTGAATATGCATATGTCAACGCGCGGATAAGAGGTCTCAAGGCAAAATTCCTTACCGTTGGCGATTACGAACGGCTTCTACAATCTCCCAGCTACGAGGAGTTCATTCGAGGTCTCTCCGACACATACTACGGCCCGCTGATTGCAAGAGAATATCCGCGGGAAGTTCCAACGTCTGCCGAGCTTGGCCGGGTTCTTACGAAGGACTATGCAGACGTAAGCTATCGCCTGACTAGAACGCTTACAGGGAAGGTTCGTGCCTTCACGGAAACCTATCTTGATATGTTCTTGGCAGAGAATATCAAGTCTATCCTTCGAGGGCTCCATGTTGGTCTTGACCGAAACGAGATACTGGCATACCTTGTACCAGCCTCTCCCAGTCAGGCACAGGAGTTTGAGGTTCTTGTTGATCAGGGCTCTGTAAAGCGTGCCATTGAGGTGATGCCGTACTGGGAGCCAAAAATCGCTCTTCTAACACGCCTGCCAGTGTACGAGGAGCTTGACTCGACAGCGCCTCTCGAAGTAGCTGTCGAAGAATGGTACCTCCGTTCTGTCCTGGAAGCATTGAAGAAATTCCCACGGCAAGATAGGGAAAGAGTCCTTGATGTTTTAGAGGCACGTGTGGACCTGCGAAATCTCCTTACGATGATTCGCGCATTGGCGCTTCAACTGGACGCCAGAGTTATTGAGATGTCAATGGTTAGATTCACTCGAAAGGCGCTTACGGAGTCGATAATGAATAGCCCCTCTTGGAGAGAGGCAATAAACAAGCTCAACGAAACACGCTACGCTCAAATTGCAGGCAGACTGGCGCGTCTCTACGAGGAAACCGAAGATATCTCTGAACTGGAATTGGCAATCGAAGACTACATCGCCACACGCGTCAAGCTTCAGCTCACAGCATACCCATTTCACGTGGGTACCATACTTGGCTTCTTCAGCCTGAAGCGTTATGAGATTCGTAACCTTCGGTCTATTGCGGTAGGTTTAGAAAGAGGGATGTCAGCAGAGAACATCAGAAGAATAATTACAATTTGGTAATTGGAGGATAGTATTCAGTGAAAATCGATACGCGGACAAGCAGCCTTTTCATGTTCTTCTTGGGCCTTATAGGATTCCTACTCGTTATGGCGGCTCTTGCCACGTTCAACCTCCCCTCCACTTTGCATGCTTTGGGTGCGCCCGCCAATCCTGGCATTGTGCCCTTGCAGACCGAGGGTAGTGGTTTGGCAATCCTTGGCCTTGCAATTGGAGCAGGTTTGGCGATCGGTCTTGCTGGCATTGGTGGTGGTGTCGGAATGGGTACTGCATCAGCTGCAGCCCTCGGCGCAATCACTGAGAAACCAGAGACCTTTGGAAAGAGCATACTCTACGTTGTGTTCATTGAAGCAATTGCAATCTACGGATTTGTTATTGCATTTCTACTAGTGGGGTATATTCAGAATCTAATTTAGCTTTGAATTCCTGTTGTCTTGAGATGAGCGAGTTCATCGCTCGTTCACTCTAAGACTCCTTTTCTTCTACAAAAAGAACAGAGGAGACTGTATCTCTAATCTGGTTTTCAAGTCTGCTTCTTCTCGCTTCAAATGTGTTATCTACCCATTTCGAGCCATCGATTGCCCTAACTATGAGTCCCCCTGACGCCCGGACCTTCTCATCTGACAGTTTGACTTTCGGTTTCTTCCCTGTCTGTTGGCCAATGGCCTTCGCTACCTCTTCAGTATCGATAGTAGACTTGATGTCTTGCGGAAGAAGTATCTCAATCTCATCCACATCCAAAGCGACGCCCCCATCAACCGCTAACCGCATCAGGATTGCCTTGTAGTCGGCCTTTCCAGCCCTTTTGGCAGTCGTTTCCCATGCGCTGTCCAAGACCTCTTTCATGATGGATTCTTTGGTGTTAAGAGCTTTGTATTTCTGTTTTAGAATTGCACTTGCTCTGTACTTGGAAATCTCCGCATTTTCTTCTTGGTCTGCCTTGCCTGAGGCCTTCTCTACGATACTCTTCGCTCGTTCCTGAGCCCGTTTTATGCGTTCATTCTTGAATGCCTCGGCGTCAGCGATAATCTTCTCTGTCTTCTCAGCAGTCTTGGTCTTGATTATGCCAATGATATTATCAACGCCTTCCATCCTATTCATCCACTCCAATGATGATTCGAACTACCTTTTTCACAGCATCATCAAATCTACCCCGAGCCGCCTTTTCAAGGTCCTTCACTAGTTTGCCGGATTCTTTTTGCGCCTTTTCCTCTATCTCCTGTTTCTTCCCTTGAAGGTCACCGGAATGCCGCTGAAGAACCTGTCGAGCTTCCTTTTCAGCCGCCTCGATGATCTCTTTGGCTTTCTTCTCGGCGCTTTCTCGAATCTCTTTTGCTCTTTTCTCGGCCGCCTCAATTTCCTTCTTTGCCGAAGATTCTGCCTCATGAATCTGATCGATTTCTTGATGTGCTGCACTCATGGTTAATTCCCCACGAAATCACGGGCATGGGCTCTCTCTCAAAAGCATTGATAAAGATTAGGCTATGCTTATTGAAAATAAATCCTTGGCTTCATTTCATAATGTTTATCTTGACCAGAAAAGGCCCTTTCCTAGCCAGACCTTCGTTTCGAATTGGCTCCCGCTAGGGTGTGTTCTGGTGTCAATCCACGGTGGAATACTATGGGACTACGAATGAGCCCGGCTGAAATGCTGGTAGCTAGAGTTGTGACGCATCGAGACTTGGAAAGGGAACTTCTTCTTGCTCTTGGTAAATTTGGTCTCTTCGAGTTCATTGATGTCACTCGTCAGGCAGCAGCCATCGAGGTCAAGCGTTCGCGTGATGAAGAAACTGTCTTTGTGGTCCTCGAACGTATTACTAAGGTCATAGACTCGCTTGGAATTGAATTGGGGCGAGGGATAGGGTCCCGAATTGAGATTAGCGATACAACACTGCAGGACACACTCAAATATGCTTCCGACGTAATCCGGTCAGTAGAACCCGAGATCGTCGAGCTAGATTCTGACTATGCCACAACCAGCCTTGAGCTTGAGAAACAGATGGCAATCAGAGATGTTGCAGTTTCTCTAAGGCCTCTTGGCATTGACCCCTCAATGCTAGGCATCACTGAGTTCACCTTCACAACTGCCGGCGTGCTTCCTCAGGGCAGAGTGAGTCAATTGGAGTGGAGTCTTAAAGAGGTGACCGAAGATGCCTACGTAATGAGACACCTACCTCTAAAGAGGGGCGTTTCCGTTGCAACCATAAGCGTGCCCATTGAGAAAATGGACGCGGTTGAGCGGATTCTCTCTGCCATGGAATTCGAATCGTTTGCTATGCCATTCGCGGCTGACGGTCCTCCAGAGAAGATTGCAAAGGACGCCGAATCCAAAATCTCGGAACTGGAAGCCGAGCTTGCGAAGATTGAGGCACGAAAGCAAAACATAACTCGCGAATGGAAGCCTCGAATCCTCGCGGCTTGGGAGATCATACACCTAGAAAGCAAAAGAATTGATGCAAAGTCCTTTCTGGTCTATACGGAGCAATCGGTTAAGGTCTGGGGTTGGATTCCATCAGGGACCGAAGAAAAGCTGGAGTCGATTGTTAGAGATGTCGTTGGTCCTGCATCAGACATTAAGTTCGAGCATCCCGACTTTGCAGAACATGAGTCCCCCACATACTTGGATAATCCCAAGGTCATGAAACCAACCGAGGATGTTGTTAGCGCCTTCGGAACCCCTTCGAAACATGATTTAGATCCCACAAAACTAATGTTCATCTCCTTTCCACTGATCTTTGGTTTTGTCTTCTCCGATATCGGTCAGGGATTCCTAATCATACTCATTGGCTTGGCTGCTCTGCGGTCAAGAAACAAGGGCGATGATTGGGGTCAAATCCTAGGGTACATTCAGTCTGGGGCTGAGGGTTTGATCTTAATGGGCATCTTTGCCATGATTGGTGGGTTTCTGTTTGGAAGCTTTTTCGGAGCGGAAACCGTAGTAGAGCCATTATGGCCAATATTCTCTCATTACATTGATGACGGACATGGACATTTGATCAAGAATCCCTATAGAGCTGCCCATATGCTTAAGCTATCGATTGAGATTGGCGCAATCCATATCTTACTGGGAATCTTTCTCAATATCTACAACAAACTAAAGCATCATGAAACCCGCGAAGCACTGGCCGGGGTTTCCTACTTTGTGCTCTACTTCGGATTCATCAATCTCCTCCTCGGTGTTAGCTACAGCAGCATTAACAACTGGTTCAGTCCTACAGGGCAAATGCATCTTTGGGTTCCAATAGCTGGCATTGGCCATGGTATTGGAAACAACGGAGTTTATCCTGCCCTTCCATTACCTCCCCTATACTTTTCCATCTTCACATTCATTGCGCCGTTAATCATCATGGCCATTACCTCTTTCCTAGGTGGCATGGATGGCGCAGTCATTTTCCTTGAATCCGTTATCGGAATGATTAGTCACACAGTAAGTTATGCACGTATTTTCGCCCTGAACACGGTTCACGTTATCCTTAGTGGAGTATTCTTCAGTATGATTCCGGCACTGCTCTACATACCCTTCCCTGAAGTGTCGTTGTTCGGAGTCGAGATAATCCCACACGAGGTTCATTCTGAGATTGCTGGTGCACCACCTTATGCTCACCTTCCTCTCCTTGGCGGCATCATTGGCACCTTCATTGTCGGTATCCTCGAGGGTCTCTTGGCATTCATGCATACGTTACGTCTGCACTTTGTCGAGTGGTTCAGCAAGTTCTATCATGCCGGAGGCGTTGCTTTTGCGCCCTTCAAACTGAAACGAATCTATACTAGTCCAATAACTGCAAAGGAACTTGAGCAGTCGTACGTTGTTTCGTGAACGGCGGATTTAGCCAACGCCCCCTCCCATATACAATGCTGAGAGCTCCGCATCACCCTTCTCGTTAGGCTCTTGGTCTCTCTCAAGGCGCTGTCTATTGTCCCAGATACTTCGTGCAAGAAGGTCAGTTGTCTTTGCTCTTCCATCGACTGTCTGAGCCGCCTGAGCATCTCCGCTCTGCTGGAACACTTGAGCTGCCGTGTTGTAATTTCCAACGGCCTCCCTTAGCTGGTCGTTCGCATTGGAGTAGTGTATTTTCGCCTTGGAAACATCCCCGGCTCTAAAGGACACCTCGGCAAGAAAGTCGCTCTTCGCTCCCTCGATTCTCCTCAGATCCCCCTTGAATTTCATTACTACTGCTTGAAGTTGACGAACTTGCCCCTCTACGTTGTTCCTCCTTCGAATCTCATCATCCTTGACGCTGGCGAGTTCATTGGCCGCAGAGTCGAACGCAGCTATTGCCTGTTTAATCCTCGATAGTGTCGTATCATGAGACTCCATTGCAGCTTCGATTCCATCTTCGTCCTCTAGCTGGCCAATCTCATCATCCATTTCCCTGAAGTAGCCCACGCGTTCCATTTGCGTCCTAAATGACCACTGTTCTGCTTGCTTGGCATATACTTGAGCCTCTGATGCATAGGCTGTGGCCAATGCGAGTCTGCCAAGATCAGTTAACTCGTTAGCCTGCGCCTTTTCACCGATAACCTTGTAGTATGAAGCGGCTTCTGCAGCATGAAGATTCTCAAGGATTCTAGATTGTATGAACTTGACACCCTGTTCAAGCTTCGAACTTAGCTGAAACTGTATGACATACTTGACATTGTTCACCAATGCAATGGTCTTGTTTCTTAGATTTCCAATCTCCTCATCATCGACCTCTAGGCTGAGCAGAATACCAAGGTTATCTAACCCCTCGCGTATTGCTTCAAGGGAGTCAATTGGATTGTCTCCCAAGTTTGAGCTAGCCTCATCTAGGGCCTTGCTGACATTCTGAATCAAGGTGGTCTTTCTGATTTCTTTGGCAAACTCAATCTGGTCCGAGATTGCACTCAGGTCATCGACCTTCTTCTTCAAGAGATTCTCAACAAATGAGAACGTTGTTAGATTTGCTTTAATTGCTCCAGTAAGTTCTCTTGTTTTTGATAGGTTCTCAGCTTTCCTGAGGTCCCTGAAAATCTCCTTGAGAATCGCAGATGATTCCTGTTTGTTATTCAATTTCATTAAATCCGATAGCGTTTGAACTGAGGCTTCTGCCCTGCAGAAGAGCGATTGAGCCTTCTTCTGGTCTTTATCATTGGCTGATTGTGCAGCATTTGCTTGAAGGTGAAGGGAGTCTCTGAAGCACTTCTCTGCTCTTGCAAAAGCGTCAGAGGAGATTAGGTATAGCTTTGATGCATCCTCAAGGTTGCCCGCCCGCATTTGAGCATCAGCAATATCATTGTAGGTCATTGCAAGGTATACTTCGCTCAAACCTGCGGTATTTTGCTTCCACGCCTTAATTGTGCCTATCTTCTTCTTGTTTGCCTTCTTGTTCTTCATGAAATACGGAATTGATTCATTGTAGAGGTCAGTTGCTTGTTCGAAAATAAACGAACTGAGAATGTCTCTCCAAATCAGCTCATCAAAGGGATTGAATGCTTGTCGAAAGGTGCTTTCCTGCCCTATTAGCTCATTTAGAAATTCATCATAGAACTCGGCTTCAGCAGTCTTATTGTTCCCAACTAGATCTGCCAGGTCCTTATCCATAGCACCCCTTCCCTCGTACATGAGATGATAGGCCTTATCTCCAAGAGCAACACGGCGGAGTTTCTGAGTGCCATCCACTTTTTGGGGCACTGCTGAGAACGATCTCTCAAGCATCGTATAGGCTCGGGCAAGATGAGTCGATGCGCTTTTCCTCTTTTCCTCATTATCTTCATCAGCAAAGGGCCCGCTTGCAGCAGCGGCTTGATGAAGCCAGGCCATCACCCTTGACATCCACACATCAGCAAGATTCTGTTGAACCCTTGCGGCCAATTCGTTGAGTGCTGTATCAATCTGCTCTTTTGCTTCGCCTTCTGCCTGAGGGAGTCGACTTCTTAGATACTCGATATCAAATTCCTCGCTGCCGATTTCATCACTAAACTCTGCAACGGCATCGTAGAGCTGAGTGTATGCGTCATGCATTGCAATTCGCTTCAGCTCGATGCCCTCTTTGTCGTCAATGTCATGAAGTGCGAACTCCCTAGCAGAATCCTGTGCCTGAATGTTGAGGTCGTATAGCTTACTAGTATAAACTTCAACATCCTCGAAGTCATCCTCATCACTCTTCTTGCTTGGCGCCTGATTAATCAATGCAAGTAACCTCTAGTGCGAATTGCTAAAGGCTATGTACCCGATGCTGTACTTAAGAATACCTAGGGTGCGAAATGTTCACCAATGACAAACGGCCGGCTAACCTATTCTTCAGGATTTGTGAAGCGGATTTTTCTACCATCTCGATACTTCACAACATGGCCCTTACTTGCCAGCTTGTTTAACACCTCGCTGGTTCGTGACCGTGATCGGCCCCACCGAGACGCTGCTTCTGCTGCAGTTAATCCTTGATCTGCATTCTGCAAGTATCCTAGTAGTCTTGCCCAGCTTAGGTCCCCCTCAATGCACATTCTTTGATTGGCGAGGACTTCGTATACTGCTTCTTGTTTGGGCTTGCTTTGAGCTGGCTTCGCTTGCTCAAGTTGTACAGTGAGTTCTCCCACTGTCTTCCGTAGACTCAGCACGGTTTCTCTTAGTTCCCGAATCTCATCCCTCAGCTCATCTACACTATCTGTCATAATTTGCTCACCTAAAGTCGCCCATAATCGACCCTGAACTCCACGTAGTTCCGTCGCTTCTTCTTTTTCTCGAAAACTTCCTTTACCTCTTCGACTTCGAATTGGAGTTCCTGTGCAGGAACATACCTATCATACAGGTCTGTTTCAATATCATGAATGGGTGGAAGAGCAATCTCCGAATCTTCTGTAGCAAAGGTCTCTTCTGTATCTTCAGGAAGAGTGTTTGTCTCTTCTTCATCCCTTTTCTTCTCTCGTGAAGTGGATTCCTTCCGTACTTTTGAACCATCTGCCAAATCGTAGGAGATCAATTCCAGCTTCACTATATTGCCTAGGGCCTCTCTGGGTCCTGCTGCAAAGGCTGATTTTTTGTGGCGATAGGACATGGCGATGACCGACATATTCCGTCAATAATCGACAACAACAGTCGACAGTCAACAAACCGAACAAACCGATATAAGCTTTTAGTCGAGGGACTGCTCTAGATTCCTGACATGGAACGGGCAAAGGTCATGTATCCGGTGTGAGCGACCATCCATGTTGTTGGCCTAGTCTTTCCTTCTCTAACCATGATTTCTCTTTGAAGTACTTCAAGAGTCTTTATCATTCCCCACTTGCCACATTCACCCAAAGCCTTGCAGGTCTTCATTGATTGCTCAATTGTGGGACTATAGCTTGACAAGATGCAGCTCGGTCTGAGAACTCTGTGTGCTTCCTCTACGAGTTCCCAAGGTGTGGCCAAATCAAGAATGATGGCATTAAGATTCTCCTCCTCGATGCCCTCAAGGATATCCCTATTATGCATGGTAACATTATCCAACAGCCCATATCGCTCCAAATTTTTCCTCGCCCCTCGGTACATATCTTCTCGAATCTCGTAGGTGTAAACATGCCCTTGAGGGCCAACCGCTCTCGCCAATATGCTTGTTAATGCTCCCGATCCTGTTCCAGATTCAACAACTCTTGAGCCTGCGACAATTCCTGCTTCAATCAGTATGGTGCCTGCATCCTTCGGATACACAATCTGGGTGTTCCTACCCATTGATATCTGAATGTCAGTCTGGCTTGGGCGATGGACCTGAAAGACCGTGCCCGAGTGGCTTTCGACCCTGATTCCAAAGGGCTTTCCAATTACGTCATCGAATTTGATGATGCCCTTGTTTGAGTGAAACTCCTCTCCTGTTTCCACTCTTCGAATCCAGTTTCTCTTGGCATCTAGGTGAATATAGATGTAATCTCCAGGTTGAATGTGGTCTTCCATAGGCTGTGTTCAGTTCAAGATGCGATTTGAGTCTTGTGTGCTGTCCTTTTTCCTTTCGCGCGCCAAAGAACAAACCTTTATCCGAATTCCTGTTCCGCTAGATTTGAGGGAGCATTTTGGACGAAGACCACCACTCCGAGGATCCAACGCCGCCAATAGAAGACGACCTTGAGCTTTCTGACAAGCCAGTAGACCTGATTCCCAAATCAGTACTTCCATATCATCCCAGAGTTGGAGAGCCGCTCGACCTATTGGTCGACCCTAGCTCAGGGGTTGTGATTGGGAGATCTGAAGGATTCCATGCAAAGTATCAAAGAGCTGGATTGGGGTTGATTGGTGCCGTAGCCGAATCAGCCGACGATCTCCTTGAGTCATTACTGGGAATGCCTGTGCAGCTTGATCTGGTAAGTCCACACGTACTCTTTGTTGCAGGAAAGAGAGGTTCTGGGAAGAGCTACACCTTGGGGATAATTGCTGAAGAGCTTGCCCGAGCTATGGAAAGAAGAGAAATCGAGGTTGCGGCTGTAGTTATTGATACTGTGGACGTCTTTCGTCAATGCGTTGAGCCAAACAAAGACCAAGAGGACACTCTCAGAAAATGGAACCTTGATGCAAGGGGCTTTCCTGTTTCTGTTTATATCCCACGTAGGACTTATGCGGGGCTTCCTGATGAAGTCAAGCAGCGCGCTAGGCTATTTCCACTGGCTATTTCTCCTCGGGAGCTGACTGCAGCTGACTGGGCGTACATTCTGGAACGGGGTGGCCAACTAAGCACGGCAATGGATAATCTAATTGGAGAGGTTCTTGACAGTCTTCGAAAGGGGTATGTCACAGAAACCGGCGACAAGGTTGCTCTCAAACGTGACTTCAGCATTAAGGATATGATTAGCTGTATTGAATCCAATCCCACCATTCTTGATCTCTATCAGCCTGCAACGCGAACGGCGATGATTCAACGTCTGAAACGCGCAGATAGACTAGGGGTGTTCCATCCTAGCGGAACAAGCGCACAAGACCTAGCAATTGCCGGACAAATCACAATAATTGATGTTGCCCCTCTTGGGGCTGAGGCTGACACAGTTCTTGCTATACTGACGAACATGCTTTGTAGACAGGTACTAACCTATAGAATGGCATGGACTGACGAGGGGACTAGTGCTAGAGAGGAGTTACCCCCGACTTGGCTTATCGTTGATGAAGCCCATACTCTTGTTCCAAAGACTGGTAGCACTCCGGCAAAGGAGGCAATTGTCGGTTATGCGAAGTTGGGTCGAAGGTTTGGTTGTAGCTTGGTCCTCTGTACACAGCAGCCTTCAGCTGTAGCCGATGAGGCTATCTCCCAAGCAGATATCATTTTGTCACATTCCCTCTCGCATGAAGCTGACATACGGGCGCTTCAACAGAGGGCTCCTGCAGTCATGCCTGCAAAGTTCAGGGACAAGGTATTCATCAGTAGCTTGCCGAGAGGCGTAGCAATGATATTTGACCAATCCACCGAGAACAAAAGGGGCTTCATAACTCAGGTGCGTCCACGGATATCGCAGCATGGCGGAACCGATCGACTATCTTCCCTTTTCGAAGCAGTTCGTCTAATGATTCCTGACGAGTCCCTCGAAGAGCAGGATTCTGAGGAGCTGGCAGTCGAGGGTGAAGAGATAGAGATTATATTGGAGCCTTCCGAGCTAATTCACGATGAAACAGCAGATTTGCCCGAAATACCCCGTCCACCATTGAAGTTGAGCAAAGAGGATTGGGCGATTCTTGACAACTGGATGCGCGATTACATAGAGAAGTACTTCGATTCAAGAATGCAGGATTTTGCGATAACGGACGAACCTGCGCCGCGCGAAGAGCCTTCCGTTTCTGATTTGAGGTGGGACTTGCCAATGGCAGAGAGTGAAATCCCTTCATCCTATGAACCTGCTAACATTGAGGGCATGGAAGTTTGCATCAGAGAATTTGGAGTTCTATCTCACACACTGCTTGAGAAGGCAATCACGAGGAAGATTCTTTATTCGGCAATCCCCCATGAGTTTCTATTTGGAACCAACAATCAGTTTAGAGATTCGATTGCAATATCGAAACTTGACGTGGAGCCTCGTCAGCTTGCCGAAACGGTGGTTCAGAGCTTGCTAGCCTCTGGCCTAACACTCGATTCCGTAAAGACCGAAGGTGGATTCTCCTACGTGCTCCTCAGAAAAAACGGTATTCGTACTGCTTTGTCAGTTGGAGCAAGTGGACTACTGGCTAGCGTTTCTATTGTTGTAACTAGCGGAAGCAGGAACGAGGCGTCGCCCATAATCGAATCTCTTACTGACTTGCGCGACTCCGAGTGATATACACCTAGCCTTATAAGGCGATTTTGCCGAGGTCGGATAGGTGCGCAAAATGAGCAAGAAAGATATTCGACCGCCCGTTAATCTAAAACTAGACTCGCTCACCGATCTTGCTCGAATGCTTGCTTCATCATCACAGCGTGATAGAATGGCAAGTATGCTCTATTTCGAACATCAGGGCAAGCATGTTTTTGGAACAATGATTTCCCACCACGGCTACTACGAGTTGTATGGAATGCCTTTGTGGGTCTATACCATAGCTGACGAACCTCCCAAAGGTTACTTCCTCTCATATACCAGCAGGGAAAAAGAGGAGATTGAATTCGTAAAGGTTCCTCAATCAGAACCCCTTAAGTTCTACTTGCCTATTATTAGATTGGCAGAGAAGCTAGAGATTCTGGATTTTTAGCGGTCTAGCGTTGACCAATAGGTGGCGCCTTTTTTAAGCCACTTCTTGAAGTCCTCAAAGATGATGCCATGGTCAAATGCGAGCTCGTTTGGTACAACATCCTCGAGCCTGACCCATTTAGCTGCTGCGGCATCATCTCCTCCAGTCGGGGTTTCACCCGTGCTTTCGGCTATGAATACTGTACTCATTGTATGCGTTCTAGGGTCTCTTTCAGGTGCACTATAAACACCAAGAATCGCCCGTGGTATAATGTTCAGTCCTGTTTCTTCTTTGACTTCTCGTATTGCGGCCGCTTCTGCGGGTTCTCCAAAGTCCACAAAGCCCCCTGGCAGCGCCCATTTTCCCCTGAACGGTTCCCTTCCTCTCTGAATCAGTATGATGCCTGTGCCATCCCACACAATTACATCTACTGTTGGTTTCGGATTTCTATACACTCAGTACATCTCCCTCGGTGAGGCTCTCCCGTAATTCACGAGACTAACTCCGGAAAATATCAAGAATGCAAGCCAAATTATGATTGTTTTCAAAACGAGGTTTGTCTTGTTGAATATCTCAACGACCAAGAATGCTCCAATAATAAGAATGTTAGATGGGCCTCCAAAGGTGCTATTATCGCTGACCCCAAGGCCCAGCCGCACCAAGATCATTATTCCCATTATTCCAAGCGAAATCCAGTTGATGTACTGGGTGAAAAGCAAGTCTAGCCCAAGGAATAAACTGAAACCGAAGGGAGTGGCAACGACAGGTAGGTACATGTAGAGAAAGATAGAGAAGATCACAGCTTCACCAAATCTAATCCATCCCGAAGGCGTCTTTGTGTACAGCTGCCCATACAATCCCTTATCGTATTCGCCAGCCGCGAAATATACAAAATATACTGGAGCTCCAAAATTCAATGCATTGACCAGACATTGCGAAATCGCATAAACCACATCAACCCAAAAACCACTCCACGCTCCAAGAATAGCGTCCCAGACCTGGAGATAGTTTGGAATGAACTCCATCATAACGATTATAGGCAGTATGCAAAGCGCAATAGCTACCAGCGCACCCAAGACCGCTGCAGGCTTACCGCCTCCAAGCTTCCCAACACCAATTCTGTAAAACACATGCCCAGCTACAACTAGACCTCCAATAATTGCCAATGGCGCCGTTACTAGGGGCAAAACAAAAAACACCACAACGAACGCGGCATTTGTTCCGTAGAAGACGCGCCATCTGAGGGGGACGGCATCTGTAGTTTCATTCATCAGATGAAACGTATTTGCCAGTCGATATCTATTGTTGTAGATGATGCCAAGCCAGGGGGCTGAAAAGACTCCCGGAACTATGACGTAATTGAAGAGCTGGTTTAGAAACACATCACTGAAGGGTGCCAGCTGAAATGGCAAAAGCATCATCAGTAGAACAAAATAGATTGGACCCAGAATAGCAATCGATACAACTGCGATTCTAGACATCATCCAGTCCGGACTCAACTCTGCGTCTCCGTTGAATTCTGAAGCCGCACTTCATATAAGTGTGCATGAGCTAGTCATACCCTCAGGAGTTGGAGATTTTGGGTGAACAAGCATATGCCCGAAAGCTGGCCGCTGCGTCATTTGTACGGAAAAGCAGGCTCATAATTGGGTTGGATCTCGTGGCCAATCTTGTAGGTCTGAACAAACAGGCTAGGCAGTCCGAACTGGACCGTCTTGAAAAGCGCGCTACTCAGATAATTAACCAAACCGCAGAGTATGCCGTCGCGTTCAAGTTCAACCGCCAGATTGTTCTTCCCTTGGGTCTCTTTGATGGCGTTTCGCGAATTATTGATACAATACATGACCTAGGACTGACAGCAATCATGGACTGCAAAATCAACGATATTGGCAACACCAATTTTCACATAGCAAAGAACTACTTTGATGCAGGGTTCGATGCGGTCATAGCGAATCCCTTTGTGGGCTGGGAGGGCGGTCTCGATAAAGTCTTTGAAATGGCTCGGCACAGAGACCGTGGTGTCATTACTCTAGCCTATATGTCACATCCTGCTTCCGATGAGGGCTATGGGTTGAATGTAATGGTCGACAAAAAGACGCACAAACCTCTCTACAAGATCTTCGCTGAACGAGCACTACGTTGGGGCTCAGACGGAGTCATTGTAGGAGCAACTTATCCGGACAAGATTCGAGAGATCAAGCAAATTCTAGAGGAGAAAGTCCCCATAATCAGTCCGGGGATAGGAAGCCAGGGCGGTGGCGCATCGGAGGCACGAAAAGCCGGTGCAGCCTACATTATTGTTGCCAGATCTATAGTTGAAGCCGAGGACCCTTCATCTGCGGCCGCCAAATTCGCCTCCGAGAGCAAGTAAACCTCTATCTATCAACGTACATATCTGTACATGGGCGCGCATCTTAGAGCTTTAGCATCTACTTGCAGTCAGTAAGAGATAAAGGCAAATTTCGCTATCTCTCACATAGCATGTACATTTCTGTTCATGCTCAGGTATGTACATCTCAAGTTCACTCGGGCCGGGTGGCCCTCCACCCTATAGACTCGGGGAGCGGTTTCAATGGCAAATGAGTCAGGTTATAATTTTGCGACTTGGACGTCGTTTATAGCTGAATCACAGATTCGTGCACTCCTGAAATACAAGGTGGACTACTATTTTGCAGGTGGCAAACCCGGTATTATGCCAACTGATGTTTTCGCTAGGATAATGGTCGACCTTGGTGAGCAATACCAAAAGGACCCTAAGCTTGCGCTGGACGATTTGAACTATGGCCCCACCGGTGGCCATACATGGTTCCTTAAGACACTAGCAAAGCGGCTTTGCGATGTTCGGAGTATCCCTATCGACTGCGAGACTGAATATGAATCAGTTTCAATAACAAACGGTTCTCAACAGGCGCTATATGCCCTTCTTGACACACTGATCGATCCCGGTGATGTGATTCTCACACCATCACCTGCCTATCTTGGATTCCTTGGTCCGGCTGTCAAACTCGGCGCTCGAGTCATAACCATCCCAACAGACTTGGATGGGATTATTCCCGAGTATGTCGAGAAGGCCGTTCTTGTTTCAAAGCGTGAGTTCGGGAAAGTTCCTGACATTCTCTATGTCGTCCCTGATAGCGACAATCCAAAAGGAACTACTCTACCAATGAAGCGCAGACGCGCTCTCTATGACATATGCGAGAACAACAACATTCTACTTCTTGAGGACTCGGCATATTATGAGATTCAGTTCAAGAAGAACCCGAAGCCGATAAAGTCCCTTGACAAGGACAACACACGTGTGGCCTATTTGGGTACAACCAGCAAGGAAGCGGCCGTACTGCGGGTTGGCTATTCCGTGCTCCCGACCAATGTCAGAAATGAGGTTCTCAAGGACAAAGGATACCTGGACCTGTGCACCGCGACTCTGGTGCAACGCATTCTCGATGAGTACTACAGGAATCACATAGACGAAGCAATGAAGAAGAGCATTCCTCTATACAAGGCAAGATGCGATGCCATGGCAAAGGCTATTGATGCATCCTTCCCCGCTGGAGAAAGAACTGACCCGACTGGTGGTTTCTTCTTCTGGTGGCAGAGTGAGAAGGAATTTGATAGCAGTGTGTTCATGGAGAAAATTGGCATTCCAAACGATATCATCTATGTCCCAGGAGTTGCCTTCTACCCAATCAGTGGATATGCATTGCACCAAAACGGGAATGGCTTAGAACCTAGCACGCCAGAAGTCAATACGATGCGTCTGGGCTTTTCCTATGTTGCTCCAGATGTCATCACTGAAGGAATCGAACGCCTTGGCAAGCTTCTGTCGGAGAATCTATGATACACAACTACAAGACGAAATTGACAAAGACGGTCGCACCGTTCTTCATCTCACCGACATACGCACGATCATAGGGCCCAAAAAGGTCTATGAAACCAGAATTTAGAGCCCACTCTATCCACGACCAAGATACTTCCTGTCCCATCTTATCCTCGGTGTATTCGCCATATGCCCAGCTCAGATATCTCTCAATCTCAAGACGAGTAAATTGCAGTTCCTCTGTTGATGCTTCTTCAATCTCTGTTGATTTTTGCCGAAGTTCCTTTTTCAGCTGGGCGTGTGACTGAATAATGAACTCCCCGAACTCCTTTATGGCTTCATTCATTTCCTGAAAGCTATTCTTCTTTCTGCATCTTCCAATCTTACCTGCTGCCTTGAACATTTCCGGCCTTTGAAGCGGTGTCAATCCCTTTTCCAGAAGCTGTTTAGCAAGTGCTTCATTCCAAGGAGTGTTGAAGTAAACTCGAGGATATTTCATGAACATTGGAAAAGGAATGCCGAGTGACCTTGCGGCAGGAATCACTTGAGCATAATATGCGGTTTCGCCACTGCCTCCAACATGAGACACTACGGGTAGCAACGTGTCAATCACAATCTGCCGGGAGTCCACTCTTGGTGAGAGCCATTCAGCATGTGCTGATAGGGATGGGCTATTCGCATGTGTTTCTATCTCTATCTTCTCTCCACAGTGTGGACACTTGCCAGATAGTACTGCGAATTGCCCTCTTTTGCTGTAATAGAGCTCAGTCCGCGCCCTATTGCAGTAGTTATTTGAGCATTCATAAAAGAAGGGTACATACGAGTCGTCTCTCCGACCACTCCCCGGACTCATTCCATTTGCACTAATCGTATCCGTTGAATCATTATAGGCTTGAAGGAAACGATTCCGATTCTCTTCTGAGAGAAGTAACTCGAATCCCTGCACAAGAAGGCCTCTGATGGCTGGGTCTGAGGCAGGCACCAGCGGAATACCCAGGTTGCCTTCAATGTTGAATAATCGCCCCAGTATTCTCATAGCCCATTCACCCAGCGTTTTCGAGTTGACGTATGCCCATCGAACCACTGAAAGCGCCTGTTCGAGTCGCTCTTCCACCAATGCTCTTGCCTGTGCTTCTAACATCTTGAGTATTGGATGGTAGTTCGAACGTATCTCCTCCTCAACTTGTGAATACCAGCTGATGGGCGGAAGAGGAATCACACTAACAGGAGAGTATTGATATTCCTCAGAAACCGGCAGACTGATCAGGGTCCCTCCGCTTCCCATATTTGGCGTTCTGATATTTGTGAGCTCAGTTTGAACAATATCATAATCTGCAACGCAAAAGAAGGAGCCAAACCTATGTTCTTCGTCCGAGTTGAGAAGGGCGATTCTCTTTGCTGTTGCCACCTTGTTCAGTACGTAGCCCGGGCCTCCCATAACAACTGACTGGTGAGCGGCTTCGATGGCTCCATCGAAAAGCCTCTCAATGCCTTCCCTCACATCTGGTGTAAGTGCTCCCAACCTGCGATTAATGTCGACGATGGCATCCACAGACTTCTTTCGCCTTTCATCTGAGTGCCAATTGGTACTATCATATCCCTCAAGAATTTGCAGTGCCCTTTCCCTAACGCTACCAAGTGTTAGCACAGGCGTATCATACAGCTCTGAGGCCAATTGATCCATCGTACCATTCCAGATGAAATTCTGGTAAACGTTAGTGACAGAGGGGTCCATTTGGTCCTAAGCCTCCTAGGATTCTAATGCCTCTTGAAACACTTGCTCGTACATCGGGACTACTCTCTTTGAGGAGAACTGGTCCATGACCCTTCTTCGTCCGGCCTCACCATAGCTCTTTCTCAAGTTATCGTTTTCAAGAATTTCTATTACTGCTTCTGCGAATTCTTCCTGCCCAAAGCCCTTAGTTACCAAGCCGTCCTTGCCGGGTCTCACAAGCTCCGGAATCCCCCCAGCAGGCGTGGTGATAACAGGCAGCTTGCATGACATTGCCTCCAGTAGAACCAAGGGCATTCCTTCGAGTGTCGAATTCAGAAGGAACACATCGGCTGAACACATAATCTGTTGCATATTGCTTTTTACACCCAATAGATGAATGTGATCGCACAAGTCTAGGGCTTCTATCCTTCTCTCAACTTCAATTCGAGTTGGTCCATCTCCAGCGATTATGAGTCGTACATTTGGGTGATGGTCAACGACAATCCGCATAATATCGACGAGTTCGACAACCCTCTTGACCTCCCGGAAATTGGATGCATGAAGCAGGACCTTCTCATCTGGATTTATCGCCTTGGCCTCTTCTTCGCTGCGCAAGCCAACACACCCACTCTCAACAATTAATCGCGTTCCCGAAAGGTGCACAAAACGTTCCACATCGATGAAGTTGGGAATGACTCTGATCTCCCTCTTGATTCCAAGCTTCTCGTGAGCTTGGTCTTTCAGAAATTGGGATACTGCAGTGACTGCATTTGCTCTCTCTACAGTATGTTTCACGACCGGTTGGTATGCTGGATCAAGCCCCAGAGAGTGAACATCAGACCCATGCAGTGTAACGACATATGGCGTCCCAGTAATTTCTCTAGTCATGTATGCAGCCATAGCATGAGGAATGGCATAATGGGAATGTATTAGGTCAAGCTTGGAATCTGATATTATTTTGACCATCTTGGATGTTAGAGCCATTGTATAGGGTGGTCCTACAGCCTTAAACAACGGGTAGTCAAACCTGTCTACCAAATCAACGTGAACGCCCCTTGTCTGCTCCCACATCAGAGAGAAGGGCCGCTGATAGGTGATGAAATGGACAATATGTCCTCTGTCAGCGAGATGCTGACCAAGTCTGGTCGCCAGGTAACCTGAGCCGCCGACTGATGGGTATAGATTCACTCCAATCCTCAAGTGTCACACCTTCGTAGAGGTTGTCAGTCTTTGCTTTAAGATAACTGGTTGTAACTTAAAACTCTCCTTTTGCGCGTGAAGGGAAGTGCCAAAGCTTGATTAGTTACCAAGGTTTTGGACTATCTATGAGCAACTCTGGAGTGCATGGAATCCTTGTTGTTGCCGCTCATCCAGATGATGAAACCCTGGGAGCCGGTGGTACCATTCGGAAGCACGTGGAAAGAGGTGTACCTGTGGACGTACATTGTGTAACAGGAAATGACCTACGCAATGAGGAACTGAAGGCAGCCTGTGGCATTCTCGGCGTCCGAAATCTGTACATGAGCGAACGAGATGATTTTGGCATTGATTCCACGCTTTCAAACGAGGTGATTGGAGCTATCCTGAAATCGCGCCCTCAGGTTATAATCACCCACTCAAAGGAGGACTACAACCGCAATCATATTGAGTGCGCGATGCTGGTTGAGCAGTCCGTGGAATGGGCATCGCACTCCACGATCTTCGAGAATGCGCACCGTGTTGAAAAAATCTTGCACATGGAAGTGAATAGTCTACTTTCACGTCCACATCTCCATGTTGATACATCAAAGACCTACGAATTTGCCTTGAGCGCACTTGCTCAACACAAATCGCAAGTGTCCAAGGCCGACAACTACTACGCCAAGCTCTATGATGCTAGGACACGACTAAGAGGGGTCCAAGCCGCCTGTGATAGAGCTGAGGCCTTTGCTATCTCACTGCCGACCCATGCTGGACCATTCTATCCTAATAACAACGTTGACCTTCTTCTCTAGAAATCTCGGTTATTCCGCAGTTTCGGCTTTTCTTCTCCGAGCGGCTAGTAGGGCTTTTAGTTCACCCATCATGCCACCCGGTCCAGATGGTGCCCTAGGAGGTGGAGCTTGGGCGATTGGGGCTGCTCCTCCTGCTGCTACATCAGCGGCTGGTGAAGGTGCACTACTAATGGCTCCGCCGCTTGCAATCCCTCTCTCAAGTGAGCTGATTTTGGCACCAAGGTTCGATTCAACCTTCGAAAGCTTGTCTTGGAGGTCGTAGACATCTTCCTGCAGCTTGCTTATTGCCTCCGTGAGCTTGCTTGTGATGATACTGACAACCTCACCAAGTGCCCTCAGTTTTTCCTCCGTGGGATCCTTTAGCGCCCACTCAAACTCATCCATGATGAAGTCGTCGCCCTTTTCACTCATGTCATTGACCTCTGTTATTAATCACAATTTCCTCAGGTTTGTCTATAAAGCTTGTCTGGATACTAGCTGTGGCTTTCGTCGCCTAGTTGGCATCAAGGATAAGCTCCACACCATTTACGATACATAGCTGCCTTATAGCTTCCCTTTCCTCATGGCCGCACTTATTGAACCTACTCATCGGGATGCGAATCTTGGTTTTTCCTTTCCAAATCTCCCGGTCAATCTCCTCAATCAGTCGCAAGTTATTCCCTCAAGAATCGATTGCTTCTCCGACTTTCTCCCTAGCAGTCTTAAGAATGCTTGCTGCAATATCTTCTGAATGAGCTTCACAAGTTATTCTAATGACCGGCTCAGTTCCGGAAGGCCTAACCAACACCCATCCGTCTTCAAGGTATATGCCAAGGCCATCTACGGTCAGAACATCCTTTGTGTTCGTGAATGCCTTTGGCAACGCTATTGATAGAATCCCCATAACATCTTCCTTTCTCTCATTGGGACACATTATCTTGTCTTTCAACAATGGATAAATCGGAATCTCAGAAATAAGATCTGCATAGCTCCGGCCCTTTTGCGCCATTAATTCAAGTACTTTGCATGTAGCAAGAAATGGCTCAGGAGCCATATGAAACGCAGAAAAGATGAATACCCCACACGCCTCTCCTCCAAATCGTGATTGCGTTTCTTTCATTTTGATGGCTACTTGGATGTCACCCACGGGTGTCCTGACAGCTACTCCTCCTGCTTTGGCTACGGACTCGTCAAGCACACTTGAGCTGTCCACGGTAGTAATAACCTTCTCACTGCCCTTCTCCTGAAGCATCTCTCTAGCTAGAAGAGCTATTGTCCTGTCTCCTCGAATTACCTCTCCTTCTCCTGTGACAAAAACAACCCTGTCTGCATCGCCATCGTGTGCAATTCCCAAGTCAGCGCCCACATCTCGAACAACTTTAATCAGGTCTCCCAGTGATGCTTCATCTGGTTCCGATTGTCTTCCTGGAAAATGCCCATCCGGCTGGCTATTTAACGCAAGAACCTTACATCCTAGCTCCCTCATCAAGCAGGGAGCCAGCACCGATGCCGCGCCATTGCCGGGGTCAACCACCACAGTATATCCTTTGGTGCGGATGAGGTCAGCGTCACAATATCCTAGGAGGGCGTCTATGTGAGTTTCAACTGCGGTTTCCAGCAAATGCATATCTCCAAGCTTGTTCCACTCTGCTACTCTGAAGGAGCCTGAATTGTAGACCTCTTCGATCTCTCTCTCCTGTTCCGCAGTGTAACCCATCCCATCTGGTCCCCAGAACTTAATGCCAGTGTATTCTGGGGGATTATGCGAAGCGGTGACCATGAGTCCTGCACCATACCCGTTTTGGCGAGTGATAAAAGCCAAAGTTGGTGTCGGAATAAGCCCAGCTCTAATTACATTCACTCCTGTTGACAAGACCCCGGCAGTAATTGCATCCTCAACCATCTTCCCTGTCGTTCGTACATCTCTTCCGATGACTACGGTGCCCTGCCCAAGGACCGTCCCAAGCGCCTTTCCAAGCTTCACTGCCATGTCCAGATCGAATTCCTTTCCATAGACCTTCCTGACCCCTGTCGTGCCGAATAGCTTGCCGGACATTGTGCTCAATGCATTCCTTCTGTCCTTTCTCAAAAACCTACCTGAAGACGAAATTCAAAGCGGGATAGCTCTATATGTTTTGCATACCCCGTTAACGCAAAGGGTGGATGTTTGGTGCCGCATTACGAAAAGGACGGAATTCGACTCCACTACGTGGTCGGCCCAAAGGGCATGAGCAATACCAATGAACTCACCGCTGTTTTTGTGCATGGGGCTGGCTCCTCACATGAAGCTTGGACTCTTCAATTAGAGGTGCTTGGGATACGCTATCAGACTGTCGCTCTTGATCTCTCAGGTCATGGCCAGTCAAGTCCAGGTCCAGAGGTGACTAGTATTGAAGATGGCTATACAGAGGAGCTTGTAGCCCTGGTACATCATCTCAAACTGCAGAATTTCGTTCTAATCGGACATTCTATGGGTGGCGGTGTGGTCATGTCCTATGCCTTGAGGAATGACCTTCCACAACCCAAAGCTCTTGCACTTGTTGACACGTCATATGACCTGAATCTATCGCACCTTGCTGTAGGAATGACACTTGAGACACTCGATACCTATCTGGCACTCCTTCGCGATAGAATCAAGGGTGTCAATCAAAGGGCCATCGAAATAATCGCAAGGGAGGAGGCTCTGAAGATGAGAAACCCTCACATCATGCAACGCGACTTGGCCGCAGCGAATGGGTTTAGTATCGCTGAGCGTGTGCATGAAATTGATGTACCAACTCTGGTCATTGTTGGAGAGCACGACAGTATTATTACACCATCCACCGCAAGAGAACTGAAAAACAGACTGCCACGGGCTGATCTTGCCATCATACGACATGCTGATCATGTTCCCATGCTGCAGAACTCGTCTGAGTTCAACAGGGTGCTTGGCAAGTTTCTTAGTTGGGTAGAGAATAATCTCTAATCTAGAAACGAATAGAAAAGGAAAAAGGCTTCAAGCTCATTGTAATGTGTGGTGGGATAAAGAAAGTGCAGTCCAGTCTAGCTAGGCATGTAAATAAAATCGGCTTCTCTGCTCTTCTCATACTCTTGCTCGTAATTCCTATAGTGTCCATGTCTGATTGGATGGGGCCTCCACCACCTACACTAACCATACTCGAAGATGAAGAAGTGGCTGGTTCGGAGAGCTTTCAAATCTCTTCGCAGCCCCATCTTCCCACTTCCACAATCACCATTCTCAACGATACAAGTTTCGATGGTGTACTTCCATGGGGCTTGTGGTACTCCTCTGAGGAGTTTGGCCTCTCAAGAACCTTTAATCTGCCTCTCTGCAACGTTACTAGCGCCAATATTGCTGTTGAATATCAGTCGGCTGGAAATGGCCACTCCATTCAAATGTCAGTAGCTTTCTACGAAAGCAAGGTCTACTACCAAGATTTCATCTCCTATGATGTAGTTGCCGATAGTGTGTCAGGAGCTGGATGCAGAAATCTCTCCTATGCAATTCCCATCAGCACTCTTAACAGCGAAACAGATAGTGCGATTGTAGGAGCCGGTGTTTCGATCGAGGGAACTGGAAGCTTTGGAGATGACATTACCATACTCAGATTTCTTGTTACTGCCACAAAGGTCCAACCGGAGTCCCTTTCTCCAATCTCCTTTGACTTACAACGTACGAACGGAGAGAGCATCTTTGCGAACCCAACCTTCGTTTTAGAACGCGAGATATACACAAATCCTCTTATCAACCTAGAAAGCTCCTTACTTCCTAATGGCACCTCGTTCACTCCAAGTCAAGTGAACGATACCATTTTCCTTCCAGCCGATCATTATTCAGGGACATTCATTTGGGGTCAGTTTTACAACTACTCCTTTTCACTGGTGGTCGAGCCTCAGCACTCATGCCATCTGATTCTAAGGGTCAATATGTCTAGTATTAGACTTGTATGTAATTATGCCATTCCTTGTTTTTCAACCACAATGAGTTCTGCTGGTTTCAATTACTGGAGATATTCCACCCTCGAAGAACGTCTATTCTACTTTCCGTCCAACTATACCGTTTTCATCAGACTCAGAGTATATTCTCTTTCTAATGAAGCATGGTTTCCTGATTATGGGAATCTAACTCTCCAAGTGCTGGGAAGGAGCAACAGTGATATTACTGTCCTCGCGGAATTCAATTGGTTTGCCTTTGGTAGTCTGGCTGTTTCCGGACCCCGGCTGTTCGTTCTGCTGGACTTCTTCATTATCGTCTTTGCGTTAGTATACTGGTTCAGAAAACGACTAGTCTCAGACTCACGGATTCTACCGTTCATAGGCTATTTGGCAAGTCTAATGTTACCTTGGTTCAACAGGTTGTCAGCATTCTTTGCGCCTATCTATGAGGATGCCTACTTGAACTGGTCTTATGCTCCCGGCTTAGCAGGATCCTTTGTTTGGCAAGAAGGGAGCATGGTTCTACTGAGTGGTATGCATACTGTTGCTATGGGACTCCCAGTAATAATGTGGATAATAGCACTAGTCGCCTTCACCATGCTTTACGAAGAGAAGGCTGAGTCAAGTCCGCGGCTGAAACGAATTTTCGTCGTCCTTTTGGTTATAGGTGCACTATTGGAAATGGCCACACTCATTAGCTTCAGCTCATGGGGATTTTCAATATCTGTTGCCCCATTTTTTGCAATGGGTTCCGTAGTTCTGTGTCTGCTTATCGAGTACCACAAAAAAGATGGTGGCAAAGCGGTGCTTGGGTGAACGCTAGCGCATGTCGCAAGTCCTTGTAGGGGTCAGCTCTTGAAGGAGAGGTAGTTCGTGCGACAGTCTTGAATATCGTGAGATATGAGATACTCCGCATATTCCCGATAGTCGAAGCCTTCCACTTCTGGGATGAGTCCCGCTTTCTGAATTCCATATTGAGCCAATCCCCATGTTGCATAGAAGAACAGCAACATGAACTTCATTCCCGAGAGACGCAGTCGGGAGAAGTCATCCACCTTGCCGAAATAGCAGGTAAGGAGATACTCCTCCAAGTTCTTGGGAATTGAGCCCACATTATCATGGGCATATACCAGCGTTGCCAAGTCGAAGTAGACGTCCCCCATGCCAGCAAACTCGAAATCCAAGAGTGTGATTCTATGGGTTTCTTCCGAGAACAGAAAATTCACAGTCACCAGATCATTATGGCAAAGAACTGACCGCCGGATCTCGTCTTGCTCTTGGTCCTCCTTGACAAGCTGTGCTGTTTCTAGTAGCGATTCCAGACTATCAGGGAGTTCTACGTCGTAGGACTTTGCCGTTCTGACCAGAAGGTCCACGCGGTCAAAGGGAGAGAACTTGCCTTCTATGGTAGGCAAGGAGTGTAGTTTCTTTACAGTGTTCACCATGAGGGCAATACTCTCTCTCTTCCGGTACTCCTCCGGTGTCCAGTGATGGCCGTCTATCCAGCGGGTGACCAGGTGCCCTTCTGGTTCAATGACCAGCACAATCTCAGGCGCGATGCCGGCCTTGCTCGCCCTCTCTAGAGCCTCCAACTCACATTCGCGGTCTATTCCCAGCCCGCTGGTGTTCTCGCCGTTGATGCGAAGCACATAGGAAGCGTCGTCTATTTCAACACGGTAATTCGTATTGGTGAGTCCGGCAATCTGTTCTACATTTCGTCTTGTGGCATTCGTCCAGCCTGGAATCTGCAAAAGGACTTCTTCGAGCTTGTGACTCATCATGACTCAAGACCCCTCGGCGTATTCCATCATAAACATATCTTTGGGACTTAGTTGACTTCTTCGAGAGCGGGTCCCCAATCAATTGGATTTTTCAGTTTGACGTAGATGCTTTCTCTTCATTTGTCACAAGAAACGATTTATTGCCAAATGAACGCCATTTAACTACTGATTAAGATTCTCAATTATCTGGCACCCTATTTTGTGTCATGAGCACCTGTGAATCGAGTACATTGACCGAGTGATGCAAGACAGTACGCCACAACCGCAGAGGCTTGGTCAAAGAAATGGCATCGACTGACCCAACAAACCATGAGCATCCTGAAGCAAAGAACGCCCTCGACAAAATCCTTGAATACTCCCTCGAAGGCATCGCCATCATAAGAGACAACAAGGTAATTGAGTATGTTAACGAACGGCTCTGTGAGATCATGGGTCGGGGACGACATGAGCTCCTCGGCCAGCCTTTCGACAAGTTTGTCCACCATGAGAGTTCCGACCTCACTACGAAACGCTATGCAAGCAGGCTTAGTGGGGAAACAATTCCATGGACCTATGAAGCCAAAGTGCTTCATGGTGATGGCGAAGTCAAAGATATTCGGATTCATACCTGTATCCTAACAAATGGTGAGCGCAACATCAGGATTCTGGTACAGATTATCGACATTACGGAAGAGAAGAGGTATCAGGAAGCTCTGTCTGAGCATGAAACCCTATATCACACTCTAGTGAATACCATGAATGAAGGCCTCGGGGTCATTGATGACCATGGTATCATTGTGCAGGCGAATCCTGCTTTATGCAGAATGGTCGATTACACTGAGGAGGAACTCGTTGAGAAGCCAGTATCTGATTTCTTGACTGGGCTGACTGGAGATGAGGTATTTGGCAAGATTAAGGACAGGATTGCTGGCAAATCTGACCGATACGAAACACAAGTTATGCATCGGACTGGACGGCTAATCCCCGTGACTGTTTCGGCATCTCCTCTCCTCAAAGACTTATCCGAATACACTGGGAGTTGTGTGGTGATTGCTGATATCTCCAAGCAGAAGGCTATCGAAAGGCATTTGCAAATCGCCAGAAATCGCGCCATGCTATATCTCGACCTTATGCGACATGATATCAGGAACCACCTTCAGGAGGTTCAGGTGTCAGCTGAACTCCTTCTGCTCAGCGCTCTTGATACCTCCCAGTCTAGCCTTGTTGAGAACATTCTCAACGCCGTATCAAAGTCCAATACAACAATCTCGACTTCGGGCGTTATGGAGGCCTTGGCGAATCTACCCATGAGGGAGCGCCTTTTGGATGAGGTCCTCTGTGAGAGCATGAAGGATGCATCAATTCTCCTTGATGATGTTGTCATAAGCTTGTCACTTCATGCGACAAATGCACGAGTCCAGGCTGATGACTATCTGGAGCTGTTGGTATCTGATTTACTTGTCAACTCCTTCGAATACAACACTTCTGATACGAAGAGGGTTTGGGTAGAGCTTGAAGATGAGGGCAATGTCTATGCCCTCTCTATCAGTGACAATGGTCCCGGAATGCCGGATAGGGCAAAGCGTGACCTCTTCGACCCGAGTTCCCGCATTGAGGGAATCGGCTTTCATCTCGCGCATCACATCGTGGAAAAGTACAATGGGGTGATTGAGGTTCTAGATAGGGTGAAGGGTGATCCAAGTCAGGGAAAGAAGGTCAGAGTTGCCTTCCCTAAGCGAATCTAGAAGTTTGGTTCAACCCCCATGACAAATCAAAACCCGTCAAGCCAAATGAATTTGCGGTTTTTTGGTTGGTGGACCTGAGTAGCATGCCCGAGTACATCCGGTGGCGCTGATGTACCTGAATTGGGATGTAGCTTCGGCGTTCTTCATACGCCGCTCATGGCCCATTATAAGATAGGACGAAACCTTATTAGTCGCAGGCGACTTTTACCCTTCATACGACTGGCACCGTCCGCCAGTCAAATCACCCGTTCGAGGAGAACCACATGAGTAGCAGCTACGACTATCTCTTCAAAGTCGTTGTACTAGGTGAAGGAGCTGTAGGGAAGACCGCAATCGTCACCAGGTTCTCCCATGGGTTCTTCCGTACTGACTACAAAACCACGATCGGAAGTCAGTTCGCAGTCAAGAACATCGACGTTGTGGGAGCCCGCGGCGATAATCTCACGGTGAAACTTCAGATTTGGGACGTAGCTGGCCAATCTCGCTTTCAAATTCTCCGTCCGATGTACTATCGCGGCTCAAATGGCGGTCTCCTTGTGTACGATGTAAGCAGGCGACGGACCTTCATGCTACTTGAAGAATGGCTGGACGAGCTCAGGCGGGCAATTGGCAAGGACATCCCGCTGGTTCTTGTGGCGAATAAGACGGACCTGCCTGACCGCGTTGTTGAGCCCAAGGAAGGCAGAGAGTTTGCGGATGCCCATGACATGCCCTATGTCGAGAGCAGTGCCAAGACCGGCGAGGGCATCATTGACATCTTTGAAGAGCTCGGCAAGAATCTGGTTCACCGACGCGAGCAAGGAATCCGATAGTTCGCTTCTATCCCTGAATTATTCTTGGTTCCAGAATTCAGGAGACTTAAATCTGGGACTTAACATTCTTGGACTGTCATGAGGGCAAACTACTGAATGCCCAAGACTGGTGGGGTGTTAATGGATAGAAAACTACTGGGTGCTGTAGTCATTATTATCGTGGGCCTTGCCGGAATTGTGGTACTGCTGCAATTTGATACGCTCTTTCCACCCCCTCGTATCAGTATTGATAGTAATTCCGACTTCGAGGATCTTGGGTTTGAAGGCGATGGAACGGTTGAGAATCCGTATATTATCGAAAATAGAATCATCACTGTCAAGCCAGCAGATGTACTGAATTGCATCGAAATTCGTGACACCACAGCTCATTTCATCATACGAGATTGCACTCTCTCAACAGGGCTGAGTGCCACCGGCATCTATCTCCACAATGTTCAGAATGCCTTGATTGAAGACTGTAGAATCTCAAATGCATTATACGGCATTGTCGTAGACTCATCTAATAATGTAGAAGTGCGTTCTAATAGGATCATGTACTGCACTACCGGTCTCTGGATTGTGCTATCCACGAATTACGATTACTCTGACAACACCTACATTAGTTGCAGTACCCATGAGAAGATAGATGACAGCTAGATATTGCTACTCCCCTATGATGGCGTCTATATCTGCCGCCAGCATTATTTCATCATTATAGTTGTCATCAACCTTCAACCCTCTGCGCAAGATTCCAATCTGCTTGAAGCCGAGCCTCTTGTAGGCCTCCCAAGCGTCAGTATTTCTCCGCTCCACGCTGACTTGGACTATCTCGACTCCCTGTGCTTTGAAGTGCTTGGCAATCTTGGCCATCATGTTTCTGGCAATTCCTCTCCTGTGATAGTCGTCGTGAACCACGACCTGAACAAGCTCGATTCTATGGCGTGAACCATACCACCTTCCGCGCACTCCAGTGCACACCCCAACAACTCTATCCTCCTCTAGAGCACATACACTATAGACCTCCTCTTGGCCAGGAGCTAGAAGTTCTCTCCGTTGACCAATGATTACTTCAGGGCTAGTTCCTGGGAATAGATGCACCGCTATTGACCCTGCATGCTCCTCGGAATACTCCACAATCGTCACGGTTTCTTCGGGCAGACTATAGCCACTTCCTACGAATCGATAGGTTTTCCTTCCGAATAGTCGAGATAAGAGATTCGTTCGTTTGGAAACCGGAGCATCGTCTTGCATCCCAACTCATATCAAGGGGAACGTACCCTCCCAACAAGACAATGACAAAGGCAGATGAACACTATCCGGTCAATACAATTCCTTCCCTGGCATGGGCATTAGAACTCTATCTGAAGTCCGGTGCTCGGTACAAAGAGAAGGGCATCATTGAGGTGATTTTCCCAGTTGGCCCTCACAAGGAACGCATGATGAAAAAAGGTGAGCATGAGATTATCCTTTGGATCTCCAAGAAGAAGATGTATCTCAGAGGGAAGTGTGACTTTGATTCGAATTGCCCTGTCAATTCAGGGAGAATCGATGCGGCTAATAGAGAGGCGGTGAAGACACTTCCCTGGGAAGACCTAAACAATCGTGCCTTCTTCAAGACAATGCGCAAATGGATTATGAGACTAGACCTAGACTTTGTTACCTTGGTTCGCGCATTAAATACAATTGCAGACAGCAAAGTCAAGTTGCCTCTTAAGACTCGATTCGGAAAGGTCTTCAACAAGTTCAATGAGTATAGGACAACGCGCTGGCCAGAGGATTTGACGCCTGACAAGCGGGAGGAGTATCTGGAAGAGGTTCTACTGCGAGTGTCCTTCTGGATTAGGGCTGCTGTTGAAGTGGGCGCTTTTATCGAGTAAGCTTGTGATTTAGAAACGCTAAAGACCGAAGGAGCTGCGCTTGTATATCGCGGGATGTGACTCATCAATGATTGTTGGACTGCTAATCAACCCGATCGCAGGGATGGGTGGCCGTGTCGGTCTCAAAGGAACCGACGGCGTCATTGATGAGGCAATGAAACGTGGGGCAACCCCCGTCGCTCCCGGACGTGCGACTGAGTTTCTGGAAGCGCTGGGTCGAATAATTCGTAGCATATCTCTGGATATTCGAATCGTCACTTGTCCGGAAGAGATGGGCGCTCAAGTAGCAGCAGACGCGGGATTTGCCTGTGAAGTAATTCCCCTTTCCATAGGCGATAGAACTTCGGCTGATGACACACGAAATTGTGTTCGGGCCCTTTACGAGGCTGGGGTGAGGCTGCTTGTGTTTGTAGGTGGTGATGGCACCGCCAGGGACATCCTAGATGAGGTCAATGAGAGCAAGCTTGATGATTTAATGGTGTTAGGCGTTCCATCAGGGGTGAAAATGTACAGTGGCATCTTCGTGGTAAACCCCGCAGATGCGGCAGAGGTGGTCCGTCTTGTGGCTCAGGGCACTGCAACTTCCACGGAGTTTGAAGTGATGGATGCCGACGAAGAGGCATTTCGAAAGGACCGTTTTGTCATCCGCCTTTATGGATACCTCAGGGGCCCTTCAGTTCCTGCTCGATTTCAGGGTGCAAAACAGGCAAGCCCAGAAACTATTGATGAGGGCGAGGCACAAGAGGCCATTGCCCGATACATCATTGACTCTATGCATCCCGAAGCGACCTACATACTGGGTCCGGGAACCACGGTGAAGAGGATGACCGACCTTCTTGAGGTTGAGAAGACCACCCTAGGTGTTGATATCTACAAAGATGGGCAAGTCCACAAGGATGTCAATGAGGCCCAGATCCTTGACATGATTGATGATTTCAGCAAAGTGTGGATTATCGTTTCTCCCATTGGCCATCAAGGAATGCTATTTGGCAGAGGAAACCAGCAGATCAGCCCCAAGATAATTGAGAGAGTGGGACGTGACAAAATCACAGTCATTTGCACTCCTGCAAAGCTTCGAGGCATTGAAGGCGGTACCTTAAAGGTTGACACAGGAGATCCTGCAGTAGATGAATTGCTTCGTGGGTACATCCGAGTAATAACCGATTATAATGAAATTCGAATGGTAAAGGTCGAATAGGTGCTTAAGGATGAGAGAGTTGATTGTGCTACTATCCGACTTTGGAGAGTCTGAGCATGTTGGGATTATGAAGGGTGTCATCCTCAGTCACGCTCCAGATGCTCGAATCTTGGACTTGACTCATTCGATTTCTCCTCAGTCTGTGCGAGAAGCGGGGTGGGTGCTTCTTCAAAGCTTTGAATCATTTCCTCCGGGGACAACCTTTCTCTGTGTTGTAGATCCTGGAGTGGGAACTGGTCGTGATGCGGTCTTCGTTGAAACGAGTAATTACTCATTCATTGGACCAGACAATGGACTTCTCTTTCCGGCTGCAAAGAAGGATGGTATCAGACATGTATTTTCCCTCGTTGTTGATAGCACTGCATCCCGTACTTTTCATGGTCGTGATGTCTTTGCCAAAGCTGCAGGCGCTCTAAAGAGTGGGAATCTGGAATCTGTGCTTCAAGCGGAGAAGATGAGGCTTAATGTGGACCTTGAGTTCTTCCTCCAAGGCCAGCAGGGAGAAGTCGTGAGAATTGACCATTTCGGGAATCTAGTTACCAATATTCCTCCTCTCGTGAAGAGTCGCCTCCACCTGCGCATCTCAAATCTTGACCGGACGGTGGTCCAATGTTCAACATACGCCGAAGGCCCTGAAGACGATATCTTTGCGATTGTTGGAAGTGCAGGAACCTTCGAGATTTCCGCAAAGAATGCCAGAGCTACCGACATTGTTTCGGCTTCAATTGGTGATAGAATAATACTGGAATAGAGCTCATTTCAAACGCGCTTATCCGGGGAAAAACACGCATTCCTGTTTTGCGCAGTCCCTGTTAAGATGAGAGTTCTTGCAGGATTTTGGTGCCGGCTCAGGGCCAATGTCAACTTTGAATTCAGTACGGAGTACTCGTATGGCAGCTGTGATGCCATGAAATGTCGATCTCTTGCAACATCTAATCAGCCCATCCGTGACCATCTCTAAAGCAGCGATGGTAGTTAAAATCGATGCCTTTCGTTCTGGTCCTTTTGTTGGAGTTGAACCAAGAAAGACAGCAATGGCAATTCCAGCTCCTACACATGCACCACAGTTGCCCGCAGTTCCGCAGAATCCTCCTGGGATCTTCGCGCCTCTCCGAATGCCCTCCCGAACCATCTCGGTAGTCAGTGTTTCGCCATTTGGTCTGGTCACTGCCAGATTCTTTAAAGCTATTAGAATTGCTGCTGGAACAAGGCTATGATGCTCTGGGCCGTGGAACTTGAAGGCATGATGAAGATAGGCCTCTTCAACGATATCCACAGGATTTATGCGGTCGTTGGAGTCCGCCATTCTGTTCAACAATTCGATGGCATCTCCAGAATGACAAGCATCACAGACGAAATGCCCGCTCGGGCAGTAAATCGTTGATTTTGTTCTTTGCCCACAATAATCGCATATTTGCTCTGTTGCCTTATCGCTGTAGATTAATGTTCCACCACATACCATGCAGGCAAACCCGTGAGAATCCTCCTTGTTCAAGACTGCACCATCCTTGAAGATGCTAATCCTGGAATTCGTTGGGCTATTGAGACTTGTGTTATCCCAAAGTATTTTGAGAAGGCGTTATTCTGTTGCGAAAGCGTGCAGAACCATGTTGCATCATACTGCGTTTGAAACCACATTTGGCTTCAGTGGAATTATCTACCGAGTAGAGGGTAGCAAGGCACTTGCGGTTCGAATATTGCTTCCTCAAAACAAGAAGTCCTTGACAACGCATTTCTCTCGCAATTATCCATCATCCACTGCGGATGATCATCCTTTCATCCAGGAGCTTGCCAATAAGATTCAGCAATTCTTCCAAGGGGACACCTCGCCAATTTCGATGAATTACGTTGACTCTTCTGTTTGCAAGAAATTCCAGCTTCACGTCCTTATGGAAGAACGGAAGATACCTCGCGGAATGACCTCCTCCTATGGTCGACTCGCATTAAGAATAGGGACTCGTGCAGTTCGTGCCGTTGGTAGCGCACTTGCTAAAAATCCATTTCCTGTTATCGTGCCCTGCCACAGAGCAATCCGTTCTGATAGAACGCTAGGCGGATTTCAAGGGGGACCAGACATGAAACGTCGAATACTGGAGATGGAAGGCGTTAGCTTTGACTCAAAAGGAAGAGTCCTCTATGATGACTTTCTTGGATGAGATTCAAACATTAAGGACATTTTTCGCAAGCGAGTATTCGCACGTACTGATTTGGTCTGCGAACTCATGCTTTTCATGATGCGTTCGAAGCTGCGCCAGACTAAAATATCTGTAAGCCCCCAACATAAGCCATGGCGCGCATTGTTGTTATAGGAGGATGCGGAACTGTCGGAAGCATAGCCGTTCAGACGTTAGCATCCTATGATGATTTTGATGAGATTGTTGTAGCCGATTTGGATTACGAAGGAGCTAGGACCTGTGCGGATGAAACAGATGCCGACAGATGTTCTGCAATTCTTGTTGATGCCAGTAATCCTCAGAACATAAGGGAGGTAATCAAGGGGGCAGACATTGTTCTAAACGTATGTGGCCCGTTTTACAAGCTCGGCCCAATTGTTCTGAAAGCAGTCATTGAATCCGGCATCGACTATGTAGATGTCTGTGATGATTTCGATGCAACAAAGAAGCTCCTAGAGATGGATGGCGCTGCTAAGAAAGCAGGCATAACTGCGCTCACAGGCATGGGTGGGTCTCCTGGAATCGCCAATTTGCTTGCCAAGTTCTGTGCCGACGCTATGTTGGACGAGGTAGATTCCATAGACATCTTACACGTTCATGGTGGCGATGTCAGGGAGGGTGCGGCTGTCATTGCTCATCGGATTCACAGCATGCTTGCTGATATTCCCATGTACCTAAATGGCAAGTTCACGACGGTCAAGTACTTCGAGGAGAGCGGGATTGCATTAGAGGAAGATGTGGACTATCCGTTGATTGGCACCTATAGGAGTTACTGCTATCCACATCCAGAAACGATAACTCTTCCCAACTACATTAAATGCAAACGGGTAACAAACCTGGGATGCGTCATTCCTCCCGAGTACTATAATCTTATTCGCGAAGTTGTTAGACTTGGAATTGTGGCCGAAGAACCAATTGAGGTACAAGGACAGCCGGTTGTTCCGCTGGACTTTGCAATTTCCTACATCTTGAGCCAGCGGGATAGAGTTCTCAAAGAAACTGATTTTGGAGAGCAAAGGGGCTGCCTTAAGATAAGGGTTCGGGGAGCCTTGGATGGGAAACCACACGAGTACAATTTCTCCTTGGCATCAGTTGGACGGGCAATGGGTGACTCAACGGGTATTCCGGCTGCACTGGGTGCAATTCTCATGCATCGTGGAAAAGTCAAGGGGAAAGGCGTGTTGCCTCCTGAGGCATGCTTGGTGCCAATGGACCTCCTGTTAATGATGAAGGATGTCTTGGGGCTAAAGGAAGTCACAGGAAAAGGATCGCCGCTTATCATAGAATCGATTGACCACAAGGGGAATGTAGAAACCATCGACATTTAGCATGCGCAGAACAATCTCCCGAATCTCATATATGTGCGTCTGACAATTCAATGGTGGGGTTCGCGTTGAGTAGTACAGAGAAGAAATACCTCTTAGCAGTCGACCATGGAACTTCTGCAATGAAAGTTGCATTAACAGATCACTGCGGGCAAGTATTGGCTTTTGAGTTTGAAAAGACCCCTCTCTACCTGAAAGAAGGAGGGGGTGCGGAACAAGACCCAGATGAATGGTGGTCTGCCTTTGTTAACTGCTGCAAACGGCTCATCGATAGTGAAACCGTGCCTGCGGAGAATATCGCGGGTGTTTCTGTATCCAGTCAGTGGTCAGGCACGGTACCCGTGGATGAAGACGGTAGACATCTCTGGAATGCAATTATCTGGATGGATACACGAGGTGAGCCATACATCAAAAAGGCCCTGAGAGGTCTAATCAACATTCAGGGGTATTCAATTACCAATCTGATTCGTTGGTTAAGAAAGACGGCTGGCATCCCTGCAGGTGCTGGGAAGGATCCCATCGCTCATATCCTCTTTCTGAAGAATGAGCACCCAGATGTCTACGAGTCGACCTACAAATTCCTGGAGTGCAAAGACTTTCTGAATGCGAAACTCACTGGCAAGTTTGCGGCCTCATATGACTCCATCATGCTTCATTGGATGACCGATATTCGTGACATCTGGAACATGAAATATGATTATGGATTGATAAAGAAGATAGGCGTCTCCAAAGACAAACTCCCGGTCTTGATGAAAGCGACTGACATTCTTGGCAGTATTTCAGGGCCGGTGGCAGATGAACTCGGGCTTCAGTCTGACACAAAGGTAGTGATGGGGTCTCCAGATTTGCACTCGGCAATCATTGGTTCCGGGGCAGTCCGTAACTTTGAGGGTCATATCTACATAGGTACAAGCAGCTGGGTGATCTGCCATGTGCCTTTCAAGAAGACAGACATCTCTCATAACATGGCTTCACTCCCATCATCGATTCCGGGTCGTTATTTCGTTGCCAATGAACAAGAATCAGCAGGTGCATGTCTGACTTTCTTGCGTGACAATGTCTTCTTCAGCGATGATCCAGAGAGATACGGGAAGCAAGAAGTGTATCAGGAATTTGATAGAATTGTCGAAGAGGTGCCCGCTGGCAGTAATAGATTGATTTTCACACCTTGGCTCTATGGAGAACGTACTCCTGTTGAAGATCATACCCTGCGGGGAGGTTTTCATAACCTGTCCTTACCCGTCAAACGTGAGGACATGATTCGTGCCGTCTTTGAAGGTGTCGCCTACAACAGCAAATGGCTAATGGGACTGGTTGAGAAGTTCATCAAGAGAAAGATGGATTCGTTGAATATTATCGGTGGCGGGGCTCAGTCGGACATATGGTGTCAAATCTATGCCGATGTTCTAAATCGTACAATTCGTAGAGTAAAGGACCCAATCTATGCGAATGCAAGAGGTGCCGCTTTGATTGGAGCTGTTGGCCTCGGAATGTGTACCTTTGATGAGATTCCGAGTCTGATACAGTTCTCAAAGGAATTTCACCCCAATCCAGAGAACAGAGCGGTCTATGATGGATTGTACAAGGAATTCCTCAATATCTACAAGAACAACAAGGCAATGTATCGGCGGCTTAACAAGTAGGGTGCGGTTATGTCCACGGGAAGGTTTTCGTTTGCCTTCTTGGAGAAGGAAATTAGAAAGAAGACATTTGGCGTTCTTACGGTAATTGACACAAAAGGCCGGCCACATTCCACGGGAATATTGTACGGAGTATCGCCTCCCACCTCGAAATTCTGTTTCTATGTGATGTCGGATGAGAATTATGCAAAGTCCCGCTACATCAGGCATAACCCCTACGTTTCACTGGTTGTGACATTTCCTCACTACTACCTCCGTTTAGTTCCAGCGAGTTATGCCATGTTTCGAGGCACTGCAGAACTAGTTTCCAAGGATAACGAAGATGCACGTTGGGCTTTCAGACAAAAGCGAATTCTTAGGATGAGTGAATCCATTGATCCGGAGTTGCTTGCCAACGCGGTTTTCATCAAGATGAATCCTGAACGCACAGTGTATTGCTTCGGGATTGGAATCGGCCTAATGGAACTGAGGTCGTCCCACACCGCCGGTGGCTACAAAGTAACCATTCCTGCTGACCGACTTGCGTAGACTGACTAATGAGAGTGTGCGAAGGTAAGTTCCCACCACCTATTGAGGAAGCCGGGTGCGGGTGGGCTGAGGCTATCAGATTCATGGTCTTGATGCATCATCTGATGAAGATGTCGTCTTGTCGGACTTGTGCGAATGTTTGTATCGACGAACAAGTTGAGCTTTCAATAAAGTCATTTAGTCACGCACGAAGAAGTCAGGGAGTATTGTCCGCCGCTTGATGCATTCCTTTCTACACAAGCAACTAGCTCGGAACAACTTACTGGTTTTGTAAGGAAATCGCATGCTCCTGACTTGATTGCTGCATCTCTAATTGTGGAATCTGCACAGACGAACACTATTCGAGCTGAGGGATCGATTTCAATAATGCTCTTGGTTGCGTCGATTCCGTTCATCATTGGCATTCGAAAGTCCATGAGGATGATATCAGGCTTGGGCTGCATATTCGAGAATACCTCTATTGCCTCAGTACCACTGAATGCATTTCCTACGATGCTGTGTCCGTGAATGTCTAGCACGAATGTCAGCAGCTCATGTATGCAAGCTTCATCCTCAACCAATAGAACCGATACCATTCCTAATTTCTCCGCTTATCACAGTTTTCCAGTTTCCCACACTGGTTCACCATGACGGGCGCCCGCTCGTTTTGCTAATAAGGTTTGTTATAAGACACCATTTTCAATGTATGGTTTGCAAAAAGAAACTTTATATTGTGGTTGGTGTGTGGGTATCAACCTTGGTGAAACACATGGGCGAGATTGTCCGCACTGATAGAATAAAAGACATCGAACTGACAGAAGCGGGGAAGAAACCAATTCGGAAAGTCGATTTTGTTCATGGTGAAAAACGCGTTCAGATTCTGCACAATCCGGTAAGGCTACTCATTCTGCAAATACTTCGTGATGGCATTGAAGACACGCTCACCGAAGAGTCATTTGACAAAGAAACGAAGACGCTTCACACTAGGCAACAGAAAGTCAAAAGACAAGTCATGTCTGTTCTTGAAATAATCAGAGTTTCCAAGAAATCTGAATCGGACAACACTTTAACAAAGAATCAGATGTATCATCATCTACCATTGCTTGAAGACGGAGGATTCGTTGTCAAGCATGGGACCGTGACTAAAGGAAAGCGCACAACTGACTACTATAGACGGACTGCAGAGAACTTTGTCACATATGGTCTTCATCATGACCCGGAGAAATACAGCTCCGCAATAGAGAAGGAGATTGTTAGTGCACTTCCTCCGTTCAAATTCGATTTGGCCAAGAACGAGAGAACCGAATTAACAAAGCTCTTGGTGGACGCTGAAGTTATGCGTCTGAAATGGGCACCTCTTATAGAAAGTCTGGTGACGGAAGATATCGCCAATAACAAGCCAATCGAGTTGTTTGATAGGTTGCTATGGATCTATGCTACTGGTCAAGCTGATTTTCTAGAGATTCTAAACGAGATTCGCTCACTGGTCTTCACACAATGAGAATCGCATAATTGGGCTCTGTTCTACTGTATAGATTCAGCTATCCCGTTGAAACCATTGCTTGAGATTCTTATCATTTCCGTAGAACCCGCGATGGGTATATCGGTTCTGGAAACGCCAGAGGAGTTCTGACGGCGTTACCAAATATGCAGGGGTTCCTCCTCTTCAATCCACAGGTTCTCAACATCTGGGAAATCGAGGCTCATTCTTGAAAGGAGTTTCTCGATACCTTCCGCTTCTGCTTCTCCGGATTGGTCGTCGCGAAGCACCAATTGCAAGTGGTATAGCGTCCTACCAAGTCTGGGAGTGAGCAACTCAGGAGCCTTATGTAGTAGCTGCTCCCATATACCTCGTGCCTCTCTCAGTGTTCGTTCGGCATCCGGCAATTCCATGGTCTTATACAGGAGAATTCCAAGGTTGTGAAGAGAGGTGGCCAATCCCAAGTGATACATCTCAGAAGGTTGATTAACAAGTCTTCTTCGAATTCCGATGGACTCTCTGAGCGACTCTTCTGCATCAGACGATTTGCCCATTTCTGCAAGGAGGATACCCCGGTTGTTGAGCGATATTGCCAGTATTGGTTCAAAGAACTGCGGTTCGACCTCAGCAATTTGCTTCTGGGTACTAATTGCTTCTGAGAGCCGGGAATAGGCTTCATCAAGCTCACCCAATTCCCTGAGAAGCAATGAATAATTGTTGAGGGTAAGTGTTGCGTTGTATTGTGACTTATTTGGCATCAGATGTATGCTTTCCTGAAAGATCTCTAACGATTCTTGAAAGAGTCGTCTTGCTTCTTCCGGTTGTCCAGTCTTTCTATGTACGATGGCCAGATTACCTAGAGAAAGAGCATAGTCGTGCTTCGAAAGACTTGGCACAAAGGTTTGCTGTGTTCTAATTGCGCTCAAAGCATCTTCAAGCAAATTCTTGGCCTTGGAAGGTTTGTCTACAGATAGATAGAATGCGCCAAGGTTATTCAATGCTTCTCCCAATACATATTCAATCCAAGAAGATTGATTTCTGTGGGCTTTAAGGGTTCTAATCACTTCGTCCAAATTTCTTTCTGCATCTACCAATTTGAGGGTCCTTCTGTAGAGGGCTACTGAGATCCAAGCTATGTTTTGTGCTAGGGCAATTGTATTCGAATATGGATATTCTTCTTGTTTGGCCCTTTCTCGGAGTATACCCTCAGCTCTGCTGAGGGGGGAGCTTGCCCTAGAGGTATCTCCGCAGACTATTAGAAACCGAGCATGGTTGAACAGCTGGTCGGCATGATACAAATAGTAGACTTCTGGCTCTTTCTGGGCTAGCTTTTCAGCGATTTGTAGGCAATCATTTAGAACCGGCTCAACCTTACTAACCTGACCAGTCCACCATAGAAATTCTTGGTACCAAAGTAGAATAAAATAGAGTCTTATACCAAAGATGTCAGGATCCAGTTCATTGAGTTCTTTTCTCTCTTTGATGGCCTCATGATACAATGTTTCTGCCTCATCTACTTGTCCTAAATGCCACAAGTTGTGAGCCAATTTCCCGCTTATTGCAGATAGAACCCACTTAAGGTGCGGATTGCTTGGGTCCTGAGCGCAAACCTCTCGTTGGCAATCTAATGCTTCTTGGAAGCTCTTTGTTGCCTTTGCGATATCGACTTGAATCGAAGCAAGAATGTTCAATGCCCAAGGCAGCTGTTCCTGATTCTTAGAGTGTCTGTAGATTTCAACTGCTTCTTGAGCTAAAGGCAATGCCTCATCTATCCTATCCAAAGAACCAAGCATAGATCCAAAACTCGCAATCGTTTCTGCCAGATTCTTTAGATTCTCTTCGATACCTGTACTCGCTAATTGTCTTTGAATCTCAATTGCACGAACAAAGCAGTCTTCTCCCTCGCCCTGATGAAACCTAGATGTACTATACAGTATATGTCCTAGCACTCTTAGGTAAATCCCCTGGCTGACAGCGTTATTTGTATCATCGTTCTCAGCTAGTTCTTCAATGCCTCTAATTGCATCCCTGAGCGCTGTTTCTGCCTCAGCATATCTGTTTTCAATCTGCAAAGCCCAACCTGACATTCCTTGATGCTCCGCCCTACCCCTCGTCGTCCTAAATGATAGGGTCCTTAGGATTTCAAGGGCTTCTTTAGCGGAATCTCTCCGTATGAGCCTAAAGATGATGTTCTTTGCTCTCTGGATTGCTTCATTTTCTGAATATAGCGCCTCAACGGACAAAGCTATTCCAAGTAGAGATGGATCATGTTCTTCTTCCGATTCCCTTGTAAGTGAACTGGAAACCTCCTCACCTAGGAGGGTCAATTGCTTTCCCAGTTCAGCTCTAACTAGATCTTCCGCAAGGTCGTGTAAGACGAATGTACCATCACTCCGCATTGTTACAAAACTTAGTCTTCTCAGGCGGTCCCAACTGTCCGGTGTCAATTCAGGAGCAATGATACGCATGATTCGTTCATCGAAATACGAAACTAAGCCTGCACGATTGATTAGATTCTGCAATCCCTCCGCTTCGCTGAACAGCCTTCTCCAGACCTTCAACCGAACCTCCGCAAGGGTGTCTGCTCGCAGGTCTTCAATATCTGATACAGCTACTTTAGTATCCCTGATCATATCACAAATAACATCAAGGACAAATGGGTTGCCCCCACTGACACTCACAATTTTCTCCTGGAGATTATTGTCAACCACACCCTGAAGTTCAAGCATCTCGATGCAACTATTTCGGTCCAATTCCGTGAGTTCGCTCTCTTCAATTTCAAGCATTTCGCCCTTGGCCGCTGCCCGTCTGCTCGCCATTACACCTACGCAGCTCACTAGCTTAGACAAGAACAAGGTCCAGAGGTCAGTTTCAGTGATTCCCTTTCCCCTGTACCGCCACCGGGCTTTCTGGTCATCAACATACTCGAAATGGTCCAAAAGGAATAGAATTGGACTACTGAGGTTGCTTCTCTTATTGATATCTTCTAGGAATGCTTCCAAGTAAAGGAACTCTGCACGTCTGGGGTCCTTCCAGAGAATCTCTAGAAGCTGCTCGAGGTGATTCTTACCTAGTGTTTCTTGGAGCCATTTTCCAACCGTACCATATTTCCCTTTCAACTTCGGAGTCACTTTTGTGCCAACCGCACTGATTGCGCTTCCAATACTCGCGAGAGAACCGATGAAGGGTATAGCCATGACAACCTCCTTTGCCCATTCGCGCCCCTCTTCCCTTACCGGCTCCACACCCTCCACAAATCGTTGCCGGATTTGCCATAGAATGTCGAATCTTTGGAGTTTGACTCCTTGAAGTATGGCTCCCTTGGCGAGAATATTCAATCTTTGGTAGAACTCAGGATACTGCTCGCAATCCAAGCGTATCGTCCTCTCATGAGTGTCAACCCAGTGATTCAGTAGCGAGGACTTCCCAATCCCTCCTATACCCTTGAGATGGAGCAGGACACGCTCATTCTTACATCTCTGAAGAGCCTTGTTCATCCACTCGATATATTCTTCTCTGTCCACGAACACATCATGAGATGTTTCGTAGTGCTTGTACAATCTCTTGGCCTCGCACGCAATGGCTGCATAAGTTGAGGTCATAGATAAGCGCGATGGTGTTCCATCGGGGATTCTGAAGACACTCCAATAGGAGTTAGTCAAGCTAATGTCGTTTGCTGAAGTAATGCATCAGAAGTCGGCGCCTCTGTTGGAGAGTCTAGCATGAGGCTCTGATATCAAGTATGCTGCTCTCATCGCCTGTGGCCTGAATGAATACCGGAAGCAATATCAACCGCTTATCTCCTGCATGTTTTAGATGTCCTATGAAACTCGTTAGATTCGTCGAAGGAGCGGAACCCGTGGCCGGCCTAGTTGTTGGCAATGAGGTCCATGTTTATGATGCTCTGGGATCCGATCCTTTTGCCAAGTACATGCTTCTGAAAAATCCTGACAACACACCACTCGAAGATTTCCTCCACATGTTAATAGAGGATAGAACCCCGAGGGTCTATAGGCTCGATTGGGTTGAGCCTCGTTTCATAATGCCAATGGTCCCAAGTGAGGTTTGGATTTCGGGCGTGACTTACAAGAGAAGTGCCGAGGCTCGAGAGGAGGAAACCGAGTCAAAAGGAATCTATGACATGGTCTACAATGCCAAGCGCCCAGAAATAACACTGAAAGGCACCGGATATCGAACAGCCGGACCAAATGACGTGATTTGCATCAGAAGCGACTCAAATTGGAATGTTCCAGAGCCCGAATTCACACTTGTATTCGGCGAGAAAAAGATTGTCGCATATACAATCGGAAATGATGTTAGTTCGCGCGACATAGAAGGGGAAAACCCGCTTTACCTCCCCCAGGCAAAGGTATTTCGGAACTCGTGTGCAATCGGTCCTTATTTGGCCACCGCCAGCGAAATCAAAGATCCGAGAAATGTTGGAATCAGCATAGCCATCCATAGAGATAGTCAAGTAGTCTTCTCTGGGGAAACCAGTACTTCAAACATGAAGAGAACTTTCCAAGAGCTCCAGGACTGCCTGTTCAAAGACAATCCTGTTCCCCGAGGTTCAATCCTACTGACTGGCGTTGGCATTGTGCCTCCCGATGACTTTACGCTCAAGGATGGCGACATTGTCGAAATATCCATAGACGGTCTTGGCACCATGAGGAACCATGTGAAAAAGCTCTGAATTAACGTCCGTCAGAGTTGTATAACCTGACTAGTGCACACACTATGCTCTTTGGAGAGGTCACGTTCCAAAGAACCTCTTCAGAACTCGAAGAGCTCGCAAGGTAATCCACTTGGATGGCAGACCCTTTGTTTCTATATCACAGAGCATCTTGCCATTGAAAGTGTCCTTGAGAACCCACATGCCATCGTTTCCTCTACTCTCGACAACAAGGTCGATTGAATCCTTCATTCTCTCATCACTCACGCCAAGGCCAGTCAACGTATCAAGGACTTCCAGCACATCTGATTGATAAAACAGAGGGAATCCAAATCGTGTCCAGCCTGCCTTTGCCTTCCTATTGCCATCTTGGTCCTTGAGATACCTGTATACTTGATTTTCGAGCACTACTTCAACTTCGCTTTCAATGATTCTCTGAATCTCCTTGGACCTCTTTTCACGGGGAATCGACGCGAGTCCTCTGAGATTCTTCACCCGTCCCATGAAGCAGTTGTTTGGAAACACACTGTTAGGATTAATGGGGTACGCACGACAATTCCACCCTGTGGCTTCCCAATCGTAGTATTCTACCTGAAAATCAATCAGTTTCTGTGTTCTTTCGTCGTCTAGGAAACCAAAGTGGTTCAAATAGTACAGAATGTTTCCATCAAGACAGCAACCATCCTTGACCGTGCTTGTACGCCCTTTTTCGGTCTTTGGCAAGTCCCTAAGGAAATGTCCAGAGGTTCTCTGGAACTGGAAAAGGTGTTCAATTGCCATTTCTATCAGCCGCGTTCTTTTTGCACCTAGTTCGGCCAAGATTAGCAAAGAGTGAGTGGTGGCTGTATATTTGGGGTTGTACATATCACTGATATCGCCCCAAAAGCCTCCAACATCCTGAGCGGCAAGGATTTTACGAACGCAGTCTGAATCCATGATATCATCTTGTGTGCTGCATACTTCCCTATTCGAAGGTTTCATGCCCTGCAAGTGCAGCAAAGCCCAATATCGTACGCTGGGATTGTTTTTTTCCAGCAACCATGACACAACTGATTTGTCGGGCGAATATGCAGATGCCATGAAGGCCGATGTACGAAACTATGATATTAGGTTTCTCTGTTCTTTCTCACAGATCGAAGCCTGTCTTCCCGGAGCCCCACGAATCGATAGCATGCTTCAGTTCCTCATGTTCCTGGGAGGCCTTCTTAATCGATATGCCTGCCATGACCGCATCTATTGCCTGCCGGAACGCTCTAGACCCTGCTGCAGGTCCGTCCGGATGAGCATGGATTGCTCCTCCAGCTCCAATTACAATGTCTGGTCCCAAGGCCTCGATAACCTCATCAACCATGCCCTGAGAGATTCCGCCGCTTGGCATCGGTGCAGTCTGCTCGATGTGATGTAGCGGCATTACCATCTCTCTCGCCATTCCGTGAAATCGTTCCTTAAGGAGTGGCGCCTTCCCATATGGCGCCGGAAAGACAGTGATATCTGAGCCGCAAATTCGAGGAAGTTTTCCTATCACCAAATTCGTAGCTATTCCCACATGGGGCGAATAGCTCATTGCACCAGTCACATCCATGTGGGCTAGAACTGGAACATTAATAGATAGGTCCTCGCAGACATGACGGAACGCTGAGTAGCCCACGGCAAGGAAATTGACCATGAGTGCATTGGCTCCCAATTCAAGTGCTCTTTCGGCATTATGGAACATCTGTGGGAGCCTGTCTGTAATGTTCACTGTGTAGAGAGTCTTCTCTCCCTTCTCGGAATCTGCCTTGTCAATAGCCTCCATGAAAAGCGGAATTCGTTCCTCAAGAGTGTTGAATGCAGGATTGGCAAGAAGCTCATCGTCCTTTACAATGTCCGCACCACCCACTGCAGCCTCATAGCAAAGGTTTGCTCCCATTTTGGCTTCTGTATAAACACAAGGCTTGATCATGTTGTTCAGAAGTGGTCTCTTTTTCACTCCTAGAAGTTTTCTTAGCCCTTTGATGCCGAACTTCGGACCCTTGAACCCCTTTAACCAGCTTTTTGGAAATCTCATGTCAAGGCATTTTATTCGACCATAGAGGCTTATGTTTCCAATGACAGTGCTGAGAAGCATGGGTATCTGTTGACCAAAATTCTCCCAGGGAAACGCAACCTGAAGGACGTACTCTCTCCTCTCAATGTCCTTCGGAGTGCTGTACTCATAATAGGGAACCTCATAGATTCCAATGACTTTTGCGACGTGTCGTTTTCTCACCTCGACCGTTTCACCTGGTACCAATGTCCATGTGCCGGTTGTCTGTTCAATAGCAGCAAAATTCGCAACTTCATGGGCATCGATGAAGGGTGGAAGTCCTGCATAATAGGTGCAAATAACATACTTCTCTACATCAATGCCATCGGGGAGCGCTTCTGGGAGTGCTTCAAGCGGTAGTCGGTCCATTTCTATCAAGGAAATCCATGATACGTTCTCCCCTTTATTCCCTTTGGCAAGGCGCGCGTCCCCTGTCAATGACTCTTCAGCATGATATTCGTGGCTATGTTCAAACTGCAAGGTTGGCTCTTGAGGTACATAAGACCTCTGCGGAAGCAACTTTCGTCTAATGATTGCATCTCAGGCAATGGAAGATGCAGTCCGATTCTGCGAAGATATGAGAGATGTTTCCTCGAAGCTACTCAGGCTTGAAAGAAGCTATACCCAGTTGAATCTCGTTTCGTTGATTCAAACGCCAGTACACCGGATTAGCAGAGAGATGAATTTGAAAGAGGATGTTGTGGGCTTGGATTTCCCTGAAACGATTCCTGCCTATACTAATATACCCTCGCCGAGGAGCTCTTCTGGAACATCATTCACAATTCTATGAAGCATGGCGGAAGTCAAGTCTCGATTGCATATGAGTTGAGTAGCACCAAGGCGCCATGTGTCATTCTTACCGGTGATGCTGGTGGCCTCGGCGATGAAGTGAAGCTGTTTCTTAATTCGGAGAAATCGTTCTCGCGGACTGAAATTCCGGGAAGTGGCCTTGGTTTGGCCTTGATCAAGGGACTTGCAGAAGTCTGTGGAGCTACAATCGAAGTTGTAGGTATTTTGAATAATAGCATTGTGACTGGATTGAAGTTTGTGATGGTCTTCCAACATTCTCCGATGTAAGGCATGTTTTCTTGGTCGATTTGCTCATGCTTTGATTCCCCTAGGGTCTAATTTAATAACAATTGCAAATAGCAGACTTCAACAAGCGTGCCGGAACTGGAGACTAATGGGTTATGATGCATATCGTTGAGGTTGCCAAGAAGGCAGGAATTCCAGAAGAATTCCTGGAGCTATACGGGAAGTACATGGCCAAAATCAATCTGAATTTCAAGAAGACGCTGAGTGAAAGGAAGGGAAAGCTCATACTAGTTACTGCCACAAATCCGACACCATCAGGAGAAGGGAAAACAACCAACTCGATTGGGCTTTCGATGGCCCTCAATGCCTTGGGTCACAAAGCTGTTGTCACACTGAGGGAACCATCATTGGGTCCCGTCTTTGGAGTGAAGGGCGGAGCCGCAGGCGGCGGAGAATCAAAGGTCCTTCCGTTTGAACAAATAAACCTCCTCTTTACCGGGGACTTTCCTGCAATCAGTGCTGCTCATAACCTGCTGTCATCAATGATTGATAATCACATTCATCATGAGTCTCAACCCGAGATTGATCTAAGAAGGGTCTATTGGCCTAGGACCTTGGATGTCAATGATCGTGCCTTAAGAAAGGTGATTGTCGGCCTTGGCGGTCGATTTGATGGATTTCCCCGTGAAGACAGTTTTGTCATCACTGCAGCCTCTGAGGTCATGGCGATTCTCGGTCTTAGTAAGAACTACCCTGATCTGAAGAAGCGGTTGGGTGATATTCTGATTGGCAGAAGCATGGCCCTGAAGGAAATGTTTGCCAGAGACCTCAAGGCAGAGGGAGCAATGGCTGTCCTTCTTCGCGATGCGCTTAAGCCCAATCTTGTTCAAACATCAGAGGGTACACCCGCCCTCATCCATACTGGTCCCTTTGCCAATATTGCTCATGGTACAAGTTCTATCATTGCAACAGATTTGGCCCTTAGGCTATTCGATTACGTCGTGATTGAGGCCGGCTTTGGGGCTGATCTGGGTGCCGAGAAGTTCTTCAACATTGTGACAAGAGCCGGCGACCTTAATGTTGATGCCGTTGTTGTTGTGACAACAATTCGTGCCCTAAAGGACCACGGGAATGGGAATCTTGCTGCAGGCTTTCCAAATCTGGAAAAACATATGGAGAACATCAGCAATTTTGGTCCTCCTGCAGTAGTGGCCTTGAATCGATTCCCCGATGACACCGAAGAGGAAATTAAATTGCTCAAACGCTGGTGTGAGGAGAAAGGCTGGAAGATGGAAGTTTCTGAGGTCTTTGCAAAAGGCAGTGAGGGCGGAAAATCACTCGCTACCACATTAGTTGACGCCATTGAATCCTTCCCCACGAAGAAGACTAACTACACCTACGATTTGGATGATCCTATCAAGACAAAGGTCGCCAAGGTTGTGGAGCAAGTATATGGCGGAGCCGAGGTTGACTACAGCACCGGCGCAAAGGGACGAATTCGCTCTCTTGAAAAGCGTGGTTATGGAAATCTGCCTATCTGCATTGCAAAAACCCAATTTAGTCTCTCAGATAATGACGCACTCAAAGGCAGGCCTACCGGTTTCGAGGTGGAAGTTGTGGGTGCTGATGTGAGTGCAGGAGCAGGCTTTGTTGTCATCTACATGGGCGAAATCCGTCTTATGCCAGGTCTGCCAGAGGAACCTGCAGCCTGGGGAATGGATATAGACGAAGAGGGCAACATTAGCGGAGTATTCTAAGAAGGTGATTCATACTGTCATCTGAGGAAGATATGAAACCCATTTGCGAAGACCATGTCATTAAGGGTCGACGCCTGTCAAAACGGCTTCGTACTGAGGTGAAGGAAGAAGTAGCAAAGCTCGCGAAGGAGCATGCAATTCCCCCAAAGCTCGTCACCGTGATTGTCGGAGATGATCCGGGATCGGAGATGTACGTTCGAATGAAACGTGACGCCTCCGAGAAGGCAGGAATTCTATCAGAACACTACGGTCTTCCAGAGAAGACCACTGAGAAAGAGCTACTAGAATTGATTGAGAAGCTGAACAGGGACGCAACCGTTCATGGCATTCTTGTCCAGTTGCCGCTTCCAAAGCACATCGATGAAAAGAGAATTATTGGTGCAATAGCGCCTCTGAAGGACGTAGATGGGTTTTCACCTGCGAATATCTACCATCTCTTCTATGGGGGCGAGGAGCTAAGCTCTGCGACACCACACGGCATCGTAACAATTCTGGACCATATTGGATTAAATGACCTCTCAGGGAAGCACGCAGTCATCATCAATAGGTCTACAATCGTTGGAAAACCCTTGATCTTTCTCCTCCTCAACCGGAACGCAACTGTTACGGTCTGCCATTCGCGAACGGCAAATCTGCCGGAATTTACACTGCAGGCTGATGTTCTTGTCACAGCAATAGGTAGGCGCAACTCCCAAGATGATCCCTTCTACATTACGGCGGATATGGTCAAAGAGGGGGCCGTTATAATTGACGTTGCTACACCGCATGGAGATGTCGATTTCGAGAGCGTGAAGGAGAAGGCCCTCTGTGTCACTCCCGTTCCTGGCGGAGTCGGCCCGATGACGATAGCTATGCTCCTGAAGAACGTCGTCGCAGCATATTCCGCTCAAATTTCAGCATAGATTTCACCTGCCCAAACCCTTTTGTGTGTGGACGCAGCGAGCGGGCACCGGTGACTCATGTGAAGATTATCGAGTGCGTTCCGAATTTCTCCGAAGGCCGACGAAAGGATGTGATTGATGCCCTTGCTGACGCCATTCGCAGCGTTGAAGGTGTCAGATTATTGGACATAGAGTTCGACCCCGACCACAATAGGTCTGTCTTTACCTTTGTTGGGGAGCCTCAGAATGTGAAGCAGGCGGCTCTTAAGGCTGCAATACTGGCAGTTGAAAAGATTGACTTAACTAAGCACAAGGGTGAGCATCCAAGAATGGGCGCGGTTGACGTTGTCCCCTTCATCCCACTCCATGGAACCACAACGGGAGAGTGCATCGAACTCTCGAAGGAGTTTGCGGAGGAATTCTCTTCCAAGTGCAACATTCCTGTTTACTTGTACAGTAAGTCTGCTACTCGACCGGAAAGAGCTGACCTTCCCAACATACGCGAGGGAGAGTTCGAAGGTCTGCGAGAATTGATTGGAGCGGACCCCTCAAAGGATCCTGATTATGGCCCTAGGAAGATTCATCCCACAGCAGGAGCCACAGCCACAGGAGCGCGCAACTTCCTCATCGCCATTAATTTCAATTTGAATACGAAGAATCTAGAGGCTGCAAAGGCATGTGCTAATGCTGTGCGCGGCCTCACAGGGGGATTCGCGAATGTGCAGGGGATTGGCTTGGACCTTCCCGCCAAGGACTGCGTTCAGGTGTCCCTTAACCTAACGCATCCAAGACGCACAAAAATACATCAGGTGTTTGAAGTTGTCAAGCTTGAGGCACAGAGGTTTGGAGCCACGGTCATAGAAACAGAAATCGTTGGCATGGTCCCTCTCTTTGCGTTGTTGGACGCTCTTAGATACTATCTGCGACCCGAGAAACTTGAGGAATCCATGATCCTGGATCTCTATTATCTGGGCGGTGCTGAAGACCCCAAGAAAAAGACCTTCACAGAAATGTCACTCATCGAATTCGGTGACGAAGTGAAACGAGCCCGTGCTACTCCAGGAGGAGGAAGCGTTTCTGCCGCTATTGGATCCTATGGCGCTGCTCTCATAGGCATGGTCACAGGTCTCTCTCTATCCGGACGCAAGTTTGCTGCAGTTAAGGATGAAATGGTCGAGCACCGTCATGCAGTTGACAACGACAGAGGTATCCTAATGGACCTTGTTGAAACGGATTCAGCCGCCTTTGACGAAGTCATGGCCACTTTCAAACTGCCAGAAGAGACCCCGGCTGATAAGAAGAAAAAGGAGGCCGCTACTGAAAAGGCTACAATACATGCAGCAGAGATTCCCCTTACGACAATGCGCCACTCATTAGAGGCTATGTCACACGGCCTAGTCGCAGCTCAAAAGGGCAATGTTAACTCAATAACTGATGCTGGAGTTGCAGCCCATGCCTTAATGGCTGCAATTGAAGGCGCCGCACTCAATGTTAGAATCAATCTTGGAAACATCAAGGATCAAGTGTTCGTAAAACGCGCCTCTGAAGAAGTAGCGAGAATTCTTACTGAGGGAAGGAAGCTAAGAGATGAGATTCTTGAGGTTGTTGAAGCAAGGATGAAGGAATTGGCGGAGAATAAGTGAGTCACAAGTCCAACTCAGTGAGGGTTGCACCTCTCCCAATACTAACCGTATGGGGCTTTCCTCCCGCATCCTGTATTGCCTTAGCAACTTCCTCTTGACATTCGGGAGCAAATGCCAGCATTGTCCCTCCTCCCCCACTGCCATTGATTTTGCAGCCCAGGGCGCCGGCATCAAGAGACCGCGCTATCAGCTTCTCAATCTTTGGCGTTGATCGACCAAGCCCATCTCTAAGATAGTCGTGATGTTCGTTGATCATATCCCCTAGAGTTGTCGGGTCTACTGTAGCCTTGCTGAGCAAAGATAATGCTCTTTTTGTTAGGTCTCGATTCATCAGAGTTGTTTCAGCCATTCTCCTCGCGGCAGGGGCGACACCACGAGAGAGGGCGTAGACCTGATTAACGGGAGTATGTCTGCGATCGAATCCCGATATTTGTCGCACCAACTCCTCGTACTCCGCCTCCACGGTTTCTCTAATGAATTTCAAATCCCCTACCGTATCCTGTTTCTTCTCGAGTGAATCCCCAATTACAAAACCCTTGGGTCGGGCACGAAGTTGGGTCACTCTAAGCCTCTGTTCAAAGGCTAGATGGATAATCCCTCCGTACGCAGAGGCATAATGGTCCATTTTTCCACCACTCTCACCAAACTCTGCGACCTCTGCCAGAAAAGCGATCTCGGCAAGTCTGTCTTTTCTAATTTTGTGATTCGACATTCGTGCTATGGAGAATACTGCAGCTGTGGTTAGTGCCGACGACGAGGATAGTCCCGACGCCATGGGAATATCCCCTTGTATCTCTAGATTCCAACCATGTTTTGGTTTCATGTTTAGTCTCGCCATCACATTGAAGGCACTTCGAACGTAATCCCGTTTCCTTCCGTAGGCGACCGGCTCACCTAGCCCGAAGATGTCCTGCTCACCTGTATCTAGATATTCTATTTTGATCATCTTGTCATCCCTGGGACGTGCAACCAGTTGCATCGACATATCAAGTGCAGCGGGAATGACATCTAGGCCTAGATAGTCGCTATGCTCTCCAAAGAGGCATATTCTGCCCGGTGCACGCACTTCGAATGACACTCAGCTTCACGACCTTATTTGAGAATCTTCACCCAGCAGTTTTGTCTTCTCTCAATCTGAAATCCAAGACGTTCATACATTCTTATTGCTTCTTGCTGAGTTAGTCCTGAGTCCACAAATCCCTCAGAGAAACCCATTTCCTTCATCAATTGAAGCAGAGATAGCAGCAGTGTCGTACCAATTCCCTGTTTCTGGTGTTCTGGCAGAACACCAGCTATTCCAATCCTTCCTTTGTCTGTGAAGAAATCCGCAGCTCCGACCACTCTTCCATCATACTCAGCTACAATGACCTGATGTCCATACTTGCCTGCAATATAGTCTTTGCACCACTCCAGGGTGGAACATTCCTCGCACCACCATACATTGGCCTTGTGTATCCGAGCAACAGCGTTGGCGTCATCTTCTTTGGCCTTCCTCGTAGTAATCTTGGCATCTGGTTGGATTGGAGAAATCGAATCGAGCATTACTCTGGCAAAAGCGGTGCTGTTTGCGGTCGGCTTTATCCCAGTATCGGAGGAGAGCCAAAAGACATCATGAAGTTCGAAATCATTTGCTGCCAGGAATCTCTCTGCCCTGAGATTATCGCTGAAAACAAGTGCAATAGCTGCCTGCGCCTTTGATTTGGCGTAGTGCTTAAGAATCTCTCTGAGCTGCAGAGTGCCTACCCCTCTTCTTTGCAAGTTCGGCCTCACTGCAAAATCGCTCTGGCTGAGTTCCTCAGGATTTGAAGGCGCAAACCAAACCACTTGTCCCTCTTCTTTCAATTGACAGAATGCATATCCTACAATACTCCCGCCGGTTTCGGTAATCCATAGGTCAGTATCCGGAGATTCCGCTTGAGTCACCACACTTAGAGCATCAATCTTCTCACAGCCGTAGGCCGGAGGAAGATGCTCTATGTACTCCTTGAAAGCCTCATTATGGATCTGCATAACGATGACTTCGTCACCTGCTCTGTAAGCTCGAACACCCATATGACTCAAATTCAGGTGTCCTATGATTAAGCTAACTACTTACGCCTATTTCTGCTCAAGAGCTAGTTTGATGGCTGTTTCTAAATCCTGTGGAGTGACTCCTGGCGATTCAATTTTGTATTTCTCGTAAGCGGATTTTATTCTGCTAGCGAGTTCTCCGTTCTCAGTTTTGGCTCCAAGGAGAGAATGCTCAAGGTTGGCGATGGCATCGATGGGAAGCATGAAGAAATCGCCGCTGATGACTATTTCATTGATCTTTTTCTCCACTTCCTCTACAGTCACTCGAATAAGTCCTCCTGGGGCTTTGTAGTCGGACGCTCCAACGGCCGTTGTCGCTGATATGCGAACCGTCCGCGCATCGATTCTTCCGCCACGCCTCCAGTGCAACCATTCGTCAGAGAGATACTTGGGTTTGAGCTCTGCCATCCTGCTTGTCTCCCATGTGCTAAGCTTGCCGCGCACAAGTTCGATGTCAAGGGTCTCTTCATAGAGACGAATGAGGTCCTCCTTCACTTCATTCCTATCGGGAAGACTCCCTGTTTCTAGACGAATAGTCGTCATTCGCTCACGAAGGCTCTGTGCAATCTTATCCCTGAATTTCTCGTCTGGCACTCTGAGGACCTTGACCATCATATCGAAATTGAAATCAAAGATGAGGTTTCCTGTGAGAATCCTTGCATCTCCAACATCGCCAGCTCCATTTCCTGAGATCTTCTTCTCATTGACAATCAGGTCGTTGACAGGTTTGAACACCGCTGGAATGCCCAGATTTCTATAGGCTTGAACCGGAGCTTCTAAGAACTTCCTGTAGTAATCATCTATCTTCCTAGGTGTCGTTGGGCTATCTTGCCGCCCAATGAGCTGGTAGAACATTTGGCCGTTATCAAGATAGACTCCTCCACCTCCAATCACTCTTCTCGTGAACACTATATCATTGTCAAGGCAGAACTGCGTGTCTATGTCTTTCTCCACTTCTTGGAAGTATCCCAGACTGACCAAAGGATTTGCTGGCCAGCAGATGATCAATGTGTTGTCTGATTCACCTTCGGTGATTCCTTGTGCAACCATATCATAGATTGTCTGCGTTTCCAGGGGCGGTATTGGTCCGAGGTCAAGTAGTCTCCACGTTTCGAGTGTCATGGTTTGCTCCGCTTTTGGAATTACTAATAATGAATTCGGTGTGGCTACTATCCTAACTATTAAAACCACAGATGTATGAAGTTGACCTTGATGTAGATGATTGAGGCGCAGGAGCTCACAAAGAAGTTCACTGACTTCACTGCAGTTGATGGACTCTCGTTTCAGGTAAATGGCGGCGAGATCTATGGACTACTAGGACCCAACGGTTCGGGAAAATCCACAACGATGAGAATGCTGCTGGGAATTCTTCAGCCAACGTCGGGAACTGCCAGAGTAATGGGACATGGTATATCCAATGAGATAGTAGCTGCCAAACGCGTGATGGGGTATGTTCCTGAAGAACCCGTCTTGCCCGAACGTCTTACCGGATGGGAATATGTCAACTACGTGGCTGACATCTGGCGCATTGACCGGGGAGCAGAACGCGAAGAGGAAATTGAAGAACTTCTTACACTTCTTGACATTCGTGATGCAAGTGATGACCTCATCGAAACCTATTCCAAAGGAATGGCTCGCAAGATTGGGTTGGTGGCAGCACTAATCCACCATCCTAAAGTCCTAATTCTAGATGAAGTTCAAGCAGGTATCGACCCTCGCGGTGCTGCCACGATTAAGGAGATACTAAATGGCCTTCGTGACAGAGGGGCGACTATTCTAATGAGCACACATGTGCTGGAAATAGCGGAGCAAATGTGTGACCGTATTGGGATAATACAGCGCGGAAAGATGATTGCAGAAGGCACTATGGATGAACTACGGCTGCAGGCTAAGGGTCAATCGAGCCTTGAGGAGATCTTCCTGTCCTTAACAGGGGGGCCCGATATGCAGAAGATAGCTGAGTTTCTGGGTGAGATTGCGTGACTCTTTCGGACCTTATTCTCCTCTTGCGTGAAGACCTTCGCAAGAGCTTTAGAATCGGGCGTGTCAAGGGCAAGCGAACTGAGCAAAAAAGCACCATCCGCAGGCTCTTTCCAGTTATTGGCGGAGCTCTTGTGGCACTGTTCATCATCTGGGTCATTTCTGCAATTGTCCCCTTGTTTGGATGGTCTTTTGTAGCTGAAATCGTTTCTCAGAATTTGGGAGTAGGTGCAACTATCTTCAACGCGATACTGCTTTTTTCTTTCATCGGTTCTATCATGGTATCTGCTACCACAGTGGGCAATAGCTCAAAGATGGAATATATCCTCATCATGCCAATTTCGATGCAAACCGTTTTTCTTGAGAAGACCATCTATGTGATTCTGTATAACTCAATCCTATGGCTGCTCATTGGTACTTCCATTTTCATTGGTCTCTCAATTGCATCCTCCACCCTCTTTGCCTTTCTTTCTGTTCCGATTTTCGTCATACTTGTCCTGGGTGTAATTACAATTGGCGTTTCTCTTGGAGGCCTTCTAGGGCTCCTATTCTCCAAGGTGCTCGCTGGCCGCCGAACACTAAAGCAGATTGGCTGGTTCTTCGGAAGTGCCGCAGCTATTGTTGTGAGCGTGTTTTACTATTATGCAATCTATTCCTCGGATGGTGGCGAGCTTTTCCAGTGGCTTTTCTCAATAACTGATGCCTTGGGTTTCTCTTCCGACCTTAGTCCCGGTTATGCAGTCAGCGCTCTTTCATTAAGCCTCCTGGTCGGTGTACCTATCCGAATTCAGGATGTGCTAATGGCACTGGTCTTCCTTTTAGGGGGCGTCCTTCTAGTATATCTCAATGCAGTTGTTAGCGAAAGAGCTCACTACAGCGGCTGGCTAGCAAGTGGGTCCAAGCGCACTTCTATCAAATCGGAGCCATCTATTCATCCAACCTGGGATCCGCAACCCTTTCCTGGCTTTACATTCAATCAAACAATCAGCGTATCCATATGGTACAATATCGCTTCTATTAGACGGGAGGGTCGTGTCCTAGCCCAGTACCTTGTGGGTCCCTTGCGCTTCGTCATATTTCTCATTCTTCCTGTGTTTGCTATGGGCGAAGAAGCAGTGGTGTTTACTCCGTTTCTCATCCTTGCAGCTCTCATTCCATTCGCCATTTCATACGGCGTATACTTCGCAGGATACGAAATAGTCTACGAGGGGAAGAACCTGATGACCCTTCAGTTGGCTGCTGCCAATATGGCTGATTATGTCAGGGGTAAGGTGTACAGTGCCATACCATTTGTTATTGGGGCCACTGCCATTGTATCAGTTCTGATTGCGATCATTGATCTCTCCCTTCTGCCCTACCTCCCTGCCGTCGCAATTGCCGCGATTTTCATAAATGTGGCTGCGGGTGCCATTGCGGCAAATGCTGCAGCAATTGGTGGTGACTTCAAGGCTCAGAGAATGATAACGAGGCAAAGAGGATCTGCGGTGCAAGCTCCCATTCGGGGGTGGTCAATTGTACGGGCTCAGGTCATTCCATACATCTTGGGCTATACGGGTGTTTTTGGAATGTTAGGTATTGGTGCATTTGTGGGATTCGCCCAAGGATCAACTATAGGGATTCTCTCTGTCTATCTATTCCTTCCACTCTATGCCGCGATTTGCTACTTCCTTTTCAGGCGGTATTCTTACAGCGCAGGCGTGAAGCTAGCACAAATAGAGGCCTCGAAGTATCTCTAGGAAGAATGGTATAGAATTCCAGAGTGAGTAATTCCCACGCAATACATTATAATTTGATACAGGACTGCTGTTTCGTTGTATCATGAATGATGTGGGGCCTGCAAGTACCAATATAGATGTGTCCAAGATTCGGCATGTCATGATTATGGGAACAGAGGGTGGTGAGCTTCTTCTCTATGTTCCCTATGCGGGCGCAGAACCTGTTAATCCCGACATGCACGCAGCATTGCTTAGAGCCGTTCTACATCTGTCCAAGGACGATCTTCGTGCAATTCGATGGAAGAACTCCATCTACATCTTCGAAACGGCGACCCATGCTATTGCCCTGATTGGCATGACTTCTGTTGATGATGAGGCTGTTTATCGGGCCAAGCTAATGAGAATTCTTCAGAAGTTCGAGATTGAGTTTGATGAAGTGGTACGCTCTGGTGTTGGAGATATTCGTCGATTCAAAGACTTCGCACTAACAATAATCGAGGAGTTTCCCTTAGCGAATCTCAACTTGGATATGATTCCTAAGTCTCTAGATAGCGGTGAAACTATTCCTTGGCGAACGGCAGAAGTTGATTTCAAACTTGAATTGATCGAACAATCATCTAACGGAGAACGGACCCTTCGTGATATCGCTCGCCTCGTAGGAATTAATGACCGTGAGGCAATCGCCTTGGCGTCAATCCTGCTCTACTATGGGTGGATGACTATGGGATAGATGGCCTAGAGTTTGACTTCTCCAACCACCTTTCCCAGGGGCACGGTAATGTCGCAGTCGAAATAGAGACCCAACATTGGCGATTCGATTTCAGTTGCGCCAAAATCATCTCTGGGACCACTCTGGATTTCGAACTCAACTTCTCCAGACCTGCCACTCTTGATATCATAGGTTAGATACCCCGCTGTGATTTGTGCAACGTCATATCCGTTTCCTGTCACGCTCGGAATTACCTTGAAATTGATGTTTGGTCCGCTGTCAATCCATTCGCCATCGTCCTCAAGAGTACAGGATGCTTTCAGGAGCATATTACCATCACGAACAACCGTCCCTGTTACTGTGTGTTTTTTCATTGTCAGCTTGATGCTGGCTTGCTTTCGAGGATAGCCCCAAATCTCTCTGCCAGCAGATTGTGCCACATCACTATCAACATAGTTATGCGCAAAATACACTCCTACCTCCTCCTCTTTGGTGTGAGGATTATCAAACATGCATTGAACTAGAAGTGCGGCCTCCATAAAGGTGCCCGTTTCAACACACTTCTGCTCCCCAAACATTAGTCCTGCTAATGGCATTTGAGATGGCCTAAGAGGTTCAGGTAGCATTTTCTCGATAGATGTTTCCGTAGGATTAAAAAGCGCGAGGAAGAGCCTTGCATCCTTGTAGTGATAGGGAGCTTTGGGAAACAAAGGGCTGCCAAGTGGTGTGGTAAACTCGTGTTCCAAAGTAATCACAAACTTGGCTAGAATCAATCGTGTCTATTGAATCTGCCGAGCACCACTAACAAGTATTCCGGGCTCTTGAGTTCCACCGTACAATAAAGAAATGCATGAGGAAGGGAAGCATCCAATGATGCTTCAACCCTCCTATCATAGCATCAAATCTTCGCTTTGGTAAAGATTAGTGGCCAAAGGAAAGTTCCGGTCAGCACCACAAGGAAGTAACGAAATGCTCTGAGTAATACCTCCTCTGTTGGTAAGAATGGCGAGAGCCCGAGCATGACCCCTAGCACAAGCACAAGACCCAACACAACTCTCAGGACAAGCCTCCATTTCGGCACCGTTGATGTGTCAATTTCAAAACCCACAAAGCGTTGTTCTAGAGGAAGTGCGATGGCCAATCCCATCAGTAGGCCTGCGTATGACCCGAAGTTATCGCCTGGCGGCTGTGGACATAATATACTGATGATCAGCATAGTGAAGCCAATTAGAAACAGAATAAAGTAGAGGTACTCGTGTCGCACTTTCTCTGTTGCCTTTCTGAATGGACCTTCGAGGTAATAGAAAAGAATCACCGTAACGATACCTATTGCCCATCCTAGAAGCACATCACCTAGATAATGCACCCCAATGTAGACTCGCGATATGCCAATCAACAAGACAACAACTATCGAAAGAATGGTCATCCACCAAGTCTTCACCCTCAAATTCAGCCAACCGTACAAGGTTGCTGACACTTGTGCGTGTCCGCTTGGTGTGCTGTAATTAGTGGCTTCTACGCCCTCAACCCATACAGAAGTAGGTGGACGCGGATTCGCTATGACATACTTCACCCAGTAATTCGCGACGTAGGCAACAACTACCAGCAGCGCAGCAACTACTGCAGCCTTCTTCCTGTACACCCAATAGCCTATCAATATGAGGGATACATAGAATATCTCTGAGCCCATCTCGGTTACAAGGCGAAAGAAAAGGTCTGCCCATGGCATGAGATCCTGTAGAAACGTGGAGATTCCTGGATCGAAAATCATGTTGTTCATTTCTTCTCAATGGTAGTGAAAAAGTTACCTACAACGCCAGGAGTGCAAGCCTAAATAGCGCCACACTCCCTTTCCGTATCAAGGGTGTCAGTAGAATGGTGCTGTCCTGTACGACCTTCCGAAGGTAGTTATTTCAGAAGTACCTCGACTTGATCAATAATTCCTGCAGGTTCTCCAATATTCACAACCTGAAGCCTGAGAGTCCCAGCTTCTCAATCCTTTCCTTTGGTGGTGCTCCGGTCTTTCTATTCCAGCCTCTAAAGTGGTACCAGGTTTCTAGCATTGTATCAACATCAGGCACATAGCCCTCTGTTGGACCTTCAAGGGGCCTTAGTACAATCTCTGGCAATCTTTCGTTGTTTGTTTGGTATCCCATTTTCAAGTTGAATAGCCGAAGAAGAGTGAACAGCCGCTCACCGGTCTCGGCCAACTCCTGCAAAGAGTAATCGTTCCACCCGGTCACCTTCTGGATAAACTCCACCAACTCCTCGGCCAGTGCTGCATAATAATGGCAAATCAGCAAGGAGTTTGTAATGCATCTCAAGTCCTGCTGCTTTGCGGTAATTTCCGCTTCATTGGCAAACCTGTCTTGGCTTTCAATACCCAGTGCTTCATTTGTCTGTCCCATCTGCACATTGTACATATCTGCAGTCATATGGCAAGCTCCACGCGGAGAGGTTGCATAGGCTATTGCCATACCCGAAAAGCCTCGGGGATCGTGCATGGGCAACTCCAAACCATTAACTTGGGCAGCGAGTTCTTCACAACCAAACTTCCTTGCGAAGGCAAGAGAGCCCTCTGCCATGAGGTTCCCGACGCCCTCCCTCTTGGCAATCTTTTCTATTAAGGCTAAAGCAGAGTCAGATTCACCCCATTCCGGAGTGATGCCGTCCAAGTCCTCAGCGGTCACTTTTCCCTCCTTGTATAGGTAGTACGCAAGAGCAATGGTGCTCCCTCCCGAGATGAAATCAATGCCCATGAGTTCCATCTGTTTTGCGGTGAATGTTACTGCCTCCAAGTCATTAGTAAGAATAAGCGTCCCCATTGAGCCTATGACTTCATACTCTGGTCCAGCAAATCGTCCTGTCGCATATTTTCCCTCATTTATCTCAATCACTCGTCCGCAACCTATTGGACATCTATAACAGGCCGATTTTCCAACAAGAATTGTTTCGCGCATAGTCGTTCCGCTGAGATTGTAAGAATCAAAGTCGGATACTGTGTAGTATCCCGCAGGCAGAGATCCATACATCATGCTTGCCATGTCCACGTAGCCTGCATTGCCCAGCTCTGAGTACATGTTGAACGTCGGGTCTTCACTCAGCGATTCGTTGAGGCTTTTTCCCAACTCATTCAAGCCCTCTGCGTCTGCTACGGGTATCTTTCTGTCTGTGCCATGTACAACCATTGCCTTGAGTTTCTTTGAGCCCATGACCGCCCCCATGCCAGTTCGTCCGGCCGCTCTATAGTGATCAATGCAGACACAGGCATACTTGACAAGGTTCTCTCCTGCTATTCCAATTCTCGCTATACCTGCGTTTCTAAAGCCGGTTTCCTCCTTCAAAGCATTCCATGTTTCTTCGGTGTTCTTTCCCCAGAGATGATGTGCATCTCTAATCTCGACCCTTGAATCATCAATCAAGAGATAGCACGGTTTCTCAGAGGCGCCTTCCACCAAAACACCATCATAGCCAGCGAACTTCAAGTCTGCCCCAAAATGGCCCCCGACTATGCTATGGCCCCAAAGCCCCGTTTGTGGGGATTTACTGCACATCGCAGTTTTGCTCCCTGTAGGAACCATTGTACCACAAAAAGGACCATTTAGAATGAGGAGCGGATTGCTTGGTCCTAGTGGGTCTGTTTCACTGTCAACCATATCAATGAGGAGGCTCGCTGCAAGCCCAATCCCTCCGATGAACTTGCGTGCAGCTTCAGAATCCAGGGGCATCTCAGAGATAACCTTGGAACCCAAATTCACCTTCAGAATCTTCCCTCTGTACCCATACATCTCTCCTTCACACCTCTAGAAATCGATTGGCACGCCATCAAACATTGCCTTGTAGATGTTTCTAATAATGCTGCTATCTGTATTTCGCGGACTCATTGTAATTGCCGCATCCATCATGGTGTAGTCTACAAGCTTGTCAAGCCCTTCATTGAATCTCTTCTTCGTGACCTTTGCCGCCTTTAAGCTCGTAGGACTGCCCACCTTGTCCATGAGTTGTCTGATTGCTTCCGCAAATTTCCTTGCTGCCGTTACAGGCTTCTTTCCCGTAATCCCAACAATAGCCGCCAGTTCAGAGTAGTACTTTGCTGTATCTTCGTCCTTGCAGCAGTATTCAATTGTGTACGGCAGCGCCATTCCGACTGACAGGCCATGGTGAAGACGAAGGACAGAGCCAAGTGAATGTCCCAGGGAATGCGCTAGAGCAACCTGAGAATTGCTGAATGCCATTCCCGCAAGGCAGGCAGCAGCCTGCATCATTTGTCTGGCTTCCATGTCTGAGGTATCATCTACCGATTTTGGAAGCCACTCAAAGACCAGTTTCACGGCTTTCATAGTACAACCATCTGAGAAAGCATTCTTCCAGGACGAAATGTAGGCTTCAACAGCATGAGTCAAGGCATCCATTCCGGTCCATGCGGTCAGATTCTTGGGCAAGTCTTTCACAAAAAACGGGTCAAGTATGGCAAGGTCCGGAACAAGCTCTGGATTAATCGTCGCGAATTTGCGTCCAGATTCATCTTCTCGGATCACGATCGCCTTGGTCGCTTCTGAGCCTGTTCCTGAGGTTGTTGGTATGCAGACCAACTTAGCCTTCTCTCTGACTCCAAGCTCTTCGAACGGGTTAAGTGCGGTAAGGTCCATATCTGGCTGAGCATAGAGCGCCCATGCTGCCTTTGCTGTATCCATCACGCTTCCACCGCCCAATGCAATTATAGTGTCAGCACAGAAGTTCCTCATTCCCTCGGCAGCTTCACGAACGGTTGATATTCGCGGGTCTTGCTCTGCACAGTCCCAAACTGCAACATTCCACTGATTGTTGCTCAGAATCTGCACAACCTTCTCAACAAGCCCGAGCTGATTAATGACACTGTCTGTAACTATGAATGCGCTGTTTCCACGAAGTCGTTCGAGTTCCTCAATGGCATCTTCACCAAAGACAATCTTTGGTATATCGAATTCCCAAGACATATTCAACACCCTACTTTATGACACCAAGTTCCATACTTGTCAATAGCCTGAGTACAAGTTATTTGAAAACATCCACTTATTTCTGACGCACTACTTCTCATCAACAAATTTGGGTAGGTTTCGAAGGGTTGAGATGGCTTCCTCCACGATACCATCAATCAACGCCTTCACAGTCGGCATATCGGCAATCCTGCCAACTGCCTCTCCTCCAAACATCAGAGCGGTTTCCTCTTTTGAGTCAAGAAGGTCCTCAAAGCCTGTTCTTTCCAGTCTGAGAATCTCCTCATTGGAATCAATAGGTTCTCCGAGATAGAAGCGAGGCAAATCCTGAAGGGTCTGCTCTACTATCTCTTCAGCACGTCTATTTCTCAGAAATCTCATCGGGCCAAAGAGTCCCCTTCCCACAAGTGTATCCCTCTCCTCACGCGATATGATAGCTTGCTTCCATGTTGGCTCGAAGTCGCTCTCCTGAGTGGCAATAAGTCTGGTGCCCATTTGAATTCCGACAGCGCCAAGAGTCAATGACGCAGCCAGAGTCTTCCCATCGCAGAATCCCCCTGCTGCGACAACCGGTGTCTTGACCGCTTTTGCCACAGCAGGTACTAGTACCATTGAGTGAACTGGGTCCCAAGACACATGAGCTCCTCCTTCATGTCCGGAAGCCACGATGATGTCTGCACCTGCCTTCTCTGCTTTCTTTGCATGGTAAACAGAAGGAACAACATGAATCCAAATCAGGCCGTGTTTCTTCAGCTCCGCCCACGGGTTCGGGTTTCCTGCTGATGTGATTACTACCCTTAGAGACCGCTCTATATCGGAGTCTGCCGCCCGAGATTCAAGAACCTGCTCAGAGAACATCTGGGAGGCGAGGATGAATTCCGAGGCAACGGGGATGTTAACACCAAACACACCTCCTGACTGCCTTGTTTCTTTGGCAACTCTCTCAATTGACTTCCTAAGGATGACTACTGGAGGGTCGTTGCCAAAGAGCTTTACACCATCAACAGGGGCCGCATCTGGCAGGAGCGTTGCTGCCATGCCGATACTGCTAATTACACCAAGCGCTCCCGCATTTGAAACTGCAATTGCAAGATCCTCGGTCTTGTAGGGGCCCATTCCCCCTTGGAGGATCGGATGATTGATTTCTAGGATGTCACATAACTCTGTGCGAATGGAAGGCATAGCCTCCTCGGAAGCTTCGGTGTCGTATTAAGTATGTGATTCCCCGGGTCTTTTCACATGTTATTCATCGAGAAACTTAGTAGGAACCTTGGTAGTCGCATTGACAAGTTCCATAGCCGCCTTGGTGTACCGCATTATCTTGCCCATATCATTTCCCTTCCCAAGCTTGAATTTCCTCTGCATTAGACCTTTTATTGGATCAATCTTCTTGTCGAAGAGCAGTTTCCAATTCTTGTAGGGGCCAGAATAGGTGAACTCAGCTATATCATCAGGTCCTGCCATCCTCGCAGACCTGCATTTGCCATGCCACAGGTCCAAATAGAACCGGATGGAATCCTTGATTATTTCCCCATCAGCTTCTATTTCAAACACGAAGTCTCCCTCCCAATCGTGAGCTGCGTCTTCGTATTCCTTGCTAGCATTCAAAACTTCCACGTACTTCTCAATCCATTCCTCTGTAGGAAAAACGAATTTCTTATCACCCATAGCAGCATTCTCCTGACTGCGTTTTGATCTAATGAAGGAACGGCATGAGAAAAGCCTTCTGGCTATCTGAAATCGGACAGTTTTGCATTGCGATTTATGCATCTAGTAGCGGTAGATTCAGGGCACTTGCTAGTTTGAACTGGTCATCCAGTTTGCCAATAGCATCAATGCTATGAGAATCGCTTCCGAGGGTAAATAGACATCCTGCATCTCTTGCCGCTTCAAGGAACTCAATATGGACTGGCTCGTATCTCGCGCTGAGTTCAATTGCCACTCTTGCCTCTGCGAGGGCGTTTGCCACCTTCAGTCCTTCTTCATGCTTGTATGCAGAAAGATATCCATCCCAATGACCAAGGACGTCAAACCGTGCTATTCTAAGCGTCTTAAGCATTGTCGATGCCCACTGCTCCGGTCCGGATAACCAATGTACTGAACCTATCACAAAATCAAACTGCTCTGTCCCTCCGGCAACAGGTGCAAGCCCTCCATTTGATAGAATGTCAACCTCTGTTCCATCAAGTATCCTCATAGAGGGGAAGTCCTCTCTCAGGATGGCAATCTTGTGGCGCCGTTCCTTTATCATCCCGATACCTCCTCTTCGAGACCCCAATGATGGCCAGAAGTGGTCCGTTATCGCGATGCTTTCAAGACGAATCTCAGAAGCCCTCTCCACAATTTGCGGAATGGTCGGAACCCCATCAGAAAAATTCGAGTGGATGTGGAGGTCGTACTGAGGCTTGTTCATTGTTGAAACCACGGCAGGACCACCCGAATATAACTTAGCGCCTAAGGGATGCCTGTCATGGGGAGATTTTTATGGAGGGCCAAGTTTCGCGAACTCAGGTTGCAATGATGTCTGATGACGATATGTCTTGGGACCTTTCTCCGGTTGTCAGTGGTACCTCTCCGGAGGAAGTTCATGAGCTGCTCCAGCGGGTGATTGCGGAAACTGAGGCCTTCTCTGCGAAATACTTGGACAAAATCGAATCAATGAAGCCCGAAACGCTCAAGAAGGTAATCGAGGAATTCGAAAGTTTCTTTGTTCAGTTCTCTGATTTGAGTCTTTACTGCAGGTTGAGCTTCTCCGCAAACAGCGAGGATGGGGTTGCTGTTCAGCTCAACCAATGGGGCCAAGAAGCACGTGCAAGGTTTGAGCAACTCACAACACCTTTTCAGTTTCGCTTGGGACGAATTGCTCATCAATCAAAAGAGCTGGTCCAGGACCCCGCCTTGGCTCGATATCGACATTATCTTGAGAAACTGGCCGCATGGGCGCCATACCAGCTGTCCGAGGAGGAAGAGAAGATAATCGTTGCAAAGGACCTCTATGGCATACAGCTCTTTCAAGAACTCAGACAAACGTGGGTTTCCAAGAAGAAGTATGAAGTGGAGATAGATGGCGAGAAGAGGACTCTTCCATATTCCTCTCTCAGTGCACTAAGGATGAACCCCGACCGAGAGGTGAGAAAGATGGCATCCGCATTGGAGTACAGGAGCTACCATGACGATAGCCTTCTTCATGCATATGCTCTGCGTTCAATCTGTGCCGACCATCTATCCATGACCAAGAAACGTGGAATGCCATCACCCATGACGCAGAGCCTGCTTGACCAAGATGTAGATGAGAGGACGATAGAGAGTCTGCTTTCTGCTATCAAGAACACGGCTGATAAGTATCAGGAATTTCTCAAGTTGAAGGCAAAGATTCTGGGTCTTGAAAAACTAGCAGGTTATGATGTTATTGCGCCAATGATTACGAAATCAACATGGTCTTTGGATTGGGCTAATGCTAGGCAGCTGGTTGTTGATGCCTATACTTCATTCGATAAAGAAATGGGTTCAATTGTGAAGGACATGTTTGATGGAAACCGAGTTGATGCGGCCAGCCGTGTTGGGAAGCGAAGCGGCGCTTTCTGTGCCTCTTGGCTCAAGAATAAGACCTCCTTCGTGCAGACAACGTACGACAAGTCCCTGAATGATTTATCCACCCTTGCTCACGAGAATGGGCATGCGGTTCAGGGGCACTACGCCCAGCATGCGCAGAGCCCTCTAAGCAAGTCCCCTGGTCACTGTTTGGCGGAAATGGGGAGTGTCTTTGGAGAACTATTGCTCTCGGAAAGAATGCTGAATCTAGCTGAATCGAAGGAACAGAAACTCGAAATTCTTGGGGAGTTGCTGACTCGGTTCTTCTATGTGGTCTATTATGTAGGTGTAAGAGTACTTTTCGAGAAGAGTGTGTATGAACGGATTGCTGCGGGAGACATGATCGATGCCAATACTGCCTGCTCTCTATGGAGCGGAGCCAAAGCCAGCATTTTTGGCGACAGTGTTGATTGGGAAGCAGCTGAGTATATTGACTATGAATGGGCACGAATTCCTCATTTCTATATTCCCAATTTCCGCTTCTACAACTACAGCTATTCATTTGCTCAGATGCTTGTCTTTGCTCTCTACGAGGCTTACAAACAGGAAGGGCCCACCTTTGCGAAACGATTCAAGGAACTCCTCTCGAAGGGTGGCAGTCAGAGTCCTCATGACCAACTGCTGGAATTTGGCTATGATATCTCCGACCCGGCATTCTGGGAACTGGGAGCCAAGCAGGCGGAACGCTTCCTCGATGAGCTGAGAGAACTCCTTTGATCTCAAGAGAAACCTAGGCCCCACACAATCCAATTCAGCTGCTTTGAAGATAGCCATTATTAGGAATTCTGCTAGGTTTTACATGATAATTCAGGCTTCTTAGACAGACGAAATCTATTGAAGCAGTCAAAATTACCTAGTAGGGCCTTCTTTGGTCCTTCTACTCCTCTCTCTCACGGGGCCCGTAATGCCAGCAATCGCACCGGGCCCATTTACTGGATATTGAGCATTAAGAGGCAATTCATTACTTCTGTACTTAGGTTCCTGCTTTGAACTTGGTCTTACCAATCAGTACTCCCAGCACAATTCCCCCTGCGGCAGCGCCCATAATCCCTATCAGTGTGAAGGTAACGTCAACATTCCCTGGTTGACCAAGTTCGGTGATGGTTACTGATACAGGAGACTCGCCATTACCATAAACTAGGAATGCATGCATACCGCTAGATACTATGTAGTAGACTTTGTATCTAACATCTTCGTTTGCTTGCCATGGGATGTAGAGCCACGAACTTTCGAACTGACCAGTTAATCGAAACCCGCTTTCGTTGTATAGATTGCATTCTGCATAGCTACTTCCATTTATTGCCGCCAATTCAATCCTATATGTATGGCCACCTTCAAGTCTTACTCGAAGCGCAACAGGCTGATTCTCTATGCATTCAATCCCTTGAGTAACATCTAGTGTCGCATTGTAATATGTTTCTGCCCGGACTGAAATCTCGACTTCTCCCGACAGTAGCCTGCGATAGGGGATTTCTCCAGCTTCTTCGATATCCGGTACACGAATCAGAAGCCAACGATCTCCTGGTATCGATTGATATACCAAATGCGACTGGGTTTCACCAAGGCCATACGTTTCCCAATCCACGCTGAATTCATAGCTTTGCCCTCTTTCCACGTATGCTCTGCCTCTGCCATCCAACCATGGTCGTTGATAGTAGAGGTACTGCTGCTCAGAGCCTCTAGACCCGAAGAAATCGTATGACGTGCCAAGACCAGTGGGGTACGATTGGTGATGTTCCACGGTTATGTTGTATACAACTAATCCTTCAAGATTGGTCAATTTAAGTAGGTGCCAGTACGGCCCAATGTCATTATCAAGCAGTTTTCTAATGCTCTCTGAAGCTGTTATTCGTGGGCTTTCCTCACCTTCACTAATGGTTACTGTAACGTCTCCATTGCCCGCGATGGCGACCAGCTCAAGCACCAGCTTCGAATGGTCTATTAAGTCGCCATTCCATGATGTACCAAGAACCGGCCGGGACCTACGTGTACTCTCATCATTCCAATCAGAATACAGAGAGTATTGACCCCAAAAAACAAGGTCCGTAACATTCTCTTCTTCCCCATATCCCCACTCGGAGAAGTCAAGACTCGTAAGTCCAGATGCGGGTCCCTTATGAATTCTGAAAGAAACATCCAGAGTTGACTCACAAGTGGCCGAGATTGCATAGTGAACGCCTTCCTGAAGGCTAATCTGATAGAACCTTCTACGTTGCGATTCCGCTGCTTGCAGCATTTGAACTTCTATTGGCTGGCTGGGACGTAGGATTTCCAATTCTGTGAGCTCGAAGTAGGCTGTCGCGCTCATTCCTACTGCCGAAGAACTAGCCAAGCAAAAGTAGTACTCTGGCGCTTCAAGAAGAACTACGTTTGTCTGGTTGGAAGTACTAGCGCCGAAGCTTTGAAGCAGACCGTTCTTCTCGTAGAAGCTCCATTGCACAGTTCGTGTGACATTCATTTCAATTCTGAATTCATAAGCTTGCATTGTGGGAAGTATTCCGCTTATTCCAGTTCTCAAGAGAAACCATTTCTGATCTCCTGTCTGGTGAAAGTCACATGATAGTGGCCGGCCAATTATTGCACTATCTATCTGTGATAGCAGGTCAAACCGCATCACATAAGCTGCTGGGAAAATCGCCTCCCACCAAAGCTCACCGTATAGTGCGATTTGATATGTGTACTGCTCTCCCAGTTGGTCTGGGCGAATCTCGATGATCCTCGACCCATTGGAGGTTACTGAGGACCCTCCTGAGAAAGGAAGTCCTCCTTCATAAAATCTGAAGTAAGCCACAACTGGGGTTTCTCCTTGAGATTCAATGCTGAAATTGTAAAGGCCTGGGGATGTGATTTCTATACCGTAGAAGTCCTTGTCGTTGTCTGTAGTCAATACTCCCATAACGATATCGCCAGGATAGATTAAATCTCCGGGCGACTGCGCACTAGCTGGCTCAGAAGGTAGAATGGCTGGCAGGACGCATGAGAGTATGAGCAGAAGAAGGACAGACCATTTTCTAGGCTTCAGAATTCTCCCTCCTTATACTTCGCAGTACTGATGCGATACTGTCCTATTATGTCTGTTGAACTTGGTACGAGATTTGGACCATGTTCTTAGTTATTAGCATCAGTGTTTCTACCATCGACAGGTGAATAGGTTTCCATATGGTATGTATCTGCCACTGCGTAACTTCTCTCAGACAACTCCCCAGCGGTTTCTTGCCTAACCCTATTCACCTCTCCTCTTTTTCTCTTGTGGCCCGCAATTCATCGACATGCGTTGGCTTTGAACGGCAATTTTATATGGTTTTGCGTAACGTTATGAATCAGAACGTTACGGTTTTCCGTAACGTATCTCTTGTAGGTTGGAAAAATGGAGAAATTCGCGTTGTCGTTGAATGAGCCTGCCGGTGAACTTGTGCCACCGGCGAATCTGTTGCCGTCCGAAATCAGCACGCATGTGATGAAAGACGCAGAAATTCAGACGAGCGTAGGACTAGTCAACCCTGTGATCGAGCCTATCAATGTAGTAGCTAGAACCCCTTTTCATTATGGAGTGTTTCTGCGTATTATGGTGGGTTTGGCTGCAGCCATACTTCTGCTTGTCCCTCTTGCTTCACTGCCCGGACTAATAGTGGCAGTACTGCCGCTCGAGATTTATGTGATAGGTCTGGTCTATGATGGTGTACTCATGGTGCGTTCAAAGAACGAAGACCGCTCCGAAGTGCCTGAAATAGAGAAAGCCACAGAGGAATGCGAGAAAGGTCGCGTTCGTGTCTACGGCGCTCGTTTGCTGCCATAGTTTGGGGTTGATGGAAATGATCAGGATTCGGTCGAAGACGAAGCATTGCCTCACACAATTCCTCCTGCAAATCTCTCTGTCTTCGCTTATCGTGCTGACGAGGCTAGGTCCCTCTTTGGATTTTGCACTCACACATACTCAAGCCTCGTCAGCACACACATACATAGTTGATGGTGATAATCTTGAGTGAATCATATTCTGGTGGTGCAGTTGATGACATCAAGGTGGGCTTCAAGTATGCACTGAGAAACATCCCCTCTTTCTTTCTGGCAATGATTGGGATACTACTGGTCACAGTAATATTCCTCATCGCAATCCTCGTTGTCATTGTACTTGGAATCGTATATTTGAGCTCTAACGGATGGCTTGATGTTCTCGCTCTAATCGACTTCATAACCGAAACCTTTGGCATGTGGCCTGAACCAATTGTAGTTGGTGTGGCTATTGTCTACATTCTGCCGCTTCTTGCTCCTCTCTTTGTCGCCATAGGTGCTCTCTACGGAATGGCTAGAGAAATAATAGAGAGCGAGGGGACAACGGCTGAAGGCATCTTTGAATGGTATTCGCGCAGATTCTTCTCTCTTGCGGGAGCTGGGTTTGGAATGTTCATTGTAATCTTTGCTCCCATCTGGAGTATGTGGGCAACTGGATACGTTCTGTTGGATGGAGTAATCATTGGATTCAACTTCGATCTTCTTGTCGCCCTTAGTGTATTATGGGGTGTATTCTCTATTGGCTCCCTGAGTATGACCTTTCCTGCGGTGATAGATGGCAATTCAGCTCTGCTATCGATTGGTATCTCACTGAGCATGACGAAGAGGAGCTTTGGTAGAATCTTCTTAGTGTGGATCACATACTTCCTTGTTATTGTGGCCCTGTTGTCTCCATTCATTTGGGGTCCCATATATGCCCCAGTTTGGTTTGTGCATATGATACTAGACCCGATTCCATATGAGCTGATTGCAATATTGGTAATCGTCTTCATTGTAGTTCCTGCGATGGCGATTTCACAGAGTCGCATCTATCTTCTATTGACCGCCGATGAAGATGAGGTGCTTGTTGAAGAGGGACACTATGAGCCCTCTGACACTACCCTCTCAGGAGGGCTGTAGGTGACTCCGAAAAAGCCGCGTGCAATCAAGGACATCGAGATCGTCAAGGACAAGAAGAAGATGAAACTCATCCTTGAGCCAAAAAGAGCCGCTATTCTGAAGATGCTCGGGCAGCAGCCGATGACAGTTAAGCAGCTCTCCGTTGCTCTTGGCAAGACAACTGGTATGATTATGCACCATATTGATCGGATGAAAAAGGCCGGTCTTATCGTTCAAGTTCGTACTGAGCGCACAACAACAGGAATCGTGCAAAGATACTACCGAGCCACAGCTAAGGAATACCGATTAAGCGGTGAATCGGTTGTTGAATCAGCGCCGCCTCCAAGGGCCGTTCCGGAAACCAGTCTGGTTGAGATTATCCGGACACTACGTGCCTATGGTATTCAAATTCCTGAGGATAGAATGGAGGACGCAAAGGTGCTCTTCGAGGGCATGGTTCAGAAAGAGCGCATAGCAAAAGCTTCAGTTCCGGCACCAAGTCACAGGATTCCCGCAGAGGTGCGAGTTGCCACTGAAAGAATAATGCAGAAACTGACGTTGGAGATGGACCCGGATTACCGACGGTTGAGAGAAGCATGGTATCACTTTCTTGTATCCTTCTACGCCCAGGGCAACTACTAGACTTTGACGAATCGGAACGAACCTTGGCAGCGAAAGTAGAAATAGAGCAACCTTTACTATGTCTTGAACTCACTGTTGCATAGTGGTGAAGCGATTGACTAGCAGAAAGAGAGGACTATCCACCCGCTGTGTTCAGGGCGCCAGTGTTCAACACCGTGGCCCTGCCGTGACCCCAATCTTCCAGACTTCGACATTTGTTTTTGAGAACCAGCAGGAGATACTTGATTCCGTCTTGGGAAAATCTGACAAGGACCTTTACACAAGATGGAGCAATCCCACAACTCGGTATACCGAGGACAAGATCAGTTCTCTTGAAGGAACTGACGACACGATCGTACTCTCATCAGGAATGGCTGCAATCTCCTCTGCCATTCTCGGGTTGACGAAAAGCGGTGACTGTGTTCTTTCTACTGATTCCATCTATGGGGGAACAATGCATCTCTTTCACAAGCTGCAGAATGAGCTCAATATTCAAATCGACTTTGTTGATTGTAATGAGTTCATTGATGCGATTCGTGATTCAAACAATCGCTATCAACTCTGCTACTTTGAAACACCCACAAATCCAACTCTCAAGATCGTTGATATCAAAGGGGTGAGCAATGCGGCGCAATCTGCAGGAATTCCCAGCATGATTGATAGCACCTTTGGCTCTCCAATCAACCAGCGTCCTCATGAATTGGGGATCGACATTATTATGCACAGTGCAACCAAATACCTTGGTGGCCACTCTGATATCATTGCTGGGTCGGTGTCAGCCAGCACCGAGTTAATGACCAAAATCCGAGGCGCTGCAAAGCTCTTGGGTGGGACCATGGATCCTTTCGCATCGTTCTTGCTTGATAGGGGGCTAAAGACCCTTCAGGTCAGGATGGAACGACACAACTACAACGCCATGTATCTCGCCGCGAAGCTCTCAGAGGACAGCCGCATTCTTCGAGTCCATTACCCAGGTCTGCCTGGTCATCCCAATCATGATATTGCAAAAAGGCAAATGAGCGGCTACGGCGGGATGCTAGCAATTGATTTGGATTGCTGCCTAGAAGATGCAAATACCTTTGTTGATTCACTAGAGCTCTTCCTGAACGCTGTTTCACTAGGCGGTGTAGAGAGCCTTGCCAGCATCCCTGCTATGACGACGCATCAAGGGCTTGACGAAGAATCCCTCGCGGAGATGGGTATCTCGCCTTCGACTGTTCGGATGTCAATTGGCATTGAGGATGCTGAAGACCTGCTTGCTGATGTTATGTCCGCACTCGATAGAATACATTGATTCCCCGCCCTTTTCATCAGCACAAGGTTCGGAAAAGAGCTTCTGTCTGCTTCCTTCGTGCCCCTTTTCGAATCCCAAGGCTACCGTGAATAGATATGCAGTTTTGTAGGAGCCTGACACGTGAACTAAAATGGCATTTCCAAAGCAAAATAAGAAATCTGAACCTGAACCTGATATGTCAGACTATCTTAAGTTCAAGAACAACGTTCGTACTGAACTATACAGGGTCTCTTTCAGGAGATAAGCAGCAATGACCATCGCTTTGTGTCGTGCGTGTCGCACGACATATCCTCTTTTTGAACAGGGCTTGTTTCACAAGGTCTAGCTCCTAGAAAGGAATCGAAAGAGAAGTCCATCTGCATGGTTGCAGCTAGACCTTTCCTATCACCAATGCTGGACTCCTAAGGCCCACTGGGTGCGTTTCTTGGGGAAAGAGTGATAACGCTTACCTCTCTTTCCAAGTAGTGGTGTAACCAAATTGAAGACAGAAGACATAGAAGTTCCCTTCAACGAGCTGGTGAAGGACCCGAATTTCATACTCATAATCATCGGAGCGGTGATCTGGTTTGCAGCTCCCTACATTCCATTCATCTCGCCATTCTTTCTAACGGCTGGGTTTGTGCTGACGTGCCTTGCCACTGCAGCTTCTGCGCTTAAGCGCCCTGCAACCATGGCCTGGCCCGGTCTCATCATCGGCGGGCTGCTTTATCTCGTTGGTCTGTATCTAGCATCCATTCCAATTCTTGGCAACGCATTGAGTGTCTTTGGAGCAGTACTTATCCTCTTTAGCGCAATACCCCTGGCGCTTCAGCATGGCAATGCCCCTCTCATGAGTTCGCTCTCCGATGTCTTTGACAAAAAGGACAAAGAGAAGAAGGCCAAGGAAAAAGAAGAGCCCACTCCAACTGAAGAGGAATCTGAAGAATCTGAGTAGGCAGACAGCCAACTCATATAACAAGCTTAGCTCTGCATAGGAATGATTGAAGGCGCCCTTGACCACCCTTTTTTCAGAGAGAATTAGCAGAAGGGAGGGCGAGGCCCCGGGTTGTAACTGCCCTCCTCCTTCATCTCAGGATTTGATGCTACGGCGTTGAAGAGCAGACTTATACCAGCGGATGCAAATGCCCCAATGCTCTCTGTCAACCGTAAGATGGGCTTCATGCAGTACCGCAGAGAGCTCTTTGTCAAATACAATACTGACAATGTCCTAAACAGCTCAACAATTGCTGACTCCTGTAACTGGTTCATTCAAGCAGGAGAGCTCTTCCATTTGACGGAGCCGAAGTGCTCTCTTCATCTTGATAATCTCCTGAATCCTCTCCATATCTTCAGTAGGCGTATTTAGTATGACATACAATGAAACACAAACGTTTGATGTTTAATGTTTGACAAATACCAAACAATTTATAAGCAAATGTGCATACGCATACGTGTACCAAACAATTATGGTGAAACAGAATGTCTACGGGTTTCAACACGATTATTGACGATATGAAATCAAGTCTAAGCCTTGCTAGGAGTAGTGTGCTTAGCTATTTCCTCGCAAACATCGGACTTCTAATTCTTCTTGTGGTTCTAGTGGTCATAGCAGCAATACCCTTGGCTGCAGCAGGCTTTCTTATCTTCGGGTTCAACTTCGAAGGTTTTGATGAAGCAGCAGCAGCAGCATGGGCTCAGGCTAATCCATGGCTCGTTGGAGGTATTGGGCTGCTGGTGCTCATACCTATTATTGCCTTCCTCTTCACGTTCATTGCATCTGTCTATGGCATGAGCAAGGATCTGGTGGCAAATGGTGAGACCAAGGCGGAACGAGCTTTCAGCTGGTTTAGACACAAGTTCATGACCTTTGCTGGAGCTGGACTGGTACTTGCAGTCATTATTGTTGTTCCTCCATTGGTTCTTTGGGGTTCAGCATCCATTCTCTCAGGGTATACTATTGTCCCTCTCCTCTTCTCAGTACTCTCTGTCGTTACCTTTGTCTGGGTCTTCCTAACAGTGGGCCTATGTGCAATGGTCTTCCCTGCCATCACTTACGGGAAGGGTGTACAGGATGCCTTCAAGGAATCATTCAACTTGGCCAAGACTCAGTTTGAACGAGTCTATGGATTGTTGTCAGGCATTATCCTCCTCTTTGTCGCCTCGATTGGTCCCATTGTCCTCTGGGGCTTGACTCTTCCTGCTGTTCCGACAATGATCCACATTGCCGACCCCTTGGCGATTATAGTGATGGTCTATACTGTTGCCATGGTCTTCCTGTGGATTCTCTGGTTCCTGCCAATGACAATCATATCATTTGTGAAAGTCTACGCCGAGATGACCGGTGGTCAGGTGGCTAAGCAGCAGCCTCCACCTCTCCCACTTGTGTAGGTGGTTGCTGTCGAGAGTGCCTCGAATGATTTTTCAAAGGGGCACTCTCAATCCTTTCTTCGGGTGAAAAAAAATGAGTAACAAAAACGCGAGTTTCGGGGCATTGGTGGAGGACCTAAAGGTAAGCTTCAAGTTTGCCGCTAAGAACCTTATTTCCTTCCTACTTGGGACGATTGGTGTGCTATTGGTGTCCGTTGTGATATTCATACTTATCGCGCTAGCCGTATTCATACCAATGCTGATCCTGCTTGGAGGATGGGAAGGTCTTACTATCTACTTCACGAATCTAGGGCCTGTCCTCGAGGATGTATTCACTTCGGGTACCATAATGAATCCTGCGGCATTCGGAGCCATGGCTTTTGTCGTTGCAATTATCGCGAGTCCCTTCTTCATCGCAATAGGCGCGCTCTTTGGAATGGGCCGCGAGATAGTTGAGAGCGAGGGAACCACAGCCGAGGGCGTCTTCGTGTGGTACAAGAAGGAGTTCTTTTCCTTGGCCGGTACTGGCATTCTGCTCCTACTTATCGTACTGCTGCCGGCGCTAACGCTCTATGGTGCTGCATTCGCCGTGACCGGATTCGAATTACCGACATTTCTGAATTCAGTGATTGCTGCCATCTCGGTGCTCTGGCTTACAATTAGTCTTGGGCTATCCTCAATGGTATTTCCTGCCGTTATAGACGGTCTTTCCGTAATCGATGCCTTCAAGGAGTCCTTCAGGCTTAGCATTAAGCACTTCGACAGAGTCTTTGCCCTTTGGCTTGCCTTCCTGGGAATGCTGGCAATTTGCATTGTACCCCCTGCCGTGGGATTCTTGATTCTTGGAGAACCCGGAGCAGCTATCATTGGAATAATGGTATTGCCTTTGGCAATATTCCTGCTATTGCTGTATTTTCCGGCATTAGTCATAGCTTCGAACCGGCTTTACCTCATTCTCAGTGGAATCGAGGTGGCAGTTCAAGAGCCGAGCGACCCTGATTTGAGTTTCATAGGAGGCGTATGAATAATGGAAAAGACTGATTCCGTCCCGCCAATGAAGGATCTCGAAGTCATTACAGATACAAATGCCATCAAGGTTCTCTTTGAAGAAACTAGGGCAAAGATTGTCTTCAGTTACTTGGTCAACGGATCTATGACGGTGAAGCAATTGGCTGACGTCACGGGCAAGAACCCTGGGACAATTCTTCATCACATTCAGAAACTTCAGGAAGTGGGTCTTGTGGTTCAGGAACGTACTGAACAGACTCCCACTGGTATTGTACAGAGGTACTATCGCGCAACAGCTCGAGAGTTTCGATTGGGTATCAGTGGCATGATGGAAGCAAACGGCGGCGTGGCCCAGTTTGCAAGAGACCGCCTCACATCCACGATTTCTAGCCTCTCCGCCTATGGCATAGAGATTCCAGAGTCTCAGACGGAGAAGGCGGTGGATATTCTCAGGAGGCTAATCGAGAGGGAGAATATTGTAAGCTCAAATCTTCCAATAACGGACGAAGCAGCCTATCAAAGCCTTCCTCACTCTGTGCGAGGCGACGCATCCCGAATCATGCGGCGCTTCTCTCTGGAAGAAGATTCGAAATATCAACGACTGCGAGAGGAGTGGCACAGCTTTCTCCGATCGCATCGGAAGGTAGGTATGGAAAATGAGTGAATATGAACGAAACACCGGAATGGTAGTATGCATACTAGCTGTGCTGATTGGCGGCGCAGTCGTGGTTGGAGTCCTGTCTTTCTATGGGCCCGGTACATGGTTTGTAGGGCCCGGAGAAACAGTCTATTACTCGTTTGACGGGGTCGTAGGCTCAACATCAGGACTGGTAACTCTTGATGTCGATTTGGCTGCTGGTTCAGTCAACATCGCGTTTGTTGATAATTCGACGCTCCTATACGAGATCGACGTAGCTGTGAATAACAGAACCGTACAGGAGAAAGGAGCACCAACTGTGACCTTCGCATCCAACACGATTGCTTACCAATATACAGCAGGTGCTGCCAATATAACACTGGGCAGTGGTGCAAACTATACTCTCGATATCACTACCACAGCTGGGGCTGTAGTCTGCAAAGTGACACGCGGGGCGAATGTAAGCGACATCTCCATTCAAACCGATGCGGGATCCATCGAGTTCTCAATAAACGATGATGCGGTGATTATAGGAAGCCCTAATTTCACCTTCGAAACCAATGCTGGTCAAATCGAGGTAGACCTTGATTTAGCTGCAGGCATTGGAGGAAGTGTTGAAGCAGAGGTTGGTCTGGGCACAGCTGAGATCGATGCTCCGGGCTGGATTGAAGTGAGTTCGCGTCATTACGAGTCCTCAGATTATGCCAGTGCTCCCCAATCCGTCACGGTCGTCGCATCAACGGATCTTGGCGCAATTGATATTGAGGTCCATTAGTATGCTTTGAAAGAGGGTTACTCCCCTCTTTCCTTCTTTTTCCCCTTTTCCAGAAAACATATTTTGAATGTGTGTTATCATTTTCTTGCTAGAAATGTCCAATCATCATCCCGAAATTGATCTGTCGGAAGTGTATGAGCTTCCTCACCAAGAGGTCAATCTTTGCGGAATTCACCATGACGAAGAATGGATTCTTGACATAGGAGGCGGAGGCGAGGGCATTATTGGCAGCCTAAGAGGTCGCCAAGTTGTGGCCATTGACCGCGTGAGCGACGAGCTGCTAGACACAAGCAATGAAGCTTTGAAACTTGTGATGGATGCCCGCCAGTTGAATTTCCTCGAGAATTCCTTTGGAACTGCAACTCTCTTCTTCACCCTAATGTACATCCACTTTGACGACCTGTCTTCAGTCTTTTCAGAGATATCACGTGTTCTCAAACCCGGAGGAGAGCTGCTAATCTGGGACGTCAATGTGGAGCTGCCTCCTGATATTGAAGACAAGAGATACTTTCTGGTGCCGTTGACCGTTGTCTTTCCTGATGGAAGGAAAAGGACAACAGGTTATGGTGCAGCCATCCGTGACCAAAACATGGATTCCTTCATAATGGAAGCCCAAAAGCACGGATTTGAAGTGGTTGAACAAGTAACCAATGGGTTGACCTTTTTTGTCCGCATGGCCCTGAGGAAGTGAAAAACAGCAGACTATTCACTGTCTATCGAGAATCCTCGACGCTGCATTTTCCGCACTCATGAGAGTCCTATCCAGATCCTCTTGACTATGAACGAAAGACATTGCTCCTAGACCATGGTATCCAAAAATGCCCTGCTCCATTAAATGAGCTTGGAACAGGTCTTGTTTCTGGTGGTCAAAGGCATCACCAACCTTTGTTCCAGTAAGAGCACCCTCTATTCGCTTGGAGAGACAATTGATGAAAAGCATGGATCCAACCCCAGTTGCAAGATTGTTAGAACCAAGGCTTTCGAATACGTCGTTTAGTTTCTGCCTGAATCTGTCCCCGCTTCGAGAGAGTTGGCCATATTGGTCTGAACGACTCCTGAGTTCTGCAAGAGTAGCCAGTCCCGATACCATTGAGAGCGGATGACTGGAGAAGGTTCCTCCACCAACCCATCGTCCATCCTTGGCTCCAGGGGCCGCAAGCCCCATAATATCCTCTCTTCCTCCGTACAATCCAAAGGGCATGCCTCCTGCTACTATCTTGCCAAGCGTTAGAAGATCTGGCTCTACCCCAAAGATATTGGTGCCAGCTGATCCATACGCCAATCTGAATCCGGTTATGATTTCGTCAAAAATGAGTAGGATATCTCGTTTCTCAGTTTCCTCACGTAGGAGAGACAAGAAACCATCAACTGGAGGTATTCCTCCACCTGCTCCCAGGACGGGCTCAACGATAATCGCTGCAACCTCTCCTTCATGCTGCTTGAGTAACGAGGTCACGCTTTCCGCATCGTTGAAGTCGAACGAAAGCCCGTTGTAGTACGGGTCGTCATCAAATGGGTGTCTTACGTGGTATCCAACGGCATCATTCCCACCATGCCAGCCGCCACGAGCCTTAGCTACAAGTCTTCTCCCTGTAAATAGCCTAGCTAATCTGGTAACATACATTGTAGCTTCACTTCCTGTTGTACAGAACCGCATCTTTTGGAGAAAGGGAATCGCTTTCTGGAGCTCCTCGGCAAACTCCACTTGGTGTTCATTTAAAGCACCAATGTGGATACAGTCTTCTAATTGGGTTCGAAGTGCGTTTACAATTGGAGGATGGCTGTGACCCAGAATGTCCGAATAATGAGTCATCCACCAATCAACATACTCATTTCCATCCACATCCCAAATCCTGCTTCCCTTTCCGCTCTTGATATAGGGAGGGTAAGCTCCAGCAGATGGCATTCCGAAGTTCCTAATATTGTGATTAACCCCACCTGCAAAGACCTTGTTTGCTCGAAACCAAAGCTTCTCAGATTTGGGTGTACGTTTCTTATAGTCCTCTAGCAATAGACCACCTCAGGGCATCAGTGTGGCTGTATTTGAGATTCAATCACCCTCTGAAATAGAATTGGGTGTTCCTAGGGCTTGGGAGATCCTTCATTGTCAAGAGCCCTGGACGTGCATGTACGACGAGAGGTATGCTGTTTATTGCCATTGCAATTGTACCGTGGTCTCCCATTATGCCTCCTTCTATTCTCTGCTTCATCCTTGGAAATCCCTCCACAATGATTTCATCATATTCAGGGTCTGCATTGGCATAAGCCACAAAATCAAGAGTCACAATTGCCGCGTCCTTCCGCTTTCCCATACCTCTGCTTCGAAGGCCAAGAACATTCCCAGGACTGACAGTCGCAAATGGCGTTGTAACCTCGGTATCTGCAATGACGGCTTCGGGCGGGAGCTCCTCAACGCGGTCCAGGTCCAATTTTAGTGCGTCATCAATCATGTAAATTGACTCCTCCAACCCCACATGACCCGTTATCGCTCCTTCATTAATAGCCTTTGAGAACTCCTTCTTCGTCATTCCCGTCCCAATCTTTTTCTGAAATGACATGCGTCGTTTGCTTGAATTGATACAGCGTGTGACGTGCAGGCTTTCAAGTATCTGGCATGGTGCAGTCAAGAAAATTGGCAGGATATCCATCAAATATCCGGGATTGATGCCCGTTCCGAGGACCGAGCGTCCCACATCTTTTGCTGCATGGTCTATCTCTTTTGCGAGCTTTGCATGCCGTTTGTAGGGATAGGAGAGCTCTTCGCAGATCGACACAACATGAAATCCAGCATCCAGTGCCCTCATAATGGTCTGTTTTACAATCTTCAGGGAGGATGAAGTTGCAATCAGTGCGACATCTGCAGAAGTGCCCAGCACCTCCTCAAGCACTCCATTTATTGCTAGATGGGTGTCACTATCTTCACCCAGAACCTGCGCCAGTTTCTTTCCGATGAGTTCGGGGTTAGTATCCATGGCAGCTACGAGACTCAGGTTTCTTCGGCCGAGAATTGCCTTGGCAATTGGGAGGCCTATACTACCGAGCCCAATCTGTACAACTCGAAATGGCTTGGACATGAACTGATATGCATGACACTCTACTTATTTCTTGTTTGGTCGACAGGCCTTTCAGTAATTGTTATACGCAATTGGAATATCTGTCCAGTGGTTGCTCAAATTGGAGTTTCATTCGAGAATTACAGAAAACGGTATTGCTATCGATTTCAGAGGAGAAACCTATGCTATTGGATACACTCCTGAGGTATGGGCTTCCACTCCTGACGAAACCAAGATTGCCTTGAGAGACAACTTGGCACTAGCTGTGACTATGCATCTACCGCTCGTCTTTGGAGAGAGTCGCGCAATCTATCACTCCGGTCGTCCCTTGCTTGAGGCATATTTCACTCAGAACTTCTTGAAGGACATTCCTTCCTGTACTGAGGTGGATGGTACAGACACAGGAGAGGTGGTGCGCCAGTTCTTTAATACTGAGTATGAGTTCAGGCAGCCCGAAATAGCCCTCCCCTCCGCCCTCCCAGTTGATTCGGCAAGCCGTGCGATTGTTGGTCTAAGTTTTGGAAAGGATAGTCTCTTGACCTTTGCAGTCGCAGATGAGATTGGCCTTGACCCTCTACCTGTATACATCGTGGAAGAGAGCATGACCTATGAAGAGAAGCACAAGAAGGCCCTCGGTCAGCGCTTCAAGGAGGAGTTTGGGACTGAATTGCTTGTTCTTCATCATGATACAGGGCGTTTGAGAGACTACGATCATCTTGGTCTGCCCTTCTCGGAGCTTGGATGGGGTTTGCAAACTACTGAGTATGCATTGGAACTAATCCCCTTCGCGTATGCTTACAACGCGAGGTACCTCCTTTTCGGCAACGAGCAGTCTGCATCTGCAACATACATGGACGCTGAAAGCAAATGGGTTGTGTACCCCTGCTATGACCAATCGCATGCTTGGACCGTTCAGATAGATCAAATCTCTCAGATGTTCTCAGGGTGGTCGGCAAGAACTGGAAGTCTTATTGAGCCGCTAATGGACATGATGGTTCAGAGGACATTGGCTCGCAGGTATCCAAACTATGCCAAATATCAGATGAGTTGTTTTACGGAGAGGGAGTCCGGTAGGGACTATCATTGGTGTCATGATTGCACTATCTGCGCCAAGATGTACCTCCTAGTTGTTGGTTCCGGTATCGATCCGGCTGCTATTGGATTGAGAGAGAATATGCTTACTTCAGACAAGAAACATTTCTTCACCCTTTTTGGAGGAAAGTCAAGCTTCACATATGCCAACACAGCCATGGCGCGTGACGAACAGCTCTTTGCCTTCCTTTGTGCATCTAAGCGAGGGGCAAAGGGTGGGCTCGTTGAGGAATTCAGGACAAGCGAGCTTTACGAAGAAGCCCTAGAGCGGGAAGATGACCTCTTCAAGAAATTCATTCATGTGTATGAACCAATCTCCGTTCCAAAGGCCCTGAAGAATGAGGTCATGTCCATCTACAAGGAGGAGATTTCCTCCTTCTCACTGTAGCTGCGACGCGAAAATAATGGCAAGAACGTGAGCTAGACGGCTAATAGTGCATTTGGATTAATATTTAATCCGAGAATATACTTTCTGAAGCTGTGCGAAATATGCTTGTTGCATTAATAGTTAACACCCGTCATGGAGAATCCGAATTCGAAGTCGAGTACGATCCTCCTCACACAATTGAAATGATTCAGCATGGCATTGAAGCAGCTGGGCATGATTATACCTTCATCGAAGCTGACGAGAATGTGATAGAGAACCTGAAGAATGCCAAGCCCGATTTGGTATTTAACAGGTCCGAAGGCCTTCGCGGTGAAAGCAGAGAATCTCATATTCCTGCCCTTCTTGAGATGCTTGGCATTCCGTATGTTGGAGCCAATGTTCTCACCACCGCAGTTTGCCTCAATAAGGCATGGACAAAGAAGATATTGGCGTACCACGGCATTCGCACAGCGGCCTTTCATATGTGCCGAACGGTCTATGAAACGGAATCGCTCGATTTCAAGTTTCCTGTCATTCTCAAGCCAAATGAGGAGGGCTCCTCTGTTGGCATAAACGAGGACAACGTGGTGAGGAATCGGGAAGGACTACGGGCCAAGCTTGGAGACATGTTGGATTCCTACGAGCAGTCAATCCTGATAGAAGAATTCATTGAAGGACGAGAGTTTAGTGTTGGGATACTGGGTCTGCCCGGAGACACTCCAGAGGTATTACCTATTTTGGAGATTGACTTTTCTGGATTTCCTCCGGAAGTCATGGGCGTTTATGGTCAACGTGCCAAGACGATATATGAGGACCTTAGTCACTATGTTTGCCCTGCCGAGATTCCTCAATCTTTGAAGGAGGAAATCGAGCAGATTACGATCGATGTCTGCAGATATCTTGAGGTTCCCGATTTTGCAAGAATCGACTTCCGGATGAACGATGTAGGAGAAATCTTCTTCCTGGAGATCAATCCACTTCCTGGAATGGATTTTGATTTGGAGGAAAAGGACATCTCCTTCTATCCCTACATGGCCATGAAGGGCGGATACACTTATGACCAGTTGATTCATCGGCTGATAGAATCCGCTCGAAGTCGCTATGGCATAAGTTCATGAGTAAACTGTGACTTCATTCAACCAGAAAAAGGAAAGGAGCTGAATCTGAAATGTATCTTAAGGACCAACCAGAACCCGATGAAGCAATTTGGCTCAGCCTTAAGGAGAAGCTTTCTGAGATTCTCTCTGACGACGTGAACATCTTCTTTCCTCAAGAACTCGAAGACTATCATGTCGATTGGTTCATGGACTTAGAGCGTGTAGTCTTCAGATCCGCCCTTAGGTATTCAGAGGATGAAATCTTCGAACGACTACAGACTCCAGGGCATCTCCTCATGTACGTAGTCGTTAATTCAATCCCCGAAGCTATGCTTTTTGGATATGCGCTGCCAAGCACCTATGTTAAGACCTTTCATTTGGACACCATTGCGGTGAAACAACAACGGAAAGGAATTGGCAGTCGAATGATTGAGGCTCTGATAGATTGGGCGCGAACTGAGAACTTCCTCGTCATCTCTGTTGATACCGAAGTGGAGGATGAAAAAGGAATTCAGCTCCAACGGTTCTATGAAGGGCTCGGATTCAGCATAGTGGCTCGTGAAGACTCTGGCAACCTCACAATGAAGCTCGTCCTATAATCATATCAGTTTAGAAGTCTCTACCCGTGAGAATGGCCAGAAAGGTTCCTTTCACAATCACTCGGCTGTCTGCAAGGTCGGACATAACGGCAAGTGTGCTCGACGCTGCAGGCAATACATTCAGTCCTTCCTCTTCACGAAGTAGCTTCGAGAACTCGACCATTTTCACTTCGGAGGCGTAATCAGCAAATCCATCAGATTCATAGATGGCATCCAAGGCCTCTTGACCATCAAAAGAGTGCCAGTTAGTTAGCGGTTCATTGATTTTGGTTTCCTTGATTTCTTCCCTGCTTAAATCAATAAGCCGCCTGCTTCTCATCTTATAGGACTTCACAATCGCATTTCCTCTGCGTGTGCTGGTTGCTACCATTCTGGGGACCTTCATGGTTTTCCCGGCGGCTACCAAGCTCTTGAAGCCCTCATAGATTCCAGCCAATGTAGTCCCATTTCCAACGGGGCAGAACACAAAATCCGGAGCCTTTCTGATTTCTCTAAATACTTCTAAGGCAATCTCTGCGTAGGCATTGAGGGCGATTTCTGTTGTTCCCTCTGCACCAGGATTTGCATCATACCATTCATTTTCAGCGCAAATCTGGCCTGAGGAATACACTAGGTCCTCGTACTGCCCTTCCTCGAAATGGAGTTCAGCGCCCGACTCCTGTATTCGCTTCATTCTATCCTTTGGAACATGATATCCCTGGGGAATATAGATGTGAGCTGGTATCTGCCATAGTTTCGCCGCATATGCAAGAGCTGCTCCATAGTTGCCGCATGTGGCCGTAACAATAGCGGTTGCGCCTTTCTTCCAAGCATCCTCGGCCAAAGCAAGAGCAATCCTGTCTTTCTGTGTGCCAGTTGGATTTCCTCCCTCAAACTTGAGAAAGAGCTTTTCTACTCCTACCTTGGGTGCGAGATTCCGCGACTCAAGAAATGTTGATGCGCCAACAAGGTCTTTCCATCTCGCCTTGGGAATTGTTTTCTTCATATCCTCTCCTGAATTGGATTTGGAAATGCGGCTATTCTCTGGGTTATCCTTCATATTCGGCTAAGGCAACCTGCACAACGTTTTAGAACTACGAGAGATGTAACTTCTCTTCGTATTTATCCTTATTCTCTGCATGACCACCTGATATGGGGTTCACTACACATGAGAGAGACGCTTTATTCGCGCATTGCATTCTGCAGACCGAATCTCATTGCCACCCTCATCATAGAGTGACTTGGCAACCTGCCAAGTGCGTCTTGCCTCGGCATTTCTACCAAGATGTTCCAGACAAAATGCTCTGTAGTAAAGATGCTCGGGGTTATCTGGTTCAACTGAGAAAGCTATATCGAAATCCCCCAATGCTTCCTCATACTTCTGCAACCCATAGTATACAATGCCTCTCTTGTGAGCAACATCACCGTTATCTGGTGCCAAAGCCAGTGCGGTATTGAAATACTCGAGAGCCACATCCTGGTCCTTCATCAAGAGCAAGTTCTCTCCGCTTTTTGCCCAAGCTTCTACATACTCCGGGTCTGCATTTATCGCCTTCTGATAAGCATCATGTGCCTGTTTGTATGATTTGAGTATCTTGTGGATATCCCCCTTCCTAATCCAAAGTGATGGGTCGTCGAATTTGATTGCAACAGCCCTATCGTAATAGAACAAGCATTGGTTGTAATCCTTCAGTTCGTAGAAAATATCTCCAAGAATTGCGTACGCATATGCTTGTTCAGGATCCGCACGAAGCACCTTCTTAAGGTCCTCAACAGCGCTGCCGTGCTGTCCGAGTTCTAAATGGGCTTTTCCCAGCTCCATTAAGGCAGGAATGAAGAACTCGTCGATTTCAAGTGCTTTTGTGAACCAAGTGACAGCTCCTTCCAGACTGCCTAGACGTTTTAGGTACATCCCCTTGCCATGTCTGGCTCTTGCGCTATTCGGGTCTATCTTCAGTGCAAGGTCCAAATGCTTCTGACAATCATCGAGATTTCCCAGCTCACGTTGTGCCACTGACATATGAACCAGGGCAATCACATTCTCTCCATCCAGAGCGAGAGCACTACCAAAGCAGCTTGCTGCATCCTTCGGTTCATTTACCATAAGATATGCAAGACCCATGTTAATCCATGCTGGGATTTGCCTACTATCCATTCCAAGTGTAATCTCGTAGAGCATTATTGCCCTGGCGAAGCTGCCTTCCATTAGGTGAAGATTAGCTACCTTGAACAAGATGGACGGCAATCGCTCATCATGCTTCAATGCCTCTAAGGCGGTCTGTAGTTCAGACTCGAGGGAGGTGATTGCTTTCCGGTCTCTATTCTGATGCCTCTGAGGCCTTACTAGTTCCGGCTGAATTATCTCCCTAACCCCGACTAGATTGAGTTTCGCTTCTAGCTCGCTCAATAGCTGATCAGGATTCATGTGGCAAAACCCCGGTCGGTCTTCAAGTTCTAATTGATTCCTTATCTTATCAACCTTAGCAACACGCATGCCTCTGAAGACGAAATGATTAATACAAAGCCTATCTTAACAAAAAGGTAGTATCGTTTGGTGGGATCCGTTTGTCTGAAGAAGAAAAGAAGAAGCAAAAGGAACGGCTTGAGAAATTCCTTGTTGAAGTCGATGAAATTATCGATGACAGCAAATTCGTGAAGCAGATGAAAATCAAAGGTGACAAGAGAAAACCTGTGGATGACGAGGAGGATGATTGACATTGCCAGTCGATTTGAATACTCTTTCACCGACTTGTCAGAAAAACTTGGCCAAGGACTACGAAGACCGCATTGACACAATTGCCAATTTCATGGGTGATTCCTTTGACCAAGATAAGGACCTCTTGGCAACGAAGAAGAAGCAGCAGCGTTGGCTAGAGTTCCTAATCATACTTTTACCGCTTTTGGTAGCCATCCTTTCCACATATCTCATCTTTCTCACTGATCAGATTCTGGTCGCCTTCATTAATGCAGTGAATGCAATTCCGCCCTTTGCCCAGAGAATGATTCGAGAGGATATTGAAGAGCTAGAAAAGCAGAGAAAGTCCGCCTTCACTCTACTTAGCTTACGAAACACCATAGACAACTCTGCTCAACTGGGTGTTCTTCAGGGAGATTTGCTAAGAAAAGCCCACGGTAGCCTGAGCAATCTAATGACCACCTTTGACTTCATCTCGGCTGGGACACAGCTACCGGATATCAATGCACACGTCACTATGCTTTGTCCGGGCGGTGCTTGAAACTACCTGATGTAGTCATGAGGCCAATTGCTGCACGTCTAGGCCTCTACGGTATCGCTGCGATTACTAAGGCGCTATCAAGAAGGTTCCATGGATTATCTGAAATGTTCCGACAGCAAGCAAGAAGATTGCTAGATAGTAGGTCACTAGGATCATCAGCTCCTGAATTTCCTGCCGAGCAAACTGATGATGGAACTCCTTAATCCCAATTAGAGAATCTGATATGACGAAGAGCAATGCGCCGATGAACACATAGGCGCCGCTTGTCATGCCAATAGGACTTATCATGCTTGAACTCAACCATAGCAATAGCGATGTGCTAAGCGTTAGAGAAATCATAAAGGCATAGAAATCCACAGCGCGAAGCATTGGGGCTGGGACTTCTGTTTCGGATGTCTTGAGGTATCTGTGATAGAAGAATATGTAGACCATTAAAGCCCCCAGGCACATGGCAAAGGCTAGCATTGGGATAGGCGTCAATCCAATAGTGACACTCATCAATAGGAAGTTCACGACATAGAATATATGGGATATGAGGAAACAACCTAATCCTGCAATCAACTTGAACTCGATGCTGAAATCTCCGCAGGCGCAGAAGAGCAGGGCTATGGCCAGAAGTGGATAGAAGACAATTGGGTCTGGTTGCATCAGCAATATGAAGACCACTGCCAAGACTCCCGGAATTGCCTTAATTGTGGCACGGATTGGAGTTCTCACCTCGAGTCTAGGAACAGCTCTGAGTAAAATAGCAAAGACTGCAAAGATCCAAAAGAGTGTGGCAAATAGAATGAATGACATGGCGCAAAACTAAGGAAAATCCTCCTTATGAGTGTTAAACCTCGCTTTTACTAGATGGATGTGGGCCTACTATCTAAGGAGCGCCCAAACCAAAACGAGTAGAATGGCTATGAGTAGCATGGCTGCCATAAAGGGGTATGCATCTCTATGAAAGGACTTGAATCCACCGTAAATGCCAATGACGCTTCCGAGGATAACGCCACCTATTAGGAATACGATGGCAATCTGCTCAAGAGATGCCGGAACGACGCCCGTGAGGGCAAAGATGAAGATGAGAAGAATGCAGATGAGGACGACCCACCTTCCCCAGGCAAAGGCCGGATGATAGAACTCACCTAGCTTCATCTCTCTATGCCAGAGACCTAGGCCGGGTCTTTCTTCATGCTGCATTTGTTTCCCTGAGTGGTATATGCTTGAGTTCCGACTTGAGTCTTTGCTTCACAATATCATCCGAGACATTACTCCGCCCTCTTGCCTACCTTGATAATCTCCTTGTTGAAGAGCACATAGAGCACAAAGGCCCCACTCACGAATCCCACAACAAGGGTTAAGAAAGGCACCAAATCCAGCTGGGCTATTGTTATTGTGGTAGTTGTAGTAGTGGTTGTCGTTGTCGCATCAGGTATCAATGGGTTTGTACCGTTCTCATACTCCTCGAGGTTCGTGACTCCATCTCCATCGGCATCCCATCCAGAGTCATCAATTATGGGGTTCATGTGATTCTCAATCTCCCATAGGTCGGGGAGTGAGTCTCCGTCAGAATCCGCACTTGCAGGATTGAGGCCTAGGAGGTATTCCTCGTAGTTTGTCAATCCGTCGCCATCAAGGTCTCCATCTGCATCATCGAGTAGAGGATTGAGCCCGTAGTAATGCTCCCAGCCATCGGGCATTTGGTCCAGGTCGGAGTCGGGCGAAATTGGCGATGTGCCGGCCAGCATCTCATTCAGGTTGTTGAGACCGTCAGCGTCCAGATCTCCTGCTGCATCATTGAAGAGTGGGTTGAGACCGTTAGTGACTTCGTAGTTGTCGGGCATAGCGTCGCCGTCAGTATCGTTATTTCCAGCCAAAAGCCCCATTTGGTATTCCTCGAGATTGGTGAGGGTATCTCCATCTGCGTCTCCTGCCGCATCGTCAGTGGTTGGGTCTAGACCATTTGCCACTTCGTATGCATCAGGAATCGAATCGGAGTCAGAGTCTTCAGTAAACGGACTCAGACCATTTCGAACCTCCCAGGCATCCTCCAATTCGTCGCCGTCAAGGTCCGATGTGGCAAGTACGTAGAAATCAAGAAGATGCGAATCCCCGTCAATAACATAGATGCCATATCCCGGGCTGTCTGACCAGTAATTGCCTTCAGAGGTGTAGGAATCATACCATTTGTTGGTAGTTGAGCCGTTGTCACAAGCCTGACCGTACTTTCCTTCATTATCAACAAACACGCAATGGTGAACCAGTGAATTTTCAGAATAGGCTAGATACACACCATAAACCTCGTTGCTATAGAATACATTCTCTGTGATTGATATAGTATCACTTCCCTCCACTACCAAGCCACAGTAGGAGTTTCCGTAAATGAAGTTCCCATCCACAATTGGGTCTTCACAGCCGTGCAAGTAGATTCCACTTCCTCCATTATTCACCACAGTGTTTGATGTTACATCCAGATTCGGCGCGTTGGTGGCAAAGACTCCATCCTCCACATTCCCCTCACACAAGTTACTAATGATTGTTCCAGGCTGCATGGCGAAAATTTCTATTCCCTTTGCTCCATTGAATGAAAAAGTATTGTTGAATAAGACATAGCTCCCAGCTAATGAAACAGTAATGCCACTTTCTCCGTTTGAACAAGAATTCGTACTCTCAACAACCGAGTTGGTAGAAAACAGCCAGATGCCTTGAGCCAGACTTTGAGCAATAGTACATTGACGTATGGTTCCCAGGAAGCATGTCATTGAGATTCCTATATTATTACCAGTGAAACTGGAATCAACAATCAATGCTCTCTCTGACTGGGATCCAACGAGTCCGGTTCCTTCAGAATTGTCGCATCTAACGCCAGTGACCACGCAGTCCGGACTATAATCAACTCGTATACCAAATGAGCCTGTGTTGTTGGTAACGCAATCTGTGATTCTGACCTGTGGCGAAAAGGATACATGTATTCCTATGGCAGTATTGGAGATTGTATGGGATGTCACATTCACTCCGGTGCAATTTATCAGAATCAACTGTCCGTGCTCTCCTGTTACTTCAACACTATCGAGATTAGTTAGTATAGATAGCGGCTTTCCGTTCACAATGTTGTTCCTAATTCGGCTGGCAATAGTCAGCATGGTATTAACATTCGAGGTGCTGAAGTAGATGCCTGAGTTGGCAAAGGTGTTGTTGTGTACGATGAAATTCATGGAGGAACTAATTGTCAGGGACTTCTGTGTATTGTAGGCATAGGTGCAGTTCGCCATTGTAATGTCCGTAACTGATTGATAATCGATGCCCTCGTTGTTCCCAACGATTGTGCAGTTAGCCACCACACAGTCCTCGCTGTTTGTAATTTTGGCACCCGCGCCGGAATTGTTCGAAATATTAGAGAGTCGTACAATTGTGAAGTCTGAGTTCCAAATAGTGATTCCATCAGTACCACATTGAGTGGCATCAATATTGTGGAGCGTCGTGGATGGTGAGTTAGTAACATAAATGCCTTCGGCATGACATCCATCGAAGACGCTGTTAGAGATCACACACTCTGTACAGCTTTCAAGAACGGCCCCCTCGGTTGTCCGCGAGCAATCAAGTGAGGTCACAGTGACTCGCGTACAGTCCACCATGAGCAATTGGCCATAATTGGCTGAATGCGCCGTATCGGTTTCGCTGAGTATGAAGCCAAAGGGCTTTCCATTCACGTAGTTATTGCTGACCACAAAGAGCGAGTATGCAGGAATGCTTGATGCCGCGAGGCGTAGCCCGTCATCGATGAATATGTTATTCTCAACCACACAGGAGTCAGAAACAACATTAATTCCGTGGTAGTTATTCCGCAGTAGAGTATTGTTTGTTATGATACAGCCGACGGAGGTTAGCACGTTGATACCAATTGATTCTGTGTCAGTCACGGTATTGTTAAAACATACAATCCCCGGAGAGTCTATGATTTCTATACCGTAGACGCGGCTCCGGGAGACTCTATTGTTTTCAATCTCTGCCCCAGAGTTATCCACGCGTATACCGCACCAACCGTTATCCTCCAGAATATTATCATATGCAGTAGCTGACACTGAGTCTACAAAGGATATTCCTACACCCATATCCGAACCTATCCCGTAGATGTTTTGATAATTGGTTCTGATGCAGGTGTTGTTGATAACTTGGACATCATCACTCAGAGGCACCTGAATCGCCAAGTACTTGTTATCCAGACAGGTGCAATTCTCTATAGTGGCTTTGTCCGAAGTACGTGCATAGATTCCCTGTTCGCACCCAGTGAATATGCTATCTGAAATCACGGTTTCTCCTGCATTGGTCAGGTAGCAACCTATCGCAGCATCTACGGAAATAACTTGGTGTATCTCGGCTGTGCCCGGATTGACATTGAATACCTCTACTCCGTTGTGCCCCTCAGCTTTTATCCAGCAATTAGAGATTTTGAAATGCTTCGTTGTTCCAGATACTGATATTCCATCTGTTGCGTCAGTTGTGATGTTCCACCCCTCAAGAAGGAAAGGGTTTCCTGGGTCTCCATTCCCTCCTACCGAGGCTAGTTCTAACTCGGTATCATCGGTGATGACTATTGGAACATGCGTCGTGTAACTTGACACGAATGGAGCCTCGTTGTTTTGATGCCCATGTACTCCTAATTGGAACGCAACTGGGTCGCCTAACAAGACTCCACCTAGCATTAGAATGACACATAAGAAAGCGAGAGTTACTATGGCTCTTCTACGCGGCATTACCAAACCTCCCCGTCGTACGAAAACGACTTCCATTTGGTATGCACAATTTGGCAATAAATTATTCCATGAAATTTGAACTGCATACTTGTGCGGAATTAACTGAACTAACTGGGTCAGGGGTAGTACAAATCCCAGTCTGAATGGTACGTGTGAATAAGACTGAGCAGTTCATCATAGGTCTCTTGTGTAATATAGTTCATAATACTGGAACTCTCATTGTCGAGCCAGATATCAAAATGGATATGTGCTCCATCCCCAATCTTGAGGAATTCCGCTATCTTGTCCCCCTTGGCAACCCAGTCGCCCTCCTCCACCTCTAGCATCGCAAGCTGGAAGTCTTTATCTGCTGCATCTAATGTGAATGCTTCGAAGCAGTATCCAATCACAAGTGACTCATTGAACTGAATGTTGAGATGAACCATGTACATGTTGTAAGTGGACTCCGGATACTCCTGCCAAGAGATCTCAATGACTTTCCCCGGAGCAGCAGCGATGACATCAGAATGATTGTTCAGGAAATAATCTACTCCTCGATGCTCAAAGCCCCAAGGGCAGTTATCACTGTCACTCCAGCCTTCATTGAAGGCATAGATGTCTGACTGGCTTACATAAACGACGCCAAGGTTGTCAAGCCCTGTTGAGTCATAGCGCCCCTCGGCATCAAAGGTATCAATAAAGGGAATTTCCCCGTCACTTTCCTGCAGATACCAAAGCACGCCACCGACAATGACAATGATCACAATTAGTATGGCGCAGCCTTTTCTTTGCATGCAATTCAATAATGCATTGCCACTGAAAAAACTGCCTGAATTCTTAGGGCTACTCCCCATTTTGTTCGTGGTTTGGAAACAACGAGTCTTTCTCTAGCCATACTCCTGTCAGCTGGCATACGCCGAGAATGTGACTGCAGATTAGGCGGTGTTTGAAGAATGGACAGTTGCAGTGGTACGTTCCCCTCTCATATCTCACATTGTAGCGTCCGTATTTTGGCGAGTGCACTATGTAATGGAATGTCACTATCTCACCATCTTGCCCCTTTTCTTCACTCACAAGCTGGATTCGTTTTGAATGCCTGAGGTAGTTCTTGCTGATTCGGAACTTGTTGTGAACAAGACGGTCTTTTTTGATCCATTCAGCTATCCAATCTGGGATATCTGCCATTATTGTCACGCTCTTGATTTCGAATCGGTCAGACCTCTCTTCTTTGTGCTGTTGGTCCGCTTGCATTCATATCAATATCCCCTGTCCCATTTCCCTCCACCACGCCGCCTCCGCTTATCCTTTGGACGGAACTGCGAGAAGCGTTTCTGATAGCTTTTCACTATATCCCAAATCAACTCCTGCATCCCCTTGGTCATCGAATTCAGGTTGAAGCCCCCCTCCTCGGTGATCTCATAATCGAAGTGTATCTCTTTCAAAGCATCCTTGGTCATTGATTCCCCTTCATGCGTGACCTGAATATCGTAGCCTAACTCTTTCAAAGCTTTAGTGACCTCTTCCAGACCATCATCATCTGTGGTTAATGGCATTCTTAATGTTTTGAGAATTCGATGTCCATATTCTGTGAGCCAGAGGGGTCCTAGGTCATACATACAATAAAACTCTTCATCATCAAAATAGGAATACTCCTCCAGGGGTTCCGACTCGACAGGCACCTTTACGCGCGTCATTTCCTCATGCCGCAACTCATTTACTTGTTCTGCCCGCATGATTAGGTCCGCATGTTTTCCTTCCTCAAGCAACTTCTCGACATCAAGTCCAAAAGTGGTGCCTCCCCGGTCAATCTGTTCACACATCTTCTCAACAACAATGGTACTGACTGCTTCCTTTGCCTGGTCGAAAGGTGTTGCTGGAGGAATGGCACAAAGCTCTTCCAAAATGTTTGAGTCCACCATTCCAAGGTCAAGTTGGTCCAGATTGCTAAGTAATGCATATTGTATACGGAATATTTTCAGAGGGTCAGTCAATGGTGTCTGTTTTCGTGCAGATGCAATAGCCCAAAAAGGAGTCCAAGAATCCGAATCCAATTTGATACACACGGCATTAGGTTCACATACCCTAAGTGATTGGATGCTTTGTAATGAGCCGAGAGGGCTCAGATCAATCCCGATTATGTTGTTATGCTCCATGTTAAGCTCTTGAAGGCGGGAGCATGAACGCAGGGCACTAATGCTTGTGAATACTAAATCATTGTTACGAAGCGTGAGTCTCTGGAGATTGATACAGGCGGAGAGGGGCTCGAGGTTGATTGACTCTAACCTATTATAGCTGAGATACAGCTCTTGGAGCTTCTTACACGAGCTGAGAGGTTCGAGGTCTATGTGGCGAAGTTTGTTATTGCTAAGAACGAGCCTCCTGAAATCGGGACAGGAGGCGAGAGGCATCAAATCAATCCCCTGCAAGTCGTTTAGTTCTAGGTCAAGTGATTGAAGTCTGGAAACGAATTCAAGAGGCTGCAGGTCGATTTTCGGGATTCTTCCATATCTAAGTGCAAGGTTCTCCAAGTTCGTACATGAATTCAACGGGGCGAGATCGATAGCACTCACGCGGCCTCTAAAGGTGATTTCAATCTCCCTAAGATTCGGACATGAACTGAGCGGAGCAAAGTCAATGCCTTCAGCATTATTGCCTCCGATCTTGAGCACTTCCAGTTTCTTGCAGCGACGAAGCGGTTCAAGGTCAATCTCGGAAAAAAGGTTGTACTCAAGATTCAGAACCCTGAGGTTGGAGCAAGACCTGAGTCCTGAAAGGTCAATCCTCTTGATGAACTTGGTACCCAAATCAATATTTTCCACATCTCTTGGGAATGACACTTTATCTAAGGATTCCTTTCGAGAGGATTTAGCAGATTTGGTGCTCGATGTACTATACTTCAAGACTACCTTTCTGCCCCACATGACACTCAAAGCTGCTATTGCACAGCCTGCTGATAAGCCTTCACACAGCAATCCCTACGGACTTCAGGTTCATTATCCAATAGTCGCCAAATTGGGAATTCTATAACACAAATAGAGAAGATAGATTGCTTATTAGCATCCAATGTGTACATCCCTCGGAGGATGTACAATCGATTCTGGCGGGCTTCAGGCTTGGAAACGATTATTCAAGCACTCGCAGTATTCGAATCAGAGGCCTTTTATGGCATTAGTCTTTCCTCTCCATGGCGGTGAGTTATGCCAGAATATAGGGCAAAAGACGAGTTCCTTAACCTGAGATGGGCCATTGGACTGCTTAATGATTTGACATATGACATCGTTGGCTCCAATTATGATAAGGCCTGTGCAAAGGCCAAAGGTGCTTCAAAGCATATGCTGCCGCATCTGCTAGTAGCAAGAGAAGAAGACCCTCTTCTTGGTAAATGCAAAGATTTCAGAAATTATGTGAAGAAGATCGAAGACTATGAGAAACTGAATTGCGCGAAGTCAAAGGACCTATTGAAGTTCGTTGACGCTCTGTTCTATGGAGTTTTTCAATACCTGATGAGTTTCGACAAAAAAGGAATCAAGCAATGGAAGGAAAGCAAGAAGCGTGCCTTTTCATTCCAATTTGCAGATCGTGCCTTTCGAGATGAGGTTTCGAAGGAAATGGGGTACTATTTCGAAATCGTCAACGACCTCAAGAAGAAAATGCCATGAATGAATTGAAAAACGAGGATTCATGAATTTGCTTTCTGGTGCAACTCATTCTAGTCCAAATCCCGCCTGCATGAGCTCTGATAGCCTCGCAAGGAACCTGGTCGCGGGGGCTCCTAGGGACACCTCCTCGTCGAACATCACTGTCACGTTGATGAATTCACCCAGCTCTGGCGGATTGGTATAATTCCTAGGCCTTGCAGAGATGCCTCCCAAGGCCAGAACAACTGAGTGCAAACCAATCGGAATGGCCCATCCGCCGCCCTTCCCAAACATCCCTACTGCTGTTACGGCGCAGGTGCCCATGAGGCGCTTCCTTAGAAAGGGATCTGACCTGATCTTTCTCCAGTACAACTTCCTCAGTAGGTCTGGTAAGTGGGAGAATACTCTGGCCGACAAGGGCGGTTTTTCACTAGACTCGCTTTCTCCACTGGTTTCGCCCTTCTGGGCTTGGCGAATCTCATTATGGATCTGTTTGAATGTCTTTTCATTTGCCTTCCTTACGCAGTACGTCGTGGCGAACCTACCAGATTTCACCTGCCTTTCAACAACAATTCCAACGTCAACGTCGTCGAAGACTATCAACTTCTTCTTTCCTTTCTTCATGGCTTGGATTTCTCTGTGCTCACTAATGGCCTGAGCGACGCACTTTATCACCCAGCCAGTGAAGGACAGCTTTTCTCCTGTCTTTGCTTCATTCTCTGTGATGAACTTCCGTGCCACGGTGACATCGATCTCAACCAGTCCGTAGATGCGGTGCTTTGGTGCAAGATTGTTGAGCAATTCTATGGGTCTATTAGACCTGCGTGTTATTTCCTTGAAGGCAACAATGCCCCGAGACCCCTCGGGCACTTCACCAGAGTCTTTTCGCGAGGTGCTCATTGTGAAAGAGCCTCCATTCCGGTCATATCAACAACATCTGAAGCGCTAAAGAAACCTTGCTGCTTCTTGTATACTTTAAGTATACAAGAGGTATACAAAAGACCTATATAAAGTAATCATTCTACTTGAAACCCACTAGCTGTGTGAATGAAATTGGCAGAAGGTAGCGTGATTTCAGGTTACGTCAAACTCGGATTTGAAGCTGTCCGTGAAGCATTCGTAGAGAACTTCGAGCGCCGCAATGAGCTTGGTGCCGCTTGCTGTATCTACTACAAAGGGGAGAGAGTAGTGGACCTATGGGGAGGCATTAGAAATGAGGCTACAGGGGAGCCCTGGGACGAAGATACAATGGTGCTCGTGTGGTCCACCACCAAGGGATTATCAGGACTGGCCATGGCACTTGCGCATTCGCAGGGGCTGTTTGCTTATGATGAACCTGTTTCAAAGTACTGGCCTGAGTTTGCTCAACACGGCAAGGAAAAAATCACAGTCCGGCAACTCATGGCACATCAGGCAGGGTTGTTTGCATTTGATGAACTGGGAGATAAGGAAATCATAGCAGACCTCGACCGCTTGGCAGTAGTATTAGCCGCACAGAAACCAGCATGGGCGCCGGGAACGCGACATGGATACCATGCCCTAACTCTGGGTTTCTACCAGAGCGAACTCCTGCGCAGAGTTGACCCGAAAGGCCGCAGCCTCGGGCGGTATTTCCAAGATGAGATTGCCACTCCCCTCGGACTCGACTTCTATATTCGACTTCCTGAGGATATTCCAAATTCAAGGCTGGCCCCCATTAGACAAGTTAAGTTCAGCATTTCGGCTATGCGCTCTGTGCCAATTTCGTTCATTCTCGCCGCGATGAATCCCCGGTCGGCGATTCGCCGTGCGTTAGTGGGAACGGAGTTTTGTCTGGACGAAGATAGAATATACGCCCGAAATTATGAAGTCCCATCTGGAGGGGGTGTAGGAACGGCCCGTGCAATCGCTCATGCATACAGCGTCTTCTCTACGGGTGGAAAGAAGCTTGGTCTGCGAGAGGAGACTCTCAAGGAACTCACGGCGCCACCCAAAGCGCCTCTGCGCGGCCTACGTGATGAAGCGCTGAAAATGGACTCGTACTACTCGCTTGGTTTCATAAGGCCCCTTCCAAAGAACCCATTCGGTTCTCCAAGTTCGTTTGGGATGCCCGGGACAGGAGGCTCGTTTGGATTTGCTGACCCAGAGTATGAGCTGGGATATGGATATGTTCTCAATGGATTAGGCACATCATTTCCAACGGATCCGAGAAGCGATGCTCTTTGCGCAGCAATGTACCGCTCAATCGGCGTGACAGATTTGTACACTGCGTGATTGGAATGATTGTTCGTCGTTTCGCTAAGTAGTCTCTCTAGGCCACAATCCTCACGGGCTTTAGGTTCACTATCCGATGCTCACCATCGACACTGTCGTACTCCACCATGCCCACCAGCTCGCCCTCGGCGCCTGGCTGCAGCTCGAACACGATCTCTACCACGGCACGGTCGCCAGACTCAATGAAGCCCACATCCTTGCTCTGGATGGTGTCCGTCAGCTCGGGAATGCCCAGCACCACCTGGACGTTGTTCATGGGGTTCGCAGCATCGTTCCGTATGGCCACGCCAAAGACTACCTTGCCTTCGCGTATCTTGTACTCCACCGCGATGTCCATGCCCACCTCGAGACCCAGACTTGCAGGTTCTGCCTTGGTGATGTACTCCTCTCTGCGCGCGGTGCCACGTACTCGTCTGTAGACCGCTGTAGAGATGCCACCAATGAGGAGTAGAGCGGCTATTGGCACGATCCAGTGGAGCCGCGGGTTGAAGTCCAGTGAGTCAATGAGACCGTCTGCATCAGAGTCGACCTCCAGCGGGTTGGTTCCGTAGATGACCACTTCCTGATAGTCGGTCCAGCCATCTTGGTCGGTGTCCGGCGCAAGTGGGGACGTTCCATAGGTCTTGTATTCTGAGTAGTCGCTGAGCAAGTCCGCGTCCGTGTCGTTCAAACCGGGATTCGTGCCTATGGTGTACAGCTCAAGGCTATCGCTCAGACCATCACCGTCAGAGTCTGAGCTCCAGGGGTTCATGTTATACTCAGCATAGGTCACCACTTCATCATAGTCAGAAACTTCGTCTCTGTCACTATCCAAAGAATTCGGGTTTGTATAGTAGACGAAAATCTCATCGAAATCCGATAGGCCATCTTGGTCGGAATCATCAACGTTCGGGTTTGTGAAGTAGAGGTTTATCTCCCCATAGTCCCCGACCTCATCCTCGTCAGTATCCCAAGAGAGTGGGTTGGTTCCATAGACGTGAACCTCCAATCCATCAATAATATTGTCTAGGTCTGAGTCATCATTGAGGGGGTTTGTTCCCAGTGCAATCTCCTCACCATCGAGTAGGTTATCGTTGTCAGAATCCTCGTCTCCCGGACTTGTGAAGTAAAGGTAGACCTCGTCACCGTTCGATAGGCCGTCTTTGTCAGAGTCTACCTGATAGTCTGTATGCGTTGCATTGAACCACATGTTGGTCGGGTCGGTATTTGTGAGGAAGATCTCTATCCAGTCACTGAGTAGGTCATAGTCCGTATCAAAGTAGGTTGCATTGGTGTGGTAGGTGTTGATTTCCTTGCCATCCTCAATTTGGTCCATGTCTGTGTCCTTGCTGAGCGGGTTTGTGAAATAGTCCTCAACCTCTTCTCTGTCAGAGAGATTGTCCCCGTCAGTGTCTCGGTTTCTTGGATTGGTCAGATGAATGTGCACCTCGTCCCCATTTGTGAGGCCATCAGCATCCTCGTCGTCGTTCAGGTCGCTCACACCATCATCATCAGAGTCTCTGTCGCGGGGATTGGTCTTCGTGATGACGCACTCTTCATAGTTGGTTAAGAGATCCCTGTCCTCGTCATCCATGCCATCGATTGTCCCATCGGCGTCAGTGTCGTTATTTGCGGGGTTTGTCTTTGTGAGCCGAATCTCCTGAGAATTGGTTAGCATATCATTGTCGCCATCACGGTCTGCGTCTGAGATACCATCACCCTCCGTGCTGTACAGGAGTGGATTTGTGAAGGTCATTGTGACCTCTTCGTAGTCCGTTAAGTCATCGTCGTCCGTGTCCTTGTCTCTCGGATTGGTTCCTATGGCAATCTCGTCGCCATCCCAGAGCAGGTCATCATCGGTGTCTTCGTCTAATGGGTCAGTGTTGATTTCCTCGTCAAAGAGCTCCTGGCCGTCAGTTAAACCGTCATCATCAGAGTCTGGGTCTAGGGCATTTGTTTCGAAGACCTTGATCTCATCGTAGTCACTGACCAAATCATCGTCCGTATCATCAAGGTTGGGATTAGTGTGCCAGGTTAGCACCTCCTCACCATCTCCAAGCAAATCTCCGTCGGTGTCCTTTCGAGTTGGGTTGCATGACCAGATGAAGATCTCATCCCAGTCGCTGAGCAAATCGTCGTCTGTATCGGCCTCGTTCGGGTCGGTTCTCCATGGATTGTAGGCGATTTCGTACCCATCTCCAAGCATGTCTCCATCAGTATCGAACAACGTGCAGTTGGTTTCGTAGACATATATCTCGTCGTGGTTGTTGAGCCCGTCCGCATCCTGGTCGTCAAGGTCATCTGGAATTCCGTCCCCATCAGTGTCTGCAAGATTGGGGTTAGTATGGCTGTTGAATATCTCGTCATTGTCTGCTATATTATCGAAGTCTGTGTCTGCATTGGTAGGGCTGGTCTTGTACACGTAGACTTC
>RDOF01000070.1:0-9667 GCA_011365025.1 Candidatus Thorarchaeota archaeon
GTGCAGACAGATGTGTCAAAAGAGATAGAGATCATCAAGTTGGTTGAGAAGACGAAAAGTGAGCTGGGTCCGGTCGACGTGCTCGTGAACAATGCAGGCATGTACATAGTGAAGCCACTCATTGAACAGACAATTGATGATTGGCATAGGGTGATGGATGTAAACCTCACATCTGCCTTTGTTGCAACCAGAGAAGCTGCCAAGATAATGATTCCAAGAAAGCGCGGATGCATAATCAACATATCCTCAACATTTGGATTTGGAGGAACAAAGTTCACGGAGGTGAGCTATTATGCATCAAAGGGCGGCATGATTGCCATGACTAAGGCACTAGCCGTTGAACTGGGAGAACATAACATTCGGGTCAATGCAATTGCCCCAGGTTTCTTTCCCACAGCAATGTCGGAAGGCGCTTTGAAGGACAAACAAATACGAGAAACAATGATTGATCCAAGGACGGCTCTACCAATGTATGCGCAGAACGAATGGATAAGGGGAGCCGCTTGCTTCTTGGCCAGTGACGATGCTCGGTACATCACAGGTCAGACCATTGCCGTCGACGGTGGATGGCTGGCATTCTAGTTGAATTTGATACGACTCTAAAGGAGATAAAAACCCGCGATGGGCAGAAGGGAATCAAGGGTGCTTGGGGAGGTAACAAGTGCAATTGTATCAAGGGCCCTTGATTGTCATAGGAATCTTGACACCAGCCTAAGTGAGAGATATCCTTCTGAAGCCATGGAAACATATCGTCGCGATTTGGAATATCACCTGCAATATCTTGACGCGGCGCTTAGAATGGAGAGTCCGCTGCTCTTTACCTCCTATATGCAATGGGTGAAGGTTCTGATTCATAATCTCAATCTACCTGTGGAGGATCTGATTACAAGCATCAATTGCATCAGGGACGCACTGATGAAAGAATTACCTGTAGAAACGAAAGCCCTCTCTATTGACTATCTTGATGAGGGATTGAAACAGCTTGAAGAAGCAGATGTTGAGATGCCTGCCTATTTGGGAGAAGACCCCTCGTTGTCAGTGGTCGTGACACAATACATCAATGAGCTTCTTGATGGAAATAAAGAGAAGGCAGAGAAACTCATTTTTGAAATACTCGGCCAAGGAATGTCTTTAGAAAGAGTATACCTAGAAATTTTCGCCATTTCGCTTCAGGAGATTGGAAGACTTTGGCTTCAAGGAGAAATCACTGTCGCACAAGAACATTACAGCACGGCAGCAACACGCTTGATAATGAATCAGCTCAGACCGAGGTTTCTAGGCAAGAAGAAGGATAGGATGGTGTTACTTCTCTGCGTTGCCGGGGAATTGCATGACGTAGGTCTGAAGATTGTTGCAGACTTCTTCGAAATGGATGGTTGGATTTCATACTACCTCGGAGCAAATGTACCCACGAAAGGTATTGTTTCCTTTATCGAAAAGCGGAAGCCCGATGTTGTCGCCATATCTGCAACTCTGGCCGCACATGTACCATTGGTGCACGATACCATTCGCATAATCAGAGAGTCAGATTTAGGGAGAAAACTGATAGTCATTGTTGGTGGGAGGCCATTCAATATTGATTCTGAATTGTGGAAGAAGGTGGGAGCAAACGGCTATGCTTCCAATGCCAGGGACGCAGTGGATTTTGCAAATGAACTGGTTGAGAATGCTAAGAAGAAGTAACTCCTACTCTATGCTTTCTGGAAGAGGCTTAAGTGCTAACATTATTTCACGGGCTTCTTTGAGAAACCCGTCCATCATTTTGGCTACATGAGGAGCATCGGATCTGTAGAGATTCTTTATTGATTCCATTTCCGTTATCGAGTCCTCAAGTTTATCGATGGTCTTCTTTATTCCTAGAGATACAATGGATGACACTTTATCTTCAATGAAGTACAGAAATCTTCTTCTGCCTCGGCCTGTTTGATCATAGTCCATCTCTCCGCTGATTAATCCCAGGGCCTCCATTTGAGAGATAATGAGTCCAACGTTGCTGCGGGAATAGCTTGTCCTATCGGCAATATCTTCTGCACTTAGTGTGCCTTCTCCTTGGTATTTGGCCAAGTAGAGGACTGCAAGAACAGGTCCGGCATTCTTCCCAAGTCCAAGCCATTCCGCCTGTTTCTCAAGAAAGCGCACAAGAGGGCCATAGGTTTTGAGGGGCGCGTCTGACATTTGAAGGCACCACTAGCTGATATTCCAATTTTTTTAGTTAAATTGGGAATTAATCAGGACAACCCGGAATTTCCTTTTAGGTCTTTCTAATCTGGCTGCAGAAGGGCTAAGAATCAGCTAATTGTCAGGAATCTCTATCACGAATGTTGTGGGGGAAGTTGCCTTCAAACTGAGCCTCCATCCATGGGCCTCCACAATCCGCTTGGCAATTGCCAGACCGTAGCCAAGCCGGCCCTGCTTACTAGTGAATCCTCGGTCGAAGATTCTGCTTCTTACCTCAGGAGAAATTTCCAAACCATCGTTTGTTATCTCCAATAATGATTGACCCTGTGATTTTCTGTTTGTCAGTTCAATTCTACTTGGTTTTCCATGAACTATCGCATTATCAATGATATTTGAAAACACCTGCAGAATGCGGGTCCTATCACCTACAACCTCAGGCAAATCCGTTCGTATATACTCGATAGACGAGGGAATGTGACTATTTGCCACTTCATCAGCTATTTCACTCAGTCTGACCGTTTCCTTCTTCTCAATTGCAAGACCAGCATCAGCGAGCTGTGCCGAATGCTCCAGGAGTTGGTTCATCTCCTCAATAAGCACAGGCAACTTTGCAAAGTTTTCATCATTCTGCAGTTCGTGTGTCAGATGAAGAAAGCCGCTGATCTTAAGCAGGTAATTTGAGAGCTCATGCTTCATGTGATGCGCGAAATCACTTAGCTCTTCCTTTTGCTTTTTGAGTTCTTCATACACCCCCACCTGCTCAGTTATATCAGTGAAGGCTGTAATGAAGAGTCCTTTCATAGGAGAATATGCCGTAACTGAATACCAACGTTTGAGAGGCTCTGCATACTGCTGGAATTGAACTGGTTCCTGCGTGAGCGCCACCTTGCCATAGACTTCAATCCAGTTGAATTCGGAATTCTTGATGCCGGGCAGTACCTGCGTGATTGTCTTCCCTATGATCTCTCTTCTGCTTAGACCAGTGAACTCCTCGAATGCCGCGTTCACCTGGAGAAATGTATAATCAATCGGAGTGTTTTCATCATCCGTTATAATTCGGTGAAATGCCAAAGCTACTGGTGTATTCTCAAAAAGGACGCTCATCTGCTGTTGCGTCGCAGCGAGGACCAAGAGCCCCATGTCAGATGGGCTCGATTTCTCCTGCATATGAAATGTGAAGCCGGAGAAGTCGCCAGTGACAGATGTCCCGAAGGGAGCTGCTACTACTTGAAGGTGAACGCTGCCGCTTCTCTCCGTTTCGTAGAGTCGCTCGTGCGCAACTTCCGAGAAATCGTACTCCCTATCGAACGTTGCTACTCTACCAGATTGCAGCTGCTCCTTCACTTCCTTGCGAAGCATTGGGTCTTGAAAGAAGTTGTATCCTATAACATTTTCAGCTGATGCAAGGCCAAACATACTGAGGCACTGGCGATTTGCCGCTGTGAGATTCCCATCCTTGTCGAAAATTGCAATGGCTATAGGAGACTCCTCAAAGACACTTCTGAATCTGGTTTCTGACTCCTCAAGAGCAGTCTCAGATAGCTTCCTTGCGCTTGTATCCCTGACAATTGCCCAGGAACCGATAGGGGTACCATGGTCGTCAGCCATCACCCAGGCATTTACAGAAACCGAAATAGTGCTGCCATTCTTACGAAGCAGCGCGGTCTCCAGCAGTCTTGGGGCACCGGTCCTTTGAATGTTTTCACCTGTTTCTGTCAGCTGGGAGTACCATTGTTGCTCAGACAACGCCTTAAAATTAAGTCCCAGCAATTCCTTCCTTGAATATCCTGTAATTCGTTCGAAGGCAGGGTTTGCATCAACCAGATTCCCCTCAAAATCAAAGGCTGCTATGCCATCGAGAGATGAGGTGAATAGCTGGCGAAATCGAGAGTTGCTTGCCTCCAAAGCTCTTTCCATTCTCCGGTTGTCAACAGAGCTTTGAATATGATGAGCCAACTCCTTGAAGAGACCCACAGGGTCCTCCGGATCCTTCCTAAGATAGAAATCCGCGCCGAGATTCAGTGCTTTTATTGCAACCTCTTCCCTGCTTCTTCCTGTGAACATTATGAATGGAAGCGAGTTCCCGGATTGCCTTAGCCACTCCAGTAGCTCCAAGCCATTCATCTCATTGTCACCCAAGTGGAAATCGCATACAATCGCATCAATTTGCTCATGCTCAAGTAGGCGCAATGCATCTTGAGCAGACCTAGCTGAAATAATGTTGAATCTCTCAGATTCTTCTCGAAGGAATCGGTTCACCATTTTCAGCAAATCGGCATCATCATCGACTGTTAGAATCCTGATTGGCACTGTATCATCCTCTCGTTTCTTTTCACTGGTTGCCTATGGTTCTTAACATATCCGTTTTTTTCTTCAACTCTCAACCTATGAAAATTGTTGTAGGTACAAAACGGGATAACCTTGCCGTCTGAAATCGATAGCTAGTCGAACACAGCTGAACTCCTTCTAAGTCAATGTTCCAAGTGTCCGGCAAATGCACCTTTGCAGGCATAGTGAAGCAGCTCATGGGAGCTCGAAGAGAACCATCTGTTTTGCTTCAAAGAAAGGAGGAAATAAGGGGCTTTACCAGTGGAGGCAATTGTGACACAGCTTCGTCCCATCCGATTAGAGTCGACCGTCCTTGTCATCTTGAAGGACGAGTCTCGTCGTCAGATCAGCGCTCATAATGACACTGGGCACACCCGCACCTGGATGAGTTCCTGCACCAACAATGTATAGTCCTTTGATGTCACGAGACCGATTATGAGGCCTGAAATAACCCGACTGGAGCAGTAATGGCTGCAATTGGAAAGCTGCCCCCTTGTACGAGTGAAAGTCCTTCTCGTAGTCAGCCGGGGTGTAAGTCCTGACAACAGCCAGATTATCCAGGAGTCCTGGAAGCAGGCGCTCGTTTAGTGCTGAAAGAATGTGATCCTTGAATGACTCCCTCTTCTCATCCCAGTTTGTATTAGAATCCAGATTCGAAACGGGGGTGCAGGCATACATGGTTTCACAACCCTCTGGAGCTAGCTGAGGATCAGTACGTGTAGGGATGTGAAGATAAGTAGAGAAATCGTCAGGCACAACATGATGCTTGAAAATATCATTGACAAGCGGCTTATACCGAGGCCCGAAAACTATGCTATGCTGGGTCATGTCTTCGTACTTCTTTTCTACACCGAAGTAGGTCATGAAAAGACTCATACTGTACTTAGCTTTGCGGTATCGCCTGTCACTATTCTTCTTCCTATATCTTGAATCAATGAGATTCATGTAAGTGTGAGCAATGTCGGCATTCGATACAACAATGTTAGCATCATGGTGCTTCCCATTTGCGGTTGTTACGCCCTCTACCCGTTTTGACGATGAGACCTCCATTTTATCAACTTCGGTATTGAGCTCAATTTTACCACCTAGTTCGATGAAGAGCCTCTCAAGGGCGTCAACGAGCTTGTGTGTGCCGCCACGGACCCACCACATGCCATGCTTCTCTTCGATGTAAGTGATTAGCGTGTAGATAGCCGTTGCCGTGAAGGGATTTCCTCCAATGAAGAGGGGATTAAAGGAGAGAGCCATTCGAAGTCTTGGATCCTTAACATGGCTAGCAACCATTCCATGAACGCTCTTGTAGGCTTTGTATCGAACGCCCGCAGGACCCATTTTTGCCATGCTCCAGAGAGACTCAAAGGGCATGGACCCAAAGGTTTCGAAGCCCAACTCGTAAATTGGCTTAACGGCCTTCATGAATTTGGAGTACCCTTTCACATCGTTGGGGCTTAGTCGTTCTACTTCCTTCAGATTCTCTTCGTACCCACTGTAATTCATTTGTGTCCCATCTGGGAAGTATAGACGGTATTTTGGTGAAACCTTCACAAGCTCAACATAATCCGAAGATTTCCTTCCTGCATACTCAAAAATGGCATCAATCAAGAAGGGAGGTGTAAGTATAGTTGGACCCGTATCGAATGTGTATCCCTTCTCTGAGAACACACCAGCACGACCTCCAAGCTGATTACGCTTTTCAAGCAGGGTTACGGGATACCCAGAAGCCTGCAACCGTACAGCTGCGCTTAAGCCCCCAAATCCTCCCCCAATCACAACAACACTTTTGCCACGATTTTCACTAGTCTTCTCAGATGCCATCAGTAGAATTCTCCTTTCAAAGAGCTGAGCCGTTGAGTTTTTCTAAATCATACTCCTTCTTCTCGCGTTTGTATTCAGAACGCAACTTGCGTGCAATCCAGAGCTTCTTCCATTTGGGAACCACCGCTCGCTTCTTGAATACGTTGTAATCCATCTTTTCGATTTCTGTCATGATTTCACCATATACTCGGCCTGCCACCTTTACGGTGAAAGCAGCGCCAGGAGGCAAATCACGATTGCCTACCTCAGCCCTTGCATAGATGCTCCGTGCCCTCGCGATTAGGTGCTGAATCATCCACTTGAAGTTTGGACTAACTCGTTTGTTATTGAAATCCGACTCGTCCACCTTGAATTCACGCCGAGTTTCCAGAGGAATGTAGATGCGTCCGTTTTCATAGTCCTCTTCAATGTCCCGCAAAATGTTGGTTATCTGCATTGCATGACCAAGATCCGCCGCCCGTTCCAGAGTTTCAGGTTCAATCCGTCTCCAGATATGACACATCATTATACCAACAGTTGAAGCAACGTAGTAGCAATACTTGTCCAGCTCATCCACGGTGCAAATCTCTGTCAAGTTGATGTCCATCCTCACGCCCTCAACTAGGTCATAAAGATACTTGACGGGTATCTTGTACTTGACAAGAGTATCACCAAAAGCCCTGAAGAGAGGATGAGCGAAAACCTTACCCTCAGACATTTTTGTAACCAGGTTCTTCAGAACGTCCAGCTCGCGTTCCAGCTGGTCTTTCGGAAGGTCCAATTCATCCGCAAAGTCATCGACAAGTCGACAGAAGGCATACAGGGCAGCTATAGACCGCCGTTCCTCATTGTTGAGATATCGAGAAGCGAAATGGAAGGAGCGTGCATGAAGCTGGAAGAGATTCATGCAGTAATCATAACTTGCCTCCAAATCCATTGGATTCGCTGTTGGCAGAGACTCAATCTCAGATGGTAATACGGTAAGATGTGTTTTGTAATCGTTGAACATTTGCCCACCGCCATGCCTAATACTCTTGCAGATTATTATTTCATCTATGGGAAATATTATTATAGTATTTAAAATATTTGTTACAGCGGTGCACGGGTGATTTCTGTTTGGCCCTGCCACACTAGCATGTAACTCCTCTTGTGAGGAACTATCACCCTGCGCCGCAACTTGAGGAGAAAATCTGTATGAAAGTAGCAGTATTGGGTGCGGGCGTCGGAGGCCTGTCTGTCGCCCCCTTGCTCGCACGAGAGGGATATGATGTTACGGTTTTGGAAAAGAACGCAGAGCCCGGAGGTAGAGCAAGAGTATGGACGAAGGACGGATTCCTATTTGATATGGGTCCATCATGGTATCTCATGCCCGAAATATTCGAACACTACTTCGAGAATTTTGGAAAGAAGGTTGCAGACTTCTATGAGCTCATTAGACTTGATCCTTCATACCGGATTTTCTTTTCTGATGAGGTCCTCGATATCTCAGCTGACCTTGAGAAAAACATGGATCTTTTTGAGAGGCTAGAGGAGGATGGGGCGAATAAGCTGAAACGGTTCCTGAAGCAGGCTCAAGAAAAATATGATTATCTGATGAAGGGTCTGATGTATGAAGACCTTGTTGGTATTAGAGGTATGCTCAGTCCTCGACTTATGGGTGCTGGGAAAAAACTCAGTATCCTGTCAAACATTGACAAGATTACGAAGAAGTACTTTGAAAATGAAAGAGCAAGAAAGATACTGCAATACTCAATTGTCTTCCTTGGAGGAAATCCAAAGAACACCCCAGCACTCTACTCCATGATTTCCCACATCGACTTTAATCTTGGAGTTTGGTATCCGATGGGCGGTCTTGGAAAGATTGTTGACGCGCTTCTTCAACTCACCGAAGATCATGGCGCAAGAGTTCTCTACAACCATGAAGCAACAGCCATCAATGTTGAGGGGGGCATTGCAAAAGGAGTGAAAACGACGCAAGGGTATTTTGATGCTGATGTTGTGATTTCAAACGTAGACTACCCACATACAGAAATGAATCTCTTGGAGGATAAGTACCAAGCCTATCCTAAGAGCTACTGGGAGAAGAAGACCATTGCGCCATCAGCCTTCGTTCTTTACCTGGGATTCAACAAACGGCTTGATGGGCTGGTTAATCACAACGTCATTCTCGAACATGACTGGGTGAAGCACTTCGAGCAAATATTCGATAATCCTTCATGGCCATCAGAACCCGCCTACTATCTTTCATGTCCCTCGCGCAAAGACCCGACAGTTGCGCCAGAGGGCTACGAGAATGTATTTGTCACGGTGCCAATATCCCCAGGAATTGAAGACACTCCGCAGCTTCGAGAGGAGTACTTCGAGAAGATGATGACTCACATGGAAAAAGTGGCCGGAACAAAACTGCGTGAGCACCTAGTCGTCAAGCGTATCTTCTCGCTGAACGATTTTGCCCAGGACTATAATGCATACAAGGGCACTGCTGTTGGCCTAACTCACACCTTTAGCCAATCTGCCTTTTTCAGACCTCGACATCATTCCAAGAAGGTTAAGAACCTGTTTTATACTGGACAGTATACGCACCCTGGGATTGGTGTTCCAATGGCCCTCATTGCCTCTGAGATTGTGGCGGACCTTGTGGATGAGCATTATCCCCTTGCGAGATAGAGGACTTGCATTCTGGAGATGAAAGATGGTGACCAGCATATGGTACTTGGCATTCAAGGTTTCTAGGGTTAGATTCTGGCTATACCTAGGCGGCACATATCTTATCGGATATATCATCGCCATTTCAGACGCTGCCCAGCTACTGGACCCCTTCTTCCTTCTCCACTTGTTCTTCTTCATGATTCCTGCAAACATATTCCTCTATGGTGTGAACGACATTTCAGACAAGGACACAGACGTGTTCAACCCTAAGAAGGACGAAAAGGAGTATAGAGCAGCTGAGAGGGACCGGCGCAACCTTTACGCTCTTGTGTCACTCTCTGCAATATATGGCATCTTGCTCATGCTATTCCAGCGTGACATAGTTGGAGTGATGCTATTTGCATCGTGGTTTCTGCTCTCCTTCTTCTACAGTGTCAAACCGCTACGATTCAAATCAAAACCAGTTGTTGATTTCGCTTCAAACTTCCTCTATGTCATTCCAGCCATTATTGCGTATTACGAAGTCACAGCCATAATACCACCAATTCTACCGCTCTTTGCCGCCTTCATGTGGACATCCGCAATGCAGCTGTTTTCTGCAATTCCAGATATTGAAGCTGATAAGAAGGCGAATCTAAGGACCACAGCAGTTATCGCTGGAAAGAAAACATCACTACTCCTGTGTCTGCTCTTTTGGGGTCTCTTTGCTGGAATTTTG
>RDOF01000070.1:9677-9905 GCA_011365025.1 Candidatus Thorarchaeota archaeon
TATTCATAACCCCCTGGAATCCGCCATGGAATATGCTCATGCTCATGTATCCTGCAATTCCCCTTTACCTTCTACTCAGACCAAGTGTCAGCATTGAGAGAGCCTACTGGTACTTCCCCTACTACACCGGCCTCTTTGGCATTGTTCTATTCTTTTCCGTGGGAATTCCGCTTCTTGGGGTGATAGGGTGACTGAAGAACGCAAAACGATTAGGCTGGGTTATTCTCG
>RDOF01000071.1 GCA_011365025.1 Candidatus Thorarchaeota archaeon
TACCCTCTAAGAATTCGTGACTCAGATGGAATTAGAGGTGCATGGGATTATCGTCAGTCATATGAGGCAGTTTCAAGCCTTACTGCAGATGATTTCGACTACTGGATTTCAACGGCCACTGTGGAATCCATGTCATTCGATATCAGCTTCAACGTTGATATGGTCGAGTATGATGCCGCTGATCCAACAAAGTGGAACCACGCCGTTGCCTTCAAAGTGGACCAAATCTTTGGTCATTGGACTCTAAACGAGTTTGATAGCTCGGTTCTTGAGAACCGGAGTCTGGCTGTGAACTTCTTTGGAATATTGGGAACTGCGACTAGAACTCAATACTCCGCGGATGGAGCTCCTGTGGGTGATACAAACGCTAACAGCGTTGAGGCGGACTATTACGAGTTCGGAGCTGCCAATCAGCCCTTTGCCAATGTTACCATGGGTGGATTACCCTATTACTATGCAGGTGATGGGTTCACAGAAGAGCACATCTCGGGCTCATCTACAGCTCCGCTGGGTGCATTCAGCGTAATGTATCAATCTGCTTCTGGAATAACCGTTACCGATTGGCAAGTCGATGCGGCGATGCTCTTCATGACTGCCGGATATGAATACTGGAGTGGCGAAGAAGTTCGCTGTGATCCCGTGTTTGTTTCCTACAGCAGCGCATTCCAGAGACCAAGTGCGACAAACACCACCACAACCACCACAACAACCACAACCACAACAACCGGTGATGGTCAGACTGCTCTTTATATCCTCATTGGATCAGCTGTCGGAATCACGGTCTTGGTTCTGGTGCTTGCTAGGCGACGAAACTAGTCGAGTGGAATCTCGGGCCGAGCTTGATTACTCTGGTCCGAGAACTCCCTCTTTTTCTTTCCACAGCGATCTACGGTGAATCCAGCGCATCAAGGATTTCCTTAGGAAGCATGTCTCTGACGGTAGAGGGCTGGGTCAGATAGCTGTTGTCATGTGATGACACACGAACCCACCCATCCCTAGAGTACTCGTATGCGGCACAGGAGGCATAACCCATTGAAAGCCAGGTGTCAACCTCCGGTGCTCCTCCCATTACAAGCGTGTCAATTAGAACCGCTATCATCGGGTGCGTGACAATCGCTATACCCACATTTTTGTGCCTTCCAACTAGCCGACTCATGTAGGATGAGATTCTCTCTCTCGCAATCATTAGGGACTCCCCATTATCAGGCACCCATTCCGGATCACGCCAAAGAGATGGAAGTATCTTCGTCATGTCTTCCGTTGAAGGTTCTCTCTTGCCCAGTTTAACGTTGACTAGGTCTTCAATTGATTCAAGGCTAACTTCGAATTCGATTTCGAGCTCCTTTCCGGTTGCTATGGCGGCATCCGCCGGCGATGAGCAAATTGAAAAAACCCCGCTGGCAACACGAGAATGAGCGAGTTCGAAGGCTTGAGTTTTCCCATTCTCTGTAAGCCTACCCTTATCTTCATAGCTACTTTCTGCATGTGTCATGACATATACCATGGTTCTTGGTGATAGTTTTCTGTCAATGTCGCGTTCCTGAACCAAGTCAAACATGCTTACCACTTGCTCACGTATTTCCCGTATACCTTGTTAAAAGTCACTATTACACACCGAAGAGCTGTATTCCCATCATCTAGTCTAGTCTTCGAAGCGTTTCGTAGGAGCCATACCCACCTTTTCTACCATTCAGTTCGAATTCACCAAATGATTGAACGAGTGCAGACTTCCTCCCCTTTTCGTCGATGAAAGGCACCGGAACTATTCGCCCTGGCTTGGCAATTAGCTCATAGATTCTATCCTCTGCATCCAGAATTTCCAATTTGGTTTTAGAGGGATAAATGCCATCGGCTCTTAGCTCATGACTTCTGAGCTGAATGTCCATGATTGGGATGTTTGCCCCATCACGAAATATGAATCCCCCAGGACCAATCCTTCCTCTATTGTCAAATACCGCAGCCGGATTTATTGCGAGTTGCTGGTCAAACCAAACCACGAAATAGAACCAGTTGTCGATTGCCGTCCATTCTCGAATGCCGTGTGTATGATCTCGCTGACCCATTGCATTCCTGATATCGTACTCCAAATCACCCAGACGGACATTCCCATTAATCACCGCAATTTGCTCCCAATGCATGTCCCCAGTCTTCTTGCCAAGTTCAAGAGCCTCAGGAGTCATGTGTTCGCTGTATTCGTACGTGTTGCTTATTTGGTGAAATTCTAGGTTCATTGATCCATCGACTAGGTCTTCTATTAGTCCAGGATTCGTTCTCACCTCTGGCAGGACTTCTGGATCCCTCACCACAACCACCGGTCCTTCGAACTGATACCTCCAATTTCCATCAGCTATGCATTGATGCTGAACGCCTTGGACTCTCAGATTCCTTGGATATTCTTGACCGTTATCCGTAGCATGAAAGGCGGCAGCTCTGCCATCAGGTAAGAAGATGAAAAGAAAGGTCATCCCTTCAGGCTTGTTTGGCTTGAATCCAACCCTATTCATTAATCCAAAGTTCTGATTCTTGTCAAAGAAGACAAAGTAATATGATTCATTCCACTCCAGGTTGCTTGACCTGGGTTTGTGTGTCAAAGGTTCCATTCGATATTATGCCTCCCCGTGATGAAAACGGACAGTCCCTTCTGACCCATTTATAGTGACATAGTCGCCCGTCTTGAGGGTTTGGCATACATTTCTTATGTTCGTCACTGCAGGTATTCCATACTCCCTTGAAACCACAGCACCATGTGAAAGAACGCCTCCAGTCTCGGTTATGAGTCCGCCAATCTTGGAAAACACTGGAGTCCATCCGGGGTCTGTTCTGGGAACAACAATAATCTCTCCGGATTTCACGTACGGAATCTCATGGATACTGGCAAGAACACGCACATTCCCACTTGCTTCTCCTTGGCTAGCTGGAATTCCCTTTAGTATCCCATCTTGGTCTGACACCGGCAATGGGTCATTGTACTCCCTCTCCCCCTGAATGAATTTTGGAGGTACGGTATCCTCATATTTCTTGAACTCCATATAACGCTCCTCTGTGAGCTTCTTGTACAGCTCTCGGCCGGATTCATCAAAGTGGCCTTCCGCAATTCTTAGGATTTCTTTTCTATGAAGAAAGAAAACCCGTGAAGGGTCACTTAGAACATTCCTCTCTGTTAGTATTGCTCCAACTTTCAAGAAGAGCGCTCGATTTCTTGTAATCCATCTATCCAAATTGAATCTCTGATCTTCTCTAAAACAGAGGTATTTTCTGCTCATCCCCAATATGGCGGAAAGCAACCCCCATTTAATGAAACCAAGGCTTTGCTTTGCAATCTTCGATTTCACCTCAAGTTCAGTTTTCTGCTGCAATTCTTGAACCTCATTAAATGTGGGAATAGAAGACCTCGACGCCTCCATCAAGGGCTTTAGAATGTCAAACACAAGACTTGGCTTCTCGCCCCAACGTGGATAATAGGGTTCGCGAGTATAGCCCCTTACTCCGTATTCCGCAGAAAACTTCTCAAACTCGGTAAGAAACTCGTTGGCTTCTGCTGTTCCAGCTTTCTTCATCGCTTCTAGCATTTGATTCGAATCTGTTTTTTCGATTATTCCCTTTACAACAGGCGATGCTCGCGCAAGGCTGGCCAGCGAATTAATCGCATCATTTGTTTCGGTCGTCTTGTGCCTTAGTCCAGAAATAAGAAGTGGAAAACACTGCGAGGCCTCTTGTTCGCTGAGAAATGTCTGAAGAAGGTAGTTTGTAATGAGGCTCATGCCGAGATTATGCACAGGAATTCCGTACCTAACCATTCTGAAATGTCGCATCATGACCTTGTCAAGTTCCTTCGCAAGCCTCAACAATTCGTTCAAGTCGCTTGATTCATCTAAGCTTTTGAGTTTGGAATCAAACTCCTGTAGGTAGGGTACGAAGACGTCGTCGGTCCACTCACGATATCTCTTGTCAGTATTTGTCATGCTTCCGTCGGAGTCGAAGAGCATGACACGAATCTCCGCCATAATTCGATTCTTTATTGCAAAGGGCAGGTTCCTCATTGTTTCTTTTCCATAGGGTCCATGTCCTTCAGGGAAGATGTTGAGAAGGTCCTCGGAGCGAATGAAAGTTGGCATCTCATTGACTACTTTGTTTTTTATGACCTCGAGGTTGAAGTAGACATGAGCCTGAAAGAGTTTCAGGAGTTCTTTTGGCATACCCTTGTAGCCCATGATATCGTTCAGTTCGATATTTACAATGTACGTAATTTGGTCACCAAGGAGGTCGTAGAAAAGGGGGGTTACATTGTCACACCAATAATCATCAGCGTATCCTCTTGACCAGAGTATCTCTTTGCTGTCATCCTTCTTTTTTGCGGCAAGCGTTGTTATTGGTCTTGATTGGAGAATATGAATTGTCCCGCTCTGGTCTACTGCCCATTCTACATCCTGGGGTGACAAAAAAATCCCCTCTATTTCCCCACCTATTCTCGCCAGTTCAATGACCTCCTTGTCACTTAATGAAGAGGCTTCAACCAGATCGGCAGAAACCTGTTTAACTACGACTCCGGAGGTCTTTCCAGCTGCATCAATCACGAGGTTCTTGGTCCCAATTTCCTTGCTTACTAATTCGTAGTTGCCTTTCGTCCCTTTGCGAACAACAAATCGGTCTGGGACTGCAGATCCGTTCACAACGGATTCACCAAGTCCGAAATTCGACTCTATCATGAGTTCTTCACCGGCGGGCGAGGTAGGGCTGCTAGTAAACATGACCCCTGCACTTCTGGCTGGAACCATTGATTGAACAAGAACCGCAAGATGCACCTTCTCATGCGGAATGCTATTCGCATTGCGGTAAGCAATTGCCCGGTCAGTCCAAAGGGAGCTATAACACTTTTTGACCGATTCAAGAACGTCATCGGTTCCCTTCACATTGAGGAATGTTTCATATTGTCCTGCAAATGACGCCTCTGGCAAATCTTCAGCAGTACCCGATGAACGAACAGCAACAGGACCTGCCATGCTGCCCTCATAGGTTTCTCTAAGCTCCTCCACGACCTTCCCAGGCAGTTTCATTCTTTCGAAAAGCGCTCTTATTCTCCGAGACGCCTCCTCTATAGAAACTGGTTTGCTATAGTCGATTGATTCTAGAGCCAAACTAATTTTGCTGGAGATGGATTCGAACACAGAATCTCGATATGCATCGGTAGTAAGAACGAAACCCTGTGGTACTCGAATTCCTTTTTCAATTAGCGTAGTTAGATTTCCGGCTTTTCCACCAACGGATGAAATGGCACCCTTATCAATTATCGATAGCTTCCTTATGTACGAGGACTGGCTCATGGATTTTCGCACCCAACCCTTCTTGAGTCCATATTGCTCTCCTACCGGAATTTCGACAGCTACTTAAATCTAGTTCGACATCTTCCACTCTGCGGGTGAAACCCGAATCCATAGGAAGGGTGCGGCTTTGCTTTACCCTTCTGCGAAGCATTTTAAGTGAAGTTAGCTAATCCCTCCTTGAGGCCAACTAGAGTGCGAATACCAGTTTCCAAAATATCCCAGTTTGACGGAAAGACCTGCTTCATTTGCGGAAAATACCTGCTAAACAACACTGCTGACGATCTTGCGTATCAGCATTTGCCCAATGGAAAATCCATTAAGGCCATGCCAGACAAGTACTACCTTTTCTCTTGTCCAAATTGCGGAAAGGTTGCGCACAAACGCTGCTGGTATGATATTGGAGAGCAAAAACAGAAGAAGGGGTGGTTCGGAAAGAAAGAATGGAAGCTCATTTGCCCCGGATGCAAACAACAGCTCTCATCTACGCGATCTGAAAGATCAGATTGGAAAAAGGGCTACCAGATTCCCAGTCATCCTGATGACGAGCTATTGGAGTTGCATGTGCCTGACGTAATGGCCTGGAAGGCAGGTTCGATTTTTGGGAAGATTGGCAAGGCAATTGACAACTTCTTTCAAGCTGTTGGACTTGGTTCCTTGAGTGAATCTGAAACAAGTGCAATATCAGTGGCCGCTGCGAAGATTGGAAAGACATTGAGAGATATCGCACAAAAGGTCTTTCGACTTGAAATACCTCCCGAGAGAAGGAAAGAGATCAAGGAACTGAGATGTCAGAATTGCGGAGCGCCTTTGCCAATGCCTGAGCCGTATGTTGAAGCTGTCATCTGTGCCCATTGCAATACGGCTCACTTGCTTCCAACTTAGCATGCCATGCTAGCTGGAGTCCTCTGAAAAGACCCAAACAATGTATATATGGTAAATGAACAAGGTTGAGCAAAACTCCCATCTGGAGGCTAAGAATTCAAATGCCATGGTATCTAGAGTTCAATGAGAAGGACTCACAATTTCACGAAACCACTAGAACCTCAAGCGATGACTCAATTCTGCTGGCTATCGATGAGGCTCAAAGGAAGTTGTTGATGACAGTTCCAACAAATGTTGGAATGATTGCAAGGAGAGCCGCCGAGCGGCAGGCTCGTGGGATCACTAAAACGGGTTTCCTAATGAGTGACGGCGGGCGATACGGAAGGGACCATGAGTTGGAAGTATTGGGCGAGGGCGGTCAGCTTCCCGAAAGGCTTCGCCAGAGTCCTCGTGAAGTCTACTAGTTGCATTTTGCATAGATGCAGGAGCCCCTCGGGGCTCTGGCAATTTTAATTTCAAACTAGGTTTTGATTTCTGCCAATTAATGCAAAACCTTTTCTACTACTGTCTGGTTGACGGACTAATTCTCTTGAGAGAAATACTTATTAACTATTAACAATCGTTAACAATTGTAGGTGTCGTCTATGTTCAAATGCTGCAATATGAAATACAGCGATGTCAAGAACAAAGATGTCGTTGACGCTCATGGAACCAAAATCGGTAATGTGTCGGATTTCATCTTTCACTTGGAAGGGAATAGACTTGTCCCGAAGTCAATTGTTCTTGCTGGAGGAAGAATAGAGGAATTTCTTGAATCAATCGGAGCACGACCTGATAATGACCCTGTCTTCACAACTGATGTAATGGATGTGGTTGAGGATGACAGGATCGTCCTTTGTGCAGACAAAGAGAAGCTAAAGACAACCCTTGACCCCGATGTCATGGTAGAGGGCGACATTAAGCTCTCGAAATTATCAAAGATGAAAGTCATTGATACAGACGGCTTTAAGGTGGGCAACGTCATTGATGTTTGGTTTGATACTAGCAATGAGATCTATTTGGTCTTGGGCGGTGGATTCTTCGAGGAGGCACTGGAACGCCTTCATGCGCAACCCAATATCGATTTGCTTGCGTCCTTCAAAGACATTGAGTCAATCACAGATAGTGGGATTAAACTAAAGTGGACCAAATTCCAATTGGAATCTAACTGTGAAAAGGAGTACGACCGGCTCAAACGCGAACTCTCATCTATAGACAAGCCTGGCGACTATAGATACCCACAACTTCGTCTTGGAAAAGGACCAAGTCGAGGAATGGCTTAGTCAAGGAATTGACTGGTCTCTCATCATCATTTCATTCCTGCATTTGTGAGCGGAGCTGTCAGCGGTATCCTTCGGTTGCTTAGCTCCACGATACCTGCACCATTCATTCCTGAATTGTGTCTCCAGCCTCAGACACAGCTATGCCTCCCAACTTGCTGCATCCGTATCCGGCTTGTCGATTCAGATCCTGGAAAAGCTGCTTGCATGAATGCTTGAGTTGCATCTTGGATTTTCGGGGCAAAGATTATCTTCTTAGAAGCTAGGGGAAACACAGGCAAAAGTGAATGGTCTAAATTCCCAATGCCCGCATATTCGTGGAGGAGACTACCAATTGGTGCAAAAAAGGACTTTGACCTTACTCGTTCTATTCGTGCTAATCTCAATGGCTTCTATCCGAATTATTGGTCTTGGAGCTTCACTGGAAGCAACTCCATTGAGCGCCCTAAATGAACCAACTTTGGCATACGAAAGCCATGATCCCATTGACATCTACGGAGATAGTGGACTCTCGGCGCAGGCTGATGATGAGGACTGGCTCGGCGATGGCACAAGTGGAAATCCCTTCCTCATCCAGGGTTATAGCATCATTTCTGCTGCCACGTGCATCAGCATATTCTCAACTACTCTACACTTTGTCATTCAGGATTGCTACCTCTCCCCCACCGAGGAATGGTTCGACTCACTCCAACTAATCGGGGTAAGTAATGGGCGGGTAAATTCATGCCACATAGTTGATGAGAATTATGCAGTTACAATTGGAGGCTGCACCTCGGTCACAATGGAGAACACACTTGTCGAAGGTGCAATAAATGCCCTGTCGCTTTTCGATTCCTATTCTTGCACCTTTGTTAACAATACTTTTCAGGATGGTGGTCTCATGATGTGGACTCTGGATGAGGCTGAAACGGATAATGTGTTTGTTGACAATACTGCAAGGGGAAAGCCACTTGGATACTTTAAGTCTCAATCAAGCATGGTTATTAACGGAAGCCTGTATGGGCAGGTGGTTCTTGCCTCTTGTGAAGACATAACCGTAAGCAATGCGAATATCTTTGGTGTTCCAACTGGATTCTTCACATCTTATTGCACAAACTGCATGCTCGTGGATTCAATTGTTGATGGTTGCCAATTTGGTGCGCACATCATGTTTTCGGATGAAACCAAGTTGATGAACAACATCATCAGAAACAGCCTGCACATGGGAATCCTAGTAAACACCTCAGATTTTGTGGAAATTAGCGATAATGAGATTTACAGCAATTGGATTGGCATCGAGATATCTGAATATGACATGTTCGCCATCACCAACAATACCGTCAGAGGCGGATGGTGTGGCATGTCCATCTACATGGGTATGGCGGGTGATGTCATCTACAACAGAGTCTTTGATAACACGGGATATGGAATCTGCCTTGGCTACGGGTGCTGGAACGCTTCTCTATATGGCAATTATCTGGGTTGGAACGACATCGCGAATGGGTATGATGGCGAGGTCGGAAATATGTGGGACGATATAGCAAGCCATGGGAATTACTGGGATGATTATATTGGGTCGGGTACCTACTTGGTTCCAGGTCCTGCAGGAGCTGTCGACCATTTCCCCGAGATTCTTTTCGACTATACTCCGCCAATTGTCACATCTCCCGGTGATTTGGTCATTGAATCAGGGTCAACTGGAAGTATCCTAAATTGGCAGGCGCATGACTACTTCCCGTCTGTGTACGGAGTGGTGAGGAATGATGTACCCTATGCAGGCGGCTTCTGGAATTCCTCAGCAGAGGTCGTAAGTATAAACCTTGATGAATTAGAGGTGGGTGTGCATAACTTCACTGTCATCTTCATGGATATGAGCTTCCTGTCGGCCACAGACACGGTATTTGTGACGGTACTTCCTGATGAGTCTCCTCCAATTATCTCCTCTCCAAATGACATCATCTAT
>RDOF01000072.1 GCA_011365025.1 Candidatus Thorarchaeota archaeon
TGCAAGACCGATTCGACGTGCTCAATGGCTGAGCTCATCTCTATTTCAGGAGGAAGTCGGAGAAGCTCGCCATCATAGACCGTAATATCGGTCAAACTCGACTTGGCATACAGCCAAATCAGTGAGCCCTGTTTTGAAACATGCCAGTGGATTTTTTCATCATTCATTCGAGAATGTGTTCCTGGATCGACCCGCCTCAATCCTAACCATCTGGCGAAGAGCTTGCTCTCCCAAAACACAATACCTTCTCGTGTTCTTGGGTTTGGCAGGAATTCAAGCTCAAGATTCCATTTCGTGTTTCCATCCACTATCCCATTTCTTACAAGTAGAGTCAACTCGAAGTCACTCAACATGCAATGAAAGAGCACTGGAATTTGTGACTCTGTGGGGTTGGCGATTTTCAGATGCCAGCAATCACCATGACTGGTAGCGTCGCCATGAACGACTGGGCAGATTGATTCGTCGTGTGTAACAACAGCCCGAGCTGTAAGTGCTTCAAGTCCGGATATTTCATCAGCAGTTCTAGGAAGTCGAGTGCGAAATCGTCTGAAAGGTCGCTTCCTTTCAACATATGGTCGTAGAAATGTCAAGTCCCCATACTCGATGTCCTCATAGGGGTTCCATGAATAGAATTCCCTGTACACACTCATCTCCGGAAGCATTCGGCACCCTGTAAATGGAATACGCAAGAAGTCAACGAGATTGGAGGTTTTTCGGAATCGAAGCTCCTCTAGTTGGATATCTCCATCTTCAGGGTTTGCTAATGCTACTACATAGTCATTTGCTTCAATTGTCAAATCACATCGCACTGGGACACAAGAGGGAATGTTTCTCGAAACAGAATCCAATGATCTGGAGATTTCACTCTCGACCTCTGGCGGAACTCTATCATTGTGTTCAAAATTAGTATTGAACGCATCCTTGTAGCGGGACAACCTGATCCCTCTTATGCCAGTGAGTGTATCGTGCTTTGGCACTATTTCCAGCTCGCCAAGCATGCACCACACATTATCCTCACGAAGCAGTAGAACAAGTGAATCGCCCATTCTCTTAACCAAGAGATCGTGAATCTCGGTAGGATCCGTACATTTCGATGCACTCTTCGTAATCTCGTCATACCTGACCAGACACCAGTGAAAGCTTCCATAGGAAGCTAACGGATTCTGGCCTCTCCATACACCACTGATCAATCGCTCTGGATGTACTGGGTCCTGCACCACTAGCCAGTAGTCATCAAGGGTTTCCGGTCCTGGAACAACGAAGAGGCGTCCATACAAGTCCTCTGTCCTTTGGTAAACATCATAGTCCAAGAAACTTCGAGTTCGCCGCCTTAAATCCGTCCAAATCGACCGTGTATCAAATACAGACTGGTGTGTGTCAGGACTCATCGATTCGTCGATTCTCAGGCCAAGTTGCATGAACCACCATGCTTGAACACTATTCCACAGTATCTTGTGCTGAGAGAATGACAATGTGGTACTCTCAATGTCAAGTGCCAGAAGAAGAAGGAAGAGATAGTTACCGGTGTTCTGGAGAAGAAGAGGATTTTTCTCTATTGCCCCTTTCAAAGCTACAACCGACAAATGAAACTGGCTTTGCTTGGGCGAGTTCTCCTTTAACCAGAGCACGGTGTTCCAGAATGTCCTTGAAACCAGATGGTTCCTCATGAGAGATGCAACATCTGCCGCAACTTCTTCTGCTGGCCTTTGGTCTGAGAGAAGGTCTGCCAGAACGGAGATGAAGTCATTCCAGTCCACAGATGTAAAATCACCATCTAAATCGGGTTCTATGTCCGCAACGACATCCATTGCTGCCCTCAGTCGTCTGACCTCTATCCTGTAGACAGCAGTTTCATCAAGTCCACCCATCTTCAGAGAGGATAGGAGCAGAGGACGTCGAGATGCACCTACTGCCTCTTCCTTCAGCAAGGGAGTTCGATAGCCTCTGGGATGTGTCGGCTGAATGCTGGTCATGGGCGGTTCGACATATGCTAGGCCTGCGCCACCTTTTGTCGGTCTAGGTTGAAACGTGAGCCGAGGATAGGGATACTTATTGTCTGGACAACGAAGAGGAGCAATAGAGATTCCGTCGCTTGCAGAGATAGGACTTTGGCCACTCCTAGAGGGGAGTAGGTCGAAAGCACTCTGCTGTATGTCCTCTGCCATCTGCTCAATGCCAAGGACCTCACTAGCAGTCAGTAGTGGTCTACCTCTACTCTGATTCGTTTGCTTCGTTGCTTTCTCTCCAGACTGCGTCCAGAACTTGGCCGACCAATTCTCAAGAACTGAAACCTCAAAGAGAGAGGTTTCAATGCCTGTAGAGGTCTGCCTGACGATGACCCTCATATCATCAATCATGGGCGCCTTCTGTCCAAAGGCATAGGGCCGCGCCGGAAGGGTCCATTCAATCTCTGTCACATGCCTCTGCAGAGGAGAGTCTTTGGAGAATGGTTTCAGTTTCTTTCTCTGATAGGTTGAGGAGGTGCTCTCATCAGTGTCTGGGTCTGAGAACCAGAGTATACTTGATGACTGGCCTGTCACAGTATCCAGGAGGTCCTTCTCGAATGCATGAAGAGACCGTGCAAGTCTTGGAGGGGTGCAGGCCTTCAAGTAGTCCCATCCACTCACGACCAGAGTCCTTTCTCCATCAGCATCAGGAGGGATTATTTCATTGAGTTTCAGTTCACTTCCATTAAAGAGGTGGTTTCGAATCTCCTCCGAGAGGTCCATCCACTCGATTCTGTTGAAGAGCTGTTGTATCTCCTGACTCTGACTGTCCATTCTAAGGCGTGTCCATGCTAGACCACGGGAAAAGAAGTCCCCTGTCAGGTCCAGCCAGAGAATCTGGCACCGTGCATGCCTCCCGGTTTCCTCTTTCAGCAGTTCCAGCCCGTGCCAGTATTGTGCAATCCACGCAGCAGATACTCCTGAGCTGGTGGCCGAGGCAGCACTGAGATGAAGGATGAATTTTGGTCTGTCCTCTCCCTCTCTCACGTATGTGACTTCATGGTCGCTATCAACAGGAAACCCCTGCTCACCAAGCATCTTGTACTGCGGCCGTGTAATCGTATGAAGAATCAGGGCATATCTAAGACTCTGCAGGGACTTGTCATCCAGTCTGACGACCAGAGGCTTGCCCACGTATTCAGGTGGAATCTTGAACTCTGCGCCAAACATCGAGGCCAGCAGCCTAAGAAGGCACTCCCGCATCATCCCTGCATCATGGCTTGTGTCCATCACAATGGTCCCGGTGATTGGCGGAGCCGCATCCAAGACCCCAGTCAGTTCCTCATACTCGGAAACCAGCCCCTGGGCATAGGCTGCAAGCTGACGGACTGCAGTATCGTCCCGCCCCGCCAGTTCTGTTTCCCACTCCGCATCGGTGAGCCCTCTTCTTCGGAACCGGTAGTCTATGACAGTGATGTCGCCATGCTTCTTTGACTTTCGCTTCTCCTCCTCCATCCACCAGTTGAGGGAGGTCTTGCTCTTGATCTCAAAGACCGCCACCGGTCTCCACACAGGCCGGTCCTGCGGCGACAGTGGGTCCTTGACCAGCTCCCTCCTAAAGACGACCAAATCAGCTCTACCTCGTCCTAGCGTGGTCCGGACAGACACCTCTGCCATGACCATGAAGGTGTCGCCCTTGGCGGCATACCTGTCACCCTCCAAAACCACGTTCCTAAGAGTGTGGGGCTGCACCAGCCCATTGGTCATGAGCTCGTGCCACTTGATGCCGTGCCATCGCGTCCGCTGAACATACTCCTCCCCCAGCTTCTCAGCATCGATGTCCCTGAGAATACCACGACTGCAGAGCCCCAGAATCAGGTCAGCCTGCTGGTCCTGCCTGTGTACCTCCTCCTGCGAGAAACCCTCGGTGTGCACCCGCAGCCTGCCGGCCTCGTTGGCAAAATACCCCATGTCGAACTTCCGCTCCTCAGAGAGCATATGGGTGGGTGGGACAGGATAGCCGTAGTGCATGGTATAGAGAGCCCTGAGCTCCTCGACGATATCCCGAAGAATCTCATCGGCGCATTTCTCTTGGCCGGTTTTCTTCCTCTTTCGCGTGCGCTTGGACCCCCACCTGCCTGACTCTCCCGAGGTGTAGAGATGCTCCAGAAAGGGCGAGAGCCGCCAGATGAGGAGATTGACATAGCTGCGCGCGTCCCGCACTGGCACAGCGTAGATGAAGCACTTGCGACAGAGCTCGAAGACATGGGCACGAATCATGTCGATGAAGTCCAGCTCCGGCAGGGTCCGGTGGATCACGTCCACCCATGGAAAGGTGTCATCACCCCAGTACCCTCGTTCCGTCCCCCTCTGCTCCGGCTCAGGAAAGGGAAACCTCGTCATGGCGTAGTTGCGCAACTGTGCCCCAGCCATGTTCAGCAGGCGGTTCATGGGACCGACTCTGCCCTCGCGCTCGCTCCGAACCCGCTTGTACTCCGTGTTGCCGTACCGTGCCGTAGTCTCCCAGATCAGTTTGAGCTGGTTTCGCCGGAGATGCCGCTCGACCTCTGTGATATGAGAGAAGTTGCGGTTTCCATCTCGCTTACTCTGCTCCCATCCCTCCTGGGCTTTGGCCCAGAGATGGAGCGTCCGCTCATATACCGGCCTGATGCTCTTGATGACACGCTCCCGGACCAGGTCCTTCAGCGCACTGAGGCCGGTGAGGTGTGCTCGCGCCAGCGTTCGCGCCGGGCTGTAAGGGTGACTGCTCTCCTTGCTCATCTGTCGATCCTCCCCATCTCTTTTCGGCAGACCCACCCCGTTCTCTTAGGGGGCTTTGGGGCTTATAAAGGCGCGGGTGATTGTAGAGAGGTGGTCTCTGTGAGAATGCGTTTTTCGTGAGCTATGGGCGATTTCGTGACTTTTATTCAAATAATCTTCATAAATTTATATTCCTTCCGTGAGGAAAGAATAGTGTGGAGTATTTTACTTCACCTCCGTACAAGGAGCTGAGTGAAACTCCACTTATCCAAGCCGGTAACAGGTCGGAAATTTATATTCGGATGTGGTCGCGATGGCTCGTTCAAATGGTACGATTGTAAGCGTCAAGGTTCCTATCAATTGGGATTGCATGACCAAAAGACAACGTACTCGTCTAGAGCGAATTACTGCTCGAGATACAAGGGTTATCAAGGCCTATCTTGGTGTAATCGAACACCACAAGAAAGCGCTTGTTGTTGGTGGCAAATACAAGAATATCGACTTCAGACTCCTTGACAGACTCACTCTTACTGCACTCAGAGCAAGAGACCCTTCGAAGAGAAGACTATCAGTGCCACACGACTTCAAAGCCCGTTTTCATTATATTTCGGTGAACGAACTTCAGGAATGTAGGGACGTGGCAATTGGAATGTGGAATAGCTACCTCAGAAGGGGTGGCAGTAGGCCTCTCAAATCAACCAGCGGCAAATTAAAGAAGATTCCTAGGAACATCTTCCCCAATCTCTTCAAGCTGGTTCATACACCAGACCTGAAGATAAAATACTGGTTGGAAATACGAGATTCTCTTGATTCAAAGAGGATTGGCCGAACCATTCATGCCAAACTGACTTTTCCTCTCAAGATTTCGCCCTATCACACTAACCAGATTGACAGAGGCGAGGTCAAGTCTTGCAGAATTGTAAAGGATGGCTCTCGAAAATGGTGGGTTGTCTTTGCGGTAAAAGTCAAGAGTAAATCATTCTTAGTTCCTGCTAAGAAACCCTTGGCAGTGATGGGAGTAGACTTAGGCATAAGCAGGGCAGCTTGTGCAGTCGTGATAACCCAGAATGGAGTCCATCACACACGCTATTTCCATCAAGAGGGTAAGGAGAAAAGTCTGGCAAAATCGGAAAGAAGAATCGCCTCTCTGCAGAGAGAGATGCGTACTAGACAAAACATGAGTGTTCCATGTGACAAAGTTACAAAGAAACTACGTGACATGAATCACAAACGAACCGCCGTGAGAGAAGAATGGGACCGTGTTTTAGTCCGTGAGATAATCGACTATGCTCTTGAGTTATCTGCCAAATATGACCTCTATGTGGCAGTTGGGAATCCCAAGGGAATACGGAATATTGCGACACGTGCATACAGTCGAGGGCGCAAATATCGGGGAATGATTCATAGTTGGGCATTTGCGCGAATTATCTCAAAGATTGAGCATGCCTTCTCTCAAATAGGTTGGACGACAGGGAGGTTTACGAGTCGATTCTTGGCAGTCTATGAAGGCAGGACCAGTATAACTTGCTCAAAATGCGGACATAGAGGAGTACGTCCGAAACAGAGCCTGTTTATCTGTCATACCTGCGGCTGTAGAGTTAATGCTGACAAAAATGGTGCCATCAATATTGCAAGACGTTTCATACGACTCAATCCCAAATTGAGGATTGGGCACAGTGGACTAGGTCGATGGCTGTTCCCTAAATGGAAGAAACCATCATCGAAGGCCGCGAGGAGGGGTAAGCACGCCTCTAAGCGGAAGTCCCGACTCTCTCAGAGGTCGCCAGCCTCGCCTGAAGGAGAGTCCGCGGTTGTTCGCTTTGTCCAGCAGGACCTACTCAGCTTTGGTGACGAAGCTGGGTTGAGCGATGAAGATCCAACCGTGGGAAATGCTGCGGAAATGCCGTCTGTAATGGAGTCCCTTGACAGCCCAAGGTCTGGTGGATTCCATGTTTCAAAGCAGCGGAAAGAAGTCACGTTTCGAGAGAGGAATCAGGTTCCGATGACCTCGGACAAGGCCCGTGCCAATCTGGAGTATTCTGACACGACAGAGGTCAGCGATGACAGCCACGGGTCCGACGGAACGCAGGAGTTGCAGGATGAGTGTGAGCTTTACTCACCATCCAGCGAGAGGAATCATACTCCCTGAGAATAGGTCAGGCACTGCATGCGTTGGGAGTCTTTATTCGGACTCCCGACGACCCTTTTCTGCGTAGCCGAATGTCAAAGGATATATTGGCGTTAGAAACCCGAAGACACGACATTCGTGGTGTTTACCTAATGCCCCCAAAAGACATGAACATCATCATTTTCGGGTGTATGCAATGTATGTACGCAGCTGCCGATTTAGCAGGGACTATGAAGTTGCAGTACGATGTGACGAGTCGAATCATCAGGATGCCGTGCACGGCGAGGCTGGACATCAATTTTATTTTGAAGGCGCTGCAGGAGGGGGCCGATGGGGTGCTTGTGGTGGGATGTCACCCTGGCGACTGCGCGTTCAAGACGGGAAACCTAGGGGCGGAGAGGCGTGTGAGGTTTGCCCGAAAGCTAGTGGGCCAGCTGGGGCTGAATGAGGGCAGAGTTAAGATGGTCTTTGTGAGCGCTGCAGAGGGGGACCTGTTTGCGAAGCATATCAACGAGTTCGCCGAGGAGATTCGGAAGATAGGGCCGAATCCGATACGATTGTGACGTGCCCCTTGGATTGAAACTTGGCATCATGTAATCTGAACGATTTGGCTTTTTCATCTGCAGACTGAAACATCACGGAGGAGCTCTTCCTGAGGGACCGAAGAGGACAAAAGGTCTGATTCTCGTACTTTTTTTTTGGAAATCAGAGGGTTTGGCATTGAAGAGTCCTCTTGTCATATTGGCCATCTTGCTGATAGCCACGAATATTGGATGCTGTCCACCAAACAGTACAAGCCCCTCTCAATCGCGCATAGACGATACAGAAGCTATTCAGGTCGCTGGAAGCTATGCCAATAGCGAGTATATCTCAATTGATTCTGACGAGGACTTTGAAGCACAAGGGTGGCCTGGGTCTGGGACGGCTGAGGACCCATATTTGCTGGAGAATTTTAGAAATACCACGTACGGTTTCTTTATCCACATAAGTAACACTGTGAGACATTTTGTCATTCGTGGATGCATACTAGGCCTTGCTAACTACTCGCAATTCTTGTTCAGGATTACTGGAGATTTTGTGGACTCATTACCAAGTCCAATCAGATTCTATAACGTGACAAATGCCAACATTAGCAATTGCATGCTTCAGTATTGTGATACTGGAATCAATCTGTTGCAATGCAGCAATATCACTATTAGAAACAACGATATTAGGGCGCAGTGGGCAATCAGAGATAAAGACGGCATAAATATTGCAATTGAGAATAATAGTATCATGCGTGGAACTTATGGAATCACCCTTGATGGAACGCAGGACTCGACAATCTTCAACAATACTATTGTCAAATTCCATGTAGGTATTCGTGCAACAAGTGAATCCAGAAACAACACAATACTTGGAAATAGAATCGGATTTTGCTATTATCTTAATGCTGAAGATGACGGATTAGCTAACCAATGGAACAACAGCGTCTGTATTGGGAACTCCTGGAGCGATTACAACGGGACCATCGATTACCAAATCTCTGGTGAGGGGGCAGGCGTCGACTATTACCCATCTCTATTTAGTGGAGATTATGAAGGTCCCAATATGGTTGTCGTGTCAGCACCTGACTCAGTCATTGATATTGTCTTTTCCCCAGTATCTGTTGAATTTGTGGTTGATGCCGAAGACCCTTCTGGTATTGATGTAGTTGGCATGTACTACAGGCTATTCTATGGAGCGGGAGGTTATTCGAGCACGCAATATACCTTCATTGAGATGGAGTTTCAGCAGATCAATTCAACCACGTTCAGATACTCATGTAGTCTGGATGTTACTAGTGATTATGATCATCTCCAATTCGCGCTCTGGAGCAACGATACACTGGGCTTCTATTCATCAGAAATCCAAGGCATCGTATTATTCAATGATAGAACTTACTATCCGACATGGGTCGCACTTGGGGGTATGTTCTTGTTCGCAATATCAGTCGTGAGTGTATTGGGACTGATACGTAGAAGAAAAGCAAAAGAACCCTAACATGCTGCTAGCAGTATCTTGAGATACGATATAAATGAGCGGCAGGGTTTAGAGCTATCAAAGATTGTAACTAAACCAAGTTGCGTCTATTCTCATTGTAGTGTAGATAGCGAATTCTTGCAACATCTCATAATTGTAAGCGCAGCAGAGGGGGACCTGTTTGTGAAGTATATCAACGAGTTCGCCGAGGAGATTCGGAAGATTGGGCCGAATCCGATTAGGTTATGAAAGAAAATTGAAATTCAGATAAGCCCATCCAACCCAAGGCTATCTCTTATTTCCTCAATTGACTGTCCGTCATTCCACCGTTGACCGACACGCCAGCCAATATCTGTGAGTGAATAGCTTGAACCGTGAAATTCATCAAGAAATCCATACTGGACAAGTTGCTTCAGTTGTTTCTTGAACCCTTTT
>RDOF01000073.1 GCA_011365025.1 Candidatus Thorarchaeota archaeon
ATGCTCTGGTTGGCCGAACATGGCAAAGACCTCAAGCCGGCCGTGTACGAGTTTCCAAAGGAACTGGACCAGCAGACTGCCTCGGCAAAACTGGAAACTATGGGAATAAAGATTGACAAATGGACTCCTGAGCAGGAGGCCTATGCAAAAGCCTATGCTGAAGGGACCTAAACGTAAGGACAGGCATGCCCTGTCCATTCCCTCTTTTTTTTCACGTAGACCATGATTTTACAGTTAGCCATTTGCCATTTGAAAAGAAATTGAGCTAATTCCTCATACATGTGAATACCTCAATTTGAGGTACTATCACGTCCTTTTACCCACTTTGCTGTAGTCAGTGATTTGGAATTCGACTATGGTCTTGTTTTGTTTCCAAACCAGACTAACAGGAGTAGATATGATGCTCCAAAACTGATGACCTGTAGAGTAGGAATCACGCGCACTACCACGGGGAGCCTGAAGAAGAACCCAAGCCCACTGTCCTCGACTAGAGAGAGGTCGGTGCCTCAGTCATGGTTATTCAAGAGAACGGAATGAAGGCCCGTGGTCTCTCTATCGAGTTTCTTCACTGAACAACCAAGAAATAGCAGGTTCGATTCTTTCTTCCCATTCTTTCCGTGTAGCAATCCGAATGCGCTCAGACCAATGTTCTTCGGATATGGCTGCATAGACCGAGAAGAATTTTCTCTTGCATCCAAGTGAAAGAAAGAGCTTTCCGTCCTTTCGCAGTGTAAACCAGAAGTTCTTCACAGGTCGGATGTCTACACCTCTAGATCCAAGGTCTTGTAGAATCTCCTTACATACTTGACGGACAGAATCTTCAGCTATATAGGCCAAATTTCCTTCGAGGGTTGGGATTGTGGGAGAATCATAAGGAGCACCAAATTCGATATTCTGACACACTGCTTGCTTCTCGCCTGAAGGGAGAGCAATAGGTATGGCTCTGAAGAGTTCGACAGGAACGCTTACATACTTGATAATTCGCATCAATGATTCTGAGAACTCGGTCGAAATCAAAATCAGTCCAGGTTCAGCTTCTGCGTTGACATCGTGCTCTTCTGCCTTAAAGCTTCGCGCAATCGCGTCGATGTTTGTTCGTATATAGTCGTAGTAGCGAAGACCTTGGTTTAGATGGCCTTCATCTGCTTGAACTTTGAGTTCAACCACGCAAATAGTCCCGCTCTCATCCACAACCAGCATGTCTAATGGGCCTGAGTCTGTGGGAAATTGCTGTCTGAGAAGCATAAGCCCCTCCTTGATTTGAGATGGATTGCTCACTAAGTAGGTTTCTAGCTCTTTCTCAGTTATATCTGTCACACTAATATGCTGACTCAATTCCTGAACCCCTGTTTTTGGACGGATACTACATACCTTTTTCTTTAATATCTGTCTTTCCCGTTGATAGCTTTCTCTTCTTGAAACCGATTTTCTACGCTCCAAGGTTTCACAAGAGTCGAATGTCAGGCCTTTTCCAGTTAACACTCTTATCTACTATCTTCCCTGTATTCAGTTGGTGAATCCTTTGGAGAGCAGAAGCAGTGGTGTCGGAGATGTGGGGTATGATACGCCTAGTGGCCTTCTGTCGCATAACTGGACAGGTCAAATCCCTCAGCTTAGCCAGTCAACTCAACCCAATGCTCTGGTTAGCCGAACATGGCAAAGAACTCAAGCCAGCATTGCACGAATTTCCAAAAGAACTCGATCAGCAGACAGCCCTGGCAAAACTCGAAGCTATGGGAATAAAGGTAGACAAGTGGGGTTTTCTTATGAGGAGCAAGCAGAGATTAACCAGATTACTGCTTTCCAGAAATCCATGCAATAGCGTACTCGAGTAGTTCCTTCACTATTCGAAGCCCTGCATAGGCTATAATTCCAGTACCAACTGCCGCACCGACGGCATTTAGAAGCGACCCGGTTTTTTCATACTCCTCCTTGAATTTCCCAACTGCGGTAAGGAGAGCAATTCCAACTTCAGGAGCATCCAAGAAAATGTGAATCATGAAGCCGCCCAGAGTTCGTGGATCACCATAGTCCTGATGGAGTTCCCATCCGTCCCTATATCTCCGTAGGTGGAGATTATCAGGACCTCTATACTGTTTCATGGCACCTTTCAAATCACCCATCCAAGTTTCTTCAAACCCTGGAGGTACATTTGGCATTGCAGATAGTGGTATCCAAACCTTCCTACCCACTGTAACATTCGCCGGAATCATTTCTTGCCCCCCTCAAAGAGACCATCAATCACTGCCTTCCCTAGTGAATACAGAAAGTAGGCAATCAATGCCTCAAGTGCGTTCTCAATTGTCTGTGGCTCGCTATAGACCTGTGGTGTTTTACGCATCTTGTTGGTTTCAGCTACAAAGGCACCAATGATTTGCTGAATCAGAGCACTACGTGTAGGAGCGGCTCCACTTCTTACCAAGCCATCAATTACCCGTACATGTTCTTCGGGCAATGTGACAAGAACCTTGTCCGTTGGTTGTCTGATAGCCATAGATGCATCTTCCAGTCTATTTATATCTATAGATATACTTAGATATTTGCTTAAATATATTTTGCTTGGTGCTTCGAAATACTGCTCATTCGGTCTTCCCTTTTTTGAGGAGCCCCTTGGTTTAATGAGTAAATGTTTGGGAATACTCTGAGTGGTTCGCATGGGATAGACTACATTGCACACCCGATTTACAGATCTGTATCGTTAATTCTGTCTATCTCGATTTTCTTGGTGCAGTTTTGACATAATACGTTAGCCATTGGCCAAAATTCCATTCTGATCATACCAATAAATACTCCCACAGAACGGGCATTTAACTTGCACACCACTAGGTGGTTCTTTATAGTGACGCATCTCTTCGGTCATCAGATATCTTTGAGGAAAGGCGATGGAAAGATAATATAGAAGGCGTCCCCGAAAAGGAACCTTTTCGCAGAAATGCAGTGTTCCGGAACCCAGCTCCATTATCCCTGGGACTGAAATTCCCTTTCTGGAAGGCTCAACTGTTTTGTGGACCCATTCCTTTGCATTATCATTTGCCTGATTTGTCATCAGAACAGGGAAAACAGCAATCATGTTCATTCCTCTAGGGCGTTTGTTATATGCAAACTCAAAACAGCTTTTCGAGAACTCCTGAATGTCCTCCGCCGAAACAGAATTTTTAGAACCGAGCACTGCCATTGAATAAAGATGAATTCTCTGTGTGCCGCCAGATCCTCCTGCTGGTATTGGCATGCTTGGTTGCGTGTATTCATGGTAGATTATATCTGAACCCCAGACTGTTTGTATTCCCTCTATGGCTTCTTCCTTATAATCAATTGCATCATCTGTGAAAGTGCCAAGTAACAGCTTCATGTATTCATCTTCTGTCATCGGTTTCGGGGGTGTTGTTCGGTTGAGAGGCTTTGGTCGTTCAATTGTTAGTCTGCCCCAAAAGGCTGGTTTGAAAAACGGGCCGATATACGAAGTAAATGCCAACCTCCAGCTGATATCAGCTTCAGCAAGAGGCGTACTCCCTCGTATCAAATCAGTGATATGCTCTTTCTTGAGAGCCAATTCTTCCTTGGATTCACCTTTGAGTTTCTTGAAACGGACTTGAAATTTGAACTCAGGGATTGGATGGTAGTCAAAAGAAAAGCGTCTTCGGATATCCTGCAATGAATCCTTCGAAATATCGGTAGGCATACCAATGGTGAAACCTAAGGAGTTGGTGTCACGTCCATTGCCTCCATTGACTGAACGAACAAATCCTAATGGAATTACAGAAATCGATTCAGCATCTAATGGAGGACCAAGAGAGTACATTATTGGTTTTGGGAGCTTCCCTCTAATCCAATCAACATAGAGAAGACTTTGGCAGATCTTTGCCAAACCTTCATATCTCCATATTGGCAAAGTTATTTCGGATGTCGTTCCTGACAACTCGTTTGTAAAATACCAGTCAGGAGGCAAAGGTTGCCCTTCAATTATCGCCTTGAATTCTAGTACCTCGCTTTCATGAGGTCTGGGAGGCTCAGCAGTGAACGCGTACGAGTTGCCTTAGCGTCCATGAATATCTCCGGGAATTTCTTCATCAGGTCACGCGTCTTCCTAACTACTCCAACAATTAGCTGCAGAGGTCCATTTGATATTTTGATGCTATTTGTGCTCATCTTATGAAGAACATCAAGTAGGTAGAGCGCATCGCTTTGATTGATTCTTTTTGTTTTCTTCAGAAGTTTGATGATTTCCTTTCCTTCTTGGTTCAGCCCTCCAAGATTCATTTTGTCTTCTTCTAGAAGATTAAGCAGTTTCTCTATGCGGTTAACCGCTTCAAGTAAACTCAATCAGACATCCCCAATCGAATGGTGCTCAGTGTTTGGCCTACCTTAATCTCTCACCTGAGTAAATGAAATATCTTTTGCATAAAAAACAAGATTCTATATCATTTTGACTGTTGATGCCTTAGAGAGCACCCAAGTGAAGTCATTGATCTCAGCTTGGCAAGCCAACTAAACGCCATGATTTGGATGAATAAGCATGGAAAGGACCTCAAGCCAGCAGTGTATGAGTTTCCAAAGGAACTGGACCAGCAGACCGCCTCGGCAAAGCTCGAAACTATGGGAACAAAGATAGACAAATGGACTTCTGAACAGAAAGCCTATGCTAAGGCGTATGCAGAGGGAACATGATTTCTCGATTCATACAGGATCTATTCCCTTCTTTTCAGGACTACAATAAGAAACAGAATCACTCCTACCGCACCAACTCCTGTTATAATAAGCAAGTCCAGACTAGCGGGCGTATCGCTTGTCCAATCGGTTGTGGTAGTAGTCGATGCTGTTGTTGAGGTAGTAGTTGTAGATATATCAAATACAGTAACGATGACCGTGTCCTTCGTAAAATGGCCTGCACTGTCCCAAAAGACGATTGTGAAGTTGTATGTTCCTGCTGCAAGTCCATCTACCGAGTAGGATAGACCGGTGCTCCACGAATCGCTATCTATTAGATCGCTGTTGCAGTAGAGTTCATAAAATGCAGGATTTGAATCAGAGCAGCTCCAGAAAATCGAATAACCAGTGACCCCAAATTCGTACTGAATATCTATTGGATGTGATGAATCTGGTGCAACAGTGTCAACTGTAATTGCAATAATAATCGTATCATAATTCCCCACTGCGTCTGCCAATGTCAGTGTGGCATGGTATTCACCATCAGGGATACTTGATGTGTTTAGGAAATACCAATAGATGGTTGTGTCGTTAACCATTTCACCAGCTACAGCTCCTCCGAAATAAACTGATGCATCTCCATCGGCGAACTGTAGTGTAGCGAGATACGACCCACCTAGGCTGTTGGCGTAGCCACAAATTACTATGCTATTACCTGACTGATATTGTTCTGTAGTTGATGTCAAAACGGGGTCGGTGTTATCAACATATACAGAGGCTGTGTCTTGGCAAATTACCAAATCTAACAAAGCTGAGGCTCTTATTTCATATAACCCATCCTCACCAAGTTCAGTGTCCCATGTGGAATACCAACTGCCAATAGCATGAGTTACAGGATAAGTAGTTTCATTAATTTCCAATGAAACTTCAGAAATCTCGTTGATTCCGGCGAACTTCACATTATCTATGTAAACGCCCTGATGTGTAATCGAAATATCACTATGGAAATAGAACCCAACCTCATCAGCTTCAATTGGGATTTCAAGCAAAAGCGATTGCCATCCATATGAGGATTCAATATGATATGGAATTTGCCAACCTTCTGATGTGTGATATACAGGACTGAACCAATCAAAACCTGCTTCAACATCAGACCAATAATCAAAAGACATCGTGGCAGATTCATATGAGCTCAAATCAACGACTCTTGATACGTATGAATCCGCATCAACAGCATACTCAGATGCTACATTCCATAAGTCGATATCGTCGACTGTCATACTGCCAGTGTAGTCGCCCTGAAAAATGAATGCAAAATACAATGTTGAACAAGCTGCATCGCTGGGCAATTTCACAAGCTGGTTCCCAACATATGAACATGTATCACCTATTGGAGGCTCCCATCGCTCAAGATAATAAAAAAGACTACCATCTGTGGAGTAGAGCACACTTGCAAATTGGTCAGCACCCGCATTGCTTACTTCATAGTCTAGCCAAAAAGTCATGAATAATTCTGTTGATGCAGATGCATCAATTGGACCATAAAGCGCCCACTCCTTAACATCTGCCAATCCGCCCGTGGAACACGTAATCCTATATGCAAATGGGCCACCTTCTGGCCCCCAAGGATGACTATTGCTTCCCGCGCTATACAAGGCCCAGCCAGAGGGCCAACCCAACCACACTGCCATATTGAAGTGTTCAGTATATAGGACAGTTGATGAAGGAGACCCCCCACACCAAAGAGAAGCGCCTCCTGAAGATCCATGGTAGTAATCAATGCCCCAAATTTGATCCCCGTTGTTGGGATTATCATCCCATGTCCACCACAACCCTTGTGTTGAACCAGATTCGAATCCAACATCGCAAATCATGTGCTCCGAGCTACCACCTACGGTGCCAGATAGTTCAATCTCTCCTCCAACGTAATTCGGTAGCGAATTAATATCTATATGAGGGTACTCAAGTTCAACAGATATTTCAACCAAGGATTGGTCGTCTGGAATTGGCACCTGAGAAGCGAAGTTTGTAGTTCCGATATCCCATGTTGTGTATTCTATATTGAAACTCTCAATGTAACCTGACATGGGCCACACAGTATCGGCAACGCGAACATAGAACTCGTTACTGTAGTGAGTACTCAGGTATTGGACAGCATCACTCAAGTCAAAAACCATCTGCGTACTGGGAAAGGGATGATTTTGGTACAATCCTGAATCATCGCCAATTAAGTAATCGAAATAGTCGCAGCTCCATTCAAGCCAGCCATTGACCCGGAGTCCTATTTCGAGCCCAGTCAATATTACCTGACCACGATGATGATGAGAGATTCTTAATGAGGCAGTGAGAGAGGGCGTATATGGTTGCTGCATGACATCGCAATAATGGAAGTATTGACGAGACAAATCAGGATGCTTAATTGCCTCGTAAGACATCCACCAAAATCCATTATCACCCCAACTCTGACCCCAAGAATTTACTAACAAAAACGCGCCCGAACCATCTGTTGTAGATTTCGTATCATCATAGCCAACGACACATACCGCATGTCCCCCATGATAAGTGCCACTTACATGGGCGGTTGTGTAGACATCATCGACCATCGTATCATAGGCAAAGGCATCTCTAACAAGAATACTAATGACTGCCGTGTTTCCCTCATAGAGATATGTCTTTAGAATCTCCAAGTCGTCATTTGTGAGAAGATAATCCCAGTCAGTGTTAGCCACTCTAAATTGCATAGCTTCTCTGTAGACATTTGTTGATGGCCAACTAATACACTCGTTTTCATCGTAAGGCATTGATGCCATAGTGGCGCATCCTACTTGACTAAGCAGCGATGCAATGTCAGAATGGATGGTTCCGCTGTCTTCTCCGAAGTTGACGTGGTTATATGCAAAGGCGGGACTAAATTGATGCTCAGGAATGGTTGTATCCCAGTAACCCTGCTGAACTGCGATTTGGTGAGTAAGACAGTAATATGCCCACGCCCATCCTGCACAGGAGCCTTGGGCGCCCTGACTATCAACAGGTGGCAATCCGGCCAAGTTGAAAACACTTGAGGGGAGAAATGATTGACTCTGATCAACCATATAGCATCCTGTTAGCTGGGTCCTTGATGCGCGTCTATTTTCCTTCAATAAGCCTGAATCTTCCAGTATAAGGCCCATACCAAAACCAAGGGGAGTCTGAAGTCCGGGGGGAGTACATTCCTCTTTCGCAACAATCAGTTCTGATGAATTTGCCTGTGTTTTAGGAATTGTTTCAATTTCTTCCAAGTTTCCAATTTGAAGAGAATTCTGTGAACTCAACTTGCTAGGTATTTGAATCGTTTCCAAACAACAAGACGATTCAGAGAAAACGGATAGTGAAATAAGAATAATGACAAATAGAGAAGCTAGCCCAGACCTTTGTATCTTCAGCATTGACTTACTCCTTTTCATGCATGACAGGATATCTATCAAACCAATCCTACCAAGTGCTGGGCGTTTATCTAAGTGTTTTAAGTTTATCTTCGATATCTGTAGAAACAGGACTTCGAGAAACTTCGAAAAAGTAAGGATTGCCAAGTAGACTCCTGAACAGGAAGCCTACGTGAAGGCCTACGCTGAGGGAATGTAGCAGAGAGTCTCAGAGAAATTCAGCGAAATCCCCATGGGTGCTGCCTAGGCCTTTGAAGGAGGGAATGACCCATCCCAGCATGCTCAAGATTCTTTCTCTTCATTCTTTAGAAGAGACTCTATCTTGACAAGCTTGTCTTTGAGTTCACGGCTTTCCTGCTGCAATTCCTCCACAGATTTCTTCAGAGAAGCCAGCTCCTTAGGCTCTTTCTTCATTCCTAAAGCGCGGATTGCCTCTCTAGCGTACCTAACCGGTCTGCCTTCTGCTTCGCTCTCAGCAACTTTGGATAGAACTGAGATTAGAGAGGGATCTTCATAGTTCTTCGCCGCGATCAGTGCCATAATCCTGACTCGAAATGATTTGTCAAGCAGTAGCTTTTCAATGTCAAACCTCAGTTCTGGCCGCTCCTTCTTGTATCGCTTTCCAAGCCGTGAAAGGACACTAGGCACTATGCGGCGCAATTCGTCAGGAGCACCAGGATTCATGAACTGCTTTGCAATATCAATGACTTCTTCACGTTCGATTTCGGCAAGTCCATTGAGGTATCCCCGCTGCACAATGTGCT
>RDOF01000074.1 GCA_011365025.1 Candidatus Thorarchaeota archaeon
GGAGCTTGGAACTGGCAAAATATATCTCGCCTCTGGTTACCCCTGCCAAAACCGGTACAGAAGATATCAGATATCTAGCTAGCATTGTGATCTGCTTTGATGTGTTTGTACATTCCTATATCTTGTAATGCAGATCAGTTGAATAGAAACCTCACCAGCCATTTCTTGAATGGATATCCTGATAATGGTGTAATGATATTCGTTTGCCACTATGGCATCCGGCACGCAGATGATGGCAGGGATAATGAGTCAAAAAGGACGTCAGGTGTACCTTCGAAAGATTGCAGAGCTTGTGCCATCTGACATCTGACGCAGCCCTGGTTTTGGATACCGGTTGTGGGCCGGGTGCGCTAACTTCATTCATTATTGAAAGGGCCCCTTCCACTCGAACCGTTGGATTTGACCTCTCGAGGTATATGCTTACCCACCAAATTGATACATCCCCGAAGGAAACCGTTTCTCTCGTTCAGGGACTCATGCCGCAATTTCCTTTCCAGGACCAGTCTTTCGATGCCGTAGTATCTGTACAAGCATTGAGCGAGGTACTCTGCTTTTCTGGACATGAAGCAATGCTTGAAACTATTAGATGCATAAAGGCCGTTCTTCGTGAAGGTGGTTCATTAATCGTCTTGGACCATCAAAATCCTGGAGTTGAATCGATAGACGTGAAGATGCCTCATGACCTGATTGAGAAGATGCGGCTCTTTCAACGCCTGTTCGAATACCGCCCTTTTGACTTTGAAACTCGGGAGGATGGCTGGATCAGAATGACATTGCGCAACCTGTACGAATTCATAACTAAGCTGTGGGCTTTAGGCACACCCCTTGAGAAGGAGGAGATGGGTGAAACTCATACGCCATATTCAGCCCAAGAATTGGCTACTATTATTGAGAAGGAAGGCTTTGCCACAGAGCATATTGAGGGCGCTGTACAATTCGAAACATATCTTAAGAGGTACAAGATAGGAGTGAAAGAAAAGCGGAAGTTCCCAGATCGATTCTTCATTTTGAAAGCAACTAAGTGAGTTTCAATGCGCTCAGTGCGGGTTTTAGAACTTGGCCAATATAGTCGATTGTGCGAATCATCTCTCTGGCCACAGATTCCACTTCAGCATCCAATCTTGTTTCTTCTTCATTAATGAGTGCCTGTAGTTCGGTTCTAAGGATTGAATTCGTCTTCAACCACTTTAGCAATCCTGATAGGACTAATCCCTTTGGGCTTTCACTCACAAGCGTGAAGAGCATCTCTCTTGACCCAGGCCTACGGCTCCATTCAACAATCCCTCTCTCAGTCATGCGGTGCAATGCCCTTGAGATGGTGGATTGGCTGCGCCCGACTGCCACTGCAATATCTCGCTGCGTTCTTGGCCGAGGGTGCAATAACAGGTTTCCAAGTATGGCTCCTTCAATTGCATTGAAGCCTCTTGCAGCAGCTATGTTGCTTAGTATTATCTGTAGCTTCATCTCGACTTTGGAAATCATGCTAACTGCTATGAGCGAAATCCATATTAATATTTGCGGCAATATGCAATTTGCATGATAGTGCAAAATGAGGTATCACTATGGCGCACTCCATTGCTTCCGATGCAAAGGCAATTCTCACAAACCCCATAGGTTTCTTTCAAAAACTAACAGACCGAGAGAGGGAAACTGAGGGCGTTAGAATCAATAAACGACCAATTTCGTTTTTGGCAGCCTTTCTAATTGTCTACTGTGCAACCATTCCCATTTGGATTGCCATCAACGAATGGATTCTCAGCATCTCAGCATATCCAATAGTAGATTTTCACTATGGTAATCAGGTATTCTTGTCCATCCATAAGGACTGGTTCCCACTGTTCTATTCCTACACGGGAAGTGTGGTTATTTCGTGGCTACTGTGCATTCCGCTGGTCTATTTTGACACGGTTGTCACTGCACTCTTTTTCGCACTCTTCCTTCATGTCGTATTCAAGTACGTGTTTGGCGGGAAGGGACACTATGAATCTGCTCTAGCAGGAGTCTGTTATGGAGACCTGCCGTCGCTTCTCTTTGGATTCCTCCCTTTCTCTGCAGCGATTGGACTTCTGTGGACGGGGTTTTTGCAGTTTAGCGCAACGGCGCACTACTTGTACGGATTGCCGTGGAACAGATCCCTCATTCCTTTGGTTCTATTTGGTTTTGCACTTGTCATTGGCTGGTCTCTATTCGGAACTGTCAGCCCCCCAGGACTGCTTGAATTCATACCATATGGGCCTTACAGCTACCCCTGAGACAGAGGTGTCCGATATTCAGGTTTCTTCAAAGTACACTTGGCTTGGTCACACAGGCCACCTATCCAATTGCTCCAGTTGTCGCAACGCTACTTGTGCTAACCGTGCTGTTGTTGCTTGCAGTTTGGCGATTCCGCAGGCATGAATTCTAGAATACAAGGTCTTTGAGCACCATGAGTGCCTTAGCTACCCTCTAAAGCTGCATGAGTATGATATTTGTTACGAACCAGTTAGCACTCAAAGGCACGGTCCTACAGGTAGCTAATGTCGCGGGCAAAGGGAAAGAATCAATTAGGCTGTGTGAGTGTAATTCATACAATGGCTGGCTTAGAAACAAAGCAATTGATAACGGAGAGCGGGACCCTAGTATACTACATCCACCAAAACCCATACCATCCGATAGTGAATCTCTATATCCATGGTTTAGGAGACAATCGCAAGTGGTTCGCCAAGCACTTCAGTGACTATTCCTTAGACACCTTCTCGTGGATTGTTCCGGATCTTCTGGGTCATGGGGATTCCTCAAAGAGCGATAACGCTGAAGCATATACCATGGAGCGACAAGCCAATTACCTGGCCGCAATATTGGAGAAGGAACGCGTTGAGCATCTCTCCATTCTAGCTCATTCAATGGGCGGACCAATTGCAGTTTCGTTGATTGAGCTATTGACTAAGCAAGAATCGTCAGGAGCTAAGCCAATCTTGTTGTTCTATTTGGAAGGAAATCTTGATGCTGGTGATGCATTCTCTTCATCGCAATTCGCTAAGCTGACACCCTTGGAATTCGAACACCTGTTTGAGTCGTGGTGTGGCAGAATACTTGGTGATTCTAAGGAGGAGCACATGCTTGATTTTGTGGAAGCGTTTCGCGAGGCTGGACCGTTCGTTATTTGGGCATCGTCCAAGAGCCTAGCTCCGATTTCCATTAAAGGGGACTTGTTGGATCGACTACTAGTGCATAGAAACCTCTCAATGTATTTCATCTTCGGGGAGAAGAACAAAGGCGTGTACTCATCTGAGAAACTTGTAAGAAGTGCAAACCTTCCGCTTCTCTTCATACCTGAAGCCGGACACGGCCTTCATACTGAAAATCCAAGCTTCTTTTGGGAAGCTATATGCAAGCTGATTCAGGAAAGAAGCGGTCAAATCCGCTAGCGACAGCTGTTAAAAGGCCGGTCTAAAATTAGGAATGAAACCATGGCTGCGAAACAGCATCATCTGCGAGTTTCAATCATCAGTTCTTGACAGCATGAACAACTCCATTCTGGCTAATCAACTTGGCCTGATTCTTGTCTTCAAGGATTCCAAGAAGATCGCGGCTTTCAGCTAAAGCCAAGGCAAGGGAAGTTGCATCGTAGTCACCATAGACAATTCGTGATATCTGGTAGACTGATTGAGGGCTGGATGTAAGTGCTTCCTCGGCCTTCAGAATTTTGCGGCTGTATTCAGTATGCAATTCTTCGATTCTCGCCTTGATGTTAAGAATTGGCTCTCTGTGGCCAGGTAGTGCAATATAGTCTGCTCTGGATGAAATGCGGCTTAACGATTCAAGGTAGGTAGTCATGCCGATTCTTTCTGTACTATCAAATGAGATGCTTGGGTTTGAACTGATATCACCCAGGATATGATCTCCGCTAAAGATGACCTGTCGCTCATCACAAGCAAAGCATGTTGATCCCGGTGAATGACCTGGGGACCAGAGAGCCGTGATTTCACCAATGCCTGTCTTGAAAGAAGCATGATCGTTGAAACCCTGAGCTGTCGGTACAGGTTCACTAAATGACTTGAAGTATTCAATATAGCCTTCTAGATGGATTGTCGGGACTTCTTTCTCGGGGACACCACAAGCTGCTATGAGCTGCAGAATGGACTTTGCATAGAGCTCGGTAAAGCTTTCGTAGTCAAGGAGTGCCCTGGCATCTCTCTCATGAATCCATACCTTTGTGGAGGAGTCATGAACTCGTTCACGCTCTCTAACAAACTTCGCTGTAAGTCCAATGTGGTCAATGTGATTGTGTGTAAGGAGTATTTGCTCGATATCTGACAAATCATAACGGATATCTTCCATCTGTTGCATCATTGTAGAAAGACTTCTCGATGTACTCGGACCGGTATCAATCAGAGTAAGTGGTGAGCCCTCTATAAGATAGCAATTTACACTACCTACAGGAAATGGAGTAGGTATCTCTATCCGTACAACCCCATCAAGTACCGCTGTCATGAGCAATAAGACCAGCTGGGAGAATGATAGTAATGTCAATTTAAGGGAGACTGTTCTAAATCGGCATGCATTGCAAGACTACGCCTGATTTGATCAGAATGGGTATAGCAGTCATTTGGGTCTTGACGGCTTAAAAAGACGGGCGTAAACTGAACTCAGCAATGTACCACTAATTGGTTTCGTGCGCCGTTTGGTGTTTTCTTTGATTCAGTTCAACTGTGTCAAGGTCGCGAATTTCATTGTCTGGGTCAGCCAGAGCGCCATTGATGTAGCAATCTCCAACATCTTCCAGCTTTAATCCCAGCCGATGCAACAGGTCTTGGAAATGCTCTCCCTCAATGTAGTCAAATAACAGAATTGTATTGGAATTGGGCATCTTCTCCTTGACTATCTCTCTCACGTTGCCATAGAGTAAGACTTCGATCACAATAAGACTTGGACTTCATCGCAAATAAGGGATTGCGTTCCGCTGAAGAATGATGCAAGAAGGATTTCAGATGGATTTCCCAAAGCGGTACTAGTTGGAATACAAGCATTTTTGTCGTGGTGGAATAAAGGAACTCAATCTTCGTACATGTCCGGAACAAAATTGCGGATGCTTTAGAAGACCTGTATAACATGGAGGATCTCTTGAGTTCCAAAGAGAAGAAAAGTCCATTAGCGAAATTTCTGAAGCATGTACAATGAATACTTAGCAGCGAATAGGGTTCTGAGTGAGGCCTGAGTCATGAATAAGTGGAATAGACGTGATAGTGTATTCCTAAGGAGGAGGGGAGTATATGGTAAGAGCTTGGGCCACGATAGCAAGAACTGAGTTTCGTGTCATGACTGCGAGGTTCAGAAAAAAACGATTGCATGTTTTGCTGCTAATACTCATAATTGGACTAGTGTGGGCATTCGTTATCGTACCTCGGATAATGAGTGGATTTCTGGATTTGTTCTCTGCACAAGTCCAACAAATCCTGCAAGTGGCTTATCCCGGAGTAATGAGAGCAGTCATTCTAATCCTATGGACCATGGTCCTAATCTACCCAATATCCTATTCCCTGCAAGAGATAAGAATAGGTCAATGGGAAATCATACTGAGCAACAACGTAAGTACGCGTGACCTGCTATTCGGGATATTCTTGGCAAAGATTCCTTCATACAGCCTGCTTGTCCTCTTCATGGCACCGCTTTTGGTTTCACCGTTCATTATCTTCTATGAAGTGTCCATCATTGGGCAGTTAACTGCCTACTTGGTCATTGCGGTCTTTGTTCTTACAACGCTATTACTCTCAACTGTCATCAGCACTGCAATTCAGGCCAAACTCGGGGAGTCCGCACGTGGAAATGATATTGCAAAAGCAATGGGTCTCATTATTGTTTTTGTGTTCTTGTTACCCCTTTACGGGTTCCTATACCTCGCAGAAGCATTTGCGGAGTTGTTGGGGCTTAACGTGTTTTTGGTCTTGCCATCTACATGGGCAGCAGATTCGATTACATGGATAACCATTTATTTCAACGGACAAGGTCTGCCATCTGAAGTTACTGCCGTTTTTGAGGGGATTCTTGGGCTTGGCATTGGGTCAGACCTCATCCTGGTTGGCGTTTTTGCCCTGGCGGTCCTGATTCTCGGGGTTGTGGCTCCAGACAGAATCTTCAGCCTTGAGGCAGGAGCTCGAACTGAGGCAGTTACCACTGTGGGAAAAGAAAATCTAGTTCTTCGTGCAATTAGGCGAGTTGTGCCTGGTTCTTTCGGATCCCTTATTGTCATAATGCTGAAAGACTTTGGGAGAAAGGCGCAGAACACAACGAAGATAGTCTATGGTGTATCTCTGTCAATTATAGTGCCGTTCATGCTAAGCCTCTCAAGTCTCACAAGTATTCAAGACCCAGTCCTGATACTTGTGTTCATCTCATTCTTTGTTGGCATGATACTTGGAATAATGGGAGGAGTAACATTCGGGGGAGTTGGTTTCTTGGAGTCAAAGGATCATCTTTGGATTATCAAGAGTGCACCCCGAGGCGTATCGAGATTCTTGGCAGCTAGAATCATTGATGCCTTTCTCTTTGCAATCCCGATGGCAATGAGTCCTGTGCTCATTCTTGCAGTGGTCATCCCCCTACCCATTATTGATAGCGGGATTATGCTACTACATGCATATCTCATTCTCTGCAGTACGATACTCATCGGAATTGGGCTCACAGCTATGAATCCTGCATATGAAGATATGAAGAGCTCGGCATTCCACATCAATGCTTTTGTCACCCTAATTATATCCTTGTTTGCAATCATACTTGGTTTTGTAATTGAATTTACAACCGGTATCTTCTTCGAGAATGCCGTTCTTGGAATGCTAGTTGCAATCGCCCCCATTTTGGTCGTTGGGCCTTTGGTCCTTCTGGCGGGCGCACTAAAGATTTCCAGAATAGACAACTAGCAAAACAGAAGTAATCTGCCTCGCCTCTACGTGAGCAGGAATTCTTCTGTGGTGCTTTGGCCATCAACATCTGATTTCAGAGGAAAATGCCTAAGAAGTTTGCAAAAAGAAGTAGTATGACGAGGATTTGAAGCTCTTTTCTAAAATACCTAGTGGGAACTTCTTTCATATACGATTCATATTCGGCTCCGAATCTTGGGAAAAGCATGCTGTTTTCCTCATAAAGGGTGAATAGGTGAAAGAGAGCGATGAAGGCAAGGATGAAGAGCAGACCAAGTGATGAGCATAGTGTGAAAAAGAACCCCGTGACAATAAGCATGAACATGCCTGTCATAGGATGTCTTTGCTTCTCATAGAATCCTGTGGTTAGAAGACAGAGGGGGTTGTTCTTCCCAGCATGGGCAGCCTGATTGACACGGACAATCTCCAATGTACTGTAGATTGCTGGAATGAAGATGGCCAAACCAATAATCAGATGGCAAAGCGAAAACAGTGTAATAGATAGCCCTCCAGAAAACAGGGTGATATCAATCGAGTTCCATAATGCGTATTGAGGCATGTCTGACCAGCTTAGGAGTGCGGCGATACCAGCACTCAAACCCAGCACGAGGGACACCAGAAGGTCGGTTCGACGCAGTGGGGCCATGAATGTGAATTAGTGCATTGGGTCAATATATCAATTCCAGATGGTGCATATTGACACGGGTCCCATATTTCAGAAAAGGAGGAGGGATTTGGCAGCGCTCTTCATTGCTGTAGTCCAAACGGTCAAAACCTCAAGGTAAGCTAATTCTTGGAAGGATGCTGATGAAGCGAATAGGGATTCTTGGCGGCACCAGTCCTGAGTCTACATTGACCTATTATTCCACCATTATTCATGAATACACAAAGCAATACAATAATCACTCCTATCCAGAGATTCTAATCTATAGCGTTTCATTCCAGAAAATCATCGATTGGATGAATGAGAAACGAATGGACCTTGTCGCTGAAGAGATTTCGCGTGCACTAAACAGTCTTAGTCGAGCAGGAGCAGACTTTGGTCTCATTGCAGCTGTCACATTGCATGTTGTATTTGATGAAGTTGCAAAAGCCGTCGATATGCCATTACTGAGCCTAATTGATGTTGTTTCGGAGGCAATACGGAATGATGGTTACAAAACTATTGGACTAATGGGCACCCTAACCACCATGAGAAGCGAGTTCTTCAAGTCTAAGCTACATCGTCGTGGTATCACAACTCTGGTGCCAGAAGAGAAGATGCAAGAAGAGATTGATAGGATTCTTTTCATGGAGGCTGCCCGAGGCATAATAAAGGAAGAATCACGACATGTGTTCCTAGAGGCAGTTGATTGCTTT
>RDOF01000075.1 GCA_011365025.1 Candidatus Thorarchaeota archaeon
GTGATTTGTATCTCTCCACGATTGATTCTACAAAGTCAGGACAACCTTTTGTTAGCAGACCAAGTTGTCCAGCAGCGATCGTGGCGAGAATCATTATTACGAACCATACGGGGGCATCGGGGGAGAATGCGTAACTGAATACTGATTGAAGAACCGGATCGTGAAAACGTTTTGCATAGATTGCTGCGCTTTTGGAGAATTTGCCAGTGAAATACTTCATGAAACTGCGCATCTCCCACATCTCCCTAAGCGAAGAGAAGCGCCCCCTTAATTCAGGTGGAGCAGTGCTCATACCCAGGTCTGTGAGCAAGGGAGAGTCTTTCATCCAATTGACTTCTTTAATGAAATCGTGAATTTCCTTTTCATCTTCAGGCGAAAGGTTCACCATATCCTGTTCGAGCTTCGCAAGGTCCTCTGTGAACTCAATCAATGTGTTACCAGATTGGTCAACAAACCTAAGATAGGCAGTCATGTCCTTCACAGTGGTGGAAGGAAACGCGCCAACTTCAGAATACACGTCGTAAATGGAAGTGCCTGGTTTGTGGCAGATCACAAAGTGTATTCCAGCGTCCACCAGGAAAGCTCCTCGCCTCCAGGCAGCAGCAACGCCACCCGGCTTAGAGTGATGCTCGAAAATCTGGCTCTCATAGCCATTAATCTGGGCATAGCACCCAGTAGCTAGCCCAGCAAGTCCTGCTCCGATTATGATAATTGACTTCCTTGTCAACGTTCATCTTTTTCCTCCTTTGTTATTGAAGCAGTCAGCGCTTCCATGGCTTCATTCCATGTTTCTGCCATTCTGATTTGGTACGCAATTGCCAGTTCCAGCTCCTTGTCAGGCGTCTTCTTTTTCGCGGCTAATGCCTGCAATTTGTCGATGAAGTCTTGGTTCGTTGATGCGAGCTGCTGAAGCATTGACAGCACAACACTGGATGATGGGATAAGACGGTACCTGAATCCGGTCTTGCGTGATCCAGCGCGTTCTACAACCCCGTAGCTCTCCAGAATTTTCAAAGCTCTGTTCACAGAAGGCACTGAAGTGGGAAACTTGGATGCGGGGAAGATTTCACGTAGACGTTTCGATATGCTACGCTGCGACCAATCCTTTTGCTCTAAGAGGAGAAGTCCTTCGATCCATCCGCAATACTCGGGGTATCCATAATTGTCGTAGGCATGGCCAAGTATAATCAGGAACTCCCTACGCAAGTCCGTCAAAGCCATTCCAATCCTCAAGCATTATATGAACGCAAATCGATTTAAGTATTTCAGTATTTTGAAATTATGAAACTGATAAGGGGAAAGCCGGAAAACGGAGCATTGGAATGATCATATATGGAGGGTGTGTTGGAGAGAATGTGGGACTACTTCAATTCAGCGCGTTTCGTGTCCAGAATCGATCCCAATTCATTTGACAGTGCTTCCAATGCCTCTCTGACCATTGCCATCTTAGCAGGAGATGCGCCGCTATCTTTTAGTCGTGAACCTTCAGCTGCAATCTGCTCAAGATTCATTCGGACATTAATCAGGCTCGAACGAGCATCCTCTACAGACGTACGGAGCCTCGTTCTTGCCTGGCCTTCAACTGGGTCGCTTGTTTCAGATGCTGACGGCATATTGGAGTATAGAGCTTCAAGGCTTTTGATTACTTGAGATGTACGAGCCTTGGCGTCTTCGACAGACTCAACAATCTTGCCACGAGACTGGGTGGCAAAATCCTGCTCCTGCAGCATCTCCTTTATGCTTGATTCCAATTTGTGTCCATGACCCGTGATAGTTGAAATCAGCGAATCCTTGACTGATTCGACTACGGCACCGGCATAAGCCCTTTTGTTTATCTCATGCTGCTTCTTGATGCGGTCAAGCATCGCATCATCTCCCACCAGCGCATCCATTGAGTCAACCAACTCGTTGATGACATGGATTCGAGCCTTGGCTGCAGCGATATCACCCTTGGTGATATCTTCGCCTGCATCCAAAAGCAAGCCTGAGAGCTTCTTGATGAGACGATCAAATGGCTCCTTATCTAGGGTCGTTTCTGCAATAGAAGCACGCAGAATGCCAAAACGGCCATCGGTGACGTCAATTGCTTTCCGAAGCTTGTCGCCCTCTTTGAAATCCTTCAGAACCAGAGTGCCGGGACCGGCTTGAAACGAATACTCAGTGTTCAGCTTGTCAGAATACGAACCGCGAAGTAGAATGGTGAACTCCTTCATTCCGGTGAGCGCCTCTTTCGACCTGAGAGTCACGGAAAAATCAAATGATTCCCCGGGAGGAATCGTTGAAAGTGTCTTGCTCAACTCACCCGAGCGAACACTTAGAGCTTCATCGATATGCCATTCCAAATGGAGGTTAGTGGCCTCACCTTCGCCATGGTTACTAATGACAACACGAACTGGGAAGTCCTCAGTGAAGGTCATGTCAGGCGGTATCATTAGCTGGGAGGAAATCTTGGGAATCTTTAGCTTTCCTCGCAGAATTTCTCGAACCATATCGAGACCCTTGTCTACGTATTTGACGAATTCCTGAGCGTTCGCGTTAACCAAGGCAGTCTTTAGCTCGGTAACAGTTGAGGTTTCAGCAGCCGTGAATCCTTCCAGGTCCAAGGATTGAATGGCGCTTTCCAGCATTTGCGGAATCTGCGTCAGACGAACAACAGCGGGAAATCGAAGTTTTGATGCGTTTTCAGCGGAGAAGGTACGTGCCTTGTAGAAGGCGTCTGCTTCCTTTCCAATCATGATGTAGATCATGCAGGCAGCCATTGCCAGTGCCGCGCCCTTGGCGGTTTCTGCATCCTCACCCCAAAGGATGTGTTCATTGGATGCCGCAAGTAGATCTTCGGCCGCGAGTTCGTATGCTGTGATAGCCGAAGCCGCGTTTCCTTGGTCAGACCAGACATCGCCGGCTGCACACATGTTAAGTGCGGCATTTTTGTAACTCTTTGAAGCCCTGTACTTGTCTGCCGCTTTGGTAAAGGCTTCAGCTGCTTGAACAAAGAGCTTGTCCGAACTAGCAATATCACCTCGTTGCAAAGATGCTTCTGCAGCTTGAATGAATTTTCTGCCAGCCTCTGTAAACGAGTCTCGTAGGGATTCCTTTGTTGCCTCCTCAATCATTCGTCTAACATCGTCGTCAGTCATGAAACCTTTCTCCTCATGCTCCCGTCAATTAGACCCAGCTTCTCTAAGCTCATCCTTAAGACACTGGTAGGTGTATAGGGACGAAGAAATGTGGCGTATCAATATACCTCTCTTGGAGATTGCTTGAGCCTATCAGGAAGCGACCCACCATGGCCCTCAACAACAAGCTCATAGCCGACTCCAATTCTTCCGGACCGAGAGGTCTGAAAGCCCGATTTCTGAATTGAACGGGCGTTGCGTTCAGCAGCTCTCCGCTCAATCATGCTCACACCACCAGGAACGGATAGTATCAATTTCTTCTGTGCATCGTCCACCTTCAATGTTATGTCCGTTGACGGAGTTCCTTTGCACTCGTGAAATTGGCTGTCTCTATACTCTAGGAAAGTCATCTTGACCCTACCTTCTGTCTATTCTAGCTAGAACCTGCTTTGGTTGCATATTAGCATTTGCGCGATGAAGTGTAGCAAGAAACCTGAGGAAAAAGAAGAAATGGGCGGCAATGGACCAACAAAGGTCCATTGGCCTAATATCATGAATAAAGAATCTGACTAGTCCGGCGGAGGTGGAGGCGGTGGTGTGTCGTCCACTTTAGTATCCACTTTGCGCAGAACAGAATCTCTCTTCTTCTTAGTGAATACGAATCCCATAATGATCAGCAACAATCCAACGACTGCCACAATGGCACCAACATAGACTGTCATGCCAGGTATGAAATCATAGGCCGCATCGATGGAAGGCAGCAATGCCAGAATGGCTCCAGCTATTAAAACCAGAGCACCAAGACATACTGGACCTGAGCGTACATATTCTCGCCATGTGAGATATGACAATTTTTCTTACTCCTTTTCGAGACTTACCACGCTGTCTCGCTGTGTTTCTAATTGAGGCGGTAGAAGCGATTTAAGATTGTCGGCGATGTTCATCCTAGGTCGAGAGAGAATTCCACCCTACATCCTGTTGAGGAAGTGTTAACATCTATGTGAGCGCCAGTGATTTTTGCCACTTTCTTTGCAAGTCGTTCGTGGAATGCACAGGGAAATCCAATTGGTAATTTGCTTCCATCAGGATCAACTTCTCGAGCAAGCTCTAGAAGTCTGCACGTTCCAGTTTCAATGGTGAGCTTATGGACTCCGGATGCAGGAAGCTGACCCTCCTTCGAACAGCTGAGTATCTCATTGGCAAAGGATGTCAGCATGTCAACACCCTCTCCAGTTTTGCTCCAGAGTCTCACAAGACCCTCAGCAACTCTGTCGAATATGAGGGCAAGATGGCCTTGAGGCAATTCCGCCACATAGATTGCCATCTGCGATAGCAATACAGAATATGACTGAATTGTATTGCTCCACAAGTCAAGCCCTACCGAAGGAGAAAGCTGGGGTAATGCCCCAACCGGAGAAACGGAAATAGACTCCTCAATGGGTTCAGTTGCAGAAACCGTGCTTGACAAAGAGCCAGCTGAATCGGAGGGAAACTCCGTTGGAGTTGAGCCATCATCATAGTGCAAATCAGGGACTTCGAAATTCGGACTGACGCCCGATTGCTGATACTGCCGTGAAAACTGCATGAGCCTGCCGGCACAAACGGCAACTGCATGACGACTAAGTCCCTCTACTCTAATATGGCCATAAATTACACCCACATAAGCCTCAAGGTCAAGATCATTTATGGTCTTCTCGACAAGTATCTTTTTTCCTCTTACAACTCTGCAAGCCCATTTTTCTTCCATGACACCTGCCTGGGCAGCATAGCTCGTATTTGTTATTCCTACAAGAGGGGATATTGGATAGAAACTGCTCATCACTGAACCTCGGCTTAGGTTGTACTTCATGTATCTATGCCCAAGCTGTCTAAAAGGCTATCTTGAATGTACGTTCAGGAGTTGGGTTCCGAATTAATCATCTGATTGTCCTTTTCTAATCCTTAGCGTGATTATGGAATGCGCGTCTACTGATAGTCGAATGGCATTGTTTGAACTTGGTACCTCTCCAATCACCTTCTCAGTTAGGTCCACAAGTTCAACACACTCCAAAGCGAATGGAAATACAATCGTTGTGGTTCCAGACTCCCCCTCGACCTCGTAAAGCCTTATTGTAATCTCGGAATCCGAAGCCTCGGTCTTATAGCATGAGAGAGCGAGATTCATGCCTTCAATTGCTAGTGATGATGCTTCAGCAGGCAGTCCACCATTATTCTGTTCCAGCGGAAATGCGACCAATGGGACTCTGTGTTCGGCCGCGGCTCTCCATGAATGAGCATCTCTCCAGGAGCCCTGATGTGGGCACAAAGAGAGATTGAAAGTGTGGTCGCCCTTCTCGCGAGCCGTTATCGCTTCCATCGGTTCATCATCGAGTCCATGAGAAAGCTGCTCAACGCTCCGCAATAGCGTGACGCTAAGGAGGCCATCATGAAATTGGAATTCATGCAATCCAATCGTGGACAATGCAACTCCAAAACTGGGACCTGAGCAGTCCACCCAGTCCAGAGCCGAAAAGAGACCGCCATTTGAGTCGGCCCACTCTATAGGGTCAGGAACACTCGTATGTTTTGTTTCGGCCCCAAACTGGGTTCCAACAGCAACATTGTCTGAGAGAACAGTCAATGGAAATTCTGTTCGTATTCGTTTATTTCTGCCATTGAACTGCATGTTGGTCTCCAAGTCGATTCTATGTAGGCCTTCGTATAGCATAATGCGTTGGATTCGTGTGGAATCCTTGAATTCACCGGTTGCCTGCACTACAACACGCAGAGGACCATTCTCCTCAATTGACAACTTTGCGGCATATCTTAGCGTTGTCAAATCTGAGTTGCCATCCGCCAATGCAGAACGGGAGTAGCGGTACAAATCGCCAACATCGCTTTCCATCCTTAGATAGTTGGCAGAATCCCGTAGCACCTCAAATTGGTGTCGCTTATCAAATAGGCGAGTAATGGACCCACTGAACTCATCAAACTCGACAATGAAATCATCCGATTCTACCCAATTCCTCCCGTTACGGATAGACGTGTTGAACTCCGGGGGTTTGTCACAGGGAACTACAGTGTAAACCCGGTGGCCAAGACTTGGCATATTCTTTGCAACCAAGAGGATTTCCGGACTCCCAGTCTCCGTATTGGCTGTGGAAATCTGATAGGGGACATTGTTGCCTTCGGGATCCCGAACCTCAAAGAACGGGCTACCAAGGGGTGACAAATCAATTGCTACGCGAGCAATATCATCTCTTACCCAAGGCAAAGGATTAAGCACAGCAAAGGAAACTCCGATACCGGAATTCTGTATCTTTGACGCATAATTCCTTACGGCTTCTTCCAAAAGGACATCAACTTGAGAAATTGCCTGAGAAAACCGACGTTCGGCCAGCAGATATGGTTCGTCAGCTAGAGTGCCACGTATGATGTTATGATCCTGATTGAACAGGAGAATTCGCCAAGCACTATCAAGCTCCTTTGTTCTTGCGGCATCGCCGGCCAATCCAAAATAGAGCTCTGCCAAGTAAAGTAGTGTTTCAAGTCGTCGGTTCAGCTGCTTCAGTTTGATATGTGAACTTAAGCCCCCTGAGCGCGACGATGAAAATCGACCCGAATTTAGCGCGCCTGAAACCACAGGGAGAGAGGCTTGTACTGCTTTTGTCTTCTCAATGAACTCCCTAGGAGTCACAATAAGCAGTTTCATGTCAGGAAAAGTCTTGTTCCATTGTGTTGCGATATCAGCCAAGTGGGGTAGGGGAGGGGCGAGTTCGCCTCCAACTGGGACAAAGACATTATTCGATGACGCCTTCTCGGATGCCACTTCTACAACTTTTAGAAGATTTGAAAATGCATCCCTCGTGTTCTCAGATAGCCAAGCCGAAGCATCATATCCAGCATGAAGCCAAACCGCATTAACATGGCTACCGTCTAAGCCTTTCCAAATGAACTCGGATCGTGCCCCATAGGGCATCCCTTTCCAGAAGAAGTATGACTCTATTCCACATAGTCTCAGAATCTGAGGCATCTGAGCACAGTGCCCAGACGAATCTATTGCCCACCCAGAGCGGACATCCACACCAAACTCACTTCTGATGAAATTTGTACCATATAGGAACTGCCTTACAATGGACTCACCATCAGGAATGACATAGTCCGGCATGACATAGGTGCCGCCTACTATCTCAATCCGTCCCTCCAAAATGTACTGATGCAAAGTATCCAAGTAATTGGGAAATAACTTCTTGAACCCCTCAAGGAGTGTTACTTGGTCCAGACAGACCCTATGCTGTGGATCTACCTCAAGATAGTCTAAGATGCTCTTGACATTCCACGACGCAATACTAATGTTATGTTCGTATGTCTGAGTTCGTGAGTTGTCAAAGTGTAGGAAAGGGCATAGATTGACAATCCAGCGCATGGCAATCACTTCAGGAGGATATGCTCTACAGGTCTCGAGGGGGCACAGAATGCCCCGCCTTAAAGACATATTCCATCCTGCTAAGCCGGGGGATTAGACCGACTCTAAACGTATCCTGGAAGAATGTCACTCTTTCCGGGCTGGCGCCTGAGCATTCTATCGACCGTTGCCTCAAAGCCTTTCATATCATCTTCGGATATGCTGGCCCGAATTTCATTCATGGCTTCCTCGAAATGCTGCATTTTTACAGGTTTGGCCTTCCAGTCATCTCGAACCGCCGCGGTTGCTGCTTCTCGGCAAAGCCCTGCAATGTCCGCTCCGGAATATCCTTGCGTAATTTCTGCCAGTTT
>RDOF01000076.1 GCA_011365025.1 Candidatus Thorarchaeota archaeon
CTCATGGTTTCCAGGCGCTCCGTACATGGGAGTTCCGAGAAGCCAGAGAGGCCAGATTGTATCATTGAACGCCTCCCACTGATAAGCCTCCGCACCTGAACGCACCATGTCGCCTGTGTGGATTACGAACTCCGGATCATGCTGACAGAAGAGCTCGACGATGTCCTCATTGAGGGGAGAGACCGCTTCTTCCCCGTCGCCCCTCGTATCCCCATAAGCGATGAAGCTGAAGACCCCATCTTCTAACCATGCCATGTTCATCCAAGAGTTGTCTTGATAGGAGTAAGCCCAAGTCGCGGCGTTGCCGTCGACCACATTGAACAAGACGGTCCTGTCGGACTCGGAGTCGTAGGCCATACAGAAAGGCGCGTATGATTCAAAGCTAATGGGAGGTATGCCTGTGGTTGAGTTCATGTCGTACCAGATGCGTGCTTCACTGGAAAATGCCCAGGTTCCGGCGCTTGAGTACTTGATGACCCTCTCCGCGCTGGAGTCATAGGACATTGCGAACGGTAGTCCGAATTCTGGGTAAGAAGGCACCTCAAGAAGTGTCCAGTTATTCGAACTGCAGTTGTAGGCCCACGTGTCTGAGTAGCCTAATAGGGCGTGACCACCGCTGTGAAGTAGTGAAACTTGAGCCCTGTCGTCGTAAACCATTTTGAAAAGAACTCGGGGGGAAGGGCATGTTTCGGTAGTCATGTTCGTCCATGTGTCTGAATTGACATCGTAGGTCCAAGTTGCCATCTCATATTCACTCATGTGGACAACAACTAGGTCCTCTACTGAATCGTAGGTCGAGCCAAGACGAAAGTAGTCATCGGCACATGGTGAAGAAGAGAGATTGGTCCAGGTATTGGAATTCAAATCGTAGCTCCACGTTTCTGTATTCGCTACCTGCTCCATTTGATTGTTCATAATCATTCCACCGACCAACACAATCAGATCCGACTCGCTGTCATAGACCAGCTGATGGCCAGATATGGGAGGTGGGGACACCGCTGGGGTGAGATTTGTCCACGTATTGCTGTTAAAGTCGTAACTCCATGTTTGATTACTCAATATCGACTCAGATATGCCTCCAAACAGGATCATTCTGTCTGATTCACTATCGTAAACCATTGAAGCCCCCATAACGGCTGGAGGGAGCGTGGAGGAGGATGAGTTAGCTACATCAAGCTGCAGACCATCACTCACGCCTAGTGATGCCTCGAGGCCCACTTGCAACGGGACCGTAAACAAGACAATGAGAGTAATGTACACAAAACAAAGCACCTGCTTATAGAATTGAGAATCTCCCATATGAACCACCTGTTATTCCAGAGTCGCGCCTCTTCTCTTAGAATCAAACCGTAGTCATAGATGAGGTTTGATAAAAGGCTATGCTAACTTGGTTCAATGAGTAAAAGAACGAAAGGAAAGCCTCCGCTCTTGCCTTTTTCAAAACAAAAACACCAACACTGCGGACACTCACAGAAGATATCCTACTGTCTGCGCGAACAGGATACGCTGATTAGGACGCAGACCGAATTTGGCTCTGATACTATCTTTGTCACAGTTATGAAACCAGGTAGCTAATCCCTCTGAAGCGGCATAGAGGTTGATGTTTTGCGCAATGAATCCTGTATCTGTGAAGTAATATGATTTTTGAACTTCGGGGTCACCAATACTCGGATCAGGTTGGTCAGGTCCAAGATCATAACGTAAAAGATCTACGACATAGAAAATGTTCACCGGTGTATGCTGCGTGAGCTTCGATGCTCTACCCTGACCTGATAGCATGCTGAAGTCCCCAGCGGCAATGGGTGTTAGCTGATGGGGGAGTGCCTCATACAAATATAGGCCCTCCTTCAATGCAACGTACAGGTCAATTTCCTGTGAATTACTTGCTGAGGGAGCTGTCCGTCCTGGTTTGTTAAAGGATGCCTTCTCACGGTTTACTCCAAAGGCTGCCCAGAGGAGGTTTGAGAGAACCTGTAGCGGAATCTCTCTCGGACCAATATTTCGGTTGGTCCACCTGAGTTGTAGGGTTTCCAGTAGAGGTTTGCCACCTCTTCTCGCGGGTTCTGGTAAGACAATTGCATCCATTGTACACACCTACTCCTAGTCTAGTTCCCATTTTTGATAGACAGCATCAACGCCATCGCCTACGAATTGTACACCAGCAATCTCTCCCATGCCAGCATCATAGAGCAATCTTAAGCCTGCACTCATCATCTCCGGCGATAATGGATTTCTCCAGTGTGACATCAACAGCTCTTCCAAGCGCCCCATCGAAGAGGGCTTTGGCCCAACCGACAGAGCAGCTGCAATAGACTGATGGCATCTGCCCGTGGGGGATCTTGTTGACACGCGCGCAGTAGCATTTCGGGTACACGAGATAGATGCCATCTTTCTCTTGCTGCAGATGCTTGTAGGTCTTACCAAATTCTGCAAGAAAAGTATCAATGTTCTTTGACCTATCATAGATCGTCTTGGCCTTCCTTATTCTACTCTGTGCCTGGCACTTTCTCCCGCAGTCCTCAAGGACCTTCTTCAGGGCCGTATTATCGACAGTTTCTTCAAGCCCAGCAATTAGTGTACATAGCCACCTTTCACCAGCACTCACCATTGTCTTTCCCTTACCTAATATGCTCCATATGTGAATTTGAACAATAGCACCAGAGTAATTCTCATCTCAGGGGAGTTTTAGAATTTGCGATTCCTACTTCTTGCATCACACTATACAAGGTATCAAATTTCCTAATAATGCCCCATTTTGGGGAAGAACTATGAAGCCTTTTTGGAACATTGGTTAGCTGTTGAAAATTGGTCGCGGCATGGGATCTAGTGAGCTCTGAGTACCGGCCCTACAGGCAAGAGAATGAAATGTAGTCTCCTCTTTGGATTGGAAGGGCTTCTGGTCCTTCTTCCAACTCTCTTTCAGTTCTCAGATTCATATACACTCTTCCCACATTGCAGGCACTCATTGGCAGGAATTGGGACATAAGCAGCTGGAGAGTCGAACTCTCATTACAAATCGGCTTCACCAAATAGTTAATATCATTGAATAACTATATTATTAATTGAGGGTGCAGTGAAGAGAGAGGAGTCCTAAGAGGGGTTATGCAGCTTGTTGTAGGTGTGTCACATGATGAGTGTTTCATGGCCAAGAGCATGCATAGGATGTGGGAGAACAACTGACCTGGAACCTTTCAAATATGCTTGGGAGAGAACCACGCATAGGCCCAGACACATGGAAATAGAGAGCCTTGGTGTGCATGTATTCATCTGTCCAAACTGCATAGAAGATGTCGTAAGGTCGGCTGCACCAAGGAAGAGACTATTTGGCTATACGACACTGATACTGATTTTAACTTCGCTTATCGGAGGACTACTTATTCCTGCCTTTCTAGATGTCCCAAGTAGTATGAGTGGTGCAATATTCGCCGCGGCGGTGTCATGGATTGCGATGTTTCCTCTGGCTGCGTATCGTGTCTATTCGAGAAGAATCAAAAATCCATGTCTGAACTACTTCAAAATGCCATATTTGAACTTCATATTCAAGAGTGCAGCTTTCGCTGAGATCTTTCATTCGAATAACCCAGGTCTGAACGTGGAGGTCAACCCTAATACCGCGGGTTCGACAGATTGGCGTAATAACTGCATAATTAGCTTCTGCTGCTTTGGATTCGTAATTCCAGTAGCCATCCTTGGGTTGGTACTGCTGGTCTTTGGATGAACTTCTCTCGCATAGAACACTGGCTCACCCTAATCTTGGTCAAAATGGCTGCAATTGCCCATTATGGTCCGGGCATATTATAGCGATTGTCATTTCAGATGAGGGCGGAATGTCAAACGGTCAACTGCCCGTCCATAAACCAGCACTCTCCGATTATAGAGAAATTCCATTCATCAAGCTCCCGGGTATGTTTGCCTTCATATCTGACCCGCCAGTTCATTCGGAAAATGCTTCTTGTGAGAGACTTCGAATTTCGTCAAAGAACGGGGTCTGTTTTTGTTCAACCGAACTCACAGCGTACAAATACATCCCCGCCGACCAGCTCTGCCAGTCTTGCCCTCTTGGTGAACCATCTTGAGCGCGAAACCATTCATTGAAACCGAAGTCGACATTGGCCTCACGTGAAGGACGAACCAGTTTGGTTAATGCGAGTAGTCTTTTTTCTGCCAATGAGATCTTGCCTGCTGCCACAATAGCGGCTATATAGAAACCACAAATGAAAGGCCAGACTCCTCCGTTGTGATATTCACCAGGAAGATTGAACCTAGCGTATCGGGGATGCCAATCTTGATCGTCTGGCTGGATGTAGGGGAAGTAATTGGGAGGGAGGTCAATCGCCAGCTGCCCTTTTTCACGCATTGTCTGACATTCACGCTCAATCCACGAGACCATTCTTTTTGCTCTCGATGGTGAAGCAAGACCTGAGAGGATAGCCAGGCTGTTGCCTAGGAGGTCGAAATGTTCGTCACATAGGACCTTATACACCCAGGCAGCATAATACGGTTTTTGACGCGGTGCCAATCCTTTTTGCATGCTGATTGTATATCTGTTCAACTCGCCCCGCATCCTAGAGGCTCTCTTGGTCTGATTGTGCAGGAGAAGATAGCTGTAGACTATGGTATTCACAAAAAGCCCGTACCCGAATATCCATTGCTCGTCTCGCCAATCGCTCGTTGGTAGTTGGGCTACCATTACCTCATTCCCCGGGCTTTGGTATTCCATCCATGTCGTCGCTCTCTGGACTGCATCATCGAGGAAGTTGGATTCCCCGGTCACTTTTCTGTATAGACCGACGGCTAAAAGAAAGAGTGGTGTCGAATCGCTTGAATTGAGCTCATTTGGGTCATGGACGAGTACCGGAATTTGGCCCAAATGGCTTTGATTTTTGGCTAGCGTATGGAGTACACGTCGCAAAACTGTCATCAACCTTTGATTCCCGCAAGCCAGTACACCTAGCCCTGAGATCAAGAGATCACGGGTGTAAGGCTCCGGGTACCCCCATCCGGCGGCTCTAGGCAGTGAGTGATACGGACCTCGGGCATTGTGGAACAAGACTTCCAGGGCTGCTTTCTTGGCTTCTCTAACACTAGCCCATTCCTGTTCGTTCATCTCATGTAACTCCCAGTTTCTCTGAGACGACCTGAATGAACTTCTTTGCTACGATTCGGTAGTCGTAGTTCTCCACCACTCTTTTTCTCCCAGCTTCTCCCATCCGCCGACGCAGTTTCTCATCTTGCATAAGAGCCAGCAGGTGGTTGGCCAAATCATGGACGCTGGCTCGATAATCGACCGTGCTCGGATTCTGGAAGACTATCCTATGTCCTGGCTCCCAGCCAGACTCCTCTCCAACAGTTGTTTCTTTCATCACGATTTCCGTAGCGACATCAGCCAAGAAAGCTGTTTCACCGTGGACTAGTGTGTCAAGCATAGCCATAGCTTTTATAGATACAACCGGCTTGCCACAGGCCCCTGCCTCTACTTGAGGCATACCGAATCCCTCTAACCTTGAGGGAGCAGCGTAAATGTCACATGCATTTAGAAGGTAGGGCATAAAATTCCGCGAGACGATGTTAGTGGTGTAAATCACCTTGTTGTTTATGCCAAGGGAGGTCGCTAGCTGAAGATCCATGAGATTCTGCTGTATGGTCCTGGGTTGTGGCCACACCTTGCATACATATTTCCATTTAGGCGCTTTGTTATCAATGGTTGCCAGAGCTTGCATCACTTCCTGTGCGCCTTTGGATGCGGCATCTCCGCCGACAGTGAGGATCATAAGGTCTTCAGGCTTAACACCTAATGCTTCACGGACACAGGACACTTTCTCTTCACTCTTGTCACGCGGCACGAAGGAATCAGTGTCCACACCAACAGGTAGAACCTCTATATTGTTCCCTTGCAGACCATCGCGTTTGTAGACATTTTTGACCCATTGAGATGTGACCAGAATGAGGGGCAGCTTGTTAAGGATCTCCTGGTAGTTCGCAACATAGCCATCTGCCACCAGCCAGGGCACAGCCAGGATCCCATGCCGCTGAGCGTGGAGGACCAGATCCGGGGTATTTCCCCAGTAGCCCACTCCCACAACTACATCCGGTTTGAACCAGCGGTAGTACCATTCCTTTTCCTGTGCAGATGTATAATGAACCGCTTTAGCGTCAATCCCTAATTCTTTGAGTCCTCTATAGAGCAGGTCACCTTGGGTCGCCAGTCCTCCAGGGGGAGGGGGATAGTCAAATAGAACTAGTACCTTCATCGCTTTCACCTCTCGTTTCTTAGCCATTCTCGGAATTCAGCAGGCGATTGGAAACACCAGAACGCTTCTTCTCTCATAGCAATATAAGCTTCGTAGGTCCCAGGAGCAAAGCCATAGGTGTCAGTAACAATAATGTATTTCCTTCGCCATATATCCTCAGGCAAGTATGATATCAGATGTGCCGTCTTGATCGCTTTAGGGAGATCATCCTTACCACCCTTTCCACTGTCCTCATAAGCGAACATCCAGACCTCTTTTGCTTTAATCACTTCTCTCTCCCACAGCGAAGCGACCGCGGTCCCTGTCTCTTCGTGGCGTCGATGCCTTGTGTATTCTCCATGCGGACTATGAGTTAGGATAAGATCAAAATGCATTTCAGGCAGTAAGGAGAGAACCACTTGCTGCACATCAACTTCTGATAGAGGCAATTGCTCCGGTCCATCATCGAGGTCACCAATCTTGCTAACTCCACCAAGCTGCTGGACAGCACGGACGAATCTTGGCGCCCGATCTGTGTCGCTTCCACGACAGAGCGATACAATTGTCCAATGCCAGTCCGAGTGGTTGAGCACAGTCCCGCCAGCCCAAATCGTTTCATCATCAGGATGTGCAACTATCACAGCTGCTGTGACATGTTTCCTCTTTTCCATACATACCAGCAACGATGCGAAGTATAAAAGATGTAGCTATGTTCTTCCTGTAGTGAAGATACGGCAGCCTCTACTTCAATCTTCTCACAAATTGAGGAAATGGACATATAGAACAGATTCTCATCGTTCCTTGGAGATCAATCCAAGAAGTGTTACCAAGAGATAGGATAAAGAAGCGCTGAATGTGAATCTGACCTGCGACACCGGACTCTCGTAACAATGAGATACAGCCATGACCATTATCTTATAACTCACGGTGAGGAATCACAGATTAGAGGAATGATTGAATGAAGATCCAAAACTTGATTGATGAAGATGTAGTAACTACACTGGGAGATATCTCTCTCAAAGAAGCAATCAGTATCCTTTACAAAAGACACATTGGTTCAATCATTATCATCGACAAAGACAAGAAGTGCAAAGGCATATTCACTGAACGTGATGCCATACGTGTCATAGCTAATGATATTCCATTGAACACGCCGCTTGTTGAGGTCATGACGACAAATCTAAAGACAGTAGATGAGCAGGCCACATTCTCGATGGCAAAAGAGATTATGAGAGATCATAACATTAGACATCTGCCTGTCGTCGATGAGCAAGGACGACTCA
>RDOF01000077.1 GCA_011365025.1 Candidatus Thorarchaeota archaeon
GCAAGAACTCTGAGAACATGATTGGTACTTTCAGAAAAGAAAAAGTGGATATCCCACAACATCTAGCTGAAGTATTGTTTGCTAGGAATTGGCATGCGAAATAGGGCAGCTTGAATTTTCAGATGTTGTAAGAAACACTATTTCGTTCGCGTTTAATATATTAAGACTGTCAATCACCTGCTGACTAGTCGTCGGAGCATGAAGTTACGTGGCGCCAAAGGCCATCTTGTTACCTTATGGAATTCGAAAGGGCGGTTCGAAAGGCAGTTAGTAGGGTCAGTATGCTAATAGAGTTCCAATATGAACGAGCAAAAGTCGCTTGTATTGTCGTTCCTAACATACCTTGGTCTGCAAGACTTCCATTTGTGGCGGGCATAAATCATCTCTAGATGAAATAGAATTGAAAAGAGAATGTCAGCCGGCGAAGAAAGGCCAAGTAGAGCCGAAATTGCAGCTATTATCAATATGAGAGGAAGACATGTTGACCTCGCTGAGTACTTTCGTACCTATCATGAGGAGTTTATGCGTGGGATACTCATTGCTGGCTCAATTGGTTCGGGAAAGTCAGAGCTTGCCATGCAGCTTGTCCGTGCAGCCCTTGACTCCAATCTCGGAGCTCTTGTCTTCGACCCATCCAATGATTATCAAAGACTTCTCTCTGTCGCGCCTGACGGCGTTGTGATTGACTTCTCTGAGTATTACTTCAATCCACTGGAGTCCCCACCAGGAATGCCACTAAAGGCATGGGGACAAGTTTTCATTCAAGTCTTTGCCCAAATTTTCGGGCTCAAGGATGTATCGATATCCATACTACAAAAGAGCTGGGAGAATCTTGTAGAATCATGTAGGAACACGAAAAGGACTCCAATCCTCAGTGAGCTCTTGAAACAGGTCATGGCCTATGTGCCGCGGCCACGGTCTACGGAGCAAAGCGCCCATGCCAGTGTACAGAATCGAATCGAGCAGGTTCTCAGCTCCGGATTTGGAAAATGCTTGGATGTACGAAACGGATTCACTCCAGAGGACTTTGAGACCGGTCTTCTTGTGGTAAAGACAAGACCCGTAGGAATCGAACGTGTTCATGAGCTGGTTGTGGGTCTGACCGTCGCCAAGATATTTGCATACAGATCATGGAAGCAGAGCCGAGGAGAATCGGTTGGCAATGATATGCTTGTGGTCCTTGAGGAGGCTCATCGTGTTCTGAGTGAAGGACGACAGAGTGACCGGTATGGCCAGCGACTCTACCTAGAAAGGGCACTGATAGAGTGTCGGAAGCTTGGGATGGGATTCCTAGTGGTGGACCAAATCCCACACCAAATCAGCAGTCATGTCTTGGGAAGCTGCACAACATGGGTGGCCATGAAGCTCATGGACCCACGAGCTCGGCGCGTCATAGGCGAGGCAATGTGTCTCGACCACGTCTGGCAGGAAACTGGGCTCATGGAATTACCGGTGGGCGCCGCTTTTGTCCGTGTAGAACATATGGAAGAACTTGAGGACGTAAGTCCCTTGGTTAACCCTCCCCTAGACAGCATAAGCGAGTTAGAGCATTTCAGACTTCCAGCGTTAGTTGCAGCACCTACACCAAGAGAGAATTTGCTTCCCGACATCTCTCATCAGACTGTTGAGAGCATGATGTGCTCAAATCAGAGATACTTGAAATACTACGAACGAAACCGCAAGGAGGACTTGGCACTGCTGGATGGTGTCCTCCCTTCACATCTCAGATTGGCATTTAGGACCCTAGTCGAGAGAATTGGTCCAAGAGAGGCAGTATGGGAGGGGGTTCTATCATATTGTGGTCTGGACAATAAGCGTCTTCCGGGGCGATTCAGAGAACCACAGAGAACGCTTGATAGACAGAGTCAGGAAGGTCTACGAAAGTGCATCGGAATCCTCAGTTCAAAACCTGCTGTGAGTGTCCTGACTTTGTGTACAGGCCAGTCAGAGATGACGACAACCGAAATCGGACAAAAAACCGGTACGAGTAGAAGTTGGACGAACAGGGTAATCCGACGATTGGTAGAACAAGGATTCTTGCAGAAGACTTCCAAGCCACAGCACGCTTCAGCAAGATACATGGCCACTAGGCGAGGCGAGGGGCTATTGCTGCTAGGGCAACAACTGCAGAAACTTCTCGCCAATGATTCTGAGAGTATGCTTGTGCTACTCCCAAAAGATGATACTCAATGGCTTCTAAAAATGGCCAAGCTAGAAGAAACATTTCGCGATATGACAGCTGTGGCCGGTTGGAGAGAAGAGAAAGCGCTACTCCAAACTGCCAAACTCGTCTATCTTCTGCAGTTTCAGCTCGAACAAGGAAGGACAATTCGTCGAAAGGACAAGCTTGACCAAAAATCTGTCTTCAAAATACTTAGTGCACTTAGAAGTGGACTGCTTGGAGGCCTTCTGGAAAAAGCGTATCTGTTGACCATAGCAGAGGCGAAAACTCGTACTAACCTGAGTGATAGGGGATTGAGGAAACAATTGGTAGAATTACGTCAAATAGGAGTAATAGAACTGGTAGGGAAGAAGGGAAGTAGACTGATTGAGCTTAAGAATATCTGGCGAATGTTTCTAACACAGGATGTGATGCAAAATAGCGATTGGATGCTTCTCAACAGAAGTCTTGTGGAGAGGGCGTTACAGGAATCTCTTAACGCTTTGACATTGGGTTCGCTAATGGGAGAACTACAGTTCGCAATTATCGAAGATGTAATCGCAGGATGTAGGCGAATAGAAACATATCTGATACCTGAAAAGATGTAAATCGGACCGCTATTCTCCTTTCGCTTCACGTTCTCTCTTGGCGATTATATTGCAGGCCATGCATCTTCCTCTATGTCGGATTGGTCTGCCGCAGACCTCACAACTGTAGGGTTTGTCCGGCGGGGTTTCAGTGGTTTCTGCTTCTTGAGTTTCGACCTCACTCGCTACCTGTTGCTCTTTGCTCTCATCAATATCCCTTGAATCGGTATGACCTGCACCCCTAACATTCCGCTTGCCATACACGCTGATGAAGTACTCTGTTAGAATAGATTCCAGTTCCTTTGCTCGTCCAGAGTCACTGCATTCTACCAGAGCGACAAGTCGTTCAACACCGTGTTTCTTCGTATACTCTGCTCCCTTTTCCTTTACATGAGATTCCAGTCTTTTTGCTAAATCTGATGAATACCCCACATAGTACTTGTTCTTTGATCTCAGCTTGAGTACATACACATAGCTTTTCTCGGGGTCAATAATGAATAAACTCACATGACCACTTCCTACTCTGAAAGAGAAGGAATAGCTTCTATATATCTGTTTGACCATTTTAGGAAAAATATTTGAATAGTACTCTGTGGGATGATGAAATCTCCAAGCGATTAGGACACTTGGAGAAACACGGGCCTTAGATTCTGAAATGGTTCAAGGATGGTCACTAATTCCTCTGATTCATCTTGTTGTCCATATCCTCTTCTTCTTCTTTCGTTAGAAAGTTGAATATTGCCAATCCAGCAAAAAGCAGACTACCACAACAAATTACAAAATTATAGAGTTGTACGAAATTGCTAGCAAATAGACCTGCCAAAAGGTAATTCACCATTAGCAGCAGGAGAACCGTAATTGCAAAAGATGCTCCTGCAATAACCTGAGAGCCTGAGATTCTTACCCAATTCCTTCCGGTTCCATAGTATGATAACCCTAACAACCCAGCAAGAAGAATGATGAATAGCGAAATCGGAATTAACAGGAAGTTGTAAGGTGGACCTGTTTCTATGATATCGACATAAATAGGTTCATAGGTTAGGTCTGCATTTTCAGCAAAAGTGAGTGAATAGGTGAAAGCAGTGTATGATTCTATCTCACAAAGGGTAGGAGCCATCCATCTTGATACTCTCACATGAGTATCGATAATATGCGGAGATGGTAGGCCAAGAGTAACAGGCGCCACCCAAGAACGGGTATGTTCATCAAGAAGAATGCATGATACTGATCCATTCCCAGTCCCGACATAGAACGCATCGAATCCAAATGGGCTGATACCCCATTCAACAAGAGGGGGATCACTTAACCACCATGTTACAGGGATTTCATGAAAATCCAGAACAGTCAGCTCTGACTCATCAATACCTACCATGACGCAGAGTCCTTTTTGCTGCCATGACTTGTCAGGTTGCAGTGTCCAGTTCTCGAAGATAACGAGAGTAAGATTCGCATTCCTATTCATTGCGGCTCTTGGCTTGGATACTCTTGACGGGGAGGAATAAACAAGAAGGGATTGTGATGAGTCAGGATGTCGCATATAGACCTCATTTGCAGAAGAGTAATTCAGTCCCTTTGTATATGTAAGGACAGGTATGAAAGGTTCCATGTCAGAATCATTCAAGGCAGAAAGACATGGATTTGAAGCATTCCAAATCTCTATGTCCCAGAATCTCAGTGTCCAAGGACTATAACCACTACTGAATGCTATAGCGACACTTCCATTTTCCCAGCCATCTAATGTGATATTCCACACTTCGAAAGCAAGATAGAACTTTCGACTGCTTGCAACTACCGAAGGGGACCTGGCATCAACATTGGTATCTGTTATGTTTTCTGAAGTGAAAGAGGTGAGGTCCCAAGCCTCGATTGTGTGATTTGCTGAATACTCTGCTTCACAGAAAAGAAAGGGCTTGTGCTCAAAAATACCCAGATTGTAGTTACTCTCACGTTGAACAACCACAATAGGATTGGTTCTATTCGTATCTGGCATTGTTGATAATATCAGATTCCATGTATGTCCTAAATCTGTTGATTTGTACACCTCAATCTGGCCGGTTTCTGTAGTTGCATTCTGCCCTTCCACTGCAAAGAACATTGTTCCATTGCCTGTTGTCACCATTGACCCTGAGGAGCTATCGATCAAATTATGCTCAATCATGGTCGACCGGCGCCATTGGCAAAACGCCTCGGAGGAGGCTTCAACCAAGTAACCGTTTTGTGTTTCATTCAAGATACGAATGCCAAAACCTGATTGCGGGTCGATGTAATACTCGCCAGGGCCATAAGCCCGTTGATCCAATGGGTAACGTGGGTCTGGGGCAAGTAGCACTCGCCCTTCCTGACTTTGTAGGGACTCGTTTATCAGTGTCACAACTATACCAGCTTGTTCAAGTGATGAATCAAAGCCGGTTAAGCGCCGTGCCTCTATTAGATAGTAAGTCTTCACTTCCTCGTTAATGATATACTTGGCGCCATAATACCCATCCGCATCAATAGACTGAGCTACTATTTCGAATTTGTATGTTCCATCAACTATTGGAAGGATTTGCTGTTCATCAATGAATCCTATATCCAGTTTTGTATAGAGACACATATGACAGGGAGTTTGGGAATCGTTTAGCCAATTGCCTGTTGACATAAGGCCCCAATCCTCGAGATCGGTTTCGAAACCGTGCAAAGGGTCGTAAAGATCCTCTGCCCCAAAGTCGTGACCCAATTCGTGTGCTATGGTTCCCATAGAGGGAATCTGTTCCATGTATTCAGAAACCATGGATACTGTTTCAACTAGTACCAATTCTTGGGTCAAGTGACTTATGGGATAGTGGGCAGCTGAAAGCCACTTGTGCCGCTCAGCTCCGCTTACTCCACTGCTTTGCTCAGAATATCCTGCATGAAAAATGAGAATTTTGTCAAATTGGCGATAATCAATGACTGGGTCCATCTTGGTAATGGCTTCCTTAATCATGAGCCTTGCACGGTATCCCTCATCATTATCTCCTTCAGAATCATCCAACCCATAATAGAGAACAGGTTGGTCCAGCATTATCCATCCAACGATTGTAAAGGTAATCCAAGTCCTGCCATAGGTATTTTCTCTGTAGTACTCGTCAATCCTAACCATTTGCGCCTCTATTTCCTCAAGTGTTGTTGATGGATAGAGGTCTGGAAAGCAGACGGGAATTACCAGTAGTCTTTGTTGACCTTGATTGGAAGTACGTTCCCCAATAATCATCAAGTCTTGAGTTAGGTGTTGAACTGCCAATCCCATGAACATAGTTAATATGAACAGAAAAGTCATCAAGGCGGCATACACCTTCTTTGGCTGCCATAATGGCTTTACTCCATGCCGTAGACGTATGTTGCCAACTATAGTTGTGATATCCTTCAATTACAGACCTCCTACCTTTTTGTTAGCGCCAAGGCATATGAATTTCTTCTCTTTTCTCCAAATCACAATACCACCTACAGTGATAGCGCAAAAGTCGGATATTCACTCTTGTGACATATACCAACAACACACTGATAGCCGTAGAATCTTCTGTTTCCATTAGGATAGGAAAAGACCAAGGACTGTTTTATCAATGAAAAGGTATCTGATGAGAGAAATCATCTACTTCAATAGTGAAGACCATTTTTCCATACCTCCAAGTGGAGTAGAGTATGAGGAAGTAAAAGTCCAACCATTCAAAGATAAGATAGTGTTGAGCTATGGAGTAGATTCGGGATTACCTCCCAAGGATATCCTAAGGCTGAGAATGCAAGTATCTCAACTTGTCCATGGGCTCTTCGGTAGTGGATTCCAGAGCTATGACAGTGAGCTTTATGTCATTCAAAAGGAAACCATGAAACTGGTTGGATTTGTTAAATCAAGGGTTCCCCACTTGAACGGAAGACCTCTTCTTAGAATGCCGCGTGAATGTGTAATATTCCTGATTGTCATACTTAAAGCGCAACTTGAGTACAAATCTTCTCTTGTTGATGGTCTAGTTGCTGCAATGAGTCAAGCAAATATGGGAGGCTTCGTCAATACAGCTTTTGCATGGTCTTGGTGGGGATTCGAATGGTTAGTGCAACATTTGGAGAAGATAAGACCAAAGCCCAGGATTCTCGACTACATAGCAACCGACTCTCACGGGCAAGTGAGAAATTTGCGCAAGACATTCAAGAATCTCATTGGGAACACTGTAATTGGGTTTAGAGATGAAATCCTAGACGACTTCATGTTTGCAGGCACATCTGCGGATGAATTCGCAAAGGAGATGGGAAGAATCTATGAGAAGGTCAATGCCTCTCTATTGGACATCAGTTTCATGGAGAAATTTGAGAACCAGATACCGTTTCTTCAGGGTGTTGTCAATAAAGTCTTATCCGAAATCAAAGATTGGCAATCGGCAACCGACATCAGTGTGCTTTTCGAAAACTGGCTGATACTGAAAGAAAACCTTGTCGGACCGGCCAAAATAGCACGCGATAAGGGATTTCATCTAGGGGAATATGAAGGAATTCTTGAAGGGGAGAGATTCGAAATCTATGAAGGGATGCATAGATTCTCCGGCTGGGTGATTTCACTGCTAGCCTGTATTCTTACTGAACCCCCGTATGAATATGACCCGAAATGCAAGATAGAGAATCGTAGATTCGTCTTGTCACCAATTCCTAAAACCGATATGCCCATTGACTGCCTATCTTTTCCTAGTGAAGGAGTCTTGGAGTGG
>RDOF01000078.1 GCA_011365025.1 Candidatus Thorarchaeota archaeon
CAACGGTATCTATGAATTGACTCTCGACATGACTGGTTTGATTGCTCAGGACTATCCATTCACAGTCCAAGCTGAGAAGCAGTTTTACCAGACTGCGACCATTCTCATCTCTGTCACACCAGGTGCGTCGACATTCACTCTTCAGCTAGCACGAACAACGGTCTACGCTCAATGGGGTGAATTGGCCGAGATTCGAATTGATGTTAGAGAGAGCTACTATCTCTCTTTGATTCCAGGAGCAAATGTCACTCTATTTTGGAATGCGGTCTATTATGACTTCACCGACCTTAACAATGGAACATATGTTCTGTTTCTTGATACCTCCAATAACAACTTCGGAATATACAATCCACAAATCTCAGTATCAAGAGAGTACTACCAGACTAGACAGACCTCCTTGACGCTGGTAGTAACAAAGGCTCCTGGCCAGGTAGTAAGCGAGCAAACATCATATGATGTGGTGATTAACACGGCGCACGAGATAACAATCTACCTGAATGATTCTTTGAACAGTGGTCCTGTAGTCGCCACTTCCATTTCGCTTGAATGGAACAACACTATCTACCCAATTGCCGGAAATGGAACGCCTGGGTTCTATACATTTACTATTGATGTGACTGGATTCGATATTGGTCCCTATCAGGCCATTATCAGTGTGGCTGCACTGAATCACCAATTCCTTGACTACATACTGGACATCAATGTCGTTCCAATCCCAACTCTCATCTCCCATATACCTGCAGAACCTGCAATCTTCCTCATTAGAGGAGATCAGCTGATAATTCTGGTACACTACAATGACTCATACTACGGTGGATTTATTCTTGGAGCCAATGTTTCCTACACCATTGCAGGCCTAACTGGGTCCTTTATCCCAGAGGCTAATGGAACATATAGCGCAGTTATTGGCACAAGCAGTCTTGCAGCTCAGACTTTCTTCCTTAGAATCGAAGGCAGCAGAACCGGGTACTCCACAGCTACACGGAGAATACCGGTCACTCTGCTACCTGTTCCTACAATACTCTTGGCAGACAAGACCTTCGACTCAGGCCACCATAACGAAATCGTTGAATTCTCATTCTACTACAACGATACTCACAACAACCAACCAATAACAGGCGCACTTGGACTTGTTAGCTGGGAAGGCGGATCATTCACGGCTGAGGAAATTGGTGGTGGATACTATCTGGCTGCAATTGTGCTGACTCCCACCTCTCCTAGGCCCTACGACATATCGGTGACGTTTAGTAGGCAAGACTATGAAACCGCTTCAATAATCATCAGGGTGCAGATTGAAGCGACACCAGCAACGGTCACAGCTCCGGCGAGTGTATCGATACCAGTTAATGACACAACTGTGGATCACTTTGTCTATCTGACGGTAAAGAGTGATCTAGACAACTCCACACTGACAGGGTTCATTGGGATTGCATACTGGACCACCATTGGTGAAGTGGAGCTAAGCGTAAATGAAACCTCGGGTGACTACTACTTCCAGATAGACCCATTCCTTCCATTAGGGTCCTACACTGTCGTGGTTTCCTTCAACACGGCCATCTATGATATTGACCAAACCACAATAGAAGTGATTGTTCGCCCAATAGCGACTAGTCTGACAGTAATAGCTCCAAGCACCTCGCAAATCGACAGCTTCCCAGGGGATTCGATATTAGTATCGCTTCTCTATTTTGACCTCGACCATGAACTGGGAATTGATGGTGCTAATATCCAAGTGTCTGTCTCAGGAGGCAACGTCACATACCTTGAGCAGTTCACACAGGTGAATCAAGGCGTCTACGAGATGACTTTTGTCGTCAATACTCAGCAGACGTTCTACATAACCATCACATTGAGCAAGGACCAGCATATGACAGGCGAGGCTGTTATTACCGTTCGGTCTGACATTTCTGGCGCTCAGGTTTTGGCGAGAAACATGGCTCTTATTGGCGGTTTTGCTTTCATATTCCTTGCCGCCTTCATAGTACTCTACGTTCGTGTCTACAGCGTGCCAAGAATGATACGAATTTTGAATAAGATGATAAAAGCCATCGCAGGGGGCAAAATACCCAAAGCCCCGCAGGTAGCCTCGCGACAAGAATCCATCCTGGTGATCGTCAATGAGGACCTGAAAAGTACTGGAATTCAGAAGACGCCTGACGAAGTCGTGGAAGTGCCTATTATAGCCGTCGTTCCGGAAGTTAACGAACTCCTTGAAAGGTTGGCAGAAATCACTGGCCTTGGAGACGTTGAGCTTGATGCATTCAGGCACGACCTCTCTCGAATGAAGGCAAGCGAGCGTCCCGGCTTTATCCGAGAAGTGATAGAGCAGGAAGAGGCTCGGCGTGCTGATGCATTAGCAAAAGTCAAGCCGGAGGAAGCCAAGGAACCTAAGCGGGAAAGCTTGGAAGAAATGCCCTCAGAGCTAGAGGAACTCAGGATGAAGCTGAAGCGCAAAGGCATGTCCAATGATGAGATTGACATCATCATCGACCAGGCCAAGTCCTTGTCACCGGCTGACCTTGAGGCATTGCTCGACAGTCTGGGCATAAAGCTTTAGCCAATGAAAGAAAGGGTCACATCAGATAACTGGCGGGGCTCAATCTTTCTAGACAAAGCTGCTTTCCACTTCAGTCAATATCTCTGGATTCTCAGAGAAGTACTTTCGAACCGGCTCAAGTAATTCCACTAAACCATCCGAGACCGCCTGCTTAACATCCAGAGGGTGAATCTCCTGTTTGATGTAGGATCTCTCGAATTCCTTAAGGGAATCAAATTCGACATCCCCTCCAAACTTCTCCTTCCTAGGAATCAGTATCTTCCCACTTCTCGGAAACAAGATGTATCTCACAGTAGCAATTATCGGGTTCATCTCCAGAACCCCCGCAGGGCAGTAGGCCTTTTTGATGGTGCTTCTAATGTCTTCGGTAGAATCTGTAACACGAATGTGAGAAGCAGGATCGGACGCTGACATCTTACTGCCGTCCCCTTTCAAGGAAGGAAGGAGCGGCATGAAGATGTAGGCTCCCTTCTGGTATCCAACACCTTCCAGCAATTCTCTTCCCAGCATGTAGATATTTCGCTGGTCGATTCCTCCGACGGTAATATCGGCCTCGAGATACTTAACATCAAGAATCTGCAAAAGCGGGTATAGCAGTTCGGAAACCTTTGCATCTCCCCTCATTCGAACTACTTCACTCGCAGCTCTCTTGGCTCTGGTTGTTGTAACCCTAGCCGCTATTTTGTACAAATCCTCAACGTAATCACGCTTGTGTTGATAGGTTGACCCTCGTACAAACTTAATCTTCTTGGCGAATTTGCCAAGAACGCCTCTGATGCATTCCTCGTAGTACTTCGATCTAAGTTCCATTAATTCAAAGGGGGTCTTCTGATCGTCTAGATGTGCATGGTAGTCAGCCAAGAGAATTGTCCCCTTTCCACCTAGCTCTGTCAACTGAATTAGCTTATTGAATTGGATTATGTAGGCGAAGTGAAAGGGGCCAGTTGGAGCAGTTCCATAATAATAGTTGAAGCCCGGCTTATTTTCCAGAATGGTGTTGATTTCTTCCCTTGTAACAACTTCTTCGGAGTTGCTTACGGCGATATCTATTGGGCTTGACAACTTTGCTCACCGCAAAAGGCAACAGTGAAACTCGTTTTAAGCCTGTTGTCCAGCTTCTCTCTTTCTTCTGCGCGTGACAATTCCCAAGGCGATAAAGCCAACCAGAACGCTAAACCATAGGGTCATTAGACGAATGATTATGGTAGCCGCCCCGGCAACAACACTTGCTGTAGTGTCAGGGAGCCCCAACAGCAATGCGACCAGAATTGCACACGTGACTTCATAGGTCCCGAGTCCGCCAGGGAGGAATGAGAGTGCTCCTATGACTGAAGCAGTAGAATGAATGAATGTTGAAACCATAAGAAGTGTGAGCGACGCAGGTGCGAAACTGGGGAGCCCCGCCCCGGTGAGGAGAGATAGGATGAGCCAAAGCTCAATGCACTCCATGAACCACCCTGGAATGCTAATGGCTGTGCTAAGTGCCATGGGCTGAGGCTTGAGAGTCTTAACCATTGTGTCCTCAACCAGGTCAATGCTATCTTGGAATCTCTTCAAGGGGCCGAAGGATATCATTTTTCGAAGAAAGATGTTGTAGAACATTGGCTGACTCAGAAATATGGCTCCCACAATCACTAGTCCTCCTAGGAAGAGCACGGTAGTCAACTGGTCCACGCCTGAGAGTCCCAACAGAAATCCAACCATTGCGAGAATCACCATTGCCAAGAGATCGGTGACCCTTTCTGATACGACCACCGGAACGGTCTTTGCAATCGGCGTCCCGTCTAATTCTTTGATGAAGTACCCCTTCACTGCCTCGCCGATCTTGCCTGGAGAGGTCGTGAGAGTAAACCCTGCGAGGAAAATACTAAAACTGTCGGCATGAGAGAGATGCACGTCAATTCGCCTGAGGAAGTACTGCCACTTGAAATACCTGAGAATGTAATTCATAAAGGATAAACCCATCATTACGGGGAGTACCCACCACCAGTCCAATCCGGCAATTGCCGCAACGACCTGGTCAAACTGTGTGTAGAACATTATTATTAGGTAGACAACCACTGCAGCAAGCACAAAGGCGACCACTTTCCTCATGCTTATGAAGCCGCGTTCGCTGATTTCGTTTGATTCGTTTTGTTCGGTCATAGTGGCCACTTCCTTATACGTTGCCAGATTGCCCCAGGTAAATGTACCACGGGGGTTGAGCAGTGACCCGTAATTTGCGTTCTTCCTCTCTTCAATTCGGTGTAGATGTCATCCTGCGTTTCAATATCCTGCAGCCATGTCTTCCCTCTGCCGAGTTCTAGCCACATATGACCATCACTTCCGGCTGTCATTGGTTTACCCAATCTCTTCGCTAAACGTTGAGCTCTTGTATTGAAATAGGGAAAAATACAGCGTGAGTTAATCCCCTCAATTAGATCCACATGTCTAGCAATCAAATCATCAGGAAGTCCTCTTCTTATGGCGGTATGCTTTCGTAAGGGGTCTCTAGGATGTGGAAGAACAGTAATGGCGTCCTGAGCATGTATGTCTTCGGCAATCTCTTCAAAGGTTCTATTCTCAATTGGCCCGGTCACAAAGAGACCAATTATCTCTCCGTAGTCCTTCGATTTGAATTCGCATGCATTAATGAGAAACATGTTATCATGAACTATGGGTTTTGTGATAGATGGTGCCCAGTGCTCAGTTATTGCCATGCCTCTTAGATTCTTTCTCTTCATCCATTGGAACAGAGACTGAGGCTTGTTGAGACCGTCCTTGGAGTAGTAGGTATGCATATGCAGGTCAAAGGCAGAAAGATTTGGTGTCATGCTCTGCACCTATGGTGGAGGAAAGACTCTAAGGATTATCTCCAGTATGGGCGGCCAGAAGAACATCGAAAGCATCAATGCCCCAAGGAAGAGCACACCCCCTACAAGGAGGCCAGCATCCTTGAATGCAAGATGCGGCTTTCTGCCAACTGGACTGCCTGATTGGATGAGATAGACGTATCTCAGTATTAGGCCGGCGGCAATTGGTACAGTCATTAAAACCGGCTGAGTCACTGGGTCCGGAAAGTTGTTGAAGCAATAAAGCGCATAGAATAGAACAAACCATGTGGCTGACATGGTGATACCATGGTCGAGCATATTGTCTGTATATTGTGTAAATACCGGCTTGTGAAGTGGAGCATCTTCTCCCAGAAGCTGCAACTCATTCTTTCGCTTGCCAAATGCAAGGATTAGTGCAAAGAAGAAGACTCCGACGACGAGCCAGGAGGTGAATCCTTTTCCGATGAGAAACGCACCTGCAACCGCACGAAGAATGAATCCAACTGCTACAATTGCTACATCTACAATTGCCCAATTCCTCAGATAGTAATTGTAGAGCTGTGCATTCGCGAAATAAAGCAGCACCGTTAGTAGAAATAGGCCTCCATAGGCGCTGATTCCGAAGTACTCACCCGCTATTCCTATGCCAAAATAGGAAAGCCATAGCCCCACGGCAAATAGAATCACTGCAAGAATAGCAGCATTTCCGAGTGAGATGCTTCCTGAGGGCAGCGGTCGATCCCGTTTCTCAGGGTGTGCTGCATCCTTCCTGATATCTGTGATGTCGTTTATTACGTACCCAGCGCTGGATACTGCACAAAACGCAAAGAACCCGACAACTAGCAGGGGATAGTTTCTCCAATCGAAAATCGCAGGTATTTGAACCCAAGGCCATTCATCAGGTACTTCAACAAACACAATTGCGATGAAGACCAGCAGGTTCTTGTACCACTGCCAGGGACGCATGAGTTTCACATAGTCTTTTGCAGTCATTCTCTCCTCTCCTTATCCCGAATAGGATTTCCACAACTCACCCCATTCCGTTTCCTCTAGGAACCATTTGACCCATTTCTTGCCCTTTAGCGGTAACCAGATGCCATCATGATACAGACCGGAAAGCTGTGTCGGAAGCCACATTAGTGGTGATCTGAATAGGAACTGCTCCATTCCTGGAAATCGCAGGAATCCTCTATTCCAAGCTATTACCGGGGACTTGCCCGGGCTCAGATGGAAGTTTGGCAGATCCTTCCACGATTCGAAATCTCCTACGATTTCAATGTTGTCCGGGTTTGATTCCCCGAGTCCCAGCTCGGTAGCGATTTGGAGTTTGTGTACGCATTTCTGGTCGATTCCCATAAGCCGTGTCTGTACTGTGTCTGCCGCAACCATGTCGTTTGTGGCGAGCAGTACATTGCCAATCCTTGGTATCATTGTGCGCGGACCCGCCCCATCTCCAACTACTGTTCCATCAGTCAGGACGAATTCGGAGTTTGAAATGTGCTGCTGAATCATTAACAAATCTACAAGTACTTCATGGATCTTTAGGTGGGCCAGATGCCGCTTCTTTGTCAAGTACAACCCAAAGGAATCTTTCATGGCCCCGGTCATCTGCGTGTGCCCATGCGTTTTGATGGTCGGAAGATGAATGATATTCGTGTTGAAGATTTCTTTTGGTGCGACTATTTCTCCGAATGTGTCCTCGACGGCCAAGGTCTTTCGCGGTAGGTCAACATCGACATAGTGTGCCTGGATAAGGGGAAGGAATCGAATCTTGTGTTCTTTCATGACTTTGTACCAGTTGTTTCCCTTCGTACCCGCATAGATATTGGTTACAACTGTTTCATTTTCTACAGCTTGAATAGTCCTAGGGTGGTAGCCGTCTGCAATCATCTTCCGAAGCAGACCATCGAAAATGTAAGGGTTGGTCGAACACGCCGGATAAAACTTGCTCCAAGAGAGATTCAGCTTAATAGTTGTGTCAACATTCTTGGAGACATGTTTCTGATACTCAGCCAAATCCAGAGCTCTTGCTAT
>RDOF01000007.1 GCA_011365025.1 Candidatus Thorarchaeota archaeon
CTGGAGGACATGCTCTTTCTCCTCAAGGCCGAAATTGAACGAGTTGATGGCAATGAGCTGGAAATTGAGATAAATCCTGACCGCCAAGATATGCTTTCGGAGGAAGGAATCGCACGAGCGGTCAAGTCGTTTCTTGGTATTGCACCCGGTTTGAGGGAGTTCCCTGTGAAAAGATCAGGCAAGCAAATAATCGTTAAGCCCGGACTCTCGAAGATAAGACCATTCATTGCTTGCTCAATAGTCAAGAATGTTGTTTCCGATTCCGAATTAGTGAAGAGGTATATGCACCTCCAGGAGGCGCTAACGGCAACCCATGGAAGGAATAGGAGAAAAGCCAGCATTGGGCTCTATGTGGATGACGACATCGATTATCCAATAGTCTATGGTCCAAAACAGCCAGAGTCAATACGCTTTGTTCCTCTTGGCACTGAAATAGAAATGAACGGCCCATCGATTCTATCAAAGCATGAAAAAGGAATTGAATATGGACCAATTATCGCCGGATTCAAGAAATGGCCGCTTCTTGAGGATTCAACGGGGCAGATTCTTAGCCTGCCACCAATAATCAATAGCAACGATTTGGGCAGGATTACAACCGAAACCAAGAACATCTTCGTCGAAGTGACTGGTACGCATCTTCCCACAGTGGAGCAGGCTCTCAACATAATGACCGCTTCTCTTGCGGAGCGAGGAGGTCAGATCGAGTCTGTTTCAGTCATCTACCCTGACGGTTCAGTCAGAGAAACCCCGGATTTGAGACCAGAAAAAATGAAGGTCACCACGAGTGAATGCAATAAACTCACTGGCCTAGATATGAAGGACTCTGAGGTAGTGCTTGCCTTGGAGAGGATGGGATATGGTACAAAGATTGTGAAATCAGGGCAGGTTGAAGTAGGAATTCCAAGATATCGTGTCGACATCCTTCATCCTGTGGACATTATAGAAGATGTAGCCATAGGATATGGCTTTGACAGAATCAAGCCTGAACTGCCCCAAACAATGACTTCTGGCAAAGTGCGTCAAACAACGCGTCTGAAGAATAAGGTCCGAGACATCATGGTTGGCATGGAATATCAAGAGGTGCTGAGCTATATAATGACGTCACCTGAAACCTTAACCATAAAGATGCTAAGGGAAAGGCCAATCGTGGTGACTGGAAATCCAAGAAGCAGGGAGTATTCGGTCCTGAGAGACTCCTTACTACCCATTCTTCTGGACTTCGCATCGAAGAACCAGCACGAGGACTACCCACAGAAAGTGTTCGAGGTTGGCGATATTATCATCCCAGATGAACGGATGGAAACGCGCGTGCTGCAGATTCCCGCTGTGAGTGGGCTCACTTCCAATACAGAGGTGAATATCACAGACCTAGCAACAGAAATTGGGAACCTAATGAGGAACATGGGACTTGAGAGCAGATTCGAATTCAAGACCAGAGAAGATGAATCCTTCATCAAGGGTCGAGCCGCGGACATCCTTGTTGATAAACAGCCTGTGGGCGTCTTCGGTGAGATTTCCCCTCAAGTTCTGGCTAACTTCAACATTGGTAAGCCAATTGTAGCATTCGAGGTATTCCTTCCCTTCGACGGCGAGTGGTAGCAGCTTTGGATTGCTGTCATACACACTTCCGCAGAAAAGATATAAGAACTGAGCGAAAGTGGGGACTAGCAGGTATATTAGTTATACCTAGGGGCACCAACTAATGACGGAAGGTCCAACATCCTCAGTCGGTCCAGCAGATGAGGCTGGCGATGAGTACAAGTTTCGAGTAGTTCTACTTGGTGAAGCAGCCGTAGGGAAGACCTCCCTCATTAAGAGATATACAGAGAACTCCTTCGACGAAGAATACAAACAGACCATAGGGACAACCTTTGCCTCAAAGGACGTTGCAATCGCCGCTGATAGTGGCGAATTCATTAATGTTCGTTTAATTATTTGGGATATGGGAGGACAAACGACCTACCGTGAGCTACGAAGGCAGTTTATGAAGGGGTCAGCAGGTGCCGTTATTGCATATGACGTTACTCGGCCTGAAACATATATGGCCATGAATAACTGGTTCGAATCGTTCAGAGAAACCTGTCCTGACGCGACTGTTGTCATCTGCGCCAACAAGGTGGACCTTGTCGACAAGAGGATGGTCCCTGTTGAACCGGGACTAATGCTGAGAGACTGGTTTCAGGCAGATTACTTCGAAACCTCTGCAAAGACTGGAGCATCAGTCACCGATGTATTTGCTCGGATGGCGGAGATCGTTCTGAAAAGGAGCAGGGAAGGAAAGCCAAGCTCCGAGATGTAGTAGTGAAACGATGGTAAATAACAGGAGGCAGTCATATGCTGGTCAGGGAATTCATGACAGAAATGATTGTAACCGCTGAAGCAGAAACCTCTGTACGTGAAGCAGCAAAGTTGATGGCCGCCGAGGATATTGGCAGTCTGATCGTCACCAAAGGAGATGTCTTGGTAGGCATTGTGACTAGGAAAGACATCATTGGAGCACAACTGCTCTCGGAAGAAACCTACAAGGGACTGCTACTGGAGGATATTATGACCAGCCCTGTTGTAACTGTTGGAGCAGAAGCCGATCTTGGCCAAACTGTCGCCCTAATGAATCAGACTGGATGCAAGTGCGTCCCAGTAATGGAGGGTGACACGGTGGTTGGTGTGGTGAGTGCCAGCGACGTCATCAGAGTCCTGGCCACCATGAAGCTGATAGCAGACGGTGGGCCCTTTGAGTAAGTGGAGTATAATAGGCACTGCAAAGAATTAGAATGCGTAATGCGGTGATGGCCAGCAAGGCTATTGGGTGTGGTACCTTTGATAAAGAATACCATAACCCTGCTAGCAACTCACCGCATTACTTTCAGGTATCTCTCTCCTAATGAATTTTGTCGAAGGCGCTCTGAAGCACTTCCTCGCTGTCTTTTCCAAATGCCTCCCGATATAGGCATGCAATTCATTGAGAGAATGCACCCTTAGTATATGGTGGCCTTCGCTGAAGAGAGAAAACGTGGGGGGATATCAGAGGGCGTGCAGAGGGGTACTCTCAACAGCTTCCAACCACCAATTACTTGTGAACCATTTGGACTAATGACCTTGCAGCTCGGCAATTCCGAGTCACTGATGTGTAACGCTACGGCAAATCTGAATCACCTAGCTAAGCAAGATGATGGCCCTCTAATTCTCATTCCAAATACTACAGGCAAATGGAAGGAAAGCGACGACTCCAATCAGGCAACACCCCTGATTCACCTTTGCTCTTGCCATCATGTCTTCTCCGAGCCTCTCCTGCCTATACGGTGAATTCCTCAACAATTCACATGCTCTTTGAACACATTCATCCTCCTGCAGGTGAATTGGCTCAGATAGCAAGAAGCCAATAGAAAATAGAGTACTGTAAGGCAGGCCGATAGTATGCCTCTAAAGAAAGGCAGTGAGGAAATTAGGCTGGAGTATATTTGGGAATCTCTTCACGCAAGTCCTTCTTGAGCTTCAGAATGTCGCGTGCTTGAAGCTCATTCCTCTTGGGGTAGGAGCTAACCAGCCCCGCCCATTTGTCAATCTTCACCATTATTGGATCGCTAGGAACAATCTTCAAAATCTCCGACTTTGAAACGTCCATCTGTTCTAAGACATCACCAGCAATGCAGCCCATTTTCAAACTGCCAAGGATTGCTTCCAATTGCTCAGCAATCTTCATCGCGCGGTCTGCGGGAATTTGAACGATTTCTGGGGCCTCAGGAACAGGGGTTACAACTATCTCGGGTTCTGGCTTTGCTGGCTCCGGTGGAGGCGCAGCGGATTTGGTCTTAGCGGCAGCCTTAGGAGCAACCGCGGCTGGAGCTTCGGCAGGCATTCTGCTTGCGACAGCGGCAGGAATCTCAACAACAGCAGCCATGAGTTGGTCCTTTGCCGCCTCCACTGCAGCTGCGATAAGGCCTCCAATCTCATCAAACTGACCTTTCACAAGGGTATACATCGCCTCGACTTTTTCGTTGCCTGCAGAGCCAGCCTTTGTGGATTTCAGGGCCTCTTTAACCTCGCTTCTTACTGATTTCATCTCATTTTGCAGTTCAGGAATTGCGGCCATGAACGCCATCATCCTCTCAAGAGACTGCGCGAGTGTATCAATTCTTTTTTCAAGTTCATTTAGCCTGCTGAGAAACTGCTCTGCCATGTATTATCACCAACGTATAAAGTCAGGAAAGTATTGGATAGTGCGCTTGAAAAGGATTTGTCTGATGTTTTGTGTGCGCTGAACCGCAAAATAAAGAGGACATTCCCAGAACTATTAAATGCGGATTAATCAGAGCTGGATGCTGAATTCGACAAGAGGACGACATAGCCGTGTCAAACGAGCAGATTTCTCACATGTTTAAACTGGTTGCTCTGGGAGACGGAGCCGTTGGAAAGACCAGCTGCATACGTCGCTACACAGAGGATAGCTTTAGTGAGAGATACATTGCTACCATTGGCACAACCTTTGCACTCAAGACCGTTGATGTGACTATGCCTGATGGCAATAGGGTCACGGCGAGGGTGGTCCTCTGGGATTTGGCAGGACAGCCCACATACAATGAGCTTCGGCGCAGGTACATGGCAGGAGCCAGCATGGCCATCATTGTGTATGATGTCACGAGACCGCAAACCTTTCTTGATCTCGGTGAGTGGTTCACCAAATTCATCACGGTCTGTCCTAATTCCGTTGTGGCAGTCGTGGCAAACAAGATTGATAGGCAGGATAGGCTTGTCCCCCCTGCGGCGGGAGATATGATCAGAAATTGGTTGGATGTTCTCTATTTTGAAACCTCTGCAAAGAGTGGCGAGAATATCAATGAGCTCTTCACTGATTTGGTCACCAAGGCAATAGAAAAGCAGAGAGAAGCTAGGCTGAGTGACCCGTCGCGTTCCCCCGACCCAAGCAAACCATTTAAACTGGGAGTTTAGAAGAATCGCCACGGACTGATACAGATGGTTTCACGCGGGCAGATACTAAAGGGAGCATTCGGACATCTTGCCCTTTTCGCCATCAACTTCTTTGTCATGGTTGGCATAGTGGAGAGTTTTCAGATTTTTGAAAACGAGATGCCACCTATTGACATGATTGTACTATGTTACCTCCTGATTCATTCCACATTGCTGCTTTCAGTCCAATTGAGTGTTCAAATTCAGGAACTCGTGAGAATGCGGATGCCAACCGTTCTCATCACATACTACTTCAAATTCGATGATGATGAAACAATTCCGATACCTCTTCTGGATCCTGTGAAGAGCAAGCTGGGAGTTCTCATTTTGCTTCTCGTTATTAGCGGAGGAATTCTAATTTATCCAATTTTCGCTATCTACGGATTTCTGCTGGTTTCTGCAATACTCATTGTGATGCCCCCATTTGACATAGCGACCATAGTATCCTATTTCCAGATTTTTCTTGGATGGATGCCCCCATTGTTCGCACTGGTACTAGTCCTTCTTATTCTCTCAATAGTCATCATTGAGTTTCGTCATGTCTAAACTAAGCTGAAAAGGGGGCAAATCGGACATGGGGATTTATAACTCAAGGATTGCTCACGATTTCGAAGCAAATTGAAGAAGCCTGATGTTGTTGTTGTGGGTGCGGGCTCAGCGGGAAGCGTAACAGCCCGCAGATGTGCAGAGATGGGACTAAAGACCCTCCTGTTGGATAAGAAGTCGCGTGAGCAGGTAGGACAGAAGGTCTGTGGAGATGAGATTAGCAAGTCCCACTTCGAAGCAACAGGAATCGATATCCCATCAGGAAAGGAGGTTTCTTCAGTTATTGCTGGGGCCGATGTTTATCCACCAAATATGCAAAACGAACTCAAGGTTCGAGGATGGGCGGAATTTGACGGTTGGACAGTAAATCGCTTGGAGTTTGGACAAAGGCTTCTTAGTGAGGCAATTTACGCAGGTGTTGCATTCAAATCAGGTTGCAGAGTTTGCGAACCCATTGTTAGAGGTGACAAAGTCATCGGGGTCGTATATCGGGAAGGAGACTCAAAGGAGGAGATTTCCGTCTACTCGAAGCTCGTGGTGGATGCTAGCGGATTTGCAGCGATTATACGAAACAAGCTTGACCACTCATTAGTCGAAGAATCAATCGATAAGGAGGATGTGGCACTCTGTTACAGGGAAATTCTGAGGCTGAAAATGCCTCTGGCTGAACCAGAAGTTGCCAGGGTCCTTCTTGGAGGAAGCATTGCGCCATCTGGATATGCATGGATATTCCCTAAGGGGCCTCAAGAGATCAATGCAGGAGTTGGAGTTACTGGCGGAGAAGGTAGAGGGTCTCCAAAGCCACATTTCCTGAAATTCAAGGAGGAATACCCGCTGCTTATCAAGAGCCAAGTGATTGATGCAGCAGGAGGTGCAGTTCCCGTCAGAAGACCGCTGAAGAGCCTTGTTGCGGATGGCGTTGCCTTTGTCGGAGATGCGGCATGTCAAGTCAATCCCATACATGGAGGAGGCCTCGGTGCAGGAATGCGTGCGGGAATAATCCTAGGAGAGGTGGCCAAGTCCGCTATTGCCAGACGTCGTCTTGACGCAGAAGGAATCTGGAGCTACAACACGAGGTTTCAATCCAACTTTGGCAAGCGTCTTGCCTCTCTTGAGATTTTTAGAAGACTTCTCCAATCAGTCGATGATGAAGATATGAACTATGGATTTGAGAAGCGGATACTGGAAGCCGAGGACCTTATGGCAGCGAATCGAGGCGATGGAATTTCGATGAGTGTATTGGAAAAGGCGAAACGTGTGAAGCGTAGCGCAGGAAGAATCGGACTTCTCCTAAAGATAAGGAAGGCAGGCAGCTTGATGAAAAAGATTGCAAAGATCTATGAGGCATATCCATCAGACCCAGAGAAACTGGAGGAATGGAATTCCTCAGTGCTTCAAGTACTTGAAAAAACAACATTTGAGTAGAAAAGTAGCAAGGAGGATGCTTGCTGCATCCTTCCTTTGAATGAGCACTAGACGTCGCGAATGCCTTCTTTCATCACAGTGAAGACGGCCTCTCCTTCTGGCAGATTGGGAGAGTCTACAAGTCTGCAGATTCTTCTTTCACCTTTCGACTTACGTAGATAGCAGCGAGTCTGAGGCACATGGGCGAGTACATGGCCCCCAACTGGTGCAGTAGGATCGCCAAAGAAGGCATCTGGACGTGACATAACCTGATTTGTGATATAGACAGCCATGTTGTTGATTTCGGCGCCTCTCTGCAAATGGTGCAGATGCTTGTTAAGCTTCTGTTGTCTTGCAGCCAAAGTGCCTCGTCCAGTGTATTCCGCTCTAAAATGACTCGTGACAGAATCGACGACCAGTAACTTGGCGTTCTTTTCCGGAGCCATCTCCATAGCTTGGTCGCAGAGGAGAATCTGGTGGTCAGAGTTGTAGGCACGTGCACAGACGATGTTCTTTAGAACCTTAGCGGTGTCCATCTCCAGTGCCTCGGCCATATCGACTAAACGTTCAGGCCTAAAAGTACCCTCAGTGTCCACATAGATTGCGGTTGCGTCCAAGCCTCCTTCATCAAGTGATTTCTGAACCATTACTGCAAGTTGATGGGCAATCTGTGTCTTCCCGGACCTGAATGAACCATACATCTCAGTAATGGATTGGGTTTCAATTCCTCCGCCTAGCAATTCATCAAGCGCCTTGGACCCTGTTGATATACGCCCTGCAGCCTTTCTTCTCTCAAGGAAAAGATCGGCTGTTTCAAATCCAATGTCAAGCATTTCCCTAGCAGCCTTGATAATTTTGGTTGCTGTGGTTTCGCCAATTGACCCCGCCGCAGCAAGTTCCGAAGGGGACGCAACAGCAATTGCCTCCACACTCTTGTATCCCGCTTCCGCTAGTCTCTGTCCAATTGCAGGTCCTACTCCTGGAAGATCGGTGACTTCAATGCCTGCAACACTCTCGTCACTACCGCCCGGACCTTCGGAGTCTAGTTCATCATCTTCTTCGACAAAATCCTCATAGTCTATGTCTTCTTCATCATCTGCTTTCTTTTTTGGTGACATCCTGAAGACCTCCCTCAATGCATGGAAATTTATGCGCGCTGAATAATTCCATGCATGTGGCCAGAGAGTAGTCGTTTTTATGAGTATAAAAATAGCACTAGTCTGATTGCCGAGTGACTAGGATAAAAGCCAACACCGACCTTAGGTCCAATTGTCATGATATTTCAACCGCACCCAGTGACTAATTAGGGCTCAGGCTTTGTCATGGTGACCAGAATAAATTCCTCTTGAGGTGCAATTCGAATTCCACCCAAGCTTGATTGAATTTGAATAAACTGCAAATCTCCACCCTCTTTTACTTGTTTGATAATCTCCTTTGTCTTGCCAATGAGAGCGCTCAATAAAGCAGAAATCTCCTCGGCACGCTCCAGAGAAACCCCCCAAGAATTGATTGGAAATCCTTCAGGGCTAATGAATAGCGCTGCATAGACATCTGGAAATTTGCTAGTAATATTCTGGATAATTCGCTCGAAAATTTCACGTTTCGGTATCGCTGTCATCCTTGGGCACTCCAAAAAGGCTTCTCCCTTGCCATCAGACGTTGCATGCTCCATAGAAAAGGGTTTTCCCGCTGGATGGATACGTCAATTAATACCATTAATCGACGAATAAGACGAAACATTGAAGATTGAGATAGTCGCCGCAGGTTGCAAGGTAGCATTATTGAAGTACAATGATGAAGTTTTGAATTTGGCAGGCAAACATGTTGCTGTAGCCCGGTTGATATCCCGCCTTACGCCTGCGCCGCTCATTAATTTCTATGTAGGAACGATAATGATTCTTTTTTCACCAATAGGACTTGGGGCGGTCCTCGAACCTTGGACCGCTTTCGGTATTTGCATTCTTGTTATGGTAGCTTGCCCTATACTACCAATAATCATCTCGGCTTATCGAGGACACACTGATCTAGATGTTTCTACACGCGAAAGTCGGCCAAGATTCTTCTTATTTAGCCTAGCATGCTATGCAGCAGCTTTCGTCATATACTATTTCACCGACTGCCTAATAATGTCTAGTCTGGCTGCCGCATACTTCACAGTTACTGCATGCGTTATGTTGGCGACATTTAGAACAAAGGTTTCTGTGCATGGTGCGGGGGTTGGCGGGCCGGGAACAGCACTGATTTTTGTATATGGTGCAATAGCACTTCCGGTCATTCTGGTCTGGCTTGCCGTCATCTGGGCGAGACCGGTTCTAAGGCAGCATACTCTTCGTCAAACCATATGTGGAGTTCTAATTGGCATTGTAGTCACATCAATAACATACTTCTTTGTTTATACATAATATCCCTTTAGTCAATGCTTTATGCCGTACGAAAAGTGTTCATATGGAGTCACAGGTACTTGACATCCAGAATCAGTAGTTCTCTTAACTGGAAGAAGTAACCATGCAACCAAGTACCGTGTGTCCTAAATGTGGGAAGCGCATGAGACGTGGTAGTACATTCTGCATGGGCTGTGGATCAAAACTGACAGAAATTGACCAACCCATGGATGTCCACGATGATGAGCAGAATCAGAGTGAAACGCACACCCTGGAAACTCTAGAGGAAGGCAGTGCGGATCTTGAATTCGAGCTGCCTGATAGTACGCTAGAGGAAGTCCCAGAAGATGCGGTCCTTTCGGAACCAGTCATAGAAGATACGGAACCCTTGGAATCCACAGAGGAAGCCGAGCTGCCTCCAGCTGATGACTTATCCTGGGAGGTTGACGAAAAGCTTCTGAAAGCAGCCCCAGAGCCGGAAGAAGAGCTGACTGTTGTCGAAGTTCCGTCCGAGGAACCTGCTGGAACCTCAAGGGACATTTCATGGGATGAGGAGGATCTCGTAATTGAGGCCGAAGAGGTCAAAGAAGGTATGCCTTTCAAGGAAGTGGAGCCGCCTAGAGTAGTTTCAGGCGAATTTGACAGCACGACTGAAGCGGCTCTGGTACATTTGTTTCCTGACGAAAGGCACACAGCGACAAGAGACGCGGTTGCGCACCTCTTTCCTGAAGGTCGAGGTGTTACAAGCAAGGATTTCATTGATGTTGTTGTTGGAAAACCCACAAAGATTGATGTTTCTGAACCCATGCATGAACTCGAAGAACCAGCTTGTCCTAGCTGTGGAACGGCCTTGGCCAGTGATGGATTTGTATATCCAGACTATGTCTTTGATGCTATGGGAAGGGCCCGACTGGAAAGTGGAATCGAGAGGATGAAAGAGAATATGCATGAAAAGGCCATTGAATCGTTTGAAATGGCAAAGAAGCTGTATGAGCGAGCCAACAACGAGAAGATGGTTGCAGAATGCGGAAAGAAGATAGATGAAGGATATGATGCAATGGCCAATGAACACTTCCTCCAAGGAGAAAAGCATCGCAAGGCTGAGGAGTATGAGTGGGCCATTGTCCAGTTCAAGAAGGCAAGAGAGATCTACATGTTTTCAACGGACGTGAAGAAGAGAGCCAAGTGCTCTGAGAAAGCTAGAGAGTGTTACGTGGATTGGGGGCGAGTTCTGGAAGATGAGGGTGATAGGCTTGCCAAAGCAGGTATGACCAGGGATGCGCTTGCCAAGTATCAAGAAGCGGCAAGAAAATTCCGTGAAGGCGATGACCAGAAGAAGCTTAAGGATTTAGAGAAGAGAATTATGAAAGCCTGAGTACTCAAGAACACGTTTCGAATTAGCCTGTCAACTTGAAGTTTGTAAGACGCAGTATATTGTCACGGAAGATGAGGTTGATATCATCCTCCGTGTAGCAAAATTGGGGACAAATTGACCTTACTGCATTGTATTGCTCTTCAAGTATATTGAATCGATACCCTCTTGGAAAGAAGGAGGAGTCTGTTCCAAACACCACTCGGCATGACCCCCCTGCTTTCATTGCTTTTTCAAAGATCTTTGTTATAGTCAGATCGTAGGGAAGGTAGTTCATCCAGCTGTTGCTTCCACTTGAGTCAACCAGTACATTGTGTGTTTGATAAAAGAGCATGAGGGCCTCTCTGAAGAACCCGGCACCAAAGTGTGCAATCATGAAATTCAAATCAGGGAAGTCGTGGGCGGGCTTTTGGATATCCAGGGGATTTCCAAATCGAAGGTTTGCCTGCGTTCCAATTGTTATTCCGAAATGCAAAATCACAAGAAGTTTATGCCTTAGGGCCTCCTCATAAATTGGATATACCCTGTCATCATAAACATGCATGTTCCAAGAACTCGGGTAGAGCTTTATCCCTTGGAAGTTGTCACGTCCAGCCCTCTTTACAATATCAACAGCGTCCTCATTGGCAGGATTCACATTTGCATAACCGAGAAACCTACCTGGGAAGCGTTTCCTTGCTTCATTGAACTCATCCCAGCTCTCTTGACCAATCATCATTCCTATTGCCGATATTCCGTACCTATCAAGCTCCTCAACCCACATTGCACCAGTGTCCCATGGCTCGTTCGGCAATTTGAGCTCTTTCATGTCTGTTTGATAAGACACCCGCTCCTGAGCTCTCTTCATGGTTTCTGGATCTGAGAACCATTCCTTCATAGTATTGTAGGTAATAAAGTGAGAGTGGGCATCGATAACCTCTATTCCGAGCTTTGACAGAACCATTGCAATCATTTCCGAGGGAAGGTGCCAAGTAAAACCTACCCAGCCCTTATCAGGGTTGTCAAATGCCCATAGTACCTTTGCGAATTGTCGCGCATGCTAAATCCAATCGCCGGTCTCCAGCTTCCTAGGTATGTAATCATCAGTCAAATACTCAAAGCTGTGACTAGCAAAAGCCTGAATCTCCGCCTTCTCTTTGAGGTTGAGCATCAGCTTCAGGTCCTCAACCCAGGGCTTGTTCGAACGTACAAAAGGTTCTTTCAACATGTCTCTGACTCTTTTGATATCCGCCGGTTCCATTGGAATTCGAACAGCCTTTGGGATGTTGTACTCGTCAAGGTCTCTACTCAGCACACCCAGCAGCTTAAGCTCAGGTGTGGCAATGAATGGTGATTCGTAGCTAAGTCTCTTGCTTCCACGAAGGAATACAGAATAGATGTAGTGTCCATAGGGGTCCGAGTCAACCAGTGCAAAAGCAGGTATCTCGAGCTCTTTCACAAGCATTCTGAGAAACGCTCGAGTAGCGATATCGCCCGACCCTTTTCCAGTTAGAACAATGCAGGGCATCCGATTCCAGTACTTGGCTTCAGCGAGTCTCATGACCGCAGCATCCTTCTCTGAAAGGATAATGAACTCTGCATCACTCTCAACAATCTCCACCTGATCAAGGAAGGGAGTGATTGCCCATCCACCAGTCCCCATTTTGGTTAGGTCTATTAGGTCACCACCATCCCTAATCACAACCCTGCCCATGGCGGAGCCTCTTGCAGAGGCAACTACATGAACACTGTCTCTGGTAGTATGAATCATCGATGCGACATCTTCAATGATTTTATCACTTCTCTTCTGTTCACGGAAGAGATTAACATCACTGTAGAAAATTTCACGTTTTGTTGCGTGAAGGCTCGATTTGAGAAGCTGATGAATGATTTCCATGACTCTGGCAGTACGTGTGGCATCCACAACCGATGCGAGGGAATGATACGGGCGCGAAACGGTCTTCATTCCTAGTAGAAGAAGGTCCCTTACTTCATCCCAAACTATGTTGTCACCAGACCGACTTGGTATCTCAAATGCCGGTCGGCCAGTTGTCATAGCCTCATTGAGCACATCTAGGGCAACCTCAGTGAGCAATTCAAGGGTGTTCTCAGAAGAAAGATTTAGAACTTCAACAGTTTCTTCCAGCATAGGCTGTTCTTCTTCGGGTATCTCTCCTGCTTCAATGGCGGCTTCACGCTTCTCCGCTTCGGACCATTGCTTCTTCAAAGCCTTCTGCAGCTTGGAAACAGCCTCAGGAGTAGGAAGACCAGATTTCTTCCTCTTGGGCTTAGCCCGCATTTTCTCCAGAGGAGTGAATTCCCTCTTCTTCAGAGGCTTTTTGGCTGGTGTGGCGTCTTTTGGGGTTTTCGTCTTTTTCTTTGGTTTCTTCACTTTTGGTGGCGTCTCCTCTTCTGGTTCAGGGCCTTCAGCTGCTGCCTCCAGCTCTTTCGGCTTCTCCGCGGGGGCTTTCTTCTCATCTTTCTTTGGTGTTGACACCTCAGGCGCCATGAAACTGCGCATCTCCGCCTCTCTAACCAATGCAATCGCTGCGTCAATCATTACTTCAGCCTTGGATGCACTTAATCCGTCTACCATACTTGCAACCGAGCTAGGCCTGGAGCGTGACAAACGTGCCACTGAGTTGTAGCCGGCTCGCTCGAGCTCTTTGGCGAGTTTTGCGCCAACACCCGGAAGGTCGGTTAGCTTAAGTTCACTTTCCGGAGGGGGTGGTGATTCCTCCTCTTCTTCTGCAGGTTCTACTTCTATTGGAGGAGTAGCATCGGGCGCTTTCTTCTTCAAGAGACCCTTGGCTGCATCCACCAATTTCTTTGCTCCGCTGGAACTCAAGCCCTCAACCTTCTTGGAGAGGCTTGTTGGACGTGCACGAGAAATCTTGTCAACCGAGTCATACTTGGCTTCGACGAGTTTGTCCCTCAATTTTGGTCCAATGCCAGGAAGACTTGTCAGCGGAGGACCTGCGGCCACCGGCTCTTCTTTCTTCGCGGTCTTCTCCGATGCTTCTATTTTTGGCTTTTTAGAGGTGGCAGGCTTGGTTTTCTTGGTTTTCGCGGCTTTTTTCGCTTGTTCCTTCTTGGGGCTCTTGCCACTCTTCTTCTTGGGCTCCGATTTCTTGGCCTTCATCTTCGTTTCAGTCTTCACCAAGTCACCAAGCGTGGCTTGGACAGTCTCATCCTTTTTGGAGGGTTTCTTTTTCGCCATTTCTATTCACCCTCAGTATCAATTTCTGCTTCTTCAGCATCTGACCCATCACCCAGTGGCATATCGGCGACAAGATCGGACCCGTGTGCATCTGTTTCAGTTTCTTCCTGGTCGAAATCTGTTTCAAAACCGGTAATGGAATCGCGTATCTTGCGTGCTACCACTTCAGGGTCGAATAATGGTTTCTTCTTTCCATCGTTTGCAATGGTTGAAAGACTCTGGGCAAATTGGTCCGCATACATTGCAAGAATACCAGCCCTCTTCGCCTTTCTACGTGCAGTTTCTCTCCTAGTAATATAGCGACGAAATCTTCTGCCTGCATCCTCAAGAGCCAATTTGATTTCTCTAAGAAGGACTTCATCCTCGGCAAGAGCCTGCTTGCTCTGGCCTTTGAACATGACGTGAACGTAAGCACCGCAAACGTGGATGAATACCATTATGGGTCCACGAGGGATACCATTATCGAAAGTTGCCACCTTGTAGTTCTTCCAATTGACAGAAGTTGTTGCTTTCCAAGTTGCACAATCGCTGTTATCTCTCAGCTTTGGCACCCGATTCACGAATCGCCAGAGAACCATTGGCGCAGACGTAGCGGGCTTAATTTCCCCTCCGTATGCAATGCATACCTCTACTGCAAATGAGAGCCCCTTTCCGGAAGTTGGCTTTCTGGTCACTGCTGTAGCAAAGTCGGGTCTGTATGCCATCTTGATTGTCTGCTCAAAAACCTCTTCTCCAACTGGAACCACAGTGTCAGTCGGAGGTGCAATGTAGTCCTCACTAGAGAATGCTTTGTAAAGGAGTTCGATCTCAGTCTTGGAAAGCGAGTCGGCCGGAGTGTACGGATTAAGAACGTCTAAACGTCGGCGTCTTAGTTCTTTGTTTGCTCCGCCGACAATGCTCTTTGCCTTGTTTGTACTAAGCCTGCAAAACGCCTTCGTCAGGAAGCCCTTAAGGTCTGATTCTGATGTTTCGCGAAGAAGGTCTTGAAATTCACCGATTCGAATGCTCGCAGGATGAGGCTGCGCGTATTTTGGTTCGTCTGGAAAATCCTTCACACGTCGAGGATGAATGTGCACTTCACCGTATGGATCTATGAATACGATTGTTACGTGAGAGTTCAGCAATGAAGCCATTTCGCAGTAAATATCGGCGTAGCCTCTCCTGTACTGAATATTGAGATAATTCAGTCTAACATAAGTGCCATTCTCGAACGGGAGTTCCATTTCTATGGGACCGCCAACGTAGTCCTTTGTGTTTGCCGTTGTTGTGTAGAAATCTGCGACGGTCGCAATTTTGTCTGTGAATCTCCTAGAAATCGCGAATATCGGTTTGCCAGTGGTGTTCTGAGCATCGCTGAAAGCAGAAGGAGCTCCAAACCCTTGACTTCCACGGGTCTGCCTTAGTCGTTCAGATTTACTCGATGCCAGGTAAATTCCATACTTCTCCAGATCACGAGGAACCATTCCCACTCCGTTATCAAATACCTCGAACTCATAAACCTTGAAGCCTTCTTCATCATCGAGAGGCACGAGGTCTGGCATATGTATCTCTGTAAGCTGCATAACGACGAAGGGTTCACGGCGAGAAATCATTCCTCTGAAGGGAATCAGAAACTTTCGAAACCGCTTGATTCGCTCTTCCAAATCCTCTTTTCGTCGAGGAGGAATCTCTACTTCCTTTCCATCCTTGACATCCTTCTCAAGCTTCTTACTAAGCGAGATCGTATCATATAGGGTGCCATCAAGCTTTGACCTGATTTCCTCGATGTACTTGGGGTCAAGTTGGTCATCCAATCGAGGGCGGCTCTTGGCTTTCCACCACCAACTCTCAAGAGCATCAATTGCGTTGTCTAGGAATTCGATGGCATACTGCGTGTGCTTGTTAAGGCCAGTTTCAAATCCTACCAACTGTGTCCTTTTACGCATGAATTTGGCAATTGTGCCTTGGCGAATGTCGCCTGGTCCCGATGAGCCGGAACTTGAACTGCCTGCTTTGTCTTTTCCTTTGGAGGGTTGGTCGTTACCCGAACTCACTTGCATCACTCCATCATACATTCCTTTTTGGAACACTGGGGCTATTGCGTATCTACTTTGGTCCCATTTCGACCCCGAAAGAGTCTACTACTTTTTCGGCTCAAAGAAAGATTTCTGTATATGCATTTATTGTTTTCCCGTCATAATCCTCTTAGAGGGGCCGTTTTCTGCATCGAAACAGGTATTTCGATTGATGGGCACCTTTTTGAATAATCCTCAGATGTCATAAGTGAGCCTTTTCGACAGAAACCGTGTTGAAGGAAGGGAAGTGCGTGAAACTGCCTGGCAAAGAGATAGTTGTCCGGAATATCCCGGGCATTTCGAGGATACAGGCAGGCGCAAATCTCTCAAAAGCTGTTTTGGCAGCTGCCAACAAAGCAGGGCTCTCTCTTGAGAATGGCGACATACTCGTGTTTGCTCATTCCATTGTATCAAAGGCGGAGGGACGAGTTGTCCACAGAAACGATATTGTGGTATCACAAACGGCGGAGAAGATTGCCTCACAAAATGGATTCGATCCGTTTCAAGTACAGCTCGCATTGGATGAATCAGAGGAAATCCTTAGAGAGGACAGGGTTCTGGTAACGGTGATGCCAAGCGGGCTTGTGTGCAACTTTGCAGGAGTTGATCGATCTAATGCACCACCGGACAGCTACATTTTGCTTCCGCATGACCCAGATGAGAGTGCATTGCGAATACGAAACGGAATAGAGGAAATGCTGGGAATAAAACTGGCCATAATCATCTCTGACACTCAAGGCCGCCCTTGGAGAAAAGCTGCAATAAACATAGCAATTGGGTGCTCAGGCATTAATGCGTTTAAGTACAACAAAGGACGAAGAGACCTTTGGGGTAGAATTCTGAAGAGCTCAACAGTCTGTCAAATCGATGAAATCGCTTCAGCAGTGGAGCCCCTAATGGGACAAGCAGGAGAAGGAACACCTGTGGTATTGGTCAGGGGATATTATTACTCTGAAGGTGAGGAGAGGGCAGCTAACGTTATACGTCCCTCCGAAGAGAACCTGTTCCTGTAGATGGAGTATGCACTTGTCAATCCTGAATCCGAAAAGAAGTGAGATGGTCCCATTGCGGGACCAATTGTTGATTTGCTTGTGAATCTAGACCCTCTGGCCGCAGCCGCCACAGAATTTGGCACCCTCAGGATATGGCTGACCACAATTCGTGCAGAAGCCGCCGCCCCCACTGGACATTGAAATCGTGACCGAATCTGAGTGATCATGGGCCCCTCCTCCGCCGCCCTCAATAGGTGCGCCGCATTTCGGACACTGACTAGCACCTTTCGCGATAGTGCCACAGTAGGGACATTTGCCCTCGCCCTGGGCGGAAGATATGTTGGCCATAATTGATGGGATTACCTTCTTCTGTTTGAACTCGAACCTCATATCACCGCCTGATTTCAATTCAATAATCAGCTTGTCGCCGCTCTGAGATGCCTGAGCTATTGATACGATTGGAACAGCAAGGCTCTCGGTATTTCCATTGGCATCTTTGTTGTAGAATGAATCCCTGGTCCAAGATGAAACAGCTACTCCAACGGCACCATAGGCAAGTCCTCGACCAACCCCTCTAATGGCTCGGCCACCTATGCCACCTACATCACGTCCAATCCCTTCAAGTACTGCTGCGCCGGCAATTGCTCCAGCGAGTGCGCCGAACTTCTTCACTCCTCCCCATTTGGAAGGAGCCTTGATCCATACAAGACGAATATCAGTGAGCTCAAGCGAACCATCTTCACCGTCGAACTTGACATCCTTCTCGCGAACCATCTTTTTCTCATGACCCATCGTCGTGAGTCCGGTACCCGAATACGTAACTGTCAAAAACTGTGGGCGATCTGTCATTTTCGTTTCCTCTTCTTAATAGAGAATCTAAACCTTTCAGGGTTTTCCAAAGGACCCAGCACATTTGGATGTATTAACTTTGTTGCACATGCATGTGCGGTAGACAATCCATCCTTTCCGAATCCTACTCAAGGGGCTTTGCTTAACTCTCTAAAGATTCTTGTGTCTTCGTAAGTTTCCTCTCTTCAACAATGGGGATTGGAAATGATAGCCCCTTTTGAATCATGAGGACTCCAGCCGGTGGAATCATCGCCGTGAGTACAAGAGTAATTGGGAACCCAACATACTGAATTGCTGCGCCAAAGACTGTAATTTGTGGAATCGCAATCAGAATAGCGATGGTGGGAGTTTGCACTATCATCCGGATGACGACAAGAACCCCGACTAGAGCTAAGCCTTGCAGGAATATGCCGGGACCTCCACCAAGCTGGTCTGCAATGAATATCATTTGGAAAGTACTTGACATCACAATGGTGAAAGCGATGATTGGACTAATACCAATCATAATTCGTGCCAAAGAGACTGCATTCTCAGTGGAATCTTCAAAACCAAAGAAACGCGAATAGAGGCCGATAAAATGGATGAAACCAATCACTTTGCTAAAAGAATATCCATGCCTTTGAAGAAAAAGGACTAGAGAGTAGGCTTCTGGAGCCTACTCCTCGACGGCTTCGCGGATTAGCTCCTCTTCAAACTCCTCTACTACCATTTCAGCCTCAACCGGAGGTGCTGCCCAAGCATCCTCGGTCAGAATAGGCTTAGGATAGCTTAGGCCTTTGCGGATTTGTAGGACGCCTATCAGGGATACCAAGCCACATAGTGCCAGCGTAAGTGGAAAACCGATTGTAGGAATCAAAAATCCAAAGAGCCCTATCTGCGGGAGTGCAAAGAGTGTAGCTATTGTGGGGGAGAGCGAGTACATAGAGTTCCGAATTCTGTTGGGGATTGCATCAAGGAGTACCCTCTGTGTAAGAATCTCAGCGAAAGCACCGAAGAAGCTCGTTAGAGTGAAACAGAAGAAGATAATCACAACGGGAAGAATGTTACCTACAGGAATCTGCATCAATTCCACGTTGGCAATAGGAAGCACAACGCTTAGCATTGGCCCTCCATTAGTGGCTGGTGGAAAGAAGAACATGACGAGCGCAAAAACCCAGAAGAATACAAATCCGCAGGTCTGTATAAGCCTGAAACGTGGGATCCACTTCTCCGGCTCGAATCTCCTGGACCAGACTCCTGAGCGCTCCTGAGAGAATATCCCAGGAACGAAGAGAGCCGTTCGAAATGATGCAACCGCCGTATCGGTGATGAGATACGAGAAATACATGGGGAATAGGATCAGGTTACCCCAGACCATGATTGACGAGGTTGCCAGCATAGACCCTATAACAATATGCTTCACAAAAGGCTCACTCATCAGATAGGAGACCCCATCTTTCAGTATCTTGGTGTACCCCGCCATGTTTGGACGCTCTTCTCTCGCTGCCTCAACCTCCGGGAAGTCCCTAATGTATCTGAGTGAAAGAAAAGTCAGCACTATGGCTAGCACTGCCTGAAGCTGAAACACCCAAGCCCTGCCAAACACAGCTGCAAGAATGCTACCGGGAATTAATGCAGCTGTAGAAACAATCTGCATAATCATGCCCATTCGGCCCCAGAACATTCCGTACTGCTTTCGGTCAGAATCACCAGGCATGGCAACCCGGTAGTTATTATCGAACCACGTGTTGAATGCGCCACTTTGCTGTGAATTCCCTAGGCCTTGAATAACATAGATGACGATAAGGAACGAGAAGGGTGTTGTACTACTCACCAATGAAACCATGTAGAATGCGACTGCGTAGCATATTGTTGAAGAGGCCATAATATATCGCTGGCCAATCCAATCACCAATTGCACCAGTCGGATAGTCTAGCAACAACTGGATAGCCATCTGAATAACAATTAGAGTCCCAACCAATGGGAGACCCTGAATGTAGTCACCTCCACCCAGCGCCTCGGCAACAAAGATCATGTAGAAAGTAGTGGACATTACAAAGGTGAAGTTGGCTAACGGACCAAGAAACATTAGAACCTTGGCGAGATGAAGGACCTTGCCGTTTGCATCCGGGAGGCCAATTGCAGAGGCCATTCGGCTCATCTTGTTTCCCTCCCAAAAGAGGCCGTGCAGTCGCACAGAATATCACTAGTTGATATACATTCAATGTATCCTGGGAATCCAGGCGTGCCGGGAATACATGTTCTCATGCTCATCCTAAACAACTCACTATAATGGTGAGCGGCCCCTCTGGGAGTCTCCCTTTGGAGCCGCTCTAGAGATTAGAGATTTGTCCGATTTCTCGCTGTTAGAACCTGCATTGAGTTGTATTGTCCAATTGGTAGCGAGATCCTCTGAACCATAAGAGTAACCACTTCCACGGGAGATAGAGAGTCTGCGTGGGGGCAGAGTCGATTCTCGGGTGCGCTGAGCAGTACAGTGTTGGACTGCCTCGGAGGCCAATGCGCCAAGAGGACTGTAGCAATTCATGCGGGTATAACCATGATTGTAATGGGTGGCCACTGGATATGCTTCTGCTGGGCAAGTGTGACCAGTCAAGTGACCACTTCTTAGCATGTGGCCATTCTCTTTGTCTGATCCCAGCACTTTGAACACCTCTCTACTATACAAGGAGTCGATATCCAGTTGATTCGTACAGACTGCAGTAATCATACATGAATATAAAGGTTTGTTTTCCAAACCATTTGTCATACAAATGTTTTTGTGTTCCAAAATGTCCGGTGTAAATAATACTGTTGGGCACCCCATTCGTGACACACCGGACCTGAAGAACTACTTCCTGAAGTAGCAGCGCGCAATTGCCAGCGTTGTGATGATGTTTCCAGAGTTCTGAGCCTTTTTGGATTTGGTAATAGCCATCAAAATTACCTCCGATATATGTAGGCATAAGTCAGTGCCTTGGTGGACTGAGTCCGAGGTGTTCTGTTTTTCAGTTCATTCAGATTCCGAGAGTTTGTTGCTAGAGCCATAATAGTTCACAAGAGATACTGCTCAGAATCAGTATATATAGCGAAGCCACAACAAAGGGTCACGGAACAGGGTCACAATATGTGACTACCTTCAAGTGGCATTTTGAGTCGGGAAACAGTCAAACATATTACGAGGGGTCTTCGAGCCAAACGTGCATTCAACACCATGATGAGGTAACAAGCAATGGAGATTAAGAAGATAGCAGTCCTCGGGGCAGGTCAAATGGGTAACGGTATAGCCCATGTCTGTGCCCAAGCGGGTTACGAAGTCAAGATGCGGGACATTGACCAGAAATTCATAGACAGCGGTCTCGCGACAATTAAGAAGAATCTTGACAGAGGAGTTCAGAAGGAGAGGGTGACTCAAGAAGAGGCGGATACGATTCTGGGAAGAGTAACTGGAGTTCTGGATCTTGAGGAGGCGGTTAAAGATGCAGACCTTGTTATCGAGGCAATTCCCGAAATTGTCAAGCTCAAACTGGACACCTGGAGGGAGGTGGACAAGTTGGCACCCAAACACGCATTTTTGGCATCCAACACATCCAGCATCAGTATCACTCAGATGGCGGCCGTCACCAAGAGACCTGAGAAGTTCATCGGGATGCATTTCTTCAATCCAGTTCCGGTCATGAGACTGGTTGAAATCATCAAAGGTCAAGCCACCGATGATGCAACTGTTGGAGTGATTAAAGAGGTGTCCAAGAAGATTGGCAAAGAAACAGTCCTGGTAAATGAAGCGCCTGGATTTGCCGTCAACAGATTGCTGGTTCCAGCCTTGAATGAGGCAGTCTTTGCGATTCAAGAAGGGGTTGCCACAGTCGAGGATATGGATACTGCAATAAGGCTAGGACTCAACTGGCCTATGGGACCGTTGACACTGCTTGATTTTGTCGGGCTTGACACCGCATTGTATATTTCGGATTATTTTGTTGATGAATTCAAGGACAGCAAATACCGAGCTCCTGCATTACTGCGGAAAATGGTTCGTGCTGGGTGGCTAGGCAGAAAGTCAGGCATGGGATTCTACGACTACTCTGGAGCAGAACCTGTTCCGAATAGATTCTGATAGCACCATTTGAGTGGCCCCAAAGGCCACTCCGCTTCCATCCTGAGCTTTGCGAACCAACCTTAATAGCGGACAGCATTCTATTATTCATTGGTGTGACCATGAAATACCGGGAGAGTAAGTACATTGGATACGATGGCAAGAGAATGTACATGTCAGAATGGCGGCCCGACAATGATAAGCCAAGGGCTTTGCTCGTGGTGGTTCATGGTCTAGGAAGTTATGGAGATGACTTCAAAACCGTTGGTGAGTTCCTATCGGAAAGAGGCATCGCAGTTTTTGCGCCGGACATGAGATCCTTTGGACACTATGACGGCCTCAAGGGGCATGTGATAAAATATGACGAATTCGTCGAAGACCTTCAGAATATCATCATGCAAGTGAAGGATAGGTACTTGAATACGCTCACATTCTTGCTAGGGTCTTCTCTGGGCGGACTTACTGCCATTCGCCATGTTGTGATGTATCCGAGAGTGATTGATGGACTGGTGTTGCAGGCCCCTGCAGTTGCTCAGAATCTTGACATCTCAAAAGGGAAACTAATCGCGGGGCACCTCTTGTCTTTTCTAAATGTCAAGAGGCATATAGCCAATGATCTGGACTTTGATGAAGCTACAAGAAGCCCTGAGGTGGCAAAGCGTCATCAGAAAGATCCCTTCAGATGGGATTTTGTAACACCACGTCTTGGAATTGAGTCGCTGAAAGCGGCTAAGGAAGCATCAGAATGGGGACCTCGAATCACAACTCCCATCCTATATCAGCAGGGGAGTGCTGACAGACTGGTGGACCCCGAGAAGAGTAGGATATTCTACGAGACCATTGCATCTGCAGACAAAACATGGCGACTCTACGAGGGACTATACCACGAACTCCATGAGGAGCCTGAAAGAGAGGTTGTTCTGAATGACCTAGCAGCATGGCTTGACAAGCGTCTTCCATCATAGGTCAGTTCTGGATTACTCCTGGACTTTCTCCTTATGATGGCCGAAGATTATGTGAGGGGGAATTAGTAGACTGGGGATGCAAGTAATCAGGATTACTGCCCAATCCATAGCATTCAAGGGCACCGTTTCAAAGATAGGCCACATGAAGGGCATGTAGATTGTTGCTAGAGTCAATACTATTGAAAGACTCACAGCGCCAATCAGAGCCTTAGAGCCAGTGATGTGTGTCTTCCAAACGGGATTGTATTCATCTCTGCAATTCCAAACAAACATCAGTTCGAAGGTGACAACTCCGGCAAAAACCGCAGTTCTTGAATGAGTTAAGACACCTTGCCAAGGTTCCAGAGACCAATCCACCAAGGGACCTGTAATGCCAGGGATCCAACCCCCATAGGTCGTAAGAGACCACAGGAAGACAAAAGCGCTAGACATGAATGCAATAAAGCCGGCAACTATAACAAAGGATGCCATTCCTCGGTCCATCATCTTCTTGCCTGGTTGGCGTGGAGGACGCTTCATGACACCCTCCTCGGGAGGGTCCACACCGAGCGCAAGCGCCGGAAAGCCATCAGTGGCCAAATTGAGCCAGAGAATCTGTATGGGAGTAATGGGCAGAGGCAGGCCAATCATAATAATGGTGAAGATTAAGAAGATTTCATCGAAATTGGCAGACAGAAGAAATCGAACGAATTTTCGGATGTTCGAGTAGATCTCGCGGCCCTTTTCAACGGCAGTAACGATTGTTGCGAAGTTGTCATCAGTCAGGATGACGTCTGATGCCTCCTTTGTCACATCGGCACCTCTGACACCCATGGATACCCCAACATCAGCTGATTTTATTGCGGGGGCATCGTTCACACCATCGCCGGTCATAGCAAGTATTTCGTTCTGTTCCTTCAGGGCGTTCACAATCATTAGTTTGTGTCTTGGAGCGACTCTTGCATAGACATCACAGGTCTTAACAGAAGCTCGAAAAGCATGCTCATCCATTGAGTCGATGGCGGCGCCAGTGATGACTTGTCCATCTCGCTCAATCAGCCCAACTTCGGCTGCAATTGCCCGGGCTGTGAGTTCATGGTCACCTGTAATCATTATTGGACGTATCCCAGCTGAAACACACTTGCGTACTGCATCCCGAACTTCATCTCTCGCAGGGTCAATCATTCCTATAAGGCCTACAAAGATCAAATTCCTCTCGATGTCTTCTGGTTCCCAATCTGGGACTTCAGCCTCAAGAGGACGGTATGCAAAAGCTAGCACCCTAAGTGCATTCTCGGCCAGACCGGCGTTTATTCCGATAATCTGGTCACGGTCTTGCTGAGATATTCTTGACACTTGATTATCCTCGAAAATCCTGTCACAAAGCGGAAGCAACACCTCTGGTGCGCCCTTGGCAAAGGCATAGATGCTGCCATTATTGTCTTTGCATACTGAGGTCATTCGCTTCCGCGAGGAATCGAAGGAGATTTCGGTGATTTCCTCGTATTCAGACCAAGTTGAGTTGTAGGTGATTCCGGCCTTCTCAGCGGCCACCAGAAGAGCACCCTCAGTCGGGTCACCCACAATCATCCAATCTGCCTTTCCTGAGGGATCCTCCTGAAGCAGAGAGTTTGTGCAAAGCTGCCCAATCTTCAACAGCTTAACTGCATGAGGATCGGATAACACATCACATTCTGAGCTGGCGCGATGGAAGGAACCCTCTTTGTTGTATCCAACTCCAGTGACGGAAATGGTGCTGCCATTGGTGAATAGTGTCTGGACAGTCATTTCGTTCTTGGTTATAGTGCCGGTCTTATCAGAGGCGATGATTGTTGTTGAACCAAGGGTTTCAACAGAAGGAAGCCTTCGCACGATGGCGTTTCTCTGGACCATCTGCTGGACGCCAATTGCAAGAGTGATTGTGACGACTGCAGGGAGTCCTTCAGGTATTGCAGAAACGGCTAAGGCAATTGCCGCTAGGAGCATCTCGACTGGAGAATCGGAGGTATCCCTAAGAAGCTCTGCACCAAAGACAACTATACACAGGAATATAACAAGAATACCGAGCTTCTTACCGAGGTCTGCGAGGTCCTCTTGGAGCGGCGTCATGTCCTTCTCGCTTTCCTGGACCATTTCGGCGATTTGTCCGAACTTGGTTTGCATGCCGGTTGATGTGATGATGGCTTGCCCTTTTCCAGAGGTTATGGTTGTGCCTTGAAAAACCATATTCTTCATATCGCCCACTGTGGGTTTTGCGAGATGGATAGGCTCCTCAATTTTCCGGACCGCAATAGACTCTCCAGTCAGTACAGCTTCATCGGCTGAAAGACCTACTGCATATTTTACCCGACCATCCGCCGGTATTTTGTCGCCGGATTCAAATCCGACTAGATCACCCGGGACAAGATTGCGTGACTCTATTTCCTTCCAAAGCCCATCACGCATGACACGAGCCCTGGGCGCAGCCATTTCTTTTAATGCTTCAAGAGCTCGCTCAGAGCGGTATTCCTGAACAAATCCGAACACAGCATTGAAGATGACTATGGCAGATATGACAATGGCATCAATATACCCATGGTCGTCCCCATAGGCATTGCTTAGTAGAGCCGTCAAGACGGAAATGATGATGGCGACAAGAAGAATAATTACCATTGGGTCAGTGAACTGCCTGAGGAACATGATGATAGGATGAACTCGTCCGGTTTCAACGAGTTCATTGAACCCGAATTCCGCAAGACGCTCCTGAGCTGCAGATTCCGTCAGGCCCTCATCAGAGGTGCCAAGTTCCTTAATGACATGGTCAATATCATTGCTATACCATTGCGCTTCAGCCATTTTATGGACTCCGAATTGCGAATGAGTCTAACCTGCATGCAATACAGGCGGCTAAGCGGCACAATCATCTAGAGAAATACCTTTCGGCATGACTCTTTCAGCCATTAGTGAACTCTACGAAAATGTTAAGAGATTGACGCTTTCAGCATCAGTTCTGATGGTGCCCAAGCATGTCAAACGAATCCACAGAGAAACCGAAATCAAAGTACAAGTTCAAGTGCATGGAGCAGAAATGCTCAACAAGAGCCTGCCATGTTCGTCCAAACGTGAATGTGACATTTGGTGATTTAGGAAGATGGACAACTCAGAATTATCTCCAACATATATTGGGTGGACTTACAATCAAAATGCTGAATGAAGAAACCGGAGAAATGGCGATTGTCACAAAAAGAATCCCACTGAAGGAGGACACTGATGGTTCTGCATGCATTTTCTACCAAGAAGAGGCAAATGGTTGTGCTATTCGTTTCTCAAGGCCGATTTCTTGTAGGACATATCCCCTCTCCTTTAATGGTGAGAAGTACTTCCTAAGTAGTAAGGACTGTCCAGGAATTGGCATTGGAGAAGCTACTACAGAGGCGCTTAAAGAGGCCAGCGCCCTCGCAGAACAGGAGTTCAAAGAGAGAGTCGAAACCCTCGTGGCGCTCCCAGCGCTTTACACAGTGATCATGGCACCCATTATTCAACAGAGCGCGGAGGCCATGCAGAGCCTCTCAGAGGAAGACCGGAAGAAGATGGATGAAATACTGTCAAAATCCAAACCCGATAAGGGTGGGAATGAAGACAATCCTAATGGTCAATAGTGTATAGGTCTCTTGGCATGAAGGTAAGCAGCTCTGCGCCATTACTCCGAATCACAACTAGGTCCTCAATACGAATCCCAAACTTACCTTCTAAGTAGATTCCAGGTTCAACACTATGTGTCATGCCTGGTTGCAGTTGAAGGGAGTTGCCGCGCACAAGATATGGGGGTTCGTGGACTTCCAATCCTATTCCGTGACCAAGACGATGTGTAAATTGCTCGCCGTAGCCGGACTCCTCTATTATCCTCCTTGCGATGCCATCGGCCAACCCGCATGTCATCCCAGGAGTCAGCTTCTCAATTGCGGTTCGCTCAGCATGGAGGACAATGGAATGAATTTTCTCTTGCTCCTCTGTCGGAGTGCCCACAACTCCAACACGGGTCATATCAGTGTTATATCCACCAAGTGAACAGCCACAGTCCATCAGAACAATGTCATTCTTCCTTAGTTCGCGACTTCCAGATTCGGCGTGAGGCAGCGCAGAGTTCTCGCCAAATTGAACTGCTGCGAAAGTGGATGCAGCTCCTGCCTGAATAACCGCATCCTCAACGGCCCGCTTCAGCTCGGTTTCGGTTTTTCCTATCTCAGCCAACTCAAACCCTTTTGTGACAGCGTCGTTAATTATGTGCCCAGCTTTCTCCATGAGAAAGACCTCATCCTCAGACTTGACTAGACGCATCGAGTTGATAAGCGGAGAAATGGTTGCAATCCGCTCAATCTGCTTCAGAACTCTCTCGACAGAACGAAAAACGCCAAATGGAGTCAGGTCCTCAAATGCGGCATTATACCGATTGGTGGTTTTCCCAACACAGCCAAAGAATACCTCATAAGGATTCTCATCCTCCACCCACGGCAGGAAATCATCTATCCAAGTATGTTGTGTTAGGGTTGAGACTTCAAAGGAGGGGGCTATAATGCGGGGTTTGCCCTCGGGAGTTATTATAAGCGCAATCAACCGCTCTCGCATCTCCCGCTGTATTCCAGTGAGATACTGGAAAGAGGGTGATGGGGTGAGAAAGGCAAAATCCAGCTTTTGTTCCATTAGGAATTCCTGGACTCTGCTCATTCTTGTTTTGTACACTTTGCTATCGAGCATGCTTCAGCTCCCACAGATACAATACTGGAGGAAGAAGTTCTAATTAACAATGACGGTATGCGGTTGGCTGGCTGGGGGGTTTCCTACTAATGGACCAGAGAACTAGAGATAAAAGAGACACGTGAACTGCACGTTCTCATCTTCTTTGAGGCAGCCATATTGACAGAAAATCTTGAAGAAAACGCAAAGCAAGTGTTGCCTGCAAGCGTGTATCTTGTGGGGGCTCTAACCCAATTTGCGGTAGGTCTTCATGCTCCATTTCTTCAAGCATATATGATCGATATGAATGCAACAAATTTCCAACTTGGTGCTTTTCGAAGCGTAGGCAATGCAGCCCCCTCAATTCTGCAGCCGGTTTGGGGTGCCACATCGGACAAGGTTGGAAGGAACAAGCCCTTTGTTGCTTTTGGATTGAGCACAGGTTTGTTTCTGGTTGTGCTCTTTTTGTGGGCCGCAACTCCTGTTGACATGATAATACTTTACGCAGTCCAGTCAATCCTATTCTCGGTACAGATTCCAACTTGGCTTTCGCTAGCTGGCGGATTAATGGGAGAAAAGAATCGGGGAAGTGAACTGGGAAAGCTAGGAGTTGCCACCAATATTGCGTCCTTACTTGCCACACTGGTTTCCGGATTCATTGCGGGATTTCCTGCAATAATTCCCGCCCTGAGGCTTGCATTTGGGGATTTCGGACCAATACTCTTTCCAACCGTCGAATCGTGGAGAGAGTCATACTATATTCTGTTCTACTTCACAGCAGTAATCGGAATCATTGCATCGCTGATGTCCCTTGGAATTAAGGAACATCGACACGAGAAGAGAGAGAAACGCGATTTTCCCCCTCTCATGAGACTGCTCTCACAACCGGGAGACTTTCGACGACTTTGTGCAGTGGGTGCCTTTTTCTCGTTTGCAATGAGCATTGCATGGCCATATTTCATACGCGTTCAAAGGGAGTGGCTGAATCAGTCCCTAATAGAGATAGCAATCGCATCAGCAATCATGACGATGACAACCGTTCTTTTCACAATTCCACTTGGAAAAGTGAGTGATCGTGTGGGGAGGAAGCCCCTAATAGTACTTGGAAGGGGGCTTCTATTCGCCGTGCCTCTCATATACGGCATTTCTTCGTATTTCCCATTGCCTAATTTGGCAATATACGGTGCAAATATGCTGGTGGGTTTTTGTGTGGCTGCAGCGACGAATGCAACGACTACATACATTTATGACATTGCACCTAAAGAAGAACGAGGGTCATATCTTGCAGTGTTCAACACTTTTTCAGGAATCATCTACTTCCTTGGATGTCTTTTTGGCGGATATTTAGGAGACGTTATTGATCTCTTAATGGGTTCATATATGGCCGTGTTTCTTATGTTGCTCCTAAGCGCAATACTGAGGTTTGTTGGATCATTCTTTTATCTCCTGCTTGAAGAGCCAAAGCAATATACGTCTACCATGTGGCTCGAGCTTCAAGCCTTTGTGAATAGACGAAGAATGGAAAGGGATACGGCATAGAATAGTCATGTTTAAGGACAAGAGCTGCTTTTCTGAGAACTGCCAAGAGGTTGTGAAAGGTTGAAGAAGGAGCCTGATTTTGAGGATGCATGGAAGGTAGAGATAAGAAGAGGCCTTCTTCAATATGCAGTCTTGGCCATCGTGAAGCGTCACGAGGAGGGGATTCATGGATATGGAATTGTTCGTGAACTTGAAGAGCGAACAGAAGGGCTTCTAGAGGTAAAGGAAGGAACCCTGTATCCAATCCTTCATAGACTTAGGAATGAACGCCTTCTTAACGTGCGTGTGGAGAAATCAGACTCTGGTCCACGGAGAAAAGTCTATGTTTTGACCGGAGAAGGAGACCGTGTTTACCGTCGTCTGTCAAAGATTGTGGGAGATATTTTCGAAAAGCTGGAGGCTTTGAAATGAATGAGAAAGTGAAGCGTGCGATTGACGAGTATCTCAGAAAGACTGAACGCCTATTGCCATTCGGGTTTGAAACTGAGGACCTGCTTGACGACCTGCGAAATCACATCGAGGAGGCGTTTCTTGATAAGACGCAAGAGAGACCCGATGAAGACCCAGTCACTTTGATTGAAGAAACATTAGAAGAATTGGGTGCACCGGAGGATATTGCAAAGGAATACGCAGACACGCGACCAGTGGAAAAGGACCTTGATGAGCGAAGAGAGCAAGGATTCACCGCACTTGGAAGATTGCTGTTCGCAATATTTGTCGTGGTAATCGTTGCATTCTTTCTTTCAGTCTATACCGGAGGGACTCTTGATTTTTGGTTTACACTTATCGTCCTGCTTGTGCTCGTAATAGCGGAGTGGTTCATTCGCGCTTGGCAAGCGGGTGAGTCGTCGCCCCTTGATATTCTGAAATCGCGCTAGGCAACGCTAAAGTGCGAGTACTGCACTGTAATCTCTATGCCTTCAGTTACAACCTATTTTGATGAAGCTTCTTCAGAACATACTCCGCATGTAATTGAGATTGTCAGAACATACCTTGAGGCGAATCCTCAAATCAATGATATCCTTGTGGCGACAACGACAGGAGCGACGGGCCTAGCAGTTAGCCGGGAATTCAGCGGGAGGAATGTAGTCGCCGTGACGCATCACACGGGATTCAAGGTGCCAGACGAGAATGAATTGATTGCTGAGAATAAGGAAAGGATTCTTGGCAGTGGTGGCAAATTGCTCACCACAACACATGCCTTTGCGGGCGTAGCAAGGGGAATTCGGAAGGCAATTGGAACGTGGACACCTACTGAAATGATGGCTTTGGCTTTTCGAACCTTTGGACAAGGGACCAAGGTCTGTGCTGAGATTGCAATGATGGCTGCTGATGCTGGTTTAGTTAGAACTGACCAGGAAGTCCTTTGCATTGCAGGTACAGGCTATGGTGCAGATACGGCTTGGATTATCCAACCAGCCCATACAAACAATTTCACAGAGTTGAGGATGAAGCAATGCCTTTGTAAGCCAAAGAACTTCTAGCTAAAGTGCGTGTCGAAATCCTTCAAGTATTCCTTCTGCTGCTTCGTGAGCTTCTTTGGCACACTGATTGCGACTCTAACAAGTTGGTCACCCTGACGTCCATCGTCAGCATGCACGCCCTTTCCCTTCATTCTGAAGACTGTCCCACCTTCAGTTCCAGATGAAACCTTCATCATGCTTGAACCGTGCATCGTTGGAACCTCAACCTCGCCGCCAAGAACGGCTATCGAGAATGGTATCTCCTTTTCGAGATATACATGGAGGCCTTTGCGAATGAAGTACTCGTGTGACTCAACTGAGAACATAAGAATGAGGTCCCCATGAGGGCCGCTACGCTCGCCAGCACTTCCTGCGCCCCTTACACGAAGTGCCTGACCATCTTCCACCCCGGCAGGTATTGGTATCTTAATCTCTTGCCGCTCTCTCTCCAATCCGCGTCCCTTACACTGAGGACAAATAGCGTCGATTAATTCCCCACGGCCATTGCAGGTGGGACAAGGTTGAGAAACACGCATGAATCCGCCCATCGAAGTCATCACTTGACCCTGGCCTCTGCAGGTATGACAGGTTCTTGGTGATGATCCATCCTTGGCACCGGTTCCTTTACATGCGCTGCAGTGTATCTCGCGATTGAAGGCGATTTCCTTCTCGACCCCAAAAAAGGCCTCATCGAAGGTGAGAGGGATAGTAATCCTGAGAGTCTTTCCAGGAGGGGGTCTGCCACGACCTCTCCTGCCAAATCCGAAATCGAAATCACCAAAACCTCCGAAACCGCGGAAGAATTGACCGAAGATGTCCCCAACATCGCCGAAATCAACGCCCTGAAAATCGGCGGTTCCATACCTATCATAGTTGGCACGTTTTTCTGGGTCACTCAGAACCTCATATGCCTCATTGATTTTCTTGAACTTGTCCTCAGCAGACTTGTCATTTGGATTGCGGTCCGGATGATGCTTCTTGGCAAGCTGCCGGTATGCCTTCTTAATGTCCTCTTGAGTAGCGGACTTGCTAACCCCAAGAATATTGTAGTAGTCATCCGATGCCAAGGTATATCATCCCACTCTTAGGATTACTCTAGGTCTTCAAAATCAACATCGACAACATCTTCGTCATCAGGCTCCTTTTTGGGAGAGGACTCGGATGCGCCCGACATTTGGCTAGGGTCGAAGCCCATGCTGCTAGGGTCGAAGCCCGCAGCACCAGGTCCTTGGGAGCCATAGGCTTTCTCTGATATCTTATGAAGCACTTGCTGCAACTCATCAGTACCGGATTTCATCTTCTCGTAATCCTTGTTTTGTATAGCCTGCTTAAGCTCTGCGGCTTTTCCCTCGAATTCCTTCTTCAAATCCTCAGGAACCTTCGCTCCCAGTTCCTTAATGACCTTCTCGCCTTGCCAAATCATCTGTTCGGCTGCGTTAAGCGTTTCAGCCTGGCTTTTTCTCTTTGCATCCTCTTCAGCATATCGTTCTGCATCTTTAATCATCTGCGCAATATCGCCATCCGAAAGATTCGTTGTTGCTGTAATCTGAATGGATTGCTCATTACCCGTAGCAAGGTCCTTTGCTGTGACTTGGACTATACCATTTGCATCGATATCGAACGTCACTTCGATTTGAGGAATGCCTCGTGGAGCCGGCGGGATTCCGACCAGTTGAAATCTCCCAAGAGTCATATTGTCAGCTGACATAGGACGTTCCCCCTGTGTCACATGAATGTCGACAGCGGTCTGGTTGTCAGCGGCCGTTGTGAATTTCTTGCTCTTTCTTGTGGGAATGGTCGTGTTGCGATCAATTAGAGGTGTAGCAACGCCAGGATAGGTTTCTATTGCGAGTGTCAGAGGAGTTACATCCAGCAGAAGAATATCTGTTTCTCCTGCTATTACACCCGCCTGAGCGGCCGCGCCCAATGCAACAACCTCATCTGGATTAATGCTTTTGTCACCCTCCTTTCCAAACATCGCTCTAACGGTCTCTTGAATCTTAGGCATTCTCGTGGCACCCCCGACAAGGAGAATCTTGTCGATTTGCTCAGGCTCCATTTTCGCGTCAGTTAGGGCCTGACGAATTGGGCCAAGTGTTGCCTGCACAAGATCGTCAGTCATTTGCTCCAAGTGAGCTCTGGTAACCTCCAAGTCAATGTGTTTGGGCCCGGTCTGGTCAGCGGTGATATACGGCAGATTGATTGTTGTCTTAAGTACGGTTGAAAGCTCAATCTTGGCCTGTTCGCTTGCGTCTCTTATTCTCTGCATGGCGGCCAGGTCCTTCGAGATGTCTATCCCAGTGTCTTTCTTGAATTCTTCAACAACCCAGTTAATGATTCTCTGGTCCCAATCATCACCACCGAGTTGTGTGTTTCCGCTTGTCGCTAGAACCTTGTATACATCTTCACCAATGTCAAGAATAGAAACATCAAAGGTCCCGCCGCCCAAGTCGTAGACCAGAACATTGATGTCTTCACCCTTGTCGAGATTGTAGGCTAGGGCCGAGGCGGTAGGCTCATTTACAATCCTGAGTACTTCTAATCCCGCAATCTTTCCAGCATCTTTTGTTGCCTGCCGCTGGCTGTCATTGAAATAGGCAGGCACCGTTATGACAGCTTGCTTAATTTCTTCACCAAGGAACGCCTCTGCATCCTTTTTCATTTTGGTCAGAATCATGGCAGAGATTTCTTGGGGAGAGTATTCATCAGAATCTACTTTCACCTTGTAGTCCTGCCCCATCTTTCGCTTAATCGACCTGATTGTTCTCTCAGGCATCGAAACAGCCTGACGTTTTGCAAGTTCTCCGACTACAATTTCACCCTTGGGAGTAATGCCCACCACAGAGGGAGTTAGACGCTTTCCTTCTGCATTCGGGATGATTGTAGGCTTGCCGCCTAACATGTATGCAATCCCGCTATTCGTTGTTCCCAAATCAATACCCACTATTCTTGCCATATCTTAATCACCTTCTGATTCTGTAGGTTTTTGCTGTTCATTGTTCGCCTCTATTGCATGTCTATTAACTACGACCACGGCTGGACGCAACACTTTCTCCTTGAGCATGTATCCCTTCTGATATACTTCCACCACTATTCCATCAGGCAGCTCGTTATCGCTAATGGCACTTACTGCATGCTGGTAATATGGATCAAACTCCGTGCCCATTGATTCAATCGGACGAATTCCTTCCTTTTCAAACAATGATTCCATCTGTTTTGTAATGGCGCTTATTCCTCTTCGTGCTGCTTCTGGATCTGCAGAGAAATCCGCATTCAAGGCGCGCTCCAGATTGTCATAAACCTCTAACACCTTGAGAAGAATTACTTCACTGGCGTATTGGGCTGCCTCACTGAATCTTGCATCAATGCGTTTTCGGAAATTGTCAAACTCGGCTTGAACTCGTTGGAGTTGGTCGAGCAACTCTCTCGACCTGTCCTTTTCCTTTCCGAGCTGCAGTTCAAGCTGGTTCTGAGTGATGAGCTCAAAGCTTTCAGCCTTCTCAACATCATCGTCCTTATGTGATTCCTCAGCATTTGGATTGATATCAGGCCTCTCTTCCATTTTTCTGGTATTCCACCTATGTTGCTCTATTCTGCGAAACCGTTTAGAAGCGTGCCACTCGATTCCCAGCCGAAGGGTATGAGGAAGTCCATTTCCTTGCCCTCTTGTGGCTCTCAGGCAACCTCCGGACTTTCTAAGAAAAACTTTTCGACATGCACATGCACTTCAGTTATGTAAAACCGAAAATGACATGTAATTGAAACTCTCTGAAAGAGATGCAATGGTCGACGACAGTGAAATCGAAGCAGCGAAATTATTGATAAGCAAGTCCTCAAGGATTGCTGTTCTGACAGGGGCAGGAATAAGTGTCGACTCTGGAATTCCTGACTTCCGTTCAGAGGGAGGGCTTTGGGAGCGATACGACCCTCATGAATATGCGACCTTTGAGAGCTTCCAGAGAGACCCGTCCAAGTTTTGGGAAATGGGGCAAGAACTCGCAGAGGTTCTTCTTAAGGCAGAGCCAAATAAGGCACACATCGCCTTGGCAGAGCTGGAGAAGAGAGGGAAACTCCTTGGAGTCATTACTCAGAATATTGACAATCTTCATCAAAGAGCGGGAAATACCAATGTTGTGGAGCTTCATGGGAGCTACCTAAAGGCCTACTGCCTTGAATGCAAGTTTGAATATGTCGGCGAGGCAATACACCAAAGAGTGGCCAATGGAGAGATACCTCCAAGGTGTAAGAAGTGCAATGGAATTCTAAAATCCGAGGCGGTTCTATTCGGAGAACCAATGCCGGAGCAAGCCATGCAAGCTGCAATTGACATGTGCAAGAACGCGGATTTGATGCTTGTTATAGGAACTAGTCTGACAATTTATCCCGCTGCATTCCTTCCACAATTGGCGAAGAACTCCGGAGCCAAGGTTGTCTTGGTTAATTTGGAAGGCACAGATCGGGATGGTGTGGCAGACATTGTTCTAAGAGGCAGAGCGACGGATATCGTACCAAGGATTGTCAATTACTAGACAACAACAGGGAAGTAGAACCACGAATACATTCCTAATGCGCCTGGAGCAATAATCACAGACAAGAAAATGACGAAAGCGCCCAGAATGTGCTGATTCTTATCCATTAGCCAAAGGCCAAGATAGGAATAGGAATAGGAGATCACACAAGCTGTAAACCCTAGAACAATCACAGGAATAAGGGGAAAAGCAATTGCGAAATATCCGCCGGCTGTAGTCCACAGCAGTCCAATGTTGAGGACAACGAAGAAACCACGTACAATGAGATACACAAGGATAGAAACAAAGAGCCCGATTTGAGAAAACGTGAGACGTGCTGAGAGACTCATGAGCTGTTCAATTCTCTCATGAAATGAGACCTAATTATTCTTTTCTTCAATAGACTAAGGCTTAAACGAGCAGGAATACATTGGGAAGTCACATTGACAGAGAACATTGCTTGGACGCTTTCGTCATTGGGTCAGCTATCCATACTACTTGAGGTTAGCTCGCCAAAGCCCGGAAATGTGAACCGCTTAAGGAGATTCTCAGATACTGGCTATCGGCATTTCTTGGCAAGCGCATCAATGATAGGTAGGGGCTTCCACGAAGCAGCCCGAAAAGGGACAATGCTTCCTAAAGGAGAAATCCCATCGGATAGCATAGGAATTGGGGAGCTAATCCATACTTGCGTGAATGATTCGTTGAGAGGATTGAATAATAGAAACACAATATTTGGAACGATACTTCTCTATGTTCCTCTTGTGATAGCAATCGCAGCAGCAGTTGAAGAAAATGGGAAATTCACGATTGATTCGACCAGGGATTGGTTGAGGGCTATATTGGACCAGACAACAGTGGAGGACACCCTTCACGTATATAGAGCATTTCATCTCATTCGTCCTAGCGGTGATCTCAACAGGAAGGAGTCCAGCTGGACTGACATTCATGACAGGTATGATATTGAGAATCCAAGGATATTCGAGAACATCGAAGAAGATCAAATAACATTGCATCACCTCTTCACTCTTTCAGCTGATGTTGATCCAATCTGCAGAGAATGGGCTGAGTACTACAGGATTGTGTTTGATGAGGTATTTCCGTATTTGGATGGCAAGTCGAATAAGCTGGATGATTTGGAAGAAGGCATTGTACATACTTTCATCTGGCTCCTTTCGAAATATCCTGATGGTCTAATCACAAGGAAAGCCGGATCAGAAAAAGCTGAAGAAGTAAGGCTTCTTGCTGAGAGAGTAATATCGGGCATTCCGGGAAGCTTGGCGAGTAGTCAAGCGCTTACAATTTTGGAGGAAGAGCTTGGGAAAGAGCGAAATTCCCTAAACCCGGGGACAACTGCGGACTTGCTCTCAGCAGCCATACTATGCAAACTTGCATCGATGACTTTTGCTTTGTATTAACCAACCACACCGCTAAAAACCAACGCCGCTAAAACAAAGAGGAGAATGGCAGATGGAACAAGCATCGCTTTTGCCTCCAGACGTTTTACTTCGCGCACCTCTTTCTTGGGACCAAGATTAAACGAAATCAGAAGTAAAGCTCCGAGACAAGCCAACGCAATCGCCAATGCTTCATGAGCCAATTTAAATTCCCTCTGCATTGTTCAGAGATGACGCTCTTTTAACTGTAGTTGATAGCCTTTATTTGAGGTGCAAAAGAGAAAACGAAATTGACTGATATTATTATCTCAGAACCTGTGTGAATACATGTTCAAACTTCATCCGAAGTTCCTTTGCCTTCTCGGAATCCGCCTGGTAAAGTGGTTGGCGCATATCCTGTAGATTGGGAATCTTTCGACATAACTTCTGACCCATGAGTTTCCTCAAGGCGAAAGATACAGTACGCGGCGCCAATTTGACCTTGCGACTGATGTCCTTCGGAGTCATTGGGCCCTCATCGGCCAGTCGGTCTAGCACAATGATTGCACTTCTTGGTAAATCTAAGGACATCTATGGTGCGTCTCCTTACAATTTTGAACAAGTTGTTCAGCTAAATCTTATCTGCGGAGCAATATAAGAAGATAGGTCAACGCACAGCGTATCATTTTTGGGTAACTATCCGTTGAAGAGTTGAGCTCGAAGGACATAGCTTAGGATCACTGTCTGAAAGAGCGTGATGGATGGTCAGATGGGTTGAAAGACGGATGTAAGCGTACATACGAATCAATTGTGAAGCCTAGACGGAGCTCTTTCACTTTTTCCATATCTACTCTGTAGAATGGCTGGCGCATATCCTCAAAGTTTGAAACTTTCTGACAGAGCTGCATTTCGATGAGTCTCTTTAAAGCAAGAGTGACCGTCCTTGGAGCCAAGTCGACTCGTGTACTCAGTTGCTTTGGTGTTAGAGGCCCATCGCGTGATAGTCTTGCAAGAACTACTTTTGCGCTCTTAGGAAGTTTTACGGTCATCCTCCTTAGCTCCACTGGATCTTCAACAAATGAATCTGAGCAATCAAGGATATAAGAGATGAGGTTAACGCAGGCCAACCAGACGCCATATCACGACCAAATGACAGGATTCAAGAGCAGAAGGAAGTAGAATATTTGAATTAAGGAGCCATGACTAATGTCGAAGAAGGTCTTTGTTACGAGAATGATTCCCGAGGAAGGGCTTGAAAAGATTAGGCAGCATTTCGATGTTAACGTCTGGCCAGATGAGCATCCACCTTCAAAGGAGCAGATTGCGGAAGGTGCAGCAGGTTGTGAGGGAATCGTAACCCTTCTGTCCGACCCTATCGACAGAGAGCTGATCGAGTCACTTCCAAACCTGAGAGTGATTGTTCAATATGCTGTTGGTTATGACAATATCGATATCGGAACGGCAACGGAGAAAGGAATACTTGTCACAAACACGCCGGGCGTTCTAACTGAAGCAACGGCAGACCTCACTTGGGCATTGATTTTGGCTGCTGCGCGCCGCATTGTGGAAGCTGATAGGTATGTCAGAGAGGGAAAGTGGGAGGTAGCGTGGGGGCCTAAGATGCTGTTGGGCATGGAGGTCTTTGAAGCAACTCTGGGCATCATTGGCATGGGGAGAATTGGAAGCGCGGTTGCCCGAAGAGCGGCAGGATTCTCAATGAACATTCTGTATACCTCGAAGCCAGAGGATGACCTTGGCAACTCAGTAGAGAAGGAAACAGGCGCCAGAAGAACGGATTTGGAAACGCTTCTTAAGGAGTCGGACATTGTCAGCATTCACGTTCCTCTTACTGAGGAAACAAGGAACCTTGTGGGTTCAAAGGAAATTGCGTCCATGAAGTCTGGTGCAATACTGGTAAACACCTCAAGAGGACCCGTGGTTGACGAAGGGGCTTTGTATAGGGCGCTCAAGGAAGGAAAATTGGCATCTGCAGGATTGGACGTTTTTCGAGAGGAGCCAATAGAGAAGGGCAATCCACTCCTTAGCCTATCCAATGTTGTGCTGGTGCCCCATATTGGAAGTGCAAGCGTGGCTGCGAGAACAAAAATGGCTATCATGTGTGCTAGCAACCTCATTGCCGCACTAAATGGCAAAGAACCCCCAAATCTCGTCAACCCGGAGGTGCTGTGATTTGAAAGACGAATGTATCAAAGCAATTATCGGTAGAACGTCGGTCCGCAGGTATTCGGAAGAAGAGGTGTCAGAAGGAGACCTCGAAGATATTCTTCAGACGGCAGTAAGTGCGCCCTCTGCCGGAAATAGACAGCCTTGGAGAATTGTCGTTGTCAGGGATGTTGCACGGAAGAAGAAGCTGGTGGAAGCAGCAGGAGGACAGGGGTTCATAGCTCAGGCACCAATAGCTCTAGTAATAATAGCAGTGCCATACGAATCTGCGGAAAGATACGGCGACCGTGGCTCGAGCCTCTACGTATATCAAGACACTGCAGCACTGACACAGAACATACTCATTGCGGCACATCGACTTGGCTATGGAACTTGTTGGGTAGGAGCGTTCAATGAGGAAGCTGCAAGAGGAGCCGTAAATGTCCCCGGTGATATGAGACCAGTTGCCATCATCCCAATAGGAAAGGCCCTTGGGGACATCATCAGGCGGCAAAGAAGACCTTTGTCAGAAGTTGTTGTGCAAGAGAAGTTCTAATTGGAGTGGACTCCTGTCTATGGGAAGTAGGCGAAACACGTCCAGTATTGTGGTTTCCCAGTTATTCCACCAGATGAGCAAACCGAAAATTCAGTAGTTGGCACATCATCTCAGCAGATGAAAACAAAAAAAGAAAGGGGTTGGGGGACAAAGCCCCCGTATGTTAGTGTGTTACTACAATGACGCTTCGCTTTACTTCTTCTTGATTAGGAAGAGGATCAGCACAACGACGACACCGACTCCAATACCGCCGATGAGTCCAATTATCAATGGATCAATAATTGGAGGTTCAACGGTTGTGGTAGTGGTTGTAGTAGTGGTTGTTGTAGTGGTTGTAGTAGTGGTTGTGGTAGTAGTCGTGGGTGTAGTCGGTGTAGGAATGGTCAGCGTACCGAATGTGAAGACTGCATCGCTCATGTCGCTACCGGATAGATGTGGCCAGAATGTTGGAATCTCGTATGTTGGATCAAGTGGAGCGATCGTTCCGGCGAATGCCGTGTCGTTGTCGTAAGCGATGACTTGCACAATTCCCTCATCGGTCTCGAAGAGGTTTGCAAAGTCCACCTCGTGGTAGTACCATCCATTCACTGCATCGTAGTCCATTGGACCTGTACCTATTACTTGCCAGAACTCGCCATTGTCTAGTGATATCCGTATCTGGAAGATTAGGGCATCACCAACATTGCGGTCGGTGCAAGTCCAAGTGACATTGTGCACTCCATCGCTCCAGTCCTCTGCACCATTGGGTGCGAGAACAGTCACGGCCGGAGCAAAGAAGTTGACAAATGTCACATTGAGGTACTGAGCCTCCCAGTAGACGTTGGTGTTGCTGTACGCAGTGACCTTGACATCCTTGTAGGTGTTAGCAAGGAAGTCATAGGTATCAAAGCTTATGCTGTTACCAATCTCGGTTTCGGTGAGACTGACACGAGTGTCAACCTCAAGGCTCCAGGTACCAGGCTGGAGGTCGTAGTCGAAGCAGTACACAATCATTGTGTCGTTCGCATAGTTCCATACTCCGCTCCAAACCTCTGGATGTGCTCCAGTGGCCATGGCGCCACCAAAGATGTTGGAGCCATAGCTATATGCTATCGGGTCCTGTCCGCCATGGAATCCGAAGATGTCACAGTCCGTGTTACTAAAGTCAACCGTAACACGTACAGTATCACCAACATTGATTCCCTTGACAATCAATGGTCCAGAGAACTGAGCTGGGTTGAATGCATCGTTGAATGGGTCGTAGCTTGCGCTAGGAATGGTCAGTGGTCCAGTCTGAACTGAGTAGAGACCACTCAGGAACTGAAGGTCTACTCTGGTGACGTCATACTCTGGTAGACCAGTGATGCCAGCATCAGCCCAAGTAGGCTGAAGCACAATATGGTCACCCTCGATGACTCCATCCTCAGCAAAGGTTCCGCTTCCATCATTAGCTGTCCAAGCAGGGGTTATTGCTGGATCAACAAGCTCATTGTACCACTGGACTGTCAGAGTAATCTCCTCAGGAGCAACTGAACCGTTGATTGCATGGCAGCCCACCTGAAGGTAATAGGTTCCATTGATTAAGTAGCCAGGATCCCAGACCAAGGTGTTCTTGAGCGGCTCAGTCGGTACGGGATGGAAACCATTGCCAAGTCCGTGATTGGTCCTTGCCAATTGGCTGTAAACCGTGTTTCTGAGGTACATGTCCACGACAGTTCCTGTGTTCTGCCATTCGGCCTTGATTACTAGTACTGACACACTATCCGCTGGATACAGGTCAGGAACGTTGATCAAGAATGTGTTGAAACCGCCACCATCGCCAAAGGCAGTGCTTGCTGGGTCTGCAATTGAGCCCCAAACGGCACCATTCTCGTATGGTGTAAGCTCGGCACCAACACCGTCAACAATAACCTGCTCAACGCCTTCACCCACACTGATATCCATCTCAACGTTGTATGAGTACGGCATCATGTGAGTGTAGCCAGTATCAGTGTCTGCCAAGAGGACGTATCCTTGGTGGATACCATACTCTGCATCAGCAGGCACGTTCAGGGTTAGAGTTGTGTTTGCACCAACGCCAGCACTTGCAGTGATTGGTGTGACAATTTCCTTATCCCAGAGGGTAATCGTTGCAGTGAAGGTTATTCCATCAGCAGCATCGATCATCAGGGTTGGAGTCCATTCACTGAAGTCGAAGCCGACAAACGAGCCTCCAGCACCCACACGCATTATGTGCATGTTGCCATCGTTGTAGTCACGTGAGATGCACTGAATGCTGTCACCACCGCTGACTGGCACGCCCCATGGAGTCCAGATGGTGCTGTAGAAGTTCATCTCGCCGTTACCGGCAAGGTCACCAGGACCATCATCCTTCCAGTAGAAGAGCCTTGCTTGGTCAACATCAGCATCGTACATGGCCTCATAGCTTACAACCAGAGTCATGTAGTCAACGCTTCCGAAGTCAGCCAAGTCACCCAAAGTGTAGCCTTCATCGAGCAGCTGCTCGGTGATATCGAAGAAGCCACCGCGCTCTACTGCAGGATCAAAGCCAGTATCTTCATAGGTGTACGTGATGTTGTCGAACGTGAAGGTTCGTAGTTCGTTGTAGTACCATGGAGTCACTGCTTCCCAGCTTGCAAAGTCGATCGGAGCTCCCGAATCGCCGTAATATCCTGCGAAGTTCAATGCGTACGTGCCACTTCGCTCAACATTGCCAAAGTAGGCACTCTCCAGTGTTGTGTCAGGGTACTCATAGTACCAAGTGTCGGGATGTGCGATGTCGAATGGACCAACAGACCAGTCGGGCATCCAGTACATCCAGGCGTCCATCATGGCATCCATGTAGTTGTCCCATGAATCATCGCTGGCTAGCCAGACACCATCATTTACGACAGCATCAACGGCAGCGTATGCATTCACCAATCCGTGACCTTCTGAGAACGCGTCAAGTCCACGGTCAGTGGCATGGCTGAGAATCATGGATTTGATTGCAACAGGGTCGTAGCCATAGCCCTCGTCAATCATTGCTTCGGCAACGAGTGCTGCAACACCTGCAACAATTGGGCTCGAGAGGCTGGTACCCTGCCACCACTGGTAGCTGTAATCAATGTCAAGGAATATGTTGTGGGACTGCTTTACATTGCAGCCTCTGTATCCAGGAGCAACGACATCAGGCTTTGGATAGCCAGTGAACATTGGTCCGTTGGATGAGAACATAACGTTTGAGTTTGGCACTCCCTGTGGTCCATATAGTGGATCATAGTAGGCGTTTGCCAGACTTGCACCCACATGAATGACAGCTGCACCACCGGGTGGGCCACTAGTCATGTAGCCCGCACCTGAGTTGCCAGAGGAAGTCACGAACAACGTACCTGCGTACGTAGGATCATAGAACCCTGGCGTGGCCAACACGTCCCAGAAGAGGGACAGGTAGGTCAGATCAAGATAGGCCCCGTTGACATAGCCCCACGACATCGATTGGATGTGCGCTTTGTGTTCTCCCGTGTATATCCAATGGCCCGAAGTCTCGTTCAGATGGAATCCAGCCGCCCAGACTTGGGCGCCCAATTCACCGCCGAGAGCGCTGTAGAACTTCACAGCTAGAATGTCGGCGCCAGGGGCAATACCGGGTAATTTGTAAGTTGTGTCATTATTCGGATCGACTTGATTGTAGATCTCGTGGTCATAGACTCCTTGTGAAGCAACAGCGCTGGCGCACCATGTTCCATGTTCGCCGCCTGCGGCATTGTACTCGTTGAACATAAGGGCAAAGCCAAGACCCTCAGGCTGGAAGCCACACCAGAGGTACTGCTCCGTTGCGTCAGGGTCAATTACGCTGAACCATTCACCATAGAAGTCTAAGTCATCATAGATCCATGTGAGCGAACCAAGGCCAAAGTCGTCATATCCATCGCCGTCGATATCTGCTGCCAGAACAGGTCCAGCACCAGTGCCATCAACGGTGAAGACATAACCATCATCCATGTCATCAACAAAGCTGAAGTCCATCAACCCAGCAAGGTAGGCACGAATTGCCGGATCTGTAAGTGAAACAGCTTCGTAATAGAAAGCCCAATTCCACATCCAGCTCCAAGCAAATGCTCCATCCCAGTCGATGATGAGCTTGTTTGCATCCAGCATCAGAGCTGGCGCAAGTAGCTTTGAATAACTCATTTGGCGCTGCTGGAAGACCCAACCAACCGTGTAGTTGTTACTTGTTGGTGCAGGGAGTTCCCAGTCGTCCCACATGTAGCCATAGACGAATTCTGAAGCGTTTGCAATGCCCCATGCTGCCTCGTAGATTCCAATGAACCCGCTAAGCAGGTTTCTGAAGTATCCGAAAGGCAGATTGGTACATACTGGATCCCATCCTGTTGAGTTTAGGTAGTAATGTCCTTCGCTTTCATATGTGAGGACGTAACCCATGTCAAGCCACTCTGTTACGTTTTCCACATTTGTGGCATTGGCATAAGTCATTAGATTCATACCATCACAGGAGGGGTCGTAGGACATTGGACGGCCTAAGCCATCAATTGCAATTGCTTCTTTCATGTCGGGTGTGCTGAAGTCGACACCAGAGTCGTGTATAGATACAATGACTCCGCTGCCATCATAACCGAAATCGTCGTAGGTCTGAGTGGCTCCAACGATATCCCTGATTGCGAAATTGTCCAGGTCCATTGGTTCACCAAAGCCTGTTTCGTATTCAGGGCTATCTGGAAGCACATCAGCCATTACATATTTGAGGCCTTCCATATTCACGAGGGCCGCAACGTTGTTGTAATCGACGTTAACGTAGGCACACGACATGATTCCCAAATCGAAGATCCACTTCACTCTTGAGAGCTCTCTAACAGATGCCTCATAGCCCTGCTCGTAGTAGACCAGTGCCTGAATTCCTGTGTCTGTTGTAAACACACTGTCAGGAACAATACCTGTTTCGAGATACTCTGCAAGAAGTGCGTCCATCCTCTGATCTCCCGTCGGATTCTCCATCAACCTCTGAACATAGGTCTCTTTGAGAGTCTCCACAGTTGGAGCGACGGGAGCTGGAGATGCTGCCGGTTCTGCTTCTGGAGTGACAAGCAAGGGGACCATTGCAATGGATCCAACCATGCATGCAATCAGAAGGAGTACCAGCACTTGTTTCTTGCGAATCATTTTTTTTTCCTACTCCTCTCATCACGAATCGCAGAGAAACGCTTCGTGTAGAACAAATACTTAGGAATTTGGACCTATGTATGTCTACAGCATACAATACCTCAATGCATCCGCCAATGAGTAGGCACGCGGATGCTTCTCCTCTAGACGCGTTCTCTTCGACGTGATTAGAGTTCGGGGTGATAACTCACCCTATTAAGCATTACTACATACTTGGAGAACATTCATTCTCAAACATGTTTAGCTCATTATTTTGAGTATTAAGGGAAATTAACGAAGTCCGATGCAGAATTCGTCGATTTAACTATCCCGAATCATTCGCTTTATTCCATCGACGATCTCGTGAACAATCATTACGGCACCAATTAGCTCGACCTTTGGTGCACTCTTCCCACTCGGAGGGGTTTCGGACACTCTACCAATGGCACGACCAACGTTCTTTATGAGATTCGTCACAGACACCTTTGCCGCCGAATCCAGTCTGCTGGACTCAACTTGTGACATTAGCTCGGCCAAGTCAGATATTACACTATCAGACACCTCAGCGGCGGTTTCAGCTCTTCGCAAATAGTCTTGTAGCTTAGCTTGGGTTTCCTGAAGCGTGATTTCTAGCTGCTCGGATCTACCATCTGCTACTGGCGCAGCAGGTGCCGGAGCGCTCGCCGCTGCAAGGTTCTCTTGAAGCTGTGCCACCCTTTTCTCTAAATCAGAGATGATTCGTTCTTTCTGTTCTATCGTTTGGAGCAGCTCAGGACTTCTGTCAACTACCGGTTCGGCAAGCGAAGCCTCCATCTCTGAGATTCTCTTCTCTCGTTCAGCAACCTCTGCTGTTATTTTATCAAGCTGCTCTTGAAGAGATGTTAGCGCTGTTTCTTTCTCCGCTACAAACTCCTTTAACTGCTTATTCTCGCCCTCGAGCTTCTGACTGTCGTCTTTCATTGCAGTCATCTTAACTCGAGCCTCCTTGAGGCCTTCACTAAGTGCGACGAAATCAGGATCAGGTGGTGTGAGGACTTTGACTGTTAGGCTTGCCAGAATCAGCGATACAACTAGTAGGTAAAGCAGGCCCATTCCAACTGAGCTGAAGAGAATCCAATGGATTTCCCGCAAGACCCCCATGACAAATTCGTACGAACCGAACTGCACGCCATCAACCCAAGGCATGGATCCATAGGAGGCGTAAAGCAGCAGAAATGCAGCAAACAGGATGCTAGCTATACCACCTGCAAGAATCGCATTTCGCTTTCTCTCGGTCCGAGGTAGGAATCTTTGATACAGAAGTGTCAGGATTCCAATAATTATTGCTGGAAAAGCGAAGGGTATAGCAACCAGCAAGTCTGAGATTGGAAAGTCAACCTCGATGAGCATTCTTAAACCAGTCTGAATCACTTCGCTGACCAATTGTAGTCCTCCTAGGTACGCACGAAGAAATAGGAGAACCCATCCGAATAAGTATATTCTGCATACGTAGCCGTTCACAAAAATATGCGAGTTCTGCCCTTATCTAGCAGAAGGACAGAACATGTTCCTTAGCTCTCTCTCCAAAGCTTCGCCTTGAGAATCTCGTGATCCTCAACAATAACTTCAAGCGCCTTGTAGAGGCGACAAACCTCGTCTATCGAAAGCAAGAAGGCACCCTTCACATCCTTATCTTCACCTAGGGATAGACGAACCTTGCCGTCATTCACCCAACCTTCCTCCGTCCGCTCGGGAGGCCTGAGTTGGATTTCAAGCCAAGTTCTTCGGGTTTGGCCGGTCTGCTTATCGTCGAAGAAATGCTTTACTTGAAGGCGGCGTTCATATACTTGTGGTTTCTTTTCCATTTGAATTCGCGTCCATATCAGATTAGCAGTAACATTACTGCACCACATCTTGCCACGAGTCGACAGAATTTTAGCACCACTCTCGGAAACTCCGAGAAACAAAAGGCCTTCAACGAACTTCGTCGGAAACAGCACTCAAGAAAACCCTTATCTTATGCCCCGATTCACTTCGCGCGGAAGGTCTTTTAAATGCCCTCGAACCTAAGGATTCTCTCAAAGCACACGCTGGCTTTTCTTCTTGCATTGGCCCTTATTCTTCCGTCGCCAATGCTTGTATCAGAGGCAACCGCCGCCACCATTGACACAGGGGCAAAGGTGGACAGCCGCCTAACGAGTTACATTGAGACAATGGCTCCCGGCGAGATGGTTCCTATTTCACTCCAATTCCCTGAGGGGACATCTGAGACCGCAATGCGCCAGGCTCTTGATGCAATGGACCTTGATCTCACAATCCGGCATGTGTTTCACATGATTCCTTACATTTCAGCGTACGCTGGCAAAACGGAGATTCAGGAACTAGCCGCCAACCCCGCTATTGCAGGAGTGATTCTTGATGTTGAAAGAGAAGTACTTGACCTCACTACACAAGGCACATTTGTTTTGTCCGAGGGGGAGTTGGGCTATGAGCACTTCACAGGGATCCTAGAGGTTGATGGCCTTTGGGACCAGGGGTACTATGGCAACGAAACTGTAATCGCCATTATTGATAGTGGTGTGGATGGAGAACACCCAGACATCCAAGATCGCCTGATTGGATTCAAGGACTTCGTTGGAACAGGTACAGACATGGACCCAACCGGCGGAATTAGTGCATATGATGACAACGGACATGGGACAGCCTGCGCATGGAATGTCGCAGGAACGGGAAAGCTGAACGGCGGCAACTTCACTGGCGTAGCGCCAGGAGCGAATCTACTTGCCGTTAAGGTTCTTGACGAACTGGGAGGCGCAGATGACTCATTAATTGCAGAGTCCATGGAATGGGCGGTTGACAATGGTGCAGATGTACTCAGTCTTAGCTTGGGAGGTGAATGGGTAGACAGTCAGTTCCTCATTGAACCCTCTGCAGCCATGACTCAGGAGGCTGTATCCCAAGGCGTTTCTGTCGTGATTGCAGCAGGCAACTCGGGTCCTGCTCCTTTCACTATAAACTCGCCTGGAATCGTTGACGAAGCAGTTACTGTAGGTTCTTCAGCTGGCTCTGCAGGCATTGTGGCATTTAGCAGTAGAGGGCCAGTACATCGGTTGTTCTCCGAACCAACTGGATACTACTCGAAACCGGACATCATTGCCCCCGGTTACTTCGTAGTATCAGGAAGAGCCGATGGGGCAGACTCTTTCGAGTATCCAACCTACAATTCCTCTCAGTTTGGTGACGCATATACTGCATGGTCAGGAACCTCAGCGTCCGCGCCGCAAATCGCGGGACTAATTGCCCTCCTGCTAGACAAGCATCCCACTATGACACCCCTGCAGGCGAAGATTGCTCTAATGCAGGGTTCAACTGACCTCGGTGCAGACCCAATGGAACAGGGATGGGGACTAGCCAACGTTACTAAGGCGGACGAAATTCTCGATGCGTCTTTGCCGAACCTAACTCTTATGACACCAAGAAAGTATCCAACTCTCCCTGGAACATCAAATGTCCTAATCGTGGGTGACGACCGACCTGATCAGAATGTGACAATTATGTCGTCCGAAAACCTCGGTGACGTTGATATCATCAAATCGGGAAATGCAAGCCAATTCATAAGGCTCTCTCAGGAAGCAATCAGCGTGGGAGTGGGGTATACCTATTTTGGTATAGGTCTCGAAATCCCAGAAGGCCTTCCCCTCTCTGCAATTGGAAGGTATACCGGGAAATTGGTTCTGGAAAAGGATGCAGCCTACATAACAAGCATTGACCTTGATCTAGCAGTGACAACTTATGGGGGCAAAATGCTCATAGATATGGCCCACCATGATGAAGACGTAGATGACCCATCTGCGTATAGGTATTTCACAGGCTACTTGCGCGAGCAGGGAGTAGTTGTAGATACATTTGGCAATTCAGTAGCCTATGATACGGCAAGAATCGATTCAGGAGACCTTGCGGGCGCTGAGATCTTCACTATAATGGACACCGAACTCCCCTATAGTAGTTCAGAGATTGCTGCTTTGCACCAATTTGTTGAAGACGGAGGTGTTCTCCTAATGCTCTCTGAGTTCTACGACGTAACTCTTGGCGCAGCTTCGTTTGGTATTGATTCCTATAATGAAATCTTGGAGCCCTTCGGCATCCAATGCGAGAGGATCGGGATTGGTATTGGACCAACCGATACTACGGGGCAGTTCTATGGTGTGGATTACGGAGGTGCAGTAGAATCGAATCCCTTGATGGAAGGAGTTACAGACCTGTACGTATTGTCTGGAAGCACGCTTAGTGTCGATCCAGCAGTGGCGGGGGCTCAGGGTCTCTTTTGGCTAGATGCGGATAAAGAACATGCAATAGTCGCTACCGTTGACTATGGCAATGGAAGAATCATTGTCATCTCCGATGGTTCAACACTCTATGACGACATTCTCTATGATGCGATTCGTGGAGGCGCCGACAACCTGAGAATGCTCAGGAATATTGCGCAATCGATTGTTCCGTCTACACCGAGAATCTTCGACGTGGAAATCAGCACGGCAGGAATAGGCCAAGAAGCCAACTTCACAGCCTTCGTGTTTGATGATGACCTGGCCGAAGTGACTATGTCGATATGGGGACCTGACGACACCCAAGTTGCTGGTACGGTTGAGGAAACGCTAGGTTACAGGTACACAGCCGGGTTCATTCTACAAAGCGGTGGTTTCTACGACGTGCTCATCACGGCCAGAGATACTGACGATAACGTGAAAATCTTTGAGAAGGTGTTCCTTATCCCGCTGGACCCTGCAGAGGATCAATTCATCACAACTGTGACATGGACATTGCTGGGGGTAACCGGAGCTGCCTTACTCTATGTGGGCTTAAACAAAGCAGGCATTCATCGTCGGCGAGCGAAGCCAAGACAACCGGAGTACTGGGATGACGGAACCCCGCCGTCTATTTCATAGGTCCAAGGGTTTCCTCAATTAGATCCACAAGTCGGTCATGACGACTCCGTGAGATAGGACTCTCCGCAAGAATTGCACGAGATTCAACGCGATCCAGAATCTCGTACCCGATTCTTGCACCCATTCGAGAGGCAAGCACTTGCCCACCGATAAGGCGGCCTGTGGCATCTATGACTAGAGCGGTCTTCATTGCTTCGTGCTTGTCATCCAGATACTCAATCGTTGTGGAGATGCCGTATTGTGCGGCTGTTGTTGAAGAGTGTCCAACGCAGATGATGTCAGTTCCAAATATCGAATCGTATTGTAGACGAAGACTTGTTTCCCTGTAAATTTTCGTCCCGCCAACAGAGGCCACTCCCGCCTGTCGCCCAGCTCGTGCAGCTGTGCTCCCAATTGGCATGAGTATTGGCTTTTGAGTTAGAAAGTCTTTCATTTCGGCGCAGTCGCCAACCGCATACACATCAGCAATCTCGGTCTGCATCTTTTCATTGATAGGAATTCCTCCGAGCTCTCCCCGAGTGAGGCCAATTTTCTCCGCAAGGGTTACATTGGGCTTAACACCCGTCAGAAATAGAACTGCGTCAGCAGTCAACTCCTTATCATCAAGGATAATTCCAGTGACACCCTTGTCCCCAAGTATAGCCTTTGGTGAGAATCCAGTATGAACATGGATGCTCTTTGGTATTCGAGCAACAAGTTCGTCGCTCAATGGTGGTTCAAGAAGACGACGCATCAGTCTTGAGCGAACAACCAAATGGACCTCCTTGCCAATTTTATGGAACCGCTCAGCAGCCTCCAGACCACTGAAACCTGCGCCCACAATGACAATGGATTTCATTGATTCCAGATCCTCAGCGATTCTTAGGGCGTCGGAAGCGTCCTGAATCGTAAAGACGCCCCTTAGGTTCACCCCAGGAATATTCGGGATTGCAGGAGTGCCACCAGTAGCGAGTATCAAGCGGTCGAATTTCAGAGGGGAGGACTTGCCATCTGGGAGTTTCATCTCAAGTTCTTTCTTCCTCGCATCGCCACCCACTATCGCAGCATTACTAATTACGTCAATTCTCTTCTTTCTGAGTGAATCGGGGGTCCATTCCTTGATGTAGAGTTCCTTTGCATCAGCATCCTCCAAAATCATTGTTGCGCCTGGTTTCTTATGGGCCGGAAGCACTTCTTGGGTTATAATCACAATTTCAGCTTTCGGGTCGAAAGCTCTTGCTGCGGTCGCGGCAGCTACACCGCCAGGCCCATAACCAACTACAGCGATTTTCATTGTCAGTCTGCTCCTTTGATTTCAGTTGGCAATCGTGGTTTTCCTCGTAATTTGCTTAGCAACCGTGGCATGAAATACGCGGCTGCAATCACTACGAAGGCCACCGAGGCCATTAGGACAATTACCGAATTATCCTCAATTATCAGTAGCGTGCCCATATGTAACTCTACTGATTGTCCATAGAGACCTTCGGCAACAGCATAGACCTGATACTCTCCAGCAGCAATGCTTGGAATTAGGTTAATCGGATATAGGCCGTCAATACCTTCTAGGACGAGCCCAATAGAAAACGCAGCTGCAGAGCGGAATTCGATCTTCACCTCTTCAACAAGTGCGTATCCTTCCACAATAATCTGCCCTGTTAGGCGCTGACTCAAGAAAGGTCCTACCCGGATCTCTGTCTGGTCAATATAGGCACTTGCAATCCGCATCTCCGACAGAGAGGAAGTTGATAGCAGCACAGGAGGAAGGAGAAAAGACATGACAGAATCACTGATGTTGAGCCATATTGTGTTTAGAAAATCGTTATCAATGGAACCCCTATCCAATGTGATTGCAACTTCATTTGTGCCGGTTTCTTGCCCTTGAAGTAGTGTTGTCATCGCGCCATCGTCTACTTCCCAAAAGGCACCGAGGTGCTCCTCAGCCGTATCTTCATCGTCAATGGTGAGAGATATTTCGAAGATGGTTTCGTTGCCATTGAGTGATAGGTCGTTCACTAGAGGATGCCACTGGTCTAAGAGAGCCATCAATGGCGTTTGGTCAACGTATGCATATGTTTCATTTCCGGTTGCCAGCATTATAGACGACCTATCGCCTGATGGTCTGTTGAGTCGGACATATAGAGAAGATGCATCATTCCAAAAATCGATATCAAGGGTGGAAACCTCAAATGAGTCACCATCCCATTCATAGACAGTGGCCACCCCTCCTGTTACGTTTGCCATTATATCGATGCCGCCATCTCCGGTCTCAGTATCAGTATCAATGTCCCAAAACAGGTGTAGAATATTTTCGCTTGAAAAGTCAGGTGTGTCCCGAAACTCGATTGCCAGTGCAAGCTCTGCCAGCGACTGGTGGGCTTTGATCCCTCGCAAGTCGAGATTACCGCTAATGGAAAGGTTTTCCGGAGACTGAATGACAGTGGGATAGCCAACCCACGAGTCAAGGGTTGTTGGCGTTTCGAATTGGATTTCATTGACATGCTGCACAGACCAAACAGCATCACAAAGCCCGTGACCCCATGAGGAATCCGGAATGGAGTAGTGAACAAGCTCATGTCCTGCGCCTGCAATCAGAGCTGAGTAGTCTAACCAACCATTAGTGTTGTTAGAAGCTTGTCGGATTAGCGCAAGCAAACCAGCGACATGCGGACTGGCCATACTCGTTCCAGATCTTGATATCCATAGTCTGCTAGTGCCTGAGAGCCTAGTTGAGGCAGCTGTTATGTCAGTTCCGGGGGCCACGATATTTGGCTTCGGGACTCCATCAATTCGAGGACCCTTGCTTGAGGTTGAAGATACGCCCCCTCCACCATCATTGTAGTTCCCAACGGCTATTGCTAAGTCTGCAGTTCCTGGGGAGCTAATTGTCCGCGAATGATCCACATGGTCAATAAACTGGAAATTCGCGTGATCCCAGTCCCCATCCCACGCATAGATGTCAACCTCAACTTCATCGCCCCCGGGATTCCTCATTCCAACCGACCAAATACCAGAAGTCCAATTATGTGTGGGTTCAGAGATTTGAATCAGAATATTGTTCAAACCACGCAAACTGGCATCCGCAAACATGTAGGCGTTTATTTGGGGTGTTGAGAGCATATAGGACCCACCCAAGAGGTCGGAAAATGTACCAAGGTCAATGGAATCTCCTGTTGGGGGCCTTAATATGATATGCTCATCATTATCTGAGCTGTGCCAGAGAAAACTCAAGTAGGACGAATCCGGAGGGGAATATACATCCAAAGAGGCAGTCTGATTGGTGTTAGCTGGAACCGTGAGATATGCATGTTTTGAAATCGTACCCAGATTTCCAGCAGCAGCCGTTGTTAAAACGCCATGTCTTCTGAAAGCCTCCGTTATTGCCAGGTCTTCAATGTCGGTACCATCAAGGAACCCGAGGTAGCTGGAAAATGACATGTTGATTATGTCCGCTCCAGAAGCCACGGCAAAATGAATTGCATCAATTATATCGCTGGATGTTAGTAGACTCCTGATTATGATGAGATCGGCGCCCGGAGCAACACCGACATAGGAGGTAAAGCCAGGTTGGCCTCCTGCAATCGTCGATGCTACATGCGTGCCGTGGCCATAAGAATCAGAAACTGAATAACCAGAGGTTAAGTTCACACCGCGCTGGTAGACAAGTCCTGTATACTGGTCGTAAAGAATTGAAACCTTTGACTCTCCGAATACAACAACGTTCTCTGTTGGAAAGTCGATTCGGTTATTGTCATTAGCATCGACACCTCCAAGCCACAAATCGCCATCGGCAAGATTGAATCCATTATCGCCAATGTCAATGAAGAGATATTCGTTGCTCACTTCGACCGTTTCTTCGATTTGAATGTCAATGTGATTAATCGGACCCTCATTCGCATCAGCAACTGCATCGCCATCGAAGTCAACATAAAAGTCTGACCCATGTTGGATTACGTCGATCTCCCCTGTTGTCTGCCTCCAGAAACTTGGATGATAAAGGGCGATTCCTGTATCAATTACGGCTACACTCACTCCAGTGCCATTTATCGATTCTCCATTGGATAGCAGGTTATTCCAGACACTCGGAGCATGGATTGCAGGTACAGATGAACTCAGCGAGGGAACATATTGCTTCTCACCCGAAACTGCACGAAGCAGTCCCAAAGATGAAAGCGCATTTATGGCAGAAGTCGTGGTTGCGCGTGCAGAGTAGATGCATCCAACGTGAACTACAGAGTCCCCATGTCGAGAGAATTCAAGGCCATTTCTTTCCGCCATTGCAATCTCCGCAGGAGTTAGTTCATCTTGAAATTGCAGCACGACCCTCTGAGAAGTAAGGGAGGCCGATTCCTTCGTGGCAGTATTTGTCAGTGCCATTCTAAGCTGAGGATCGATAGAAGGAAGAAAAGTATCAATTAGGGAATTTTCCGGCTGAGTTGTTACAGCCGACAGTGGCATAACGGCGGTTATGGCTAGCAGAAGAAGCACAGAGTATGTTGATTTCATTCGGTTCCCTCGATGGTGACTGCACTGGGTATCTCTATACACCACTGATATTCTTTTGCCTCAATGGTCAGTTATCATACTATTCATCCTTGGATATTATGTTTACACCATCAAGAACAATCTCAGGTCCTATTGTTCCAGTAAGGTAGATAGGTTCCTTTGCTATCTCTCTCACCTGTTTCAGCAATTCGAAGGCATTTCCGGAAACCATAAGGCCATGGACAGCACCCATAAGCTTTCCATTCTCAATAAGCAATGCGGGGTTTCCTACGATGCTGAAATCCCCAGATTCTGGATTGGCGCTATGAGCTCCCTGCACATTCTCAATGTAGTAACCATAATCCATTTCGGAGATAATTTCCTCAATGGACCGCTCGCCCGGTGAAACAACAAAGGTAGACGGAGCTATCTCTACCAACCCTTGGCGCATCCTTCGACGGGCATTTCCAGTGCTCTTGACACCCATTTTGTTTCCCCAATATGTATCCCAAATAAAGGACCGCAATATGCCGCTCTCTATGATGGGGGTCCTTCGACGAGGCACCCCTTCGTCATCAGCTGAAGAACTGCGCAACCCGCGTGGATGAAGACCGTCATCCACTACCGTAAGTAAATCAGATGCAATCTTCTCTCCAATCTTGTCCCCTATCTTTGATTTTCCCCTAGCAACGTTATCGCCTCTCACAGACTGGATGAATGTATATTGAAAGATTTGGGAATATGCTCTTGGGTGGAGCACTACTGTGAATTTGCCGGTTCTTCCCTTTGCTGCGGTTTTGCAGATTCTAATTATTCTGGCGACCCTCTGAACTGTTGATTCCAGCTCTAAATCGAGATGCCTTTTGATGTCAAGTGACACAACTCCAGGGGTCATTCCTGTTTCTGTCTGGGCAACAGCTGCTAGGACCACATAAGCCACCGTGGTTCTAAAGGAAGTTTCAGTACCATTGCTGTTTGCATAGGCAGAAATCACTGATATTGCCGCGCTGCCGCCCCCTGCTGGAATCATACCAGCTTCTGCGCTGCTGCCAAGTTCAAGAAGCCGAAGGGATAGGTCTACAACCTTTGACGGGCGGCTTTGAGCAACATCATCCTGCCAGAATTTCTTCAGATCTGGATAGTCCTTCGATGGCATGGGAAGCGAAACCCAATCTTCATCGGGTGTGGATGCTCTGGATGCGGAAAAGGCCATTTCGAGAGCCTCTACACCGGACTCCTTGGTCGCGATGTTAGTGAACGCAGCCCCCATCTTCTTGTCAACGAAGGCACGGATTCCTATTTCAGCGGCATCTGAGCTGTTCACGGCGCGTATTTGACCCATTTCTATGTCAGACTTGATCTCTTTCCCAAGTGTTGCTTGAACTTCGACCGCGTCTGCGCCTTTCTTCACTCCAATTTCCACAATGTACTTGCACAACTCTAAGAGGTCTGTTTCATTCATTACACACCAGCTCCTAGCTCCTTCCCCCAAATGTTATCCCACCTCTTGAGAATCTAACATTCGGCCCTCCCGCCGCCACAAATGCCTCTTGGCCGGCCTTTCCGCATCGTCCAATCTCCCAATCAAACACATCCTTTGATACGCCGGTTATTCTGAAGAGCGAATCAGTGGCGATACCAGATATTGAGAGGTCCGTGATGGGTTTGCCGATTTCGCCATCAACTATCTCATACGCTTCCTGAATGCCCACCTGGAAACTTGCATTCATTTGAGCTTGACCACCTCTGAAATCGGCACAATAATATCCGAAATCTATGCCCTCAAAGAGCTCATCAGATGAATAGTCCCCCTTCTCGAAGTATGTATTCCTCATGCGAATTACGGGGGGATACAAGTAGCTTTGCGCACGTGCATTGCCGGATGTCTTCTGACCCGTTTTTGCAGCGTACTCCCTATTGGTTAACAATTCTGTGAGAAGAGAGTCCCTGATAATCTCAACTCTGCTTGCGGGAACGCCCTCGTCATCGAATTTGGCGGTTCCCATATTCCCAGCTATGGTACCATCATCAGTCATATTCACTCCATCTGCGGCTACAACCTCTCCTACCTTCCCATTGAAGGCACTTCGAATAAGCAAATCCGATTCAGCAAGATGACCAAGCGCCTCGTGTGCAAGGATTCCAATAACTCTCGGACCAAGTACACAGGGATGAGAGCCGGCTTTGGCTGGAACACCCTCCAACTGCAGCTTAGCTCTCTTGGCAGCGGATTCTCCAATGAACAGAGGAGTAGCTACATCTTCCATGTACTCCCAACCCTGCTTTGTGCTGGCATCCTCGAATCGTGCTGCACTTAATCGGGTCCCTTCCTTTGCAGTCACCCAGGGTAGGGTCCAGACAAGAATATCTCTGGTGTCTATTCTGGCTCCATCTGATGTTGCTAAGTACTTCCGACCAGACGCGGTTCTAACTTGAATGCTTACTGCAGTTATTCGGGGGTCGAATTCCTTGATGACCGCGGTCATTTCTCTCATATACTCAATTTTCTCTTCTATGGGGACATGACGGGGGTCGCTCCGGATTTTGAGATCAATGCTGTCCTCATGGGCTTCTGTTTCTGCAAGCGTGATTGGTTCACTTCTTGCTGTTGAAGCCGCCTTCGCCATCGCATAGGCATCCTTGACTGCTTGGTCTAATTTGTCAATATGACTTGTTGACACAAATCCCCAAGCGCCGTCAGCTAAAACTCGAATTGCCGCTCCAGTTTCAATTCGCTGCGTCAAAGCAGTGACTCTCAAATCATCCATTTGGAGATATTCGATGAATCCTGACTCGCCTCGAAGCTCTATATAATCAGCACCAAGGCTTCGACCGGACTCTATTGCCTTTTCCATTTCTTCAAACAAGATTGCGTCCTCTCAAAGCCAAGTTAGCTGGAATTCTGGGCAGCCCTCTAAGAACATTGCGCTAGGCGTGGATATTGGCTATTTTCAATATAGAACCGCAAGAGCCAATACTGAATTTGAGGAAAGAATTGGGAGTGTGAGTCGTGAGTCGGAGAAGCATACCCTCGGAATTCGAGCACTTGAGCGATTCAGAGGCAATTCCATGGACTACACTAATGAGAATAACCAAACGTAACGAGAAGAAGATGAGCCCATTCGAAGCATTCACTGATGCAGCTATAGAGATCGCCTCCAAAGAAGTGACCAAGAAAACTCCGAACGATACGACGATACGGTTGGGAGTAGAAGCATGCTTGACTCGCGGACGTATTGCAGAAGCGCTCCTGCTCTCCTCAAACTCGAAGAGTGTGCAGGTTCTGAGCCTCAGAGCCATTGCTCTTTTTGTACTGTCTGACTCGCCGGGACTCAAAGAAACCCTCACTGCTATTGAGGGAACTTTCGTTGATGAACCAGACCCTGCGGACCTTGTGAGGCTCAGCACTGTTAGGGTGCTACAAGCCGCAGCTGAAAGAGATACCAATGTAATAATGTGTGTGATGGAGTTTGATAATCTACTGGAAACATATCCTGAGCAAGTTGAAAATCCCCTTACAGAAACGATGTTCACCCTATACGTTGTGGGCTCATTACTATATGAGGTTGGACAAGCCAAGAGAGCAGAGAGAATAGCAGATACCCTGGAAGACATGGCTGAGGCGAAGCGTCACAGGATGTGCCTAGCCCTTGTAGAGAACCTCAGAGGGAACATTTGCAACTTCCTCGGGAATTTCAACGCGGCCGAAAAGCACTACCTTCGAGTCAAGAAGATTAGTGACGAACTCTCATTTGGTCTTGGAACGGCCATGGCGTTGAATAACCTTGGGACTTTGCGGCTCAATACATTGAGACCAGAGGAGGCTTTGGGGTTCTTTTCTGAATCGTTATCGCTAATGGAGATGGAAGTAGGACAGGCGGTGTGCCTAGCTAATCTAGGCGAGATTGCAACAATTCTTGGGATGTACAAGGATGCAGAAAATTACTTGAAAGAGGCAGTTGAGATTGAGGCACGAACACACAAAGGACTAGTTGAAATCTATGCTTGGTACACCATTCTTCTGTCTAGACTTGAAAGAACGAAGGAAGCCGAGGAATACCTAGAGAAAGCGAGAGAGATAGCCGAGGTTACAGAGAAACCAATTAGAAAGGGATCTTACCTTTATGCTAAGGGAGTCTATGAGGCTTCTAGGAATCGGTATGAGAAGGCGGTATCAACATTCGAGGAGCTCTTGAAGCTCTCAAAAGCGAACTCAATATTTGAGATGCTGGTCCGTGCCAAATTGGAACTATCGCGAACGTATCTCGGAATTCATTCAGAGTCAAGGGATCCTGAACACCTATCAAAGGCGGCATATCATTTGGATGATCTTTCCCAGATTGCCAAGGAGCAGGGGCTTCAGCATCTGTATGCACGAGTGTTGCTTCTTCGCTCGGATTTTCTTGCTCTTGCTGGACAGGACCTAGAGGCAAAGGCACACCTTGAGAAAGCCCAAAGCATCGCCAGTTTTGCTGAAGACGAGAGACTCCTTGAAGAAGCAAAAGGAAAGCTGAAAGCACTAACCACACTCAAGAATGTCGCTCAAAGTATTGATGAGAAGGCCTTTGTCAAAGCATTTGATAGAGTTGCAGGTTTCAAGCCGGCAGGGCCCCTAAGGGAGATACCTAGGCCTATATTGCAGGCTATACTCGTTCTGGATCGGATATCAGGACTGACTGAATTTGTACACCATTTTGGTGCAAAACCAGAAATGGACAGCACAATCGTAAGTGGTTTCTTGTCAGCAATTTCGGCGTTCACAGGCGAACTTCTGGGAGACACAGGGTTGTTACGATCGATAAATCATGAAGGTTCAACAATCATGCTTGAACATACTCCTCACAGAATCTTTGCTATGATAGTGGAGAAAGAAACTTTCGATATTCGATATACATTGCACGAGTTCGCCAAGCGGTTTAATGCAACTTATGAACCTACAACAGGGAAAGATGGTGTTGACACATCCGAGTATTCAGGAGCAGAAGTTTTGGTTTCCGAGATGTTTTCGACTAAACCAACAACGGAAGCAGGTTGATTCGTTGTGCCAGCCCTTATAACCTTGGAGTGTTGAGGTGCGTCCAGAAGGATAAAAGGAGAATGACATCAGCCAATCAGATTCGCGACATACTATTCGTAGGCGAAACAAGAAGTCAGGAATTCAAGAGACGCCTGACAAAGGCAGATCTAAAGACTGATAGGCGGCAGAAACTTGTAACTCGAATTCGGTTCATGACATGTGAAGCTCCATTCGAGGGTGTATTTCTCGTTGGGATTGAGGACATTGGAGGAAAGGAATGGAAAGTCTACGGCTTAAGCGAGGCTGGTATTAGACTGGCAGAGGAGGTTCTTGAAGAAATCTGCAAAGAGGCAGAGGTGGAAATAGTCGAAGGAGAGAGAATAGAAGCAACTGAAGGACTAGTGGGGAGATATCTTCTCAAAAGAATCGCCGCACCTGAAGTGAAGGAAACCTGCTCAGTAAATGTGGCAGGCAGAGTGAATTCGGGCAAGTCAACCATGATAGGAGCTCTGGTCACAGGTAGTCCAGATGATGGTTCAGGAAAGACCCGCTCCTTCTTGCTGAAACACCCACAAGAAATAACACGAGGACAAACTGCGGACATACATCTCACCTTTATGGGCTTCACTGATGAGGGGGACAGCATTCACCTTGAGAATCCTCTAAGTAAGGAAGAAGCGGCACGAGTTTTGGACCGGTCTGCAAAGATTCTCACGTTCTTCGATGCACCTGGGCATAAGGAATATAGCAAAACAATGATTCGAAGCATATTGGGAGCTGATGCCCAATATGGCTTGGTGTTGATTCCCGCCCCCGAGGAAGCCAGCCTTGTCCGTGCAAGTCTTCAAAGAGAACACAGAGCACGCCTTGATGACATAACAAGAGAACACCTTCTACTTATGGCTAGTCAGGGAGCGCCTTTTATTGTGTTGGTTTCAAAGACCGATAAAGCACATCCCGAAGACCTAGAGGTCGTTCATGAAGTGGTTCGAAGTACGCTGAAGGAGATTGGTCGCATTCCAGTTGGTGTAAAAACCGAGGAAGAAATTGATACAATTGCAAGCGAAATCCAGCATGGAGTAATTGTACCCGTATTGGAGTTTGCGGCAACGAAAATGGAGTCCATCAAGCTCCTAACAAAACTGCTATGGAGCGTACCTTCGGATACAAAAAATCAGTCTTATGATAAACCGGCAAGGTCCTATATTGACAAAGTATATCGGGGTATTAGAGGTACGAATGTGGTTGTCACGGGCACAGTGAGGTCAGGGGTGTTTAAAAAGGGGCAAGAGGTTATAGTTGGCCCAATTGGAGAGGGAGGCTTTTCCTTGGGAAGAGTCTTCAGTATTGAGATGTTCAAGAAACGAGTTAGCTCAGTCCGAGCAGGAGACCTTTTTGGTTTCGATATAAAGGACGTTGAGAAGCACAGCATAAGACGAGGACAAGTGGTTTCGGATCCTGACGATGCAATTCGAGGATGCCGCGTGTTCGAAGCAAACATTGTGGTAACGAGACATCCCACTCGAATTACTGAAGGATATACTCCCGTCCTTCAGTGCCACACAATTCAACATACCGTCATTCTTCGGAGGATATACAATGCAGAGTATTTGTCAGTTGGAGATTTCGCGCGGGTCCAGTTGGAATTCATGCTTTTCCCCGAACCTGTAGAGGTGGGTGATAAAATAGTGCTCCGTGAGGCAAATACCAGGGCAATTGGAACGATTGTCGAAACAGTCAGCTGAAATGAGCTCTTCTAAATTTCCGTTACGCAGTCCTCAAATAATGTTTCTGAACGTATAAGGCGACGTTTCGACTTTGCCTCAACAATTGGCCATACCGAGCACTCCTTTTCGAGTGCAGCCTTAAGCAAAAATTTCCTCCATGTGCCTGATGCACAACTAACCATGTAAGAGGCATTGGCGAAAGAGAAAATCGTAGATTCAAGAGTGTAGTCAGAGATCTGCTGCAAGTCATTTGGCGCCCCCTTGATTAGAAAATCCAGTTCAATGCCCATGTGATTGAAATCGGGCACGAATGTTATACGTTCCTGGGTTAGTAGGGTTTCAACCCGCTGAAGAGAACCGACAAGAGTGTTTTCCAAAATCTGCACCTTGCCTTCAGCAAGTCTTTCAAGTACTGCAGTTTCTGCAGCTCCACAAGGACGATCGTTAAAGGAAATTGATGCATTGAAGGTATCATCTGATTTTGTTTCAATTCCAATGGACCGCAGTATCCAGTCAATCACATCCCTCCCCTGACTAACCAATCCACCAGATTTGGGGAAGATATCCTGGAGTCGAAGGCGATATTGCAAAGACCTTAGTGGATTGTCACCCGTCTCGCCAACCTGTAGCACTCTCAAGGCATCACCGTCTTGATAGCGAATCATCAGCCACTCATCAGACATCTCGGGGGATTCGTCATTCTGCAGGTGAAGGGAAATCCCTAGCGGACCAGGGTCAAATAGCGCTCTTGGATTTAGGTGGATAACATCAAGAACCTTGCTTTTCGTGGCAAGCTGTCTAGGTTTTTGCAATGAACGACAAAAGGATTGAATAATCATATGCTCATCATGACCAAGGGCGACTTCATGAGATTCATGAAGAGTAGTGAGAACAGACTTCGTGTCGTCGATTCCAAGGTCTAAGGAGGCAATCTGAAGGAAATCCAAGAGCCTGGAAAAACCATTCCATCGATAGGACTTAGCATGTCGTTCCAGGTGGCACATGATGGGGCCCACAGGCGTGTCCTTTGATACTCTCAACCATGCCTGTCGCCAAGAATCTCGCACATTCTCACTAATGATGGCGTAGGCAAACCCGTTCGCAATTGCATTGACAAGCTGCGTGTTTCGCAGATTTTGATCGACGAACTGTAGGAAGGAAGCTCTTGCAACAATTCCATCGCCCCATGCAGAATCCAGTGAATCCTGCTCGAACACTAGATTTCCTTCTTCATCATGAAAAAGGCCGAATCCCTGAGCAATCGTTTCCAGAGAGCGTTTGGTGACAAAGATATTCGGGAAATCGGGCTCTGTCTTCGCTAGAACCCTACTTGCACGCCGTAGAGAGCGTGAAATGCGCTGCCGGAGTTCTTCTGTTGCCTCCATTCGCAACTCCTCCTCCGTTGGGGGCTCTGGCTTGGCAAATTTGGCTACAAGTTTCGAGGTGGTTCGAATTTTGTCATAAGTTGCATGATCAATGTTCTCGCCAATTAGCATACTTCCCATCACTGTAAAGAAATAGACTCGAACTCGATCTCTATGGACAACTGAAACGAGGTAACTAATCCCGCTCATTTTCTTGAAATGTTTCCTAATTGTCGATGCTTTGACTCTAAGAATCTCAACTAGCTCTGCTCCTGTTTCATGGAATTGCCTTTCACCAAAAGCGCCTATCTCTTTCGGGATGCCTCTTGCAGATTTCGCCAAGCTTCTCTGCCTCCGTGTCGTGTGATGTGTTTGATATCACAGATAAGCCTGCTTGAAGAGTGCCTTGGCCGACAAGTCTTAATTAAGAAAAATACGCGCAAATAACTAGTGTCTGTGATGATGCAATTGGACTTTACATTATTGATTATTTGGTACTTGGTGCCCTTGACAATTCTGTTTGGACGAGGGGCTCTTGCGGCCAATAGAGCGCGCAAAAAGCGCCAGGAGCTTCGAGAGATTGAACGAAAATCTACACCATTCACTCGCGATCTGTGACTTAAGACACCGTTTCAGCTGCCTCAGCTGGCCCATACTGAGAATCGTATATTGGCATTAGAATATCTCTTGTGGGTGCAGTATTCATGACTACATCAAGAACTTCGTCATTTCTCATCAATATGCATCCCAAGAAATCGTACATGAACTTGTCAAGCCGAATATTCACCCCACGTCTTGGGACCTGTGTGAGAAGCAGGATTATGGCGAAGTTGCCCCGCGGTAATTGATTGAGAATCCCTCGTTTCATATCAGGCTCCAACTCATCTTCAAGCTGGCGTGTCATAACTCCACGTTCCATGAAGTTGTAGCGGATTCGCTCGAAATCGCCAGAAGAGCTTTTCTTTGGACGAATGAAAGAGATCGAGTACCCCAAACGCTTCAAGGAATTATAGCCTATGTAAGTTCGGAATAGAGGTGGGCTGAGAGATTCAAGCTCAACTTTGCGCAGCTCGACAGTATCCCCGTTTCGTCGTACTTTCAGGTTCACTTGCATACACTCCGAAATCTTGGTCCCGCACTGGTTTTTGCATAAGCCTTTGTAAAGGATTCTGGAGAATTAATCCGCGAATGCACCCTCTCGCTTCAAAATCAATGCCTTTACTGACAAACTTCCGCCAAAACCACCAAGACCATTCTTCGCCACAACCCGGTGACAAGGGACAAATGGCGAATGCCTGTTGCGTGCCATGACATTTCCAACAAACCGTGCGGCATTTGGTAGGCCTGCGGCCTGGGCCAATTCGCCATAGGCCATTGTTGAGCCTTTCTTAATCTTACATGCTGCTTCTGCAACTCTTTTCTGCTTTTCAGTCATATCACTAAAATCCAGCCTAACCTTGCCAATCTTGGGATGGTCACGACCCTCCCAAATGGCGAAGGCCGCCTCAAGTGTTTCAATGAATTCGTCTGCGCTACTTCTTTCCAGTCCAGTTCCGCCGGCAGCGCTTACGGCATCATCTACACTGCCTCTTGGAAGCGCCGATGAGTATAAACCATTTTTAGTGAAGACTCCCGCAACATAGAGAGGACCCTTCTGCAGGATGGCGACTACTTTTGGCATGTATTATTGGTTGTGGGGAGCCTATTTGTGTTTTGAGCATCTATTCAGCACAAGGGCGAATATGGAGCTAAGCTCGGGATCGGATTTCTTGGAGCCAAGAAGAGCCCACCCACCATCATTCCTTTGCGACCCGAGGATCAATTGAAGTCCAGAATTGATGACCTCACGCTCCTTCTCGTTCTGCGGTGAGCCTACCGCAGTTAAATCCATCATGTCATGTGTCGACGCAGATTCTACTGAATCCTTAAGATGCTGAAAAAGAGCCGCTCTGGCATTAACATACACTTTGCTGTCAGGTTTCACACCGGCTGAAGCCAGTCCTGATATTATATTCCCACTGGCAAGTGGGTCTGATGTCTTCTGTCCAATGTAATCGGGCCAGAACCCGTCCTCATTTTGAGAATAAACGAGAAAATCTCGTGCTCTGCGAATTCGGCTTTCATCTTCAAAACCAATAGAGCAGAGCGCTTCGAGAGCTTTTCCAGTGAGCCAAGTCACACTTTTTCCAACGGGATAGAAGTCTTCGCCCCAAGTCGATCCGTACCTGTCTTCTATTAGATGATTCAAATTCAGAGTTTCTGCAAAGCCGCCGTCGTTCTTCTGACGAGAAATGAGGAAGCCCGCCATCTTCGAGACAAGGGCAGAATGCTTCTCCTTGAAGCCACTAATTAGGGTGAGAATCTCAGCAGTCTCTTTCACAGAACTCGGATTACCCGGCGTTATATCGAAGGGTACTCCGCCATCTGAATTTAGAACTGCAGCCAGATCCTCAAAAACCTCATCAACGGTATTTTGCGGCAGATTGCAGTCAGCGGCTACTAGGCGAATTACATCCGCAATACTACCATTCTCAATTACATATTTTTCCACATCGAAAAGATGATTGGATTCTGCTTTGTTCAAGGAAAAACCTCCGTGGTTCAATTGTCCGACTCGCAGGGAGCCCGTCCAAAATCAGCCAATGCGTTCAACAGCCCTTCCACGTAACTGGATGAGTACTAGTATGTGTAGTGGGATATTAAAGATTAGGTGTGACCTAGTCCTCAGGTTCGTAGAACTCGAGGATTTCCTTCCTTCGTTCTCGACGTTCGTCCTCTGAGAGTTCTTCTTGGCGCTTATCCGACTCCTCAACAACAACTATCTTCTCACGTGGACTATGCTTGATTCGGTATTCCACTTTGTATTCAGGTTCGGCTTCAACGCTCTTCTCATGACCACACTCTCGACACTGAAGAATAGGTTTATCATTCTTCTTCTTCGGAAACATTAGCGCACCGCACTTCTCACAGAACTCCATGGAATACTCCCCGTGCTTTTTTTTGGTCCGCGTGGTCCTGTTGTATTCCGTTTTAAACTTGACTATCTGTAGGTTAATTATGAATTTTCAATTTGGCCGGAAAGAAAGACTTATGATAAAGCGCACACGGCCGCCCGTCGTACTTCATTAACGGATATAAAGGCTGTGAGTTACTATGGTTTGTGTCATTCCATTCAGAGCTTATCGCTATGATGAAAATAAGGTTGGCAATATCAAGAAAGTTGTCACCCCACCCTACGATATCATCAAGGGAAAGATGGTTGATGAGCTGCAGAACAAGTCCCCCTTCAGCATTTCATGGATTATCAAGAATAAGCCTGAAGAGGGAGATACTACAGACAACAATCAGTACACTCGTGCAAGGGACTTTCTAAATAAGTGGGTTGAAGAGGGAGTTCTGAAGCAGGAGGAAAGAGAATCATTCTACGTCTATGGACAGGACTTCGAAGTAGAAGGAAAGAAGCTCTTCAGATTCGGATTCATTGGGCTCATTGAGCTTGAGGACTTTGCAACTGAGAAACCAAGCGCGGGGAAGGTTGCAGGCGTACTGCAACACGAGGAAACGCTTCCAAAAGATATTGAGGACCGCTTGAATCTCTGCAGAGCAAGCCTAGCCCAGTACGGTCAAATCTTCGTCATTTACCCGGATCATGAAGGGCACATTGATACCATCCTAAGAACGAAGATGAACGAGGAACCGGCAATTGACGTAACCGATGATGAAGGTGTCAGGCATCGGATATGGGTGATTGATGAATCTGGTGATACAGCGGCTATAACCAAACACATGGAAGACAAGTATGTAATAATCGCAGACGGACATCATAGGTACAAGACAGCTTTGGCCCTTTCAAGGGAAAACCCCGAACTTGAAACTGCGAAATACAGAATGCTAACTTTTGTCAACATCTCAAACCCAGGTTTGGTGATACTTCCGACACACAGACTGGTTCAAAACCTTGAGGACTTCAGTGCAGAAGATTTACTCAGTGGTATCCGACAATACTTCAATGTGGCAAGCTTTGATAACAGGGAGGATATGTTCACGCTAATGGATGATCGATTCAAGGCAAAAGAACATGCCTTCGGATTGTATCTAAACGATGGCAGGTACTACACACTCACCCTTCAGAACAGGGAAGCCATAGACAAGCTGCTTTCCGATAAATCGCACGAGCATCGGAACTTGGATGTGGCTATTCTCCACTCACTGATTCTGGACAAGATTCTGGGAATTGGTAAGGAAAAACTAGCACAAGGAACCATGAAGGGAGGGGGCTATGTGGTCTATATCAAGGGAATTGGCGATGCAGTAGAGGAAGCGGTTAAATCCGTTCAGAATGAAGCACAGGCCGTGTTTTTCATGAACCCAACTAGGATAGAAGAGGTGGAAGCGGTTTCAAAGAATCTTGAGGTAATGCCGCAAAAAAGCACTTTCTTCTACCCGAAAGTTTGGACAGGTTTCACAATAAACAAACTCAAATGAGGCACAAAGATGACAAAGAGGGTACTCAATTTCTATCCGGGTCCTGCAACACTTCCTTTGCCTGCTCTTGAAAAGGCGCAGAAGGAACTATTGGACTATCAAGGAACAGGAATGTCAATACTGGAGATTTCTCATAGGTCAGACGAATATGATAAGATTCACATTGAAGCTTCTGCGCTCGTCAGAGAACTGATGGGTGTACCAGATGACTACAAGATCCTATGGCTTCAAGGAGGAGCGTCAACGCAATTCCTCATGGTTCCCGTCAACCTACAAGTTCCCGGAAAACCAATGCAGTATGTTGACACGGGCACTTGGGCGTCCAAGGCATTAAAGGAGGCAAAGCTATATGGCGATGTTGAGGTTATTGCTTCATCAAAGAACGATAACTACGCCTACGTGCCAAGCGGTATCGAGTTCGGGGACAAGGCAGCCTATGCCCATATCACCAGCAACAACACGATTTATGGCACACAATATCATTACTGGCCAAAGGTCCCCAAAGATGTTCCACTCGTTGTGGACATGTCAAGTGATTTGATGGCACGGAAGATAGATGTTAGAAAATTCGGAGTAATCTATGCTGGGGCTCAAAAGAATCTCGGGCCAGCCGGAGTGACTCTTGTTATAGTTAGGGAGGACTTGCTGGATAGAGTCCCTGAAAAGACGCCAACACTCTTGAAGTGGAAGACAGAAGCCGAGAAAGATTCGCTATTTCATACTCCCCCAACATTCATCATCTACATCAGTAAGCTGGCGATGGAATACTGGAAGGAATTTGGCGGCGTAGAGGCTATTCAGAACCAGAATGAGCAGAAGGCAAAGCTTCTCTATGATGTGATTGACAATTCTGACGGATTCTACAAAGGCCATGCCAGAAAGGATTCAAGGTCCATCATGAATGTCACTTTCACAATGAAGACCCCAGAGCTGGAGGAGAAGTGTGGCAAGGAGGCTATCGCAAGAGAACTTGTGGGTCTGCCGGGTCACAGGTCAGTTGGCGGAATGCGCGCTTCGATTTACAACGCTATGACCTTGGAAGGAGTAAAGACACTAGCAGACTTCCTGACCGAGTTCAAAGAGAAGAATCAGTAGTTTCTTTCGAGAGAAGGGAGCGCAAAGCTCCCCTATTCTCCTATTGGCTGGTGTTTCAGAGCTGTTAGCGCCTACGCTTCTTTGAGAATTTTGCTACTGCCTCATAAAGAATGGACTCCAATTCGGGGACCATTTCTTCAGAGATGACTCCCTTGTACGTACGCCTCATAACAATGCCATTGACTCTAACGTTCACATTTCTCATTCCCATTGATTCAAAGAAGATCTTCATAGCAGAAGCTATTGGAATCAGAATGCCCCCCGGAAGCTTGTTGGCGAGCAAATCCTCACAGCAGCCGCAATCAAGCAGGACCATGGTGTTTTCGTTATCGACTAAGACTTCTACAGGGATTTGCTTTCGTCTTGTGCGATCCAAAGATAGGCTAAACTCACCAAGCTGCTTCATAATATCGAACCTTGTGTCTTGTTATTACACGGATTCCCGTATAAACTGTATTCATATAAGACCAGCTCAAACCTATGCCTCTAGAGTCGATCTCTTTTTGTATTTCCCTGATTAGGATCTGCGTTTTGAAGCCATAATAGAAACGACAACCAACAGGAGTATTATCCCCAGGATAATGGCAATCTGCAGATAGTCGGGTTGGTCAGGAATTGTACTTGTTGTGGTAGTAGTTGTTGTTGTTGTCGTACTTGTTGTCGTAGTAGTTGTTGTCGTTGTGGTAGTTGTCGTTGTGGTTGTTGTTGTCGTAGTAGTTGTGGTAGAGTGCACTATGTAGAAGTAGTCCGGACTCGAGCTTTCATACCCAAGCGTATCATTTGCATGTATGCGATATGTGACTGCTGTTCCTCCTGGGAGCGCAGGGATGATTCCCACATAGTGAGTGCCGTTGTAAGTCATAGTAACATCAAACCAATGTGTTCCATTGTGATAGGAGAGCGTGACTATTCCTACACCATCGGAGTCTGTTACTTGTATCGCGACTTCTACATCATCCACATCATAGGGGTTCAAAGGGTTTCTTTCCGGTGTAGTGAGTATCGGACCTGCAATTGCCCCTTCTACAGCTGCACTAACGTTGAGTTTGCCAGACCCCCAAATGGTATTGGGAGCTACTCCAGTGAAAGAGTCTGTCACAGAGGTGTCCTTGATTATAGTTGAGATCTCGGCTCCTATCCCCGGATTGCCTTGAAGCATTAATGCGGCACATCCTGCAACATGCGGGCCTGCCGCACTTGTGCCACTGAAAAGGCGATAGCCACCAAAGGATGGATTGAGTAGTAAAACACCGCTGGGTCCAGCATACCAAAAGGAGTCCCACGCAGATTCATTTGTGTAATCGGAAATCACATCCCAACCACCTGGGGCGGCAATTCCTTGTTTCAGCACGCCATCAATCCTTGGCCCAATTGCTGAATAGGATGCTATATCCCCGACTGTCCCGTAAAAGGCTCTAGTATGATAGGATGCCACACTCAATGCCTCATCAGCAGTCGAAGGCCAGGTTATCAAAAATGCATTGCTAATATCTGCTGCAGTTGCCCAGACTGCACCTCCTGACCATCCGGAACTATGGTCTGCTATGTAGCAATGAGCCGTAGCATTGCGATTCAGAGTCACATTTAAGGTATAGATGCCAAGGGGCAATCCGCTTCCACGAAACATCTCAATATGCATCATCTTGGTGCCGCGCGTTGAATTTGAAACATAAGAATGAAAGACAGTTCCGGTAACGGGCTCTATATCCATCACTGCAACCTCATAACCAGGATGAAGAAGCACTGGACCACCCATGGGGACCAACACAGTGAAGTTACCCCTCATGAAATCAGTGTCATTGATTGAAAGGACCGTTATCCATACCATCTGTATCTCAGAAGTCAAGAAGGGCACATTAAAGTCTGTAAGATGACTTGGAAACGCACCGCCGGTCACATCGAATTTGGCATGCTTGCTACTCCCACCAAGGTTTCCACTTGGAACGATGACAGGAATTCCCATTGCATTAATCGTATCAATCCACTGCTCTTCAGTTGAAGAACCATCCATGAAAACCTCGACCCACTGGCCAAGTTCAACTAGGATGACATCTGCTCCATGGTCCTTGGCATAGAGCAGTCCCTCCAATACGTCGAGCCGCTCATTGTCCGCACCAAAGACCTTGATCATCATTATCTCGGCTTTTGGGGCCACTCCCATATACTTGCGGTAGCCAAGTTGGCCTCCGCACAATATGCCTGCCACTCCGGTCCCATGCCCATCGGGATCGATGTGGGTGCTGGATGTGAGGTTGCCAAGCCCATCACGGTCCCAGTGAATTACACTTGGTGTGACAGGATCACCATCTCTCTCTACAATTGAATTCACTTTGGATGTGCTCAACATGATGACCTGCTCGCCTGTATCCAGCAAGCCGTTCAGATTGAGGTCGTCAACTACAAAGAAAGGTTCGCCAACCTGCGGAATGGCATCCTGAATCATCGAGTCAGCCCAAAGCCAGTCGGTCGAGGCATTGAAGGTTCCATCCCTGTCAATGTCGATATAGTAAAGCGCCTCATTCGATGTCGCCATGGTGTTTCCATCAAGGTCAATAGCATCACTTGCGTTTTCCACGATTCCGTCCGTATCGTCCAGCCAATCATATGCCATGCCATCAGCGTACCAGAAGTCAGGATGCTTCCAATCAATTCCCGTATCAAGGTCTGCTATGAGGATGCCTTCTCCTGTGATGTTGTTGCCAAGTACATCTTCCATCTGCCAAGCGAGGTCAGCTTGAATTTCTGGAATTGAAACATCACGTGGAGCGAGAGCTTTGTCTCCTGTTGTTCGTGGCAAAAACTCCCGAACAAGTCCCGATGCAATCAATGCTTCGTAGGCCGTTCTTGGTCCTCTCACAAGATATTCGGTTCCAAGATGACTTGCATCAGCAGAACCGAGAGAGAACTCAATTCCGAATTCCTCGATCAAATCGGCTTCCTCAGACGTTATCACTCTTGAGAAGTCTGCAACGAGGGGAATATCATCACCATATTTCATACTCAGAGCATCCAGATTCAATGAGATCTGATTTGCATCTTCGTTATCACCTAACTCAATTACTACGAAAAATCCCAGTCCTGACGCAACTACGGATACCAATAGTACTGCCAGTAGGGGAATGGCGGCCTTTCTCATTTCACCATCTCCAGCACGCTAATCGAATACGTATAATCAAATGCTAATAAAACAACCGCGATAGGAAAAATCAAAGACGGAGATATCAGAAAGCGGTTCTGGAGATGGAGTAGAACCTGGTGCAGCCATCTTGCTAGCAGCGCACAAGTCAATCTTCTTCGTCCTTGTTAACTGGATTTGCGGCATTGTCTTTGAGACTAAGATTTGCATCTTCAACATTCGTCGCAATGTTCGCATAGAAGCCCGGCTCCTCATCGGCTCTTGTCACCTTCTGCCCTTCATAAAGAGAGGATCCACCAGCAACAAGATATGACACACAAATACAGATTGCCAATGGAATAAGCAAATCAAAGGAGTGGCTTATCTCTAACACCATAATTGTTGTTGCGACAGGCGTGTTTGTATTAGCAGCCAAAACAGCACCCATTCCCAGTACGATGAACGCTGCCAAGTCGTCTGGATAGAAGAGCCTAGAAAAGAGCGCTCCCAGCATAGCTCCCACAAAGATTGATGATGCCAGAACACCTCCAGAGACTTTCCCTGCTACAACAAAGGAAGAAGCAAAGAGCTTACAGATTAGAAGCAAAAGCACAGCACCGACCGAAATCGTCGCGCCATGGGTTGCAACATAGCTGATTACCTCATATCCCATACCCGCCACGGTGAGCTGGGGGTCCAATAGCACCGCTACAATGAAGATAAAGATGCAGCCAAGAAAGGAACCTGCAATTGGGTCCGCCCAATTGGGAAGATGAATCTTGAATGCATTTCGGCTCACCATTAGAACAACGGAGAAGATAAGAGATACAACTCCCGCTATAATTCCAAAAAGAACAACAGGAACTACCAGGAGTATACTAAATTCGAAGTCGACTTGGATATTCAGCAGTGGATTAATACCGTATAGCAATGCGAAGACGATATAGGATGTTATTGCAGCCAGGACCGTTGGTACGAAGTAGCCTACACGGGCGTCTCTCTTGTAGGGTGCCTCTGAGGCGAATAGAGCTCCGCCCAAAGGCGCCTTGTAAATTCCAGCTGTGCAAGCCGCTGACCCCATCATTATGAATACTCTCAACTGCGCGGGGTTGTCAAAACCAAGCTTTCTACCAACATGATTGCCAATAGCGGCACCTATCAAAACAGCAGGACCTTCTCTGCCGACAGGATTTCCAGATCCGATAGAAACCGATGTGGCGACCATCTTAGTGAGAATGGTTCTGGTGTGCAAATGACCAGGATCGTGAGTCAGTTCAATTGCCTTAGAGATGCCGCTACCTTCAATTTCACGAAATCCAACGTAAATGAGAACGCTAGAGAGAAGCCCACCTAGGAGGGGTGCCAAATAGATGGGAAGAGGGGATAGCAGCAGGATTGACTGGTCAATCATGAATTGGAATAGAACCATGGACAATCCACAAAAGAAACCAATCAGAATCGAAATTGGCACGTACAATCTATAGAACTGGGAGAAGTGAGAGAAGTGAAACAGCTCCCGGATGGGAATAACTGATTCGCCAATGTTCTCAGACTTCTCTTTGCTTTCCATAGCCTACCCTCGTTCTTACTGGTACAAAGACACTATTAAAGCGATTCCGCGGGTGTCGCCATACTTATTTGAGCAAAAGCATCTTCCGGCTTCGAGGAAAGTAATCTTGACCGAGAAAGAGGAGAAATCTGGAAGCAAGAGAACCACTTCCAGAGAGCTCACTATCGATGAGGTTCAAGATAGACTCGATGAGATTTCATCCAGATTGGCGAGAGTTGAGGAGCTAATTCAGAGAATTGGACCGGGGCTTGATGAAGTCAGTGAATCCGCCAAGGTCATTCGAGAGGGCTTCGAGTTTTACGATGGCATGGTCAAGCTAATGTCCAAGTTTACACGTGCCGAGAGACTTGAATCACGCTATGGTGATTTGAAGAAGGATGATATAAGCTGGAAAATAATCAAGATACTCGATAATTCACAACCTTTGAACATTAGCCAAATAACGGCAGCAGTTAGAGGTGAGAGAGGCACTGCATCGCGGCGAATCATAAGAGACAGGGTTAACTCACTTCTTGAACGGGGAATACTCAAGATCATAGATGATGAGGATGAGAGAGCAAGGTACTTCACCCTTGCATGAATGGAAGGCTGACCACAAAATCACATCTCGGTGGTCACTTTTGACCACTACTATCATATCGAGTGACCAGTCATACTATTACTCGGTGATAAGTACCATTGAGTGACGATAACCAAGAAAGCTCTAAACGAAAAGAATCGGAATCCCGTAGTGAAGCTCAGGAAATAAAGGAAATCTTTGGAGCGCTGAATGAATCCATTCCGAAGCTAATTGGGGGGCTAATATCAAGCGTGTATAGCGCTGAGAGAGCCGAGGACATGGCCGCCGCGATTGGAGGGTTTTATACCAAACTGAAGGAGCAAGGGATACCTGAGGAACTGGCCCTCGAGCTTACAAAGAAGTATGTCGCAGGACTTGATATGTTCAACATTACCAAACTGCTTAGCATGGCAATGGAAAGTGAACAGGGTGTTTCAATCCAGATTGATCCAAAGAAGAAGAAAGACGAAGATGAGGAGCCGGAGTAGGTCGCATGTCTGGCAGAGAAGTGGCTTCCATTGTATGGACAGCCATATCGGGCAGCACAAAGCTGCTTGCCAAGACTACTGCATCTGTTCTATCAGGTAAAATGCGAGTCAGAAGTGCAAAGAGCACCTTCAAGAAAAGGCTGAAAACATACGGACTGCCTGTGGAGATGGTAGAGGATCTGGCAGTGCTGTATGCGTTGCCGGGAAAACAGATGCTCTCAATCAGGTATTTGATTGGTTTGCTAAGGCAAATTCGAGATGAGGAATCAACGACTGCTGACAGTATCTTCGATGTGATTTCGGAAGCAAAGAGTGGGGGATGACCCCTTCAATGCCGCCATCGCTATTTCACAACCAAGACAAGGCAGTGTGAGTTTTGCACAACTCGATCTGTTGAACTGCCCACGCCGCGTCTTGTTGCTGAGCTTTCTCCTTTGCTGCCCATTACAATGAGATCTATCTTGAGTTCCTTGGCCTTTTGAACAATCCTTTCTGAGGGATGGCCCTGTTCAAGCAAAAGCTCCGCTTCAATTCCATACTCCGATGCTGCGCGCTTATAGCCCTCCAACAGCCGAGAACCTGTGCTCACATACTTGTTTAACATATCGATTTCATTTGCCTCTGTCATTCGAGAGATCTGGCGTACAGTTCCAGTGTTGATTACGTGTATGATGTAAAGTTTGGCTTTTGTCGTTTCTGCGAGTTCAAAAGCCACCGTTGCAGCACGGGCCGTACCTTTGCTTCCATCCACCGGAAGCATAATTCGTTTTGTTCTCCAAAACAGCTTACCGGGCTCATTATACAGTATCTGCTCCATTGTCATGTAATAATATGGCCTCCTCTTTGAAATAGATTATCATATGTATCAAAGCTGCGTCTACTTCGCAACAATAACTGTGCATTCCGCTGTTTTAACAACTCTCTCCGTTACGCTGCCTAGTTGAGTTCTCTGAGCTCCAGAGCCTCCTTCGTAGCCCAGAACTATCAGATCTGCACCCAATTCCTTTGAGAGAGCAACTATCCTCACAGAAGGAAGCCCCTTTTCAAGAAGCAGTTCGATTTCAATGTCATAATCGGTTGCTGCATTCTTATAGCCCTGAAGAAGTGCCTCTCCCTTTGATACGTATTTCTTGATTGTGGCATCTATGTTCTCATCAGTCATCCGAGCGAACTGCTCTACCAAGGGAGAAGGAATTACATGAACGATGTACAGCTTAGATTTCGTCATCTCTGCGATTTCGAACGCAACAGATGTGGCTTTTGACGCACCAGCGCTTCCATCAACTGCCAAAAGAATTCGCCTTGCTCTACAAAAAATGTGTTCTGGATGGCAATAGGTGATTTCGTTCATACTTGCCTTTTGGCAACCTGTTTAAAATGAGTTACTATGTGGCACAGCCTGCGAAATTTGTGATTCCGAAGGTTTAACTGTAATGAATGCATTTTAGGGGGCAGTTCTTCTTATTTAGGAGGAAGCATTGTTTGGCACGCACAGACATTCTAAATTATCACGAAAAGGATAGCTATCCAAGTCATCCAAAGGCAGTAGCTGGAGTAATTATCTTCCTCGGCGCATTCTTTGCGGCTGGGATATACTCCCTGTGGGCGCTTTGGCAGACATATGGGACTGATGTGATGAGCCTCATCAACTCCTTGCTCTCAATACTAAGTCTGGTTGTGACACCGGCTGAAGCCGCAATCGGAGTAGGGGCCATCTTTGGAGGATTCATACTCCTTAGCGCATTGGTCGCTTTGGGTGCTTCCTATTTGGCGAAAAGACTGGGTGGAACGCTCATCTATATTGGAGCGGTCTTCATGAACGTCCTCACCTGGGCGATTCCGATATATCTCTTGTTTTCAGGAATCATGACTATTAGCCAGCTGGCCCAAGCATGGCCAATTCTGATCCCAGGCCTCTTCACGCTCCTTCTCACGGTACTCCTTTTCACAGTCTTCAGGGATAGAGTGAGACGTGCAGGAGAGATAGTGAAGCTTACTGGACAGGTATGCTTGGACGAGAAGGGTGTATTCGTTCCGCCCCTACTGACCATGATTTTCACGCTTGTTTCCGTACTGATGTTTGGGGCTATAATCTTCCAATTCACACCGCTGGATGTTCTTCTTGGAAATGTAGAATTGACTCTAGAGAACGGTTGGCCAATTGGTGTGGGAATGGTGGCTTATCTCTTCACGACCATTTTCTTCTATAACTTCGCATACGGAACATCCTCTGCAATGGTGTACATATACATGCGTGGAAGAGACCCCAGTCTGGGAGATGGAGTGAAGTCATCCATTGGCGTGATCACCGGTCTCATCGCTCTAAGCATAGCAAGTGTTCTCGTGGTCATTGTGAGGATTATTCTGGAACGCTTGGGCAGACAAGTAGGCGGGGCAGGAGGTGCTGCAGCTGGTCGAATGGCAGGCGGTGTTGTTGGCTGGGTCTGGGCACTCATCAACTACTTCACTATTCCAGCAATGGTAGCTGAAGAACTCGGCGCCAAGGATGGCATAAAGAGGAGTGCAGGCTTGGTCAGAAAGAACTTCGTTGATGTCATGATAAAGGAGACTGCTGTTAGATGGGCCTTTGGGGTCCTTGCAGTCACTTTCTTCATTGCATTTGCCCTTGGCGGAGCTGCCTTGGGTTGGTTCCTAAGCCCAACGCACGACATCTTTATGGTTCTAATTTTCGGAATCCTTTTTGCGGTCCTTGCGGGTATACCCGTTACGCTCGTGCTTCGCACCTTTGACATAGTCTATGTCACACTTCTCTACGTGTTTATACGCAGGAAGGAAGGCGAGATTACCGGAAAAACTGCTATTACGACTGCTATGAGCCAAGAGCTCGAACGCGCATACTCTTCTGCCCAAAAGAAGGGACAGGAGTAATTCAAAGCATAGGGTGGTCTTAGGACCTCCCTTTCATCCTTTTTTTCCAATCCAAAGAGACTAGTGGATTCAAAGCCAAATCCGACTTTTGCCAGACAACATGCTTTGAACAGTGAACCTCCTGACAGATTCCAACAGGCAAATTCACCGTCAGCCAAGTCTACAACCAGGAAAAAGCTTCCTTCCAAGTGATGCTTGAACCGGAATATGGGTTCAAGTATACTGTCCTGAAGAATTCATCCAGCGCACCCTCCTCTTTTGCCCTTTCAAAGAAGGGGAGAACGTAATAGGCACGCCCATAGAAATACGTGAAAATGTACGGAGCCCAGAAATTAACTTTCCCGTTTTCCTGTCGGGGTCTCGTGAAGTTTAGACTCGCCGTGGCGTTCTTTGGAGTTCGAAATGATTTCTCAACAAGATAGTCCACAACGTCCTCAATGGAAGAGCCTTCCTGATTCAGCATTATTGCAGAGTTTATAGAAGTCATTCTCCCCAGCATATAAAGCAGGTTCCACACCCGCGTCGATTGGGTGTCATCTAGAATATCAAGGAACTCCTTGGCTGTGTCTGCAGTGCCCTCTGATATTACACACCTTCCTGAGAGAGGAACAACACTTAGGTCAACCCAATTGTTTTCTCGGTAGGCTAACTCACGCCACAAGTTTGAGACATGGTGCTCATATTCATGGTAGATGGTATTCAGCAAAGTTGTCCGATTGAAGGTTTGATCGGTGTTGAATTCATTCACAGAACGATACCCACCTTGGTAGTAATTGTACCCGCTCCATGGTTTATTCGTAACAGTGCGATAAACAACTCCGTTGTCAGTCACCATTTTACCCATTTTGGAATAGACCCGTGTTTCGAATAACATGGAAACGTCCTTGGTCTTTTCTTGCAGCTCTCCATGAATCAGATTCTCCAGAGCCTGGCCGGACACCTCGCCCTCTGTGCGAAACAGATGTACTTTTTCCTGCAAATCATTTCCGGGGAATCCAGACATCGCATCCTCCAGTTCTTGACGGAGCCGTTGTATTTCAGCTTCGGAGAACTTCTTGATATCTATGTGAAAGATTTGCCTTACAATTTCATTGTAAGGAAGATCAGGAGTCTTCATCCAGCGCACTGCAGCCTCAAGTGAACTCAGCTCTCCCTCCAGATATTTTCGGCGCAACTCCGGTTGTATTTCATCGGAAATGACGTCACGAAGAGCAACAATATCATGGACTAAGTCATCTGGATTCCTCTCCTTTTCCTGATGATCAGGAGCCAGCCTCTCCGGTCCAAAGTATGCGTCAACTAGACTGACACCCGTAATCTTCTCAGTGTAATTACCAGCCTGTCCACATAAAACGACAAATCTCTCCTCAGGCCTCATTTCTGTTCAAAGCAACTCGTATGGCATGGGTTATAGAATCTGCCGGAGAGCGCCGTTTCTAATCAAAGGGCATTGTCCTAGTATTGCGATGGCACCAGGAAGCATTCATCCGAAGGCAAAAATTCAAAGACCATGATTCGACTCTACGGAGCCCAATCAACACTAAGTATAGAGTCTGCAAATTTGCGTTCTTCACCGGTTCTATCTACAAGTGTGAATGAAACCTTATTCTTGAAGAGTTCTATCAGAGTGTGCACCTGAGCACTAGCTCCTCTGGTTCTGCGGGACAGAAGCGTTCCTGTGGTGTAGACAACAATGTCATTCAGGCGCCACATCCAAGGGACGTGTCGATGTCCGCTGAGTACAAGTGAGCACTTGGACTGCTCAAGAACTCCAAGGACGTCGCCAGCATCCTCAACAATGTTGTGTTCCCTTCCGGTGTGGGGGACTGGCAATAGATGGTGATGCATGGCGAAAATGCGCACCTTGGATTCTGCATTGCCAAAGAACTCCATGATTTCTCCGTATTTCGTTCTTCCAACATGGCCAGCGTCATTGTCAGGTTCTGCGCTGTCCGCCGCGTAAAGCGCTAAATGTTCGTCCGAGTGGGTCTTGAATCGTCTTCCGAAGTACTTCTCGAAATGTGATGAGCCGTAGTTTCGCTCATCATGGTTGCCAGGGATTATCACATAAGGAACTGAAATGCCGCTTAGTGCATCTGCGAACTCCTCATACTCCTCTAGAAGACCCTCTGTCGTCAAATCCCCAGTTATTAGAATAAGGGGGGAGGGGGTTCTTTCGGAGCGTTTCTCGATTCGACTCAGAATTGACTGGAGTGCGTCTCGCGTGACACCTGCTTCTCCAACGTGAATATCACTTAGATGGAAGATGGTCTTGACTGGCTCAGGCACTACCTAAAGCCTCCAGAAACACAGGCACTATGGCAAGCGCTGTGACAGGCACTATGACAAACACAGGCACTATGGCAAGCGCTGTGACATGCGCTATGGCAAGCATCATGGGACACACACGCACTATGGCAGGCATCATGGGACACACACCGGCTGGTTTCTTCAAGAATAGGCTTCAGAGGCTCTCGAATGATGCTGCCAACGCCCTCCAAGACATCACCCACTGTATTGGCGACATTTGTCATAATCTGTCCTGTTGTAGCGGCCACGTCTCCAACTACTCGGCCAACATCACTTATTGCATGTCCGGTTGCCTCGGCGATATTACCAAACCAATCCGGAATTTGTGGTGGTGCAATGGTTCCGCCAGGAGCCCGAAAGGCCCTGCCTGCCTCGCGGTCGTGGTGGGGATGCATGTATAGCCAGTACCAAGCCCAGCTATTGTGGTATTCATGATTGAAGTAATAGTCAACTCTGCCATCCAGAGTTGGATCCGCCTCTAGTTCTTCCCATGCGCCCTCTGCCATCTCGTCATGTCTTGCCTTAGTCGCTTCAAAGTCTGCATTCCATGACTTCTCTTGTACCTGCTGTGATATCTCCTCTATCATATCATCAATCTTGCCAGCGTCTAGCTCATTGTTATCAATAGCCTCAAGGAATAGCTCCTCATAGTAAGAGAGATCCTCAAACCTGATACCGGGAGCCGAGAGCCTCAAGGGGTCAGACGAGACAATTCGTACGGCACCCTTCTTGACACAAGACATCAGAATCATTGTTACTATCTTCTTTCTTGTCGTGTTGACAAAGAACGCTGATTCGACAGCATCAAGATCTGCAACGGTTCCTGGTTCTCCAAAGGTCTGAATAGAGATCTCAGGGCTTTGATACGCTTTAGTGGTTTCGTCAACCTCCCATTTAGCACCATAATGACCGGTAACTTTCCTATAGCCATAATACACTATACCAATGGCCACAAACCCGCCAAATCCAAGAATAATCATAGCAGGGGGAATCAAGGGAGGAATTGATTCTCTAATGTAGACGTTGACCGAAAAAGTCACCCAATCGGAAACATTCAGATTTGAAGCCGAGATTTGAAATGTGACGGGCACAATCGCGGGAACATTCTCAGGGATAAGTCTGTATTCAAGGTAATCTGATTCTCCGCCATCCAATTCACCAATATATGTCACAGTGGACCCGTAAGTGAGTGTAAGATTCTCTGGGACTGCGACATTGACCGTGACACCATCCAAAGGCGCATCCCCATAATTGTAAACCGATATGTGCAGGGCGAATTCTTCATTTGCGTCAGCATTAACATTTGTATCAGTTGAGAATCCCAAGGCACCAGGTTGGAGATAGGGAGCATAGAAACTCCAATTGGTATAGTGCCAGACCCTGAAATGGTCATAGGGATCCAAGTTGTTATACCCTAGACTCACGCTGAAGTTCCTTGGAGTCGCACTTGCGCTTGAAGGATAGGCAAGAAGGTTATTCTCTGTAAATGCATATTGATTGGAAAGACTATCCCAGAGAGCCTGACGGTAATCCTCAACATACCCAGCATATTCAGCACCTTCAGGGGTAATTCCTCCCTCTCCACTAATCCAAGCGGGATCCATCACAATCGGGTAGATGACTCTCACATTCTCGTAGTCTACTGAAACCTTCCACTGGACCGGAGCCCAGTTGAGGACAGCCAGATCACCTGTTTTCTCGATTACACGGTTTGTGCTGAAGTATCCAAAGACCACGGTTACTGTTTCTCCTGCTTGGGTTCGTGGGGTCCAGTCCAAACCATATCCGTCGGATAGTAACGTTACTATGAGACTGTATCGTGATCCGTCCACCTCGGCATATGCCCTATCAGGGTCATAGATTGTGGTTTCCTGAATACCGGACAGGTCAAATCCGCCAAGAGACTCCTCGATCACTGATATCGTAATCCAGTATGTGACATTAATCCTGCCATTGGGCAGAACAACCACATCAACGTAGATGCTATCAAGATTGACAACAGGACTCTGACTAGGCACAGCACTGGAAACGCACACAGGAGAGAAGGCAAACAGAAAGACAGCTGCAAATAGGATTAGTGCATGTTTTGACTTCATGAGCTAGACCTCCCGAGGTGTTTCGCAGGAAGCTGATAGGTGCAGAATTGCATCCTGTACAGAATCCCCTCTAGTCGCCTCTTCTTGCACGAATCACATCAGCCTGAGCGATTGTTAGGTTGGATAAATCTGCCTTTCCTGCAGCCCATTCTAGAAGGTCTGGAAACTCAGCAATCATACCGCTCCATATTAGGTGATACACACGCTTCAGAATTTGAGTGGGGTCGGACTGCGATCCTACGTACTCAAAGAATGCCTTGACGACAGCCGGAGACTGCTCCGACATTTCCTTGGGTATCTCAGTACCGAATCCTGCGAAGGCAACTTCTAGCTCCTTCAAAACGTCCATCCGTTCTCGAATACCTGCGGCAATGATTGGAAGATCAATATCGAACGCGCTAAAGGTCATGATTAGCTTCTTCTTGGAGATTTGCCCGTAGGGCAAGTTTACTTCACTAGAACTCATACTATACTCTCCTTGATGGCTGTGTTTTATTCAAACATGTGGACTGATAAGCCTTTCAGGTGGCCAAACACGAATCCTTAAGTCGAATGCAATCTAGCGAGTCTAAAATGCCTCGACCACATTACGACTATAAACTTGAGGAATTGAGCTGGGTTCCAGCCTTTATCGGCGAGGTAGAGGACTTCTTCTTCGTTCGACCGGAGGATAACCTGTTGATTCTGCGGCCGAACAAGGTCATGCATCTTAATGAAACAGCAATGATCATGCTTAGAATGCTGCTTAAAGGAAGCTCGCCAAGCGAGGTTGTAAGCAGAGTAATGACAGAATTTGGGGCCGAAGAACAGGTTGTCCTCAATGACCTCGCGGCATTTGTGGATGACCTGAGGAACATGACCATGGGCAATCAGAACATCTACACATACAAGACTGCAAGGATAGTGCCATTTGGAGAGGGAGAAATAAAGTATCCAGTGCTCAGTGAAATCGCGCTGACCTATAGATGCAACAACCGTTGCCGATTTTGCTATGCATATTCTCCTTACAGGGAATCAGGTGAGATGACCACAGAAGAAGTCAAGCGCGTTATTGACATAATCGTTGACGATGCCCATGTGCCAAGTCTTTCTTTCACCGGGGGAGAACCCACATTGAGAGAAGACCTCTTTGAGCTGATTGCCTATGGTCGTGAGAAGGGACTAAGGGTCAATTTGATTACAAATGGAAGAAAATGTGCGAATCCCGATTTCGTGAAACGGCTGGTTGAAGCGGGATTGAACAGCTCTCAGGTCTCCATCGAGGGCCCGGATGCTGAAACGCATGATTATATTGTTGGGATTCCTGGAGCATTTGAACAGACTGTTCAAGGAATCAGGAACCTTAGAGAAACTGACATCTATACTCACTGTAACACCACCATCTGCAAACCCAATGTCGATAAGCTTGAGGGATTAGTGGACTTCCATGCAGATGAGTTGAAACTCACTTATTTCAGCATGAATCAAGTAATCTACACAGGAACGGCAGCAAAGCTCAGAGAAGAACTTCAAATAAAGTACAGTGAGATAGGTGATATTGTGAGGCGTGTGAAGAAACGCGCCACCAGAAAGGGAATCCAGTTTGTCTGGTATGCACCAACTCCAGTCTGTTTGTTCAATCCCATTGCACACGGACTAGGCGCAAAGAACTGCGCCTGCTGCGATGGTCTGTTATCAGTTGATGCCGAAGGGGGACTCCTGCCATGTTCCAGTTTCAATCAGCCAGTAGGAAATCTGTTGAAAGAGGGCTTCGAAGCAGTTTGGTACAATCGCGCATCAAAGTTCTGGAGAGCAAAAGATTTCGCACCTGACGGTTGTAGGGCGTGCACTCATTTTGACTACTGCTTTGGTGCCTGTCCGCTTTATTGGGATGTTCTTGGATTCGACGAGATTAAGGAGTTCTGGCCGGAGAAGAGCAGGCTTGGAACAAAGCTTGATGAGTTGAAACTGAACCTCAGGAGGAGGATTAGAGGAGACCAATACGGCATAACTTAGACTCATCTACGAGAAGCCAGTTCTCATCGCATTGTGAGAAGCAAAGCATGAAACTTTTCAGGTGCAGATCGCACTTCTAGCACCATGCAAATGCATGACCTGATAACGCCTGCCGTGGTTGTTGACCATGATAGGCTTATTGACAATATAGAGAGTATGAGCAGGAAGGCAACAGCAAACAATGTTTCTTTGAGACCGCATATCAAGACACACAAGTGCCTTGAAATAGCGAACCTTCAGAAAAGCCACGGAGCTAGCGGAATAACCGTTGCTACGGTCGGAGAGGCTGTTGACTTCGCCGAGGGGGGATTCAATGATATTACACTGGCAGCCCCCATTGTGCTTGACAAACTACCAGTTGTATCAAGCTTGTCAAAGAGAATTAGTTTGAATGTTCTAGTGGACCATCCTAGAACCGTGGAGAGTTTACAATCATACGCAGAGGTTGAGAATGTAACCTTCAATGTACTTCTGAAAGTTGATTGCAACTATCATCGATGCGGAGTGAGCCCGGAATCCCCAAGCTCAGTTAGGTTGGCAGACAGCATTTCGAACGCAGCCAACTTGAACTTCGCAGGAATTCTAACGCATGGTGGGCACTCTTATAGAGCTAAGTCGCAGGATGAGATTCGCAGGATTGCCATTGAAGAACAAGAAGTAATGGTCAAGTTCGCAAAGGCTCTAGGCCAAGAAAGGAGTGACTTAAAGCCCGATATTGTTAGCATAGGATCAACTCCAACTATGATGCTTGCGCAGGAAATCATGGAGGGCATTACTGAAATTAGGCCAGGGAGCTATGTGTTCTTCGATTATACACAGGTTGCTCTCGGAGTATGCAAACCCACAGACTGTGCTTTGAGTGTAATCTCCAGCGTGAGGAGCGTTTTCGATGAGAGGATAATAACCGATGCGGGTGCAACTGCGCTATCTTTGGACCCAGGACCCGTCCATATTGAACCTGACTGCGGATTTGGGAAGGTAGTTACTGATTATTGGATGGGCGAGCTGGATTCCAGTACAATAATCTCTCTTTCACAGGAACACGGCAAGGTAATGCTGACCGAGGATACAGTTCTTCGTACCTTACTTCCCGGGGACCGCATTAGAATCATTCCTAATCATTCCTGTTTGACAGCTAATCTGTCAGATGATTTCTATGTGGCTTCCGGCGAGGATGTTATCGACGTGTGGCCAGTGATGCGGCGACGGTTTTCAGCCTAGGCTTAGAGTCCAAGCCTGTTCACAATGTTGTGACCACAATAGGGGCAGTACTCCTCCTCCCCAGGGAGAACAGGAGCAGGAAGCTTGCCTCCACAATTCGGACAAGAGGTCACGGCTTTGGGCAATTGCTCAACAGCCTCCGCCGTATAAACGACTCTGGAGTTCTCATCAATAGTTCCTTTGAATTTCCGCTTTTCCGAGAGCTTCCTGAGAGACTCAATAATCTGATCATCAGTTGCATTTGTTACCTTCGAAATCTGGTCGAAAGTCATTCTTCTCTGAGCATGAAGAAGGTGCAACAGACTCTCTTCTAGGGAAACTGCGGCAGGACTGACAATCTCATTCTTCGCGCGGTCAAGGTAGACAAGCGGCAGGCGACGCTTTGCCAGCTTCTCTGCGGCATCCGCAACATCACCAGGTTCCACGCCAAGTTCCCGGGCAGCCGCAGAAACACCAATCCTACCCTCACGCTGTACCAGAGGGATTAGCTGGCCGGATACATCCCCGATTCGCGCTTCGCGCGTTCCCTTTACAATTAGCCAAAGACCAATCGCAAGCTCTGGCAAACCAAGAAGAGCCCAAGCAATAATCCCAGATGTGATCACTGTACCAATCTCGCCACCTACACCAAGCGTGGATTGATAGACTATATAGGACATGGCGGCGCAAATGACGAGAAGAAGTACTCCTAGAAACTGAGCCAGACGTGGATTCACGACAATTTCCCTCTGTTTTTGCTGATTAACAATGACCAATTTAAGGTTCTGCACAAAGTATGTGTTGGGAGAGGACATCCGAACCATAGTTTTAAGGGGACTTGAACTCTACAAGAACTGGTTCATTGCGAAGGTTGACGACAGAATTCTTTAATAAGAGAGGACGTATGTCAACTGACTACAAGACCCTGAAAGGACGTGTATAATGCCGTGACAATAGACCGCGAGGGAGCAACTTCTGCTATCATCTTGCACTTTACTGAGGGGAAGCCAGTTGAGTTTCCTGCCGAGTTTGTGGCGGATATCGGGGAGAAAGCAGCACTTACTGTGCTGCATCACAAGGACCGTGTGATGAAGATATTCCCGGTAAGCAGTGACGATATTTACTTGCTTCGGATAGAGATCAGCGACTTGTCGAGGAACTTTCTGAAGCAGCTGAACTTCGCATTCAACGACGCCAAACTCAGTGACATAATTTTCACCACGGGTGTTTGTCTCAGGGGCGAAAAATGCTACTACGAATGCTATTTCGTACCGGACCAGCTTGTTGTGACACTCAAAGAGCTTGAGGACAGTCTGCGCAAGATTCCTGGAGTTTCAAGAGTCGTCCTTCGTAAGGTGGACTAGTAGCTTACGCTCAGTTTGGAAGTTGACCCTTTACATTGGACTGGAAGCAAACATCCAAAGCAAATGAAACAAGAGTGGATTCCGCACAGCTCCGAGCTTCATGATGGTGCGGCACCGGAAAGGTTCGGGGTGCACTCTACTTTCTCTTTATTCCAAAACCAACTGACTAGATGTGCGATTACTTTCCATCTTGCTAAGGTGCCACTTTTGTGGAATCTTCTACCAGAGGCCCCTCATCGATTTCTGAGGACTTGGCCGGATGCGTTTCATCAACATATTTCCACAAGAGATAGGCTCCAAACAATCCAAGTCCAGAGGCCATCCAGAAGGGTACAACTACCCCATCCAGAATCAGTGGTCCCAATGGCAATAGAATCAATGAGAAATATGCAAAGAGCGCGCCGCCAACAATAGGGCCCACCGTGGCTCCAGCGTTGAAGAAGGCTTGAATGGTGCCAAATAGCTTTCCTCGCAAATTCCATGGAATAATATCTGCCTGAATTGCCCTCATTGCGGGTTGCGATGCTGACATGGCAGCACTCTGCCCGATCCATACTACGCTTGTCTGAGCAAGATTAGTGGTCAATGGCAATACACCCAGACTTAATCGGGAGCCCACAGCCCCCCATACAGCCAATCCCTTTCGCCCACGGCGGTCCGAGAATCGACCGGCCGGAATTGAAAACAGTAGACCAACCGCACCGGCTCCTGAAATGATGAGCCCAATCAGACCTATATCTGTGGTGATGCGGCTCATGAGGAAGAGCTGAAAGATCGGCTGACCTAGACCCATTGCAATGCCGTTGAAAAGGGACATCATGTACAGTGCATTGATCATTCGACGTACTCGTGATGACATTCCATACTGCGATTCGGGTGGGGACGGGGATTCTGGTGGGCATGGCGTTTTAAGCGGCTTCTGCATTTCGCCCACAACCGGAGTAGTCTTGATTTCAATTTTGCCAGGGGCGGTCTCCTTCAGAATAATTGCCGTGAGAATTGTCGCAGGCAGAGCGATGAATGCACCGATGAAATAGGGGACCCTAAAGACATCAGGAACTCCCAGTAGGAGATAGTCGCGGCAGAAGTTGTACAGAAGGCCACCCACACCAGGACCAAGAATAAATCCCAAGTTGGAAACCATCATATAAACGCCCAAGCCTTCTCCTCTTCTGTCAGGACCAACAATGTCCATTAGAGCGGCCTCTGCGGTGGGCCAGACCATTGCAGAAACGACACCTTGGAAAGCACGAACAAAGAGCAGATGTATCCAGTTCTGTGCTAAACCAAAGAGTACCAAGAGGAGCACATAGCCAAGCAGTCCTACCATAATGACTGGTCTTCGACCGTGCGAGTCAGAGAAGCCCCCCCAATAGCGGGCCAGTAGAGTTCTTGTGCCCATAAACGCGGCCATCATGACCCCAAATATCAGAGAGAAGCTTGCCACAACATCCGCGGGAATGATATAATCGGGACCTGGAGGCTGTGTTAGTCCACCCTCAAGTGCTATTAGATAATACGACATGGATGGAGCAACGATACCGAAGCCAAGCATGATCAGCATTGCATCGACAGCAAGGACGATGACCCTTGGATTTCTGTATAGACTATCATGCCTATGTGGGTCATCAGATTCCGTCATTTGTGTGCCTCGCAAGAAGGAGGCGAAAACAGGCTGCTAATATAGATGCAGGTTAGGACACAGTTTCAGGTTGAGAGGCAAGTGTACACTCAATATTCTCTTTCTTTGACCTCCAGTAGACAACCCATCTTCCATCATCAGTGCGTCGGAGATGAACCTCACAAGTGACCGCAAGAGCCCTCTGAAGAAGAAGAGCATCGTAGATGTTGTCAACTACTCGGTCAAGCCTGAATACCTTGCCATTGACAACAACCCACTTTTCCGCTTGGCTCTTCATACTCCCTAGTATGATTATTGTCATTTAACACCCCAATGGAAGTTTTGTTCAATTGAAATCCCAATTTGAGGAAAAAACCGATGATTTTCAGGACACGGTGCCCATGAACTAATCCAAGGTGCGGCGATGCCCTCGACAATACTCCTCCTCAGTATAGGTGGACAGATTCCCAGGCGTATGTGCATCGAGGAAGACGGCAGCAATCTTATCCAAATCCCTTCGAATTCCATACCTCTCGAAAGAAGCCAGTATATTTCCAAGGTCTCTTCGCAAGAGCTTCTGAACGCCGCCCATATTCGCCCAAGGACCCACAAAGTAGGCTTGGGGGAGGTCGATTATCCAAGGGTGATTATTCCACCATAGAAGATTGTACTCCCCCAAGTCACCATGGATGTAGTGCGCAATGCTATACAGCTGGAAGTACTCATCAAGGATTGCATCAAGTGCTTCATCCGGCGTGTCAAGGGTTACGTCCTTCAACTGTGGAGCTGCTTGATAACCATCTCCAATGAAACGCATTGTCAGGTAGTTGCCAACACGACCAATGGGAGTTGGGACCGAAATGCCAGCCTTGTGGGCTTTACTCAATATGTCGAATTCCTTTACAGCGAGTGCCTCCATTTTGCCTGGAGCAAAGAAACCCTTTCTCTTGCTCGTCTGGCATGTCTGCCAAAGGCGATAGGCCTTCAAAACTATGGGGTGCCTTTTCCAGAGAGCAAGATAGATTGAGGCTTCCTTTCCGGCCCCCATTTGGAAAAGCACATCAGTTGCAAGACCAAACCGAATAGCATCCTGCCGAACCTCTGGGAGAGTGATCTCTCGAATAGGCACAGTCCGTCCGCGTTTCTGACCTCTCTCCAAGTCACGCTTTGTGGACAGACTACTCCTCTTTTTTGGATTGAATTTCTCCACTACTCCTGCCATCGCCATCTCCTCCACGCTATGATCATATCAAATCAGTTCTCCATCCTGAGCGAGTTCCCTGTAGTGTTGCTGATTGTGAGGGATGTACTCAGAAAGAAATACCTCCAGGATATGCTCTGCATCCTTGTGTATCCCATAGTCCTCAAAGTAGGACAGCACATTCTCAATGTCTCTCATCAGCATTTTCTCTGCGAGAAGCATATTGGTATGAACGCCAACTTCAAGGGCCTGAGGAACATCGATGACCCATGCTCGTCCGCCCCACCAGAGAAGATTGTACTTGCTCAAATCACCATGCACATAGTGTGCTTGGCTGTACATCAGCAGATAGTCATCAAGTATCTGGGTAAGAACGGTTTCAGGATCATCCAGATGGACATCTTTCAGCTGAGGGGCAGGCTCGTATCCATCTCCGATGAAACGCATTGTCAGGTAGTTGCCAACTCGACCTATCGGAGTCGGCACGTGAACTCCTGCTCTGTAGCAATTCATCAGATAGTCATACTCCTTGGAGGCAAGGTCTTCAACTAGTCCCAGTATACAATAGGTGCGTTTGCTTGTACCCTCTGCAACGTATCCGCTCTTCTTTGAGAGCTTATGCGAGGATTGCCAGAGGCGATACGCCTTCAGAATTATTGGATGCTCCTTCCATAAGGCCAAGAAGATGGAGGCCTCCTTGCCTGCATTTAGCTGATGTAAAATATCGGTGGCAAGCCCGAATTTCAAAGCCTCCTCTCGTACCGTGTCGAAGGTGATTTCCCTGAAATCGACTCCTCTGCCAGTGGAACCTTCCTTTGCTGCGGCGCGTTTCTGCGCCATAGCACCACCCTTTAGGGGATTGTGCTTCTCAACGCGGCTCAACAGCGACACCTTCCGCTAGTTGAGCCCGATCTGTTTTGATGCTTGTTTTTGTCAAGGTTATTGGTCACTCTCATTGACCGAGCTTGTACGCATCTAGTGTTCATAGCACAGAAACTCTCAGGTTCAGCGGACAGCTACCCACACGCAACGTGCATCAATGAGAATCTAATCACGATGCGTAAATGAAAGTAGATCATCACAAAAACAGCGGATGTCTAAATGACACCCTCGTCACGGGTGCAGCAGTCCACTGTGTAATCATATCTTGTCTTCATTGTTCAAACTGCACCTCCTTGAATCCATTAATGTGCGCTCGACAATTTGTGTATAAAGGGTTTTTGGTCGGCGTGGTTTAATAGTCCTGAAATGCATAACAGGCAACATGAATGGGGTCCCAGAGGGAAGGATTTATCTTTAACAAAAATCGCTTTCTCACGTTTTCCGTCCGGAGTCTACAAAGGTTGCTGACCAACGCGACAACTCAATGGAAAACCTGAGGACAAAAAATGGCAAATCTATCGAATCCACTCATAGTTCAATCCGACAAGTCGGTTCTCCTTGAGGTGGACAATCCAATCTATGAAGATGCAAGAGATTCGTTGGCAAGATTCGCAGAACTGGTGAAAAGTCCGGAGTATGTGCATACATACAGAATTACACCACTCAGCTTGTGGAATGCTGCAGCAATGGGAATGTCTGCAAGAGAAGTCATTGACACTCTGCAGAGATTCGCGAAATACCCGATTCCTAGCAATATCTCAAGAGAAATCATCGATTACATGTCAAGATACGGCCAGCTGACCCTTGTGCAGGAAGGCCCAGACATATTGCTTGTCTGCGAGGACGAGGATTTGGCCGCAGAACTATGGACCAATAAGAAGGTTCGTGAACATCTGGAAGAGCCTGTCGATGACAAGACATTCTTGGTCAGCGCGCGAGAGAGGGGGATGCTCAAACAAGCGCTCATTGAAATCGGACATCCGGTTGAGGATCTGGCAGGCTATGTAGTAGGAGAAGCGCTTCATTTCGAGATTAGAGAGGCTACTCTGGAAGGAAAAATCTGGGGTTTGCGTGGATACCAGAAGGAAGCAGTTGCCACATTTTATGCCGGAGGCGGCACTAGAGGCGGTTCGGGAGTCATTGTCCTCCCCTGTGGTGCTGGAAAAACCATGGTTGGAATTGGAGCCATGCAGCAGCTTCAAACCTCAACGCTGATTCTCTGCCCCAATGTAATCGCAGTGCGGCAGTGGATTGCCGAGTTGCTTGACAAGACGACACTTACGGCTAGCGACATTGGGGAATACACTGGCGATATGAAGGAGATAAAACCTGTCACAGTAGCCACCTATCAGATACTCACATGGAGAAGGTCACGTGAAGGAGATTTCGAGCACTTTGCCATCTTCGAGGCTAGAGATTGGGGGCTCATTATCTATGACGAAGTACATCTTCTTCCAGCCCCGGTGTTTCGGGTCACCGCTGCAATACAGGCAACAAGAAGGTTGGGACTTACCGCCACATTGGTCAGAGAAGATGAGAGAGAAGAAGATGTATTCAGTCTAATTGGACCTAAGAGATATGACATGCCATGGAAGCTGCTTGAGGACCAGGGCTGGATAGCTACGGCGATTTGCTATGAGATTCGCCTTGACCTTCCGGATGGCATGAGAAGAAAATACGCTCTCGCAGAAGATCGGAAGAAGTATCGAATAGCGGCTGAGAACCCTTACAAACTCAAGGTAATCAGGGACCTAGTGGAATACCATCAGAAGGACAATGTTCTCGTTATTGGTATGTATCTTGACCAGTTGAAGATTATTGCGGACGAGCTGAAGGCACCCCTAATCACAGGAAAAACACCCAATTCGGAAAGAGAAGACCTCTACAATAGATTTCGTGAAGGAGAAATAAAGACCCTGGTCGTTTCAAAGGTTGCAAACTTCGCTCTCGACCTTCCAGATGCAAATGTCGCCATACAGGTTTCCGGAACATTTGGCTCAAGACAGGAAGAAGCACAGCGTCTCGGGAGAATCCTAAGACCAAAGACGGATGGCTCCTTCGCACGATTCTACTCAATTGTAACGAAAGACACACGCGACATGGACTTTGCCGCCAAACGTCAGCTCTTTCTAACAGAGCAAGGCTATCAATACGTTATTGCTTCTGTAGACGAGAATATCTGGGAACGCCCTCCGGAAAGCTTCTTTTAGAATCTCATTGGAGGAGACTCAAAGTCCTCACAGTAGATTCAAGCTTTCTCAGCTTTGAAATTGCATAAAGAGCTACATTCTCCGGAAGCTCATATTGAAGGAGCGATGGTTCAACGATTCCAAGTTCGGTTCGGTAGAGTTGCTCTATTGTCCACGACAGGGCAGAAACAAGCGCAAGAGCCTCCATGATCTTCCTGGTCTTCTCGGGCTCGGCGTTGATTGGCGAGTCGAAAGGAAATGGTGTTTCCTCCGCAGGCTCGGTGTAGAAATATGCATAATCAAATAGGTAGGAAGCCCTGCCACAACACGCCCAATCAAGAAGGATAACATGGTCATCCTGGAAAACAATGTTGGATAGACGAAGGTCACCATGAATTGTTGATTTTGTCCAATTAGTCGAGTCGATAATTTCACACAGCGCCAGGGATGAATCATCAAAGCGGGAGCGTGTTTCACGAAGCCTTGGATCACCTGAATCTGCTGAAAATGCGTTCAAGGGAGAGGTCAGCGAAGCGAGGAATTCAATTGCAGTATTAAATTCCTCAACCTTAGGGGGGGTTGAATGATGGACTCTCTCAAGGGTTTCCACGATAACATTCCAGTCCTTCAGAGAGAGGTCCATAATCCTGGAACGAATTTGGCCCATTTCGAAAGCATATGCCAAGAAAGGTAGATGATATGGCAATGCTAGAAAACCGGTGGCAAGTGGCTTGGGAGAAAGGTCCAGTTCGGAGAAATATTTCATTAGAGAAAATTCTTGGAGAAACGGATTTTCTTGAAATCTCGAAATGCTACCTGGAAATTTGATAACCAATTCCTTATCTTCCGTTCTAGCTAACAGGTTAAGATTCGTCATTCCGCCCAGTGTTTTCGATGAATCGATGGTTAAGGTGGCTGTCCGTAATGCTCCAGCCAGTTCTTTTTCTATTTCCCTAAGCGGATAATTCACCTATTTAGAACAAAAGGAGGAGAGGTGAGTCTTGAGAGTGCAGTGGAATTTCTATCTTTCAGATGCAGATATGCTCCCCCAAGCGAGATTCGAGAAATGCTTGAAGCGGCAGAAACCAGTGGGATGATATCCCGAAAGGAAGATAGAATCATTGCAGGGTTTCTTTTTGACCGTCAGGACCTTCCACTTAATCTTGCGCGTCCAATTCGATAGAGTGCTTCATCAGGTGATCGCGACGTCAGAAGCTATTCTTCCGATAGATACCAAGAAGGCAGTAATTTGAAGGAAATCATTGCTGGATTGCAGAACTCGATAGTCTATTTCACCAAGCCGATTGAGAATCCTTGCTAGAACCGCTGGTGCAAAAGGGCGCTTTACGAGATCACGCTCCATCTCTAGGATGACTTCCTTGGCGCCATAACCCTCCAGGGCGAGAAGGTTCCTCAGCTCTTTTCTCGCTTTGACAAACTTTCTATCAATCGCCATGGTAATGGTGTTTCTCACTGCTCTTGTCAAAGGAGTTTCCGAGCATTGATAGACATGATCTTCTGTAATGGTTGCTCCATACGCCGCCGCGATTTGAAGGAGATTAATAGCCCGCCTCATGTCCCCTTCAGACTCTCTGGCAATTGCTCGGAATGCATTTGGTTCCACATCTATGTTCTCATTCCTTGCGATAGATTCCACAAGCCCCTGAATCTCCTCTTCGGAAGGTGATGGAAAACTGATGGGAACGCAGCGGGATACAATTGCCGGGCTCCAGCCAGATAGACCAGGAGTGATGAATATGAAACGACACGCTTTGTTGTAAATCTCAAGAGTCCTCCGGAGTGCTTGCTGCATAGCGTTGGTAAGAGCGTCTGCTTCGTCCAAAACAAGGACTTTGACCAGCTCATCGGTGACTGCAATTGTGGATGCAAACATTCTGATTGCGCCTTGCAACATCTGAGATTTGTTGGGGTCTCTTGTGATGCCCTTTACTCTCAGTTCGCTTTTGACTTCTCTGTAGACTAGGGACATGTATTCATCAAACTCGGTTCGCTGGGACCTATCTAGCTTAGCGAGGTCTTGAATATCCCGCTTTGCTTTCGTTGTGGGGTAGGATACTATTTCACGGACATTTAGCATTTTGAAATTAGAGGCGAGATTGTCCCCAAGGAAGCTTCGGACAAACCTGAGAGCAGCGCTAGTCTTTCCAGTACCATAAGGACCGTAAAAGATCATGTTTGGACAACTTCCTGAATCGGCCAAATTTCTGAGGTGGGTGATTGCTCTCTCCTGGCCAACAAAGTCACTCCACTCAACAGGTCGATACTTGAGACTCCAAAGAAGGGGTTCCACTGAGTGCACCTAATTTCACTTCTAGAGAGGAGAAAATAAGCCTGCCTCTTTTCGATTGATTCATTAGGACTGCATGTCTATCTCTTTTGGCTTAAGAGGACGAATAGTAGCTTAAACCAAAAATATCATAAATAGCAAATCTTTGGGCGCTTGTCCGCATATCTCAACTCTGAGGCTGGAAGTCTAATGCCAAAAGAATCATTGGAGAAAGAACTCGAACTTATGCTAAGAGAAGACCTGATAGTCGCCTGTCAATATTGGGACATTGACATCAGCAAGAGTGAGTCAGGAACAAAACTGGGAAGCCTTCTTGCAAAGAAGATGAAGGAACCAGATGTGCGAAACAGAGTCTTCGATACCTTCTCAGAGCGTGAGAAGGACTTGCTTGGGATGCTTGCCTTGAACAGGGGAGCAATGAGCTATGATAAGCTAAAACCATTTCGGCAAATCTACAGCTATGGACAACTGAATCAAACTGAGAGAGATCTACGTAAGAAAGGAGTCATTATTCGCAGGCTTCAATCAAGAGTGACAGAATATGGAAGAGAAGTAGCCGAGTTCAAGATTGTTGACTATCTTATTCCATTCCTTGTTGAACGATTCTCTGACAAGCCAGAGCCAAATCCAGAGGTTCCCAAGAGAGCCAAGTCCTTTGTGGACGAAAGGGACACCTTGTTAATAGACATGTTAATTCTGGTATCTTATTTGGCAAAGAACGAGGTTAGACTAACTAGCAGCTGGGAGTTCCCTAAGCGCGAAATTGACCACATAAAAGATGCCATGTCTAAGCCCACGGAAGAGCGGTTTGAACTCGTTCAAAAGATGGCACGAAAGGCAGGGGCGTATCAAATTGTTGATGAAGATAGAGTAATTCCAGGAAAAGTCGACGTGCTATTCTCAGGAGGACAGGGCACAGTATCACGTAGGCTACTACTCTCTTCGCTGGGAAGAACTAGGGCAATATGGGCCACTCCAGACCAACCTACCGAATACACGTTGAATCTAGCAATTTGCCGGCTGCGTGAGAGTACGCAAGAAGAATGGATAAGCATCTCTGATATGAAGGGCTGGATTCGGAGCGAGCTCTTCATTGAGAATGCACCGCTGAAATGGGTGAAGGTCGATGACGACCGGGTAAGACTTGCTCTTGAAACACCAATTCTGCTCGGGCTGGTAGAAGGAGCCTATCGAGGAAAGAAGCTCGAAGGAGTCAAACTGACTCCGGTTGGGGAGAGTGTACTTGCGAAGAACCCCCAAGCTGAAGTCCATGGTGATAATACATTCTTCGTGCAGCCAAACTTTGAACTGACTGTCTTTACTTCGGAGATGGACTACCACAAGCTCTACAACCTCCTGCTTTTCTCACAACCTGCAAAGACGGATGTTGTAAGCACTTTCCGTATTACGGACCAGTCAATTTTCCAGGCAATTGAAGTAGGATTACGTGAGAAAGATATACTCGATTTTCTCAAGAAAGAGAGCAGCAAACCGGTTCCAAAGAATGTCAGCAGGTCAATTACAGACTGGACATCTCAGACCACATTTGCGAAAGTTTCTGAAATTATCCTCTTTGAAACCGAATCCGAAAGAGACCTTGATGACCTATTGCTTCTTGACGACTTTAGCAAATACGTAGTACGACAGGTTGGACCAACGGCAGTGATTGTTAGCGGCGAAATGGAGAAGCTGACAGAAGAGCTCGCACAGCACAAATGCACTGTCAAGATGGCTGGCAAGGAAATCCCAGCGGCGGAAACGCCAGGTGGAGCTGCGGTGGTAGAGCAGGTGCTTCTCTATGGTGAGCAGACAATTTCGGATGTTCCGGAGGCGTGTGTCGGTTGCCCTGCCATCCCCTCCTGCAATAGGGTTGTGAAAAGACGAACCTCGCAACGGGGAGAGTAATATGGCAAACCCGCTCCTTCCTGAGGAATTGGCAGGAGAATTCTTTGCTGTTGGAAGCGTAGGCGGCACGGACCACGAATCAACAAAGGAATATGTACAATCAATCAAATTGCCTTATACGTTCCAGTTGCCTGCATTTAAAGAAGAAGACATGATTCGTCAATTCGGCGTTTTAATTGAGGGGTTCGAAGAGGAAGGGAGTCTCACGCTGGACGTTGACCCCTATACCTACCGAGAAGTTGTCGATGACATTGAACCAATCATCCCCGAAGAACCGTACTTCAGAAGCCTCTATCTAATGGTAGATGGAACGCATTACAAATTCCTCAAAACACAGCAGACGGCTCCAGCTACCCTGGGGTTCAGTATTCGTGGGTCTGATGGAAGGCAGTTGCTTTCAAAGAGCTTGCTTCGGCTGTTCACTTCACTGATGAAACGAGTAAGTGAGGGACAGATGAGCCAGTTGGCCAAACACTCTGACGCCCTTCTTCTCTGTCAGGATGATCCTACACTTGGATATGTAGTCGATTTGGTGAATCGAGGAGAAGTTGACTTTACTGTAAGGGAAGTTACCCAGGCCATAGAACGCGTGTACCCAAAAGATGCATTACCCTGCTATCACTACTGTGATGACTGGAGGATGTTGAAGGTCAACGAGCAATACATTCTCTGGGAAGCCAAACCAAAGATGGTCCACATTGATGTTTTGGCCTATCCGCCCAATGTTGACAGGGTTCAAGCAGACGCCATAAACTCCTTTTTGGAAAGGGGGGGCGGACTGGCAATCGGAGTCCTTCCAAATGTGGACGACGAGTTTCAATCACCAGTATCGGATGTTTTCGAGAGGAACCTAAAACGTGCAGTTAGAGACTTCGATTCCAGCGGCGTGGACTTGGGATTGCTGAAAAGAAGAACCATGGTGTCCACTAGGTGCGGTCTTGCAGGTGCCAGTGAAAGGCTTTCAAAAGAGATTCACACAGAAAGCAAGCACTTCGCTGGCATTTTCAACAACATTCTATCCGAGCATGTAGCTTAGAGTTCCCGCAGGGATAGGCTTAAGAGATGGATAGACCGGGAGCCTTTCTGTACTAGGTGGAATGAAGTAATGGGTGCCTCTCAAAATGAACCCGGACGCATTATGAAATTCATCCAGGACTACAGATTCAAGATGCTCATTCCCGAACTCCTCGTTGTATTCGGAGTATGGTATATTCTCGAGGAGTCTCTTACATCAAACGTGTACGCGTTTCTTGGACCCTTGATGTACATATTTCAACCCCTGGAGTTCATTCTGCCCAACTTCCCCAGTGGAATTCTCTGTTTCATCACTGCATTCACTTTACATGGTATCTATCCCCTGGATAATTTCCATGAGGGAAAAATTCCGAAACTCCCACGAGCAGCTGTCGTGATGATTGCTATATCACTCCTTTTGCTCCCAGTACTTGTATTCTTTCAAATGATTGGTTACTATATGACAGAGGCAACTGAGTTCTTCTCCAGAAATCCGCTTTGGGAACGCTTCGAGAGCTTTGGTGACCTCTTCTTCTACGCAGGTGCAATGTTTTTCGTGGGACTTGCTTGGTGGATGTTCATTCCAGTCTTCATGCTGGCGCAGGGCATTGACGGAATTCATAAGATTGCTCATCACGAAACATCCAGCGATAAGATCACATGGATCTTTTACTTCCTTTTCCCTGTTACCTTGCCATTCTTCTTCGACCCTGTGGAGATATTGGCCATTGCTGCCCTTTCAATACCAGCGTTTGCATTCTATAGCTACATCAGACCATACTACACCTATGTAACAGCTGTGCACACTATTACGTTTGCAGTTCTTGTTGTAGCGGTCGTATTGATATCACCGTTGTTCAATGGATTGCCCTTCATGGAATTCTGGTTTCCAGGTTTCATCCCTAGCCATATTCCACCCAGAGCATTTCCACCGCTCATAACGTGGCCCTAATGTAGTGAGGATAAGGGAATCAATCCGTGACGTGTGTTGGTTTTCTATCCGCCACGTCTTCATCCTCTTCTCTCAGTTTGTGTTGGAACGGGCGGCCCTGCCCATAAATTGCCGGATCTTCGTTCAGGGTCTTACTCATGATTACCGCGAACCCACCGGCTTGAATGATAACCGAAATAAAACCAATCAAGCAAACATCATAGAAATAGGGGTGAATAGAGAATTCGGGAAACTTCAATATGGCTATCAAAGTGTAGACTATCGCTTGGATGGCAATCCCAGCCATCAATGTAAGGACCCACTTATTCTTCCAATTATTCGATACCATACTGGAACGCTCCATATTGCCGTCAGTGGCTTCTACACACTTCGCAGGATGACCCATAATTAAAGATGTCTATGCTGCAGCAAGAGGGCTGCCTGACTAGAGAGTCCCTTCATGATTTGCTTTAAGTCGCGATACCAGGAGGACAGCAAGCCGGCGAAAGTCCTGACTCGAGATATGTGGGACTGCGCTTGTTCGCTTAGGGATGTTGAAGCGAGCGACCATGACAGTGACATTCTTGTCCATTGAATACTCCACCAATGCAGGGTATTTCGTGCCAATCCTAAAGGACTCAGAACCAGCATCAACTGGATTTCCTTTGTATGCAGTGCCGACAAGATAAGGATAAGCAAATCCGGAGCGAGAAACCTGCACCTTTATGGCCACCGTATCCGGTAGCCCCTCAATATGAGTTTTAATCTCAGCTTCCTTGATGGTTTGGACTCCTTCCCTAATCCCTAGCGTGACATTCAGCCCTGCTCGTATTTCATCTACATACTGAAGCTCGCTCGCAAAGTCATATACATCTCGGTCCAGCTCGGGAAGCTTGAAGAACTCCTTGGCATCGATGGCAGGGGCTCTGAAACCGAGAACAAAGCCTGCCACGGACACTATTGCATAGATTATGGCAACAAGAAGAAGAGAGTCAATTAGAGGCGTGAAAAGCGTTTCAGCAGAACTCTCGAAAATAATAGCCAACCACCCCAATAGGATTGTGATTGGCATGAGCAGGCATATTCCACAGCCATCCGCTCCGTGAGAGAAGAGATGTCCATATGCATCTTCGAAGCTCTCGACCATTTCGTCGTATTCTTTGAAAGGCACCCATACTTTTCGCTCCTCCCACTCTCCAGGAACATAGTCTATTGCACGCTTGGACAAAGCACCCATTACTGCCGAGAGGAGCAGCAAACCGGAGGGGATTAAGATGTTGATAGGAAGGACTGTGCTTGGGTCTTGAAACCCAATGTACTTCCAAATCAATGAAAAGGCAGTTACTGAAACTACTATTACTGCATAGGCCCGATTCACATTACTCTGTCTCGAGTAGTCTACAATCGCATCCTTACTCACGCAACATCAGCCTCGTTCACGAACAAGAATGATAATCCAGAGTGATAAGGGCATCGATTCAAAGTGTCGACAACCCAACATCATCCAAAACGTCCGCGAGAATCTCTTTTGAATCGATAGTTGATGTGTATTCAAGAAGAATCCATCGAACAAGATCAAGAAGGTCGGTTGAAGTGTTGTCTCCAGAGAATCTTGTTGTCTTGGATTTGGTCTCATTAGCCAACCCCAGAGCCAAGAAAGCCATTCCTTCCCTCAAGACTCCATTTCTCTCCACAACGATATCAATTCGAGCCAGACTCTCAATCCCCTCAATTCTACCAACGGCAACTGGGTCGCGAATCGTATAATAGCCACCTGCCTCACCAATGGCAGCCCGTATCCCAGTGTATGATATGCCAGGCGTATTGCCAAGGTGTTTTACCGCCTCTTTGAAGCTGCTATGCGGCCAATAGGGGAATTCAGAGGTGGCGTTGTTCTCAAATGCACCGTAGAGAAAATGGGCGATAACAAGAGCAAATGCTATGTTAACTACGGGAAAGAGGAATGCCGAAAGGAGTATCAGATATGGATCAAAGGGGAGAAGAAAAGGGTACAGCACGCCAACTACGAATAGGATAGTGAGGAGAATGATATCCGTGTAAGGTATTCTCGAAATTAGTCGAGTGTAACCCTTCTGATACTCCCTCATCATGATTTTAAATTCATTGAAAGGAATCTCACGAATCTTGAATTCCCAAGATGGTGATTTCAACTCAACACTGTCTTTCATGAAACGAATAACAATCGAAGTGGGAAGAACGGGAATTAGGAGAATTCCAGATGATACCATGATCCATGCAAATGAGGAGGTATAGATTCCTGGCATGAAACGTAGAGAAAGGTCCAGTGCAATGAAAGCCCAGATTGTTAGCATTACGAAAAGCAGTACATAGTATGGAAGGGGTGATTTGTAACTAATAGTCAGTTCAGGCATTCTGTGCACTCTCTATAATCTCCGGAGCCACATTCAAGTCATCAAGAAGCTTCCTGATATTGTCGTTTCCATTGCCGTGTCGTACAATCTCAAGCAGCATTATTCCAATAGCATTGGCGGTGACCAATTTAACGTCACGGACTCCAAGATCTTTACCAAGGAATGGCACAGGGAACTTGACGAAGTAGCCCTCCTTTTCAGACTCCGTATATTTCCTGAAGAGCCGTTCTTGAGAAAGCCACCACCAGATTACCTGGCTTTGAGCATTAGATGGATTCAGCCGGCAGAACATCCGAGTTAGAGCTCGAAGATCTTCAGACCAGGACTCCATGTATCCAGCATCCTCTACTCCTTCAATCCGGGTTACGACACGAGGATTTCGCACAGTCTCAAACTCGCCATGTTTCCCTAGGTCAACAACCACATGGACCTCTGACACACCCGTGACTTTGGATTGTTCCTTTGCAAGCCACAATGCCTCCCTAACCAAGGGGAGGGTGAAGTCCGCTGATGCTTCATTCTCGGTTGAAAGAAAGGCTCCAACCACACTGGTGACATGTATCAAGAGAAGGCCAGCAGAGAATATGGCCGGCACAATAATCGCAAAAGGTGGATTGAATTGAAGGACATAGAAAGGAAGTGCAGAGAGAAGAATCATTGTTAGAATGGGAAGCTGAAAGAACCAGTAGTGACTTCGGGCCTCCATGCGGGTGTACTTTCGATGATGGTCTCGAATGAAGGAAAGAAACTCATCTATTCGATATTGCACTGGCTTTAGAGCCCACTCTGGCGCTCTGTAGATAATGGCATTCTTCTTCGCCTTCCAGCCAATGAAGGCGCCCAACAAGGCCACGCCGACGGGAAGAGCGAGATACAAGACAAACCATGCAAGCAAGTCTACTGGATCCGCAGGAGGCAGAAACACCCCAATTACATATCCAGCAGCAGTTTCTAGAAGCGCAAACACAACGAATAGCGCATAGAAGGATGACAAGGACTTCGTAGTTGCGATTTGCTCTTCCATTACTCCACCTTCAGATTGCAGGCAATCGGTTTGACTCTTTAAGGTTGCTAATTGACGTACAATTTCTAGACTGCATCCTAAGAGAAGATTTATTAGCAATATTCAAGGAGTAGTGATAACAATAGTTAATAGAGGAAGGAATATGATAAGAAAGGGAGATAAAGCACCCGATTTTATGACGACAACCGAGAGTGGGGAGAAGTTCAAGCTAAGCAGTTATCGAGGCAAGAAAATATTCCTCTACTTCTATCCCAAGGACAATACAAGCGGATGCACGGCAGAGGCATGCTCAATACGAGACAGCTTTGATGTGTTCAAAGACAACGAGATACCAGTGTTTGGTGTGTCAGGAGGAGATGCCAAATCACATCAGAAGTTCAAGAGCAAATACGACCTGCCGTTTCCATTGCTGATGGACGAGCAATTCGAGATCGCCAAGCTTTACGGAGTCTACTTGAAGAAGTCGATGTACGGCAAGGAGTACATGGGCATTGAACGAACTACCTTTCTAATAGATGAGAGAGGCAAAGTTGAAGCTGTCTTTGGGAAACACCCTGATGCAGTTGACAAGGTTAATACCGGAGAACATGCCGAGCAGGTCATGAAGTACTGGGAACTCAAATTGTAGGAGAGGTTCGAATGTTAAAAGTGGGTGATATGGCTCCGGATTTTGAAACAAAAGACGAATCTGGAAATCCTTTCAAGCTATCGGATTATCAGGGCAAGAAGATAGTACTGTACTTCTATCCCAGAGATTTCACTCCTGGATGCACCGCGGAGGCATGCTCTCTGCGGGATAGCTACACACTCTTTGAGGGTTCAGGAATTCCCATCTTTGGGATTTCAGGGGGGTCCGCTGAGATGCATCAGGACTTTCGAGAGACGCACAGACTGCCGTTTCCCATTCTTATGGATGAGGATCTGGAGATAGCCAAGCTATACGATGCCTATAGCAAACTCAGTATACTAGGAATGGGTGTGAAGAGAATAACGTACCTCATTGATGAGGAAGGCAAGATTGAGGGTGTCTTTGGCGGGTCAGAGGGACTTGATAAAGTTAAATCTGGGATGCATGCCCAGCAAATTGCGTCTTTCTGGGGACTAAAGCTCTAAGTACACTCACTGCCTAATTGGGGCGCCTACACTGCCAAGGTAGATGACACTCTCTTCAATACCATCTAGTCCCAGAAGGCTGTTCAATTCATCATCATAGATTGCACCAATCTGACAGCTACCCAATCCAAGGGCTTGTGCTGCCAATGCAAGGTTTTGCGCGATATGACCTGCATCAAGAAACACATACCTGTATGCCCGTTGAAGGTACTTCCATCTTGAGCGATTGATTATGGCGCTCCAAATGAAGACCACTGCAGCTCTTTTCGCAATCATCTGATCTAGAGCGCCTTTCATCACTGAGTCACCGTAATCACCTTTCTTGATGACGTCCAATGCATGAGTTCTGACGTCGTAGTGATAGAGTCCGGGGTCCAGACCAGCAACTCTGTTTATGCAGAGATAGGTTTCGATGGGATATAGAGCTCCGGCCGAGGGGGAGGCTCGAAGCTCATAATCGTGCGCCCTCGCGGTAATGCCCTGAGTTGCCCATAGCATCTGGGAAAGATGTTCAAGCGAGATATCTTCATTTTTGTAAGCCCTTACGCTCCGTCTGGTTCTTATGACATCCCAAATGCCTGGGCCCTCGGCTGATTGAGGAACAGGAAGGGCAATTGAGTCAGCATTCGGGAACTCCTTGTATACTGATGGTTTTGAAGTCCAATCCAATCGATGTCCAGGAAGCTTACCTCTCAAGTACTTGGTTCTCTTATGGAACTCCTCGCCAATTGGGTCCGTCATTGAAGCACCAGCGACTGGAACGACATGCTTGCTTATGAATTGGAAGGGGATGTGAAAGGCGTTGGTGCAAGCCATACATTTTAATCGAAGCACTTAGCCTCCGAAGGTCGTCAGACGGAGATATGTACGCCGTCTAATCATGAAACGAGGCGCAGTATAATGCCTGAAGAGAAACTCTCTGTTGAGGAATTGAAGAAGAAGGCCGAGAAACCCGGCAAAGATGCCATGATTATGCATCCCTACTACAAGGGGAAGATTCAGAGCATAGGCAAGGCACCGGTTCGTGACTTCTCTGACTTTGCAATCTGGTACACACCTGGTGTGGCCAAACCATGTCTAGATATCAAGGACAATCCAGACAAAGCATACGACCACCTGAACAAAGGTAACATGGTGGCAGTCGTAAGCGATGGTACACGAGTACTCGGTCTCGGCGATATTGGTCCACTTGCTGCCGGGCCCGTGATGGAAGGGAAAGCGATTCTATTCAAATACCTCGGTGGCGTTGACGCCTGGCCGGTGTGTGTTAACACAAAGGATGCTGACAAAATCATTGAGTTTGTGAAGCTCCTACAGCCCTCATTTGGAGGTATCAATCTTGAGGACATCTCAAAGCCGAAATGCTACAGGGTTCTTGAAGAACTCAGGAATGATCCGGATGTTAAAATCCCGGTGTGGCATGACGACGCGCAGGGAACCGCCACAGTGGTCCTCGCAGGTGTGCTTGGTGGTTTGAATGTTGTCAAGAAAGATATCAAGAATATTAAAGTCGCTCTGCTTGGCGTGGGTGCTGCAAACACGCGAACTGCATATCTTTTGATTTCGGCTGGTGTCGACCCCAAGAATATGATTATGGTAGACAGCACTGGGGCAATCTATGCAGACCGAGAGGACATAGTTGCAGAGAAGGATGAGGACACCTTCAAGTACGATTTAGCTCAAAAGACAAATCCCGACCGCGTGACAGGAGACCTGGGTGAAGTCGTTGATGGAGCGGATGTTCTTATAAGCGCCTCACGACCGGTCCCTGGCACAATCAAGAAGGAGTGGGTATCGAAAATGGCTTCTGATGCCATTGTCTATGCCTGTGCGAATCCACTGCCTGAAATTTGGCCGTGGGATGCAAAGGAAGCAGGAGCCAGGATTGTCGGTACTGGACGAAGTGACTTTGACAACCAGATAAACAACTCACTTGGTTTTCCGGGCATCTTTAGAGGCACACTTGATGTGAGAGCATCAACAATTACTGATGAGATGTGCATCGCAGCCGCCCAAGCTCTAGCAGACTTGGGAGCAAAGGAAGCAAGCGATCGCAAGGTCATCCCCACAATGGACCAGTGGGAACTGTATCCTTTGGAGGCAACTGCTGTTGGAATGAAGGCCATTGAACAGGGAGTTGCTAAGAAGCACTGGGAAGAGAAGGAACTCTACAAGCATGCAGAGGATGTGATTCGAGTAGCTCGAGCCTCTTCAGAGATGCTTTACAAGGAAGGTTTCATTCCCAAGGCACCACCTACCTAGGTGCTATTGGTTCTTTGAAGCGGCGTTCATACGCCGCTCTTCTACTCTTTTTCACGCAAAAAGCAGCTATCAGCAAGACTAATACTGCTCTAGTATGAACACAGAAATACTTCCTGATGCGGAGAAACGAAAATGTCCTATGATAAGTGTGTACGCTGTGGGTCATGCGTCAAGTTTTGCCCGCTCTTCGATGCAGTTGGCGAGGAGCAATTCTCGCCTCGTGGAAAACTTTACCTCCTGCAAGTAATGGACCAAATAGAAGGAGATGAGGAGCTTGCTAAGGAGTTTCGTCGGCTCCTATTCCAGTGCACGCTATGTGGGCGATGTACTGAGGTCTGCTCTTCTGATGTGGACCTTCTTCGTGTCTGGCATGAGCAGCGGGCAAAGGCAGTACAACAAGCTCCAGAGGAGTTCGAATACCTGGACTCTCTCAAAGATGCCCTTGCCAACGTTGCTAATATTTACGGACTGGATCCAGAAGACCGAGCGGTCTACTGGTTGGACGAACTTGAAGATGAAATTCCTGGTCTTGCAGACAGGCTTTACGAGAAGGGGAAGACCGCAGACACCATGGTGTTTCTTGGTTGCTTGATGTCGTTTCGCTCAAGCCAGATGAATGTAGTACGCGCCTTATTCAAAATGCTAGAGGATCAGGGCGTCGACTACTTGGTAATGGGTGCAGAGGAGAATTGCTGTGGGCATCCGCTCTACCTAATGGGAAATGAAGAGGGAGCAAAAGAACTCAGGAACCACAACAAGACTGTCATCAAAGATGCCAAGACAAAGCAAGTAGTGACTTGCTGTCCTGGATGCCTGATACAGCTGCGGGAGTATCATAATTTGGAAGGAGTTGAAGCACTTCATCATACGCAATTCTTCGACCGGACTATGAAAGAAATCCCAATATATCATCAAAGAGAGGAATTGGCCTATCACGATCCCTGCGAACTCCACAGGATTCTGGGAATCAAAACCGAACCAAGATCTCTGATGAAGAAGATGGGAGTAGAGTACCGAGAGATGGAGGCGAGCTGTTGTGGCGGCGGCGGACTCCTCAGAATGACTGACCCGGGCTTGAGTGACATCATAATTCAGGCACGTTCTGCAAAGGAAAAACTTCGCGACGTGACGGTGGTCACGGCATGTCCCTCATGTAGAGAACAACTCATGGCGAGCAACAATAAAACAAAGGACATAGTTGAGTTGCTAGTCGAGGCAATTGGCGAGGAGGAGGGCAAATAGCATGAGAATCAGGGACATAGTCATAGGTGCCAATGCATCCATGTATTATCGACTGAATTTCAAGAAGATACGTGGAGTGTACTACCCTAGGACGGAAGGAGACATTCTAGCCGCCATTGAGTTTGCTAAAGAGCACGGGTACGACGTTACTCCAAAGGGGGGAGGATCAGGACTTAGTGGTGCATGTACTGGAGGAGACAAGGACCGCATTATGATAAGTAGTCTACAGATGCGTGAAGTGCTTTCAGTTTCTAAGGACATGGGATATGTTGATGTTCAACCAGGGGCATCGCCGGATGACATCAATGCATTGCTTGAGCCAATGGGGATGAAGTTCTGGGTTGCACCCAGTAGTCGTGATATTGCGAGTGTTGGTGGGATTCTCAGTACGGATGGAGGCGGCAATGACACATGGGTCAATGGTACGATGCGCGATAACACGATTAGAGTTAAATTGGTCACTTATGATGGGCGTAGACTTTCAGTAACCTATGATGGCGTCCGGTCCGACGACCCAGAGCTTGAGGCAGAGTTGAACAAGAGGGGAATGACCATTCACGATGTTGCAAGCTCTCACGGAACCCTTGGATTCATCACGGAGATTCGCGTCGCAATTCGACCTCTCCACAACGAAGACACAATTGGAGCCATGGTGGAGTATTCCGACTATGATGCATTGGGCCATGCAATTCTCAAGATGATTGAGCTCAAATGCCCAATTAGATATGGAGAGTCAATCGTTATGGCCCACCCCGATGTACGCGAAGAGTTGAGGCCGCCTTTGCTTATTCTTGAGGCGCCAAATGATTTTGACATGGGAATATGTGACACAGGCAAAGTGAAAGGACTGGACAGGAAAGAACTGGCAAAAGCAAAGGACCTGCGAATCAAACTTCCAAAACGAAATCCGAAAACAGGAGTTCAATTTGCGCTCTTTGAGGGCTACGGTCTATATGGCGAGAGTCTGAAAGACATGAATCGGACTATTGCAGCTATTGATGATTTGCTGCGAAGCCATGACCTTGTCCCCTTCGCGAAGTATGGGCATGCGCCAAGCAAATGGTATCTTGGGGACAATAGTGCAGCTTACGGCCTAATCATGCATTCTCGCGAGATAAGACCAGAGGGAAAGTCAGGGCCAGACCTGTTCCAAACGGTTCAAGATATCGTCAATCTATGTGATGACATTGGCGTCAGAGCCAAGCCCGAGCACAAATGGCCTTTCAGTGACGAGGCGAAGAAGAAGAGGCTCGAGGAGCTACGTGCAGTCATCGGAGATGGATTCAACAGCTTCATCTTGGACGAGTCGTGTGGAACAGTGTTGAGTTCCATGGTATAGTAGCACTTGAATACTTTCGGTCATCTCAGTCAGGTGTTTATATACCCTCTTCAAGACCAGATTATGATAGGAATGGTACGCCCACATCGTAGCCCGAGGGGTCTATTTGACCCATATTGGGTCCCTGAGAAGCTTCTTCACAGGGATCGTGAATTGGAAACCATTGATGGGATTTACCGAGACAGCTATGAGGAAGACTATGGTGTGAATTGCCTGGTGCACGGCATAACAGGGGTAGGGATGACTGTCTTCTCACGCTATTTCCTGACCAAGCTTGTGCCTCAACAGTTTGATGCACACACGGTATATGTGGACGCAAGGAAAAAGGACACACTTGAGATCATCTCTGAATTGAATGACAAGATACACATGGAGACAGACACTCCAATCACCGTAGCCTTCGACTTGGATGTTCTCTGGATGAATTTCAAGCGAACCGCAGCTTCTGCCAACAAGAAGACTGTCTTCGTGGTTGATAATATAGATGAGAGGAACGAAGAGGTCTACTCAAAGCTTGCCCAACTCTCCAAGGAGATCAAGGCCAGCACCATAGGAGTGCTGAACAGCCACGATTATCGAATGCTCACCAAGGGCTCCGCAACAAAGATGGGGTATGACTTTGAGGTTCCTCTGGACACATACACGCAATCACAGCTCTACGAGATTGTGAGGATGCGAGTTGAGGATACGTTTCCGCTTGGATTGACGGAGGAAGTTGTGCGCTATATCACAGACTGCGTCATCGAATTCGATGCCG
>RDOF01000079.1:0-325 GCA_011365025.1 Candidatus Thorarchaeota archaeon
CAAGCTCTTCTTGCGAACCACCGTGAGCCAAGGAATTGAGATTCCCGAGACCTTTCTTCTGCTGAATAATGAAGTTGATATGAGCGAAACCACTGCGGACCATCTTGACCCCCTTAGTCAAGCTGAGAACATCGACGTATACGAAGAGCCACGAAATGGCTATGGTTTGTACTACTTCAACTGTCAGAAGTATCCATACAACATTACTGCCTTCCGCCGTGCGTTTGCTTTTGCCTTGGACAAGCACACACTCATCGCTGAGATGTGGCATGGACATGCAGAGCCGCAGGATGTAGTGGTTCCTGCTGTTCACCCCTTATCAATT
>RDOF01000079.1:335-6919 GCA_011365025.1 Candidatus Thorarchaeota archaeon
GGGGCAAACCCCCTACTCATATTACAGCCCTCAGCCACAGATAGCTACACAGCTGCTTGAAGTTGCCGGATTCCTTATTGATCCCGTGACCGGATTTCGAAATGCTCCCAATGGTGACCGGTTCCAAGTGGTTGTTGATTATTCTGAGGGAGCCGAAGTTCCCTATCTTGCAGGAGTGGCTGCTCAAGAAACGTTCAGAAGCCTCCAAATCGATGCAGTTGCGCAAGCAGTTAGCTACTACACTCTAGTCGAAAGGATTCACTATCACGACGACTATGATATGGTAATGCTGGGCAGGGTTTTTGATATGGCGTTGGACTACCTGGGGCATTACTTCTGCTCCGACTACATAGACCAGCCATATCGAAATCCAGCCAATTTTGAGAATGACACCTATGATGCCTTGGCAAGGGAACTGCTGCGCACGCCCAGCTATGAGAGGATTGTGGACCTAGCTATAGATTTACAGCTCATCCTTCTCTATGAGTGTCCTTGGGTGCCAATCTACTGCAATACACAGTACTTGGCATTCCGAACAGATAGATTCGAATGGCAGATGGAAGGATACTACTGGTGGACTTGGTTCAAGAGTCGACTTAGGCCTGAGTTCGGGGGACCTTTTGGCGGGATGCTAAGAGTATACTGGACTCCTGTCACAACCCTCAATTTCATGGCTTCTTCCTCTATTTATGACAGAATAGTATCAGGCCTTCTCTTTGAATGCCTTGTGACAACTGATCTTGAATTCAACATACTGCCGTGGCTGGCTAAATCGTTCACAGTTGAAACGAACTCTGAAAATCCTGAGATTCAGAAGGGCCAAACAAGATTCACCTTTGAACTTATTCGAAACGCCACCTGGAGTGATGGCGTACCATCGAGAGGGAACGGCACTCGAGGATATGACTGCAGCGTATGCGTCCTCAGTCTATACCGTTGTTGTAGAGTTTTCAACTGAGTCCTATTGGCATTATGTGAATGTTGCTTACAAAGCAATCCTCCCCAAGCATATATTCCAGCAAATTGGCATTGATGGTTGGCAAACCTGGCAACCAGACCCCCCTGTTGAACCTATGGTGACATCAGGCACCTTCTACGTGACCGACTGGATACGAGGGGAGTTCATGGAACTAACGCACAATCCGAGCTTCTTCTACAGGATGGATAGAGAGAGCCCTTCAACATCAGCAACAACTGCCACCAATACCACGAACACAACAGGCACATCCTTGAATGGTACAGGCTTTCAATTGTCTGTTGTGGCCGGCGCTATTAGTGCAGCGGCTGTTATAACTATTGGAGGCAGTTACATAATCAGAAAATATGCCGCGCCGGTAGAGTAGCCTTGAAACTAGTAGAAGGCCAGTTCCATAGAGTTATTAAACGTGGGAGAAAGTCAGAAGAGAGAGGCTCTCCAAATGGGCAAGTCGACAATCTATGACACAATAATCATCGGAGGCGGCCCTGCTGGTTGCTCGGCGGCTTTGCATCTTGCCTATCAGAAGAGGTCGGTGCTTGTTCTTGATCGTGGAACTAGTCCTATGCATTTTCACACGAACACCATCATGAACTTCGCCTCAGGAACCACCTACCACGAAGGGAGATCTCTGCTGCGACAACTCCATGGAATAGCCAAGGCCGCAGGTGCCGAATTCAAAGAGGCCAATGTCGTTCAGGTCTCAGGTCGCTATCCTGAGTTCTGTGTCAGAACAGACAAGAGCTATAGGACCTATGACGTTTCGGAATATCAGGCTAAGACGCTCATTTTTGGGACAGGGACCTCTCGAAAGCATCCCAAGGTAAACGGACTGTGGAGGGGTTGGCTTCCCGTAGCCAATGTCGGAAATGCAGCATTCTACTGTCCTGATTGCGAAGCGCCTCTTTGCCAGGACAAAGATGTACTCGTTGTGAATGCAGGGACGGTTGGGAGCGCACTGCATGTTGCAAACTCACTATCAAGATTCACCAAGAAGATTAGAATTCTAATGACTGAAGATGCCTACATGCCCATTGAGGAGCAGGACCTTTCCAAGCTGGATGCATCTCCATTTCAGTGGATTCGAGGGGTAATCAAGGAAGTCCAGTTCCCCAGACCCGGCAAAGTCCAGACAATCATTCTTGAAGACGGAGGAAAAATACGAGCCCAGGTCTTCTTTGTTGCCTATGTTGCAGAGGCAAGATCCGATTTAGCCCAGCAGATAGGAGTGGAAGTAGACAAGAGAGGCAATATCATTACAGACCATCGTGGCAAAACCAATATCGAAGGAGTCTGGGCAGCAGGTGATTGTCGACCAATCACTCAGCAGATTGCTATGGCAGTCGGAACTGCCAACTATGCAGCTGTGATGTGCAATCAGTTTCTTGGCAATGAATATGAGGTCGACCAGCAGTTCGACCATCCTGACTATCGGGCGCCGCTGCATCTAGACTAGGCCGGCTTTAGCACCAACAATCGCCAGCCCTCATATAGAGACATGGCAATTGCGATGATGCTCATAGCGATGTACATTAGGTCTCCGCCTTCAGGCGGCCAAGACATGAACAGTGCTGCGTAGACCGCCAACATGCCAGCAAACAATGTAGCAAGAAATATGAAACGCGGCAGAAACCGCTTACCAATCCTGACAAATAGGGTGAGAGACCCCACTCTCACAGTTTTTGCAACGTAGTACTCCCCGTGCGGATTCTTCGAAACAAGGCCTGCCTCCTCGAGCTTTTGCAAGTGATGCTTGGAAAGGCTGGGGCTTGAGAAGCCGAGCTCTCGCTGAATCTCGCGGACACCCATGGCTTCCCTGGTCAGCAAAAGGGAATATACGCTCATAGTTCTCCCTTGCAGGAGCTCTTCAATGCTTTGCTGGTATTCGTTTTGGCTCAACGTTGCGTTCCCCAAAGAAATCACGAGCAGGAGAACAAAGCAGTCTCCTGCTACTTCTAACTGTCGGTCTAGGCCTTCCTACTCAGGATAATCAACCGCGCTGGTAATCGCCGAAAAGAACTGAGATATGGGAGCTGCTAGCAGGCCATTCTCCTGAAGATAATAGCCCTCGAGAGAACCGGTGATTGCTGGCCAGCCCGATTCTGTGAAACCACTCCAAGTACCATTGTAGATATTGCAGGTTCCTGTGTCTGACCAAAACATTAGACAGAAGAATGTGCCATCTCGGAAGAACACATCAACGATGAATTCTGCAGGCCACTCACCCCAGCCCGTTTCAGTCGCATCAGGCATGTTGCCAATGGCATCATCTACAAGTGCCCCACTGAGAGTATTGAACGTGCTATTTGATATCTCGCCTCGGCCTACTGTATCACTCTCCCATGGTGCAAATAGAACTTCTACAAGGCAAAACTCAGTGTAGTTTTTCCAAAGAATAACGCCGTCGACAAATGCACCACTGTGCTGCTGGTCATAATAGTCTGAAAGATCCTCATTGACAAAGCTGCAGTTGTATATCCAGAAAAACAGAACATCATCTCTTCTGCTGTTCAGGTAATCAGCTGCTAGGGGACCAAATCCCGTGGAGGGTCCGGTGGTTGTGGTAGTCGTGGTTGTCGTTGTCGTTGTAGTTGGGTTTCCTGGAAACCACAGCACGGCGGCTGTGATTCCCCCAACAGCAATTAGTGCTATAATTACTGGAGCCACGACCGTTCTGAAAATGCTTGAATCGTACTGCTTCATTTCGTTCACGCCTAGTTCTAATACTCACATTATGATAATAGACTACGCTTTGAACAGCCTGTTCAACCGGTTGAACACCTCTCCGAATTTGATTTCTAGTTCCCAGATATCCGAATGCAATCGCGGAAAACTTTATTAACTATAGTAAATTACCTTTGCTATAGTTAATTCTTGGAAGGGAGCTTGGTTTGACTAACAAAGACGAACAGATAATTGAATTACTCCAGAAGCAAATTGAGGTCGAGAAAAACGCGCTTCTTACAATCTCAAAGGCAGAGGAAGAAGCCAAGGAAACCGCAGTAAAACTGGTCTTCATGCAAATGCGACTTGATACCTGGAAGCACCAGAAGTTTCTCGAAGGGATGATTGAGATTCTGACTCATACGCCTTGTGACGAATGGTCAGCAAAGGTTTCAAGGTATACAGGAAGGGTTCAGCTTGAAAGGTATTTTGAGAAACTCCAGGAGCAGGAGAAAATGATGGGCGATATAACATCAGAGGTGTTGAAGCTCACCAAGGACCCGCTCGCTCGACATCTACTCATTCATCTCAGAGACGAAGAGAACAAGCACGAGAGAGAGCTCAAAGAAATAATATCCCTGGTTAAACAGACTCCGCTTCAATCCAAGAAGGCAGAGAAGGGAACGGATATAGTCTGCGAAACGGAGTAATCTATATGAATCGTGCGCGTCATCCATTGCATGTAGAAACACAGGTGGTTAATATGCCAAATTTGTCTGATGTGGGGAAGGACTATCCAAATGCTACTAATTCCATTGAAAGCCTCGAGTTATCGTATAAAGGTGGCTTTCTCCGATTTGCTAATTCGTATGAGTTGGACAAGGATGCTATAGAGAGGCTGAGGAAATTCGAGGAGAGTTACGTGATTTTCGCGATGTACGCAAACTGGTGTGGAGACGCCAGAAGAGCGATACCGGTCCTTTCGATGATCGAAAATGAAAGCAATTTCCGAATAATTGCTGCTAGCGGAATGACAAAGCCGCCCTATGGCTCAAGTGAATTGTGGGCGGTGCCACCGAGTCCAATTGAGGTCAAAACCTTTGAGATTCGAAGTAGCCCCACCATAATCGTATTCAAGAAAGACACGGGGGAGGAAGTCGGTCGAATACTTACGAGGCCAAGGATGACCAGCAGAATCGAAACTGAGATTCTGAAAATAATCGAGGATTCGCTCAGCTAGCTGCTAGGAGTTGGCCTCTATGCAACTGTGACAGTGCGTGAACCCCTTTCCTTGCCCCATACATGATTTTGCTGATTCGTCACCGTATTCAATACCCCATTCTTGCATGAGTATGAGAATATCTCTCAGAGCTTCGCCCTTTTCTGTCAGTGAGTAGGAAACCTTTGCTGGGATCGTCGAAGAATCCACACTTCGATGAATAATGTCCTCAGATTCCAACTCGCGTAGTCTCTGGGTCAGAACTTTAGGACTCACCCAGTCCAGGTCACGTTGAATCTGACTGAATCGCAAATCGCGGCCCTCTCTTGTCTTCATCAGACTCTGCAAAATTAGAATAGACCACTTCTTACCTAAGATGCGAGATGCCATATAGACAGGACATCTTTCCACGGCCTCCTTTGAGCGAGTCATAGACGAATCACTATCTATTCGGTAACTACTATACTTATTATAGTTTATGGCATCAAGTTGACTGAATCACTATGGTGCGTCGATTGATGATAATGATTGATGAGGAGCGCTGTACGGGCTGCGGGCTCTGCGTTCCAAACTGTGCGGAGGGTGCGCTGGAAATAATTGATGGGAAAGCGAAGGTCGTCTCTGAGAGCTTTTGCGATGGACTTGGAGCCTGCCTGGGGCATTGCCCTGAGGGAGCTCTTTCTCTGCGGGAGGTGGATACTATCGCATTTGATGAAGAAGCGGCAATGGCGCATGTTGCGGCAAGTAGTAGTGAGGATGCGCTAAAGCCCTGTGCAGGTTCACAAGCCTTTGAGTTTGCATCTTCCCAAACAGAAACTCATGAAGGCGCGATTCCAGAACAGACAGCCCAATCACGTCTTGACCATTGGCCCGTTAAGATGCGTCTGGTGACTCCAAATCATCCTGCCTTCGAGAATGCACGACTATTGCTTATTGCAGACTGTGTGGGCCCTGCCTACGCCGGGCTTCATGAGGATTTTATGAAGGGACGAACGCCCATTCTTATGTGTCCGAAGTTTGAGGACTATCAATCGAATTTTGATAAACTTATAGAAATCATCAGCAATCACAACCTTCAGGATATTGCCGTTCTTAGAATGGAGGTACCCTGCTGCGGTGGCATTGATCGGTTGACGCGACTGGCAATGGAGCAATCTGGGAAACAACTACCTGTTCGCACCTACACAATTGGCGTGAAAGGCGAGATTAAGGCAGTGCATTAAGGAATTCAAGCACGATTTCATTGAATTCCGCCGAGTTCTCTACGTTCGGATAATGAGCAACTCCAGCCATAGCTACCTTCTTTGCATTGGAAATTTTGGCTGAGAGAATATTGGATATCTCAATCAATTCCAGTGTATCGCCATCTCCTATGATGACCAATGTTGGTGCTTTCACTTCTTCAAGCCGGTGAAGTGCAACAGGCTCAAGAGGCATTTCCCTGCCAATTGGATCTACATCAATTCTGGGAGCCATGTCAATTGCCAGTCTTCGTAATTTGGGGTCTAGGTCGTCCCAGGAGCGATTCGGTCCAGCAAGCCAAATTGTCAGAAAGAGCTGCATTGCTAGATCTGGATTCTTATCTTCCAGAGCGGCTTCCGCTTTGTCGAGCAATTGCCGTGTGAATGGGTCTTTAAACACCCATCCCCCAACCCCGGAACCAACAAGGACCATTGACCGAACACGATCAGGGTGTGATATAGCAAAATCAATTGAGGTGCCGCC
>RDOF01000080.1 GCA_011365025.1 Candidatus Thorarchaeota archaeon
CTACCAGGTCTGCGACAGCCCAGTCGGTGTCAGCGTCATTGGACAGCTGAAGAATGACCACAGGAGGGCCCTGATTTGCAGCATCCGCAGTCCAGGCCGTTGCGGCTAGGAGTTGGATTGACAGTATTGCCATAGTGGCAAGAGCACAAAAGACTACGATTCTTCTCTTGTCATGTGATGCAGATGAGTTCATCTCAATGCCCTCAATTGGACCGGATCTTACGACCCGGACTTCAATTTTTTTGCCGGCGAAAGCACCTAATAAAATGCACGGTCGACAGAGACACTTGGCTATAGGTCCAAACATCAGGCGGAGATGGATTCATCCAGCCACCAACGCCTCTCTCTCGGGTGGTGTCCTCACTGGTGATCGAGGGGCTGCGCTACGGCAGCAATCCCCTGCTGGAGATGCGCATCCACGATATCAACCTGGAGGTGGACCTGTCAAGACACGACCCCAATCACCCCGGCGAGAAGCAGGACTTCGATGGAACGGGATATCCAGATTCAAAACAGATCTCAGACACGGACACCGATCTGATTGCAGCCAATGAAGAGGTCTCCTTCTATTGGACTGGACCTTGGCCCTTACTTCACTATGTATTTGGCATTCTAATATGCCCTGAGAGTGTACCGGAGGGACATCCTGCCAAGCCTGCTGAAGGAACCACGCTGCACTATCATATTGCCAAGAACCTGCTGAGTCAGACCGAAAGCTGGGACATTCACACCGAGGACGACGGGTCCTTTGGGCAACCAAGCGATGAGATCCTCAATCAGCAAGTGGGGTTTCTTGGAGATGTCTTGGTTTTAGTCTTAATAGGTGCACTCATTGGTCTTGAGATTGCGATGCATCATGGCAATATCCCAATGATGGTGGCCATGATTTTGGATATTGTGATAGCATCGGTGACCTTCTTTGAGATGTACGACTGGTTTCATGAAAAGATGCTCTCCGAGGGAAAATGGACACACTACGAGTGTGCGCATCACTGGTTTATCTTGGGATTGGGGTTGCTTTGTTCGACACTAGGCCCCTTCATTATATTTGGTCTTGTCAATTTCTATGAACCTATGACTCCAGCCGCGCAGGTGCTAGCCGATACTGCCGGTGAGATGGCCCCTGTGCAGGCTATTGCCATGGACATGAAACTAGCGATAATCTTCCTGATTGCCATGGCCGTAGCATGCTTTTATCGTGCTTTCCTACACCTAGTGAGGTCATTCTGATGAAAGAGAAGGTCCTATTTCAAGGTGGAAGACTTAAACCCCACAATGGTGGAGAGATGAAGGAGTTGTTTGACAGGTGCAGAGTCTAGAGTCTCTTGCCGCGTATGGCGCATACATAGTACTGGTCGGCCTAGTTTTTGCACCATATGCTGTTATGCGACGGCTGCGGCTACGAGCGATACTACGAGAGGGAGTCCCTGATGGAGAGGCCGTTGTGGAATTCAAGCAATGGCAGCTTCGACTGGTCACCAGCAGGTACAGTCGAGCCCTTGAGTGGATGTTGTTCACGATCTCCGCTGTCCTGCAGATAGGGGGATTCCTGTATTGGAATCACGCATTTGCGGAAATGCCAGGTCTGCATCTTGCCCAGAATCTGATTTGGGTTCTCGCAGTATTCCTTGGAGCGGCTATGGTTTCTCTGTGGATGGAGCAAAGACTCAGATCAAAGATGCAGTCAAAAGCACTAGGATAACCGAGGGACCAGTTTCATCATACTGAAAGGGAAATGCATCTCCTCATTTCTGAATCATCCAGTACGTGGTGGTCCGGGGCGACAGGTACGACTCCCACTCGCTGCTGGAGATGAAGATCCACGACATCACGCTGGAGGTGGACCTCTCCAGACACGACCCCAATCACCCCGGCGAAGAGCAGGACTTCGATGGGACATCAATTCCGAAGCCTGATACTGTGCCAATAATTGATAATTACATTGAAGGGGCCCAGAGCACCACCGATTCTTGGTGGACAGGACCATGGCCTGTATTGCATGTCCTATCTATGGACCAGCTCGTATCAGGTGCATTGTATGTGCTGCAGTTGGCTGTGGATTTCTTGGGTGATGTTGTGCTAGAAGCATTAGATCTAGTGTACTCGGCTGCCAATGAGTTGAATTCCTTGGGATTAGAAACGTTAGCAAGAGATTCATATCGTGCCTATCAGATGGGTATTTTCTCTCATCTCGATATAGTCAAATGGACTATAGAAACGCTGTTGATATCTGTTGATTATCTTTCTACTCCTGGTGCATTGTTGCCACCCCCAATTTACCAAATCCTTTGCGCATTACTTGGCGCAGCAGCAACTCTTCTCATTGTCTGGCTTTACGCAATTCATACTGCTATAGATACTGGAGTTATGGATATCCGCGCGGCTTTGCCCATGCTGCTTGAAATGATGCTTTTCACAATTGGTGTGAACATTGCTAGTAGCTATGCGGGAAGAACCGAGTTTCTTGCGAAGTTCTGGCAGATGCGCGGATTACTGAATGTTGGGGAACGGGTGAACTGGGGGTCGGTGTTTCACATCCTGAATGTAGCCGTTAAGGTTTTCTTCTTTATCATATGCCTTACCATGTTCCAACATTACCTAGGTCCTGCAATTAGTCAATACACATAAAATCCATTATATGTATGAGGTGATCATGGTGGTTCTTCTCTTCACAATCTTGACCTTTGCGTGTTCTTTGCTTCTCACCACTGGCATTACTATCAGTGCAAAACGAGAGAAAGGGCCTCCTCCAGTTCAGGCCACAGGAAGATGGCTGTGGAGGAAGTCATGGAGAGTGTTCATCGTTGGCGAACTGAATCTTGTCATTCTTGCAGTAATGCTGCATTTCCTGGCGCAAACCGCGGCATTTCAACCAATGGTTGTTGACCCGTTTATGTTCTCTGTTGGATGGTTCTTCACCCTCACAGTGCTCCTAATCGCAGGAGTTGTACGTACCTATGGCTACAGTTCTCCAATACCTGGCGCACTAACATCAGGAGTGGAGGTATATGAATACGAAGTAGACTCTCATAGGGACAGTCTGGCGGGAATTGACTATGTTCTCAAGTACATTCGAGAGCATGAGAGAAATCCAGAGGAATTTGTTGGACTATTCCTTAGGCATCTCTCTGCACGGGATGATGAGGTCGGTGCAAGAGCGAAGACACTCTTGGGGCAGATGGAATAGGCGCATTTCCTCAATTGAGGACTTCGAGCTGCTTGGCACGACTTCCTCAACCCCACCTTCCCGCCACTCAGCGGAGACCCGGAGAACGTCATGCCGTATGACGGGACGAGAACAGGAGTTGGTGATCCCAACAACTCGCATACAACCAATGCACTGAGCATCGGTAGTTCATTTGTTGATGACAACCTATTAACATGGTGGGTGTTGGAATTCTTCTGGCCTGTTTGCCATCTCGCATTAACGGCTGTTGCAGCAGGTCTAAGTCAGGTAGTTCATTTCACAATTGATCTTATCGGTAATAGAGAGTTATACGATTTGCAGGTGGATGGTGGACCCAGCTTTGATGATTATCTAGAAGGAGCTAGTGATTTCCTGTTTGCGTCCATTTTTGCAATGCTGCTGCAGAGCGCTGTTGTTGCCATTAATATCTTTGATATGTTCACTTCAGTCCCAGGAAACCAGGCAAATCCGTATGCTGGAGTTCCGCTTGGCGTGGCAATAGTGCTTACTGTCATTGCATACATTGCTCCAATCACAATAATTGAATTGGAAGTTGCGGATGGATCAATAAGCCATGGAAACGCGGCATGGGACTACTTCTCACTATTCATCATGACCTTGCTAGTATTGAGCGGTTGGAAGCCACTGAAGAATGTCTTAGCAGCAACAACCTCTGCTCTTCTGGGATTTGTGTTTGGAATACATCTGATGGGGGCGGGAGTTTGGGTGCCTTGGATCGAGGAAACATTTGAACCCAGAACCAAATGGGGTTCGTTAATTGTTCTGGGTGCATCGACAATGTTTTGTGGTCTTTGGATCTATCATCTTGTGTTGAGTCTAAGAGGTTAGTAATATACAGCCAACCGACCACTTTCTTACAAGACAGCCGTTGACAAAAGAAGCAAGAAATGGTCTATTGCTTCTGTTGTTTCTCTTGATTGTTCTTGCTTTTACAATCTTCATTGGAGACTACTCAGGAACAATTACTGTCATAATCGCTTTGCTAGTGACTGCTTGCTTTGTGCTTTCCAGTAGCAAACCTGTCAGGAGGAGAAATGTAATACCATTTGTTGCCTTAATAAATTCCGAATTGGCAAGGTCTAGAGACCCTGAAACTCGGTTCAGATACATCATTGACAATATGCTGAAAGAGAGGAAGCTGTCGCATGATGAGATTCTCAAGATTATATCCAGCTTCTCACATCAAGATAGCACAATTGGCATCTTGGCATCTAAGATGCTCACAGAGATGACCTGAACAATGATGACTGTCTCCCTCTTTTTCTGGCATTACATAACTGGAATACCAGTCAACTTCTAGGCTGAAGTCAGGAGGAAGGATAACGTGACAGAAGTTTTGTGATATCTGTCATAATGACAGCACTGATTATCTACGAAGCTATTCGATGGATTTTCATAAGCTCTGTGAAATTATATAGGTCAGACAGTCCGGATGACTCCCCTCATTCAAATCGATTCTCTTTGTATTGGGTGGAATTCATTTCAAGACAGAAGAGGAGCATTGGTTTCGGTACGACAGGTCCGTTCCTCATGTTGCTGGCAATCGTACTTGCTCTGGGCTGGGTCATCACACTTATACCTGATAACACAGGAAGCCTACCTTTTCTGGTAGTCATTTTCTTGGGATATACAATAATTATGACAGCGCAAGCGATTCCATTTTCGGTAAAATGAAGTAATTCAACGAAGAAAGACCAATAGACAGTCTTACACTCCTAAGGGGCATTACTCTTATAGCGGGTCTTCACTACTTCTGCATGTTCTATACATTAGGAGTTGAGTTGGAGTTCGGCGAGGTGCAGAATGTGATAACATTAACTCTAATCACTATTCAGCTTCTGTTCCTAGCTATCAATGAGATGTACTGCCGAGGCCTTGGACCGGAAGTAGTCCAGAAGATTGGTGATGAGCTCTTTGGGAATTATAGCCGTAGTTTAATTATCTATGAGATAATGACTACGAGTTGGATTATATCTGGTTTCAATGATATCTATGGACCGAGCTTTGCACCTCGGGCAGATATGTTAGTGTTTTTCCTGTTCGGGATATTTGTAGTTGCCATGATCTGGATATGGCAAGCCTCTCGATTCGAAGCAAGCAGCGATGTGTGAATGTGAACAAAGGAATTTCCTGCAATTTCATTGTTGAACTATTGTTGATATGTGCCTCCACGACATCAACCTGGAGGTGGACCTCTCCAGACACAACCTCAATCACCCCGGCCAGGAGCAGCAGTATGATGGAACTCAACCGCCAAGAAGTCAGACCGCAGAACAGAAGATTGGGGAATTAGAAGAGGATGCTCCTAATCATTTGGATTATTCTTGGACCGGTCCATGGCCTACTGTACATTTCATAGCCTTTCTCCAGCCTCTTGAGAACACTTTGCTTCTGGCCAAATTCTGGGTAGACATTTTGGGACTATGGGGAGTAGATCAGTTCGATTTTCAGCTTATTGACGAATCAACCATGTCAGACGGTGAGATAGAGGCACTTGCACAGTCAGCTTCCAATGACTTTGCACCGATGTTCGCGGATCTAGCTGCTCTTA
>RDOF01000081.1 GCA_011365025.1 Candidatus Thorarchaeota archaeon
AGCTGCATTTCCTCGCTTTGCAGTTCCCTTTTCCTCTTGAGACGCTCTAGATCCTTCTGAAGGAGGTTAATCTCTTGCTCGACTGCTCTCGACTCGCTAATTGCCTCATCAAGCTTCTGCTTGTATTGAATCACCTCTGTTTCCTGAATTGAGATTCTATCTCTCAACGAACTAAGACCTGTTCCCTCTTCAATGAGTTTACGCACCTCAACTGGGTCCATGTCACGGAGTGCGTTAATCCTCTCTTGTGGCATGAAGACCAGTGTATTATCAATGTCAAAACCAAAAGCGCCAACAACGCTACGAAGCTCTGCGGCTCTTACTCTCTTTCCATCAACATACGCTCTTGGCACTCCTTTCCTGTCGATCTTTCGCAGGAATCTTCGATTCTGTCCATTGCTTGTTACGGTCACTTCAACTTCAGCAGCAAACGCTTCATGTCGTATGAAGTCGCTCCATTTCTTGTAGCGGTCTTCTCTTTGATTCGAGCCCAAGGCGAATTTTATAGCATGAAAAACGGATGTCTTTCCTGAGCCATTCGGCCCCGCAATCACTGTCAACCCTGGATCTAGCAGTACAGTTCCTTCGTAAAATGAAAGGAAGTTCTTCAAGCGAACCGAAGAAATATACGATTTCGACACTACTGCTTTTTCTCCTTCATCTTCCCATTATTCTGCTCAGTCTATCACTACTCTTCTTGGCTCTCAACAGTCGCGTTAGTCGTTCATCAGGTGATCCATTCATAAGGAATGGATATCGACTTAGAAAATCAAGGTCGTTCGATGATAGTGGCGCCCCTTGATTTAGGGTTTCAATTATTGCTTGGGTTCTATGGAAATCGTCACCGACTGCCATAAGATAGAGCTGCTCCAAGAAATCATCAGGGTACGTTTCTTCAACTCTCTCAAACTTCGCAGTTTCTCCACCCTGAAGCCTTTGGTCAACGGATTCAAGCAAGCCAGCTCGACCAAAAGGGAAGACGCCACTCCTGACCAGCAGCTCCTCTATTTGCTCGCGTGATATCTGGCCTTCCGTGCTCTCTTCCTCCAGAAGGAGGCTAGCCGCCAGATGCCTGACATCCGCGAAGCTCCATCCTTCGGTTAATTCCGCAACTATGGCTGGGTCAATATCCTCTCTACCCTTTAAAGCCTCTTCAAACACACGTATCCTATCATCCAAGGTTAGCCCCAGCAGCGTGTAGGTCCTGTCAAATCCTGAAAGCAGCCATGGGTCCACATCCTTGGGATTTGATGTTGCAGTTACAACAAGCACTTCATCTTCGTCCCATGTCGTGTCAGACATTTCTTCAGCCAACACCGCCGACTGTGGTGACTTGGCGGGGGCTACGAATTCAAGACGGTTCACCCAAAGGATGCTAGGGGCATTTCGCTTCGCAAACTCAAAGGCAGTTCTTAACACCTGATTTGCATTGTTTCTGTCTTGAATCGTTTCACGAATCTTGAGTTCCGCAATCTTAATCGGGATTTCTTGTGAAAGATGATGGACAAAGGCTTCAAAGTCTGTGCCGACAGAGCCTATCAATAGAACTCTGCCTCCAAACTCGATTCCCCGGTCTTTCAGCTTGTTTCTCAGAGATTTATGACGAGTCACAACACCAAGAAATTCCATTGCTTTCCTTACAACGGAATACTGGCTAACCCGCTTTTGCGGTAGACGCTCCGGTGTGATTAGATGCACTGCATCGGCATATTGTCCTTCTTCACCCAAAGTGTGACCCCACCTTGTGTACCACTTAAGCTCGTTCCTTTTGTGCATATTATGTCTTCGAAAGCTCCTCCGTTTAGCGCCCTTCCTACTGCACGGGGCGCAAGTGTTAAGGCGGGTGTCGCATGTGTAGTTCTGACTACTGATGAGTAATCCCTCGGTCCAGCTTCGAGAAATGGTGTGGAATGTGATAACTACCATTGAGAGTAGAGGACTCTTTGTTCACTCCACGGACCTTCAAATCCGTTACAAATCGCCCGGACGAAGTGAAAGCATCAATTCACGACGACTCCCTCTCATCGCAGGTGCATGCGTTCTCAATGCTCTGGTCCCAAGATCAGCAATGCTTCTGGTTGGCGGCCATGGAGGCGGCAAGACCACACTTGTTAAACTCCTTGGACGGATGATGACTGGTAAGACAATATCTGAGGTAGAGGATAGTATGCTCCGCGGCCATCCCCAACTCACCGAGGAAAAAATGGTGGCAACGCTGAAGCCCGGCCCTCTTATGAAAGATGGAGTTGAAGTTGTTGTATGGCGGAAGTTTGTAACGGGGTTCTGGAAGATAATTGATGAGATTAACCGTTTAACGCCTCATGCCCAGAATATACTCCTTTCTATGCTCGCCGAGGGCGAGCTGAAATACATAGATGAGGTGAAGAGCTGCAACGAGTATTGCCTCTACGCCACTTTGAATCCCGCCGATGCGGGCACTTTTGAAATGGCGCCCCCCTTCATGGACCGCTTTGGCATTGCCGTGCCCATAACTATGCCAACGGTTACTGATTTGGAACTTATACTTGCATCGCGCGATGAACGGTTGTTTGGTTATGACGAGCTTTGGCAGGTGCCAGCTCTTCTCACTGAGGAAGATCTGTTAACAATTTGGAACCTAGCTGACAAGATGCCTGTTTCTCCAAGAGCATCAGAGTTCATGCGTGCTCTTGTGAGAGAGTTTGGAGCATGTATTCGTGTCGACAAAAGCCAGTCGCAGGGTCTCAATGTTGAAACGGGCTTGTGTGATGGCTGTCACTTCAACACAGCAAAGAGCATCTGCAATAAGGTCTTGATTCCTCTTAGTGTTAGAGCAGCCAAAGATCTGAATCGATATTCAAAGGCAGTTGCATGGTTGATAGGTGCAGAAGAGGTCAGTGTTGAGATTGTGAAATCTATTGCAGCGCTTGTATTCTGGCATAGAACCACATTTGCTGGCGATGAGCTTGAGCGGTCTCCCTTCTTTGGGAACCGATTTACCTACGCAGAACATTTGGTTGAACTTGCTTCGACACGGTTCGCTCAGAGAGAAGGTGCCATGAAGATTCTGGATAGCTTTAGAGTCGGGGAGGCCGATTCATCAGCCATGGCTGAGCTGAAGGAGATGGCTAAGAGCGATTTGCTTGTCAGTGTCGATTATGTTCAGTTCGCCAAGGACCTTGGAAGAGCACCTTACGTCAGGATGGTCAAGGACATTGACAAAGCTGTCACAGGTAAGGACGTCGCCCGTCTCTCCAGCATTCATGATGAACTGATGCAGAATGTGGACTTCCCTGACCGAAGCATGCTCTTGGCACAAGTTTCGGAAGTTCTCCATAAGCTGACATTATCGCAGTACCGACTAACCTTTGAACACTGGCAGGACCTTTGGTCTATCATTGCCCTTCGATTTCCCAAGATGACAGGAATCCTGAAGGAAACACTGTCCCCTCCTAAACGGAAGGTTGTACGCACCGATGGTTTGACTTTGGTGATTTACGTGACTGGAGATTCGCCCGAATCCTCAGTTTTCCTAGAAATATCCGGAGGCGCACAGGCGGTTGAATTAAGAGGAGAGATAGAGGGGCAATTGAATGCTTAGAGACAGAGATTTGCACGCAAGTAGCTCTAGTATGCCGGATGCTCTCGAGCAAGCCGCAAGAAGTGCATGGGAGGTTGCCCTTTCTGACTACTACTATCCTCCACTTCCTGATGTTGTTATCGAACACAAAGAGGATGCCAGTAGCTACTTCTACATCGATACTGCCGATTGGACTGTTCACCTAAATACAGCAGGAGTTCCCGACCAGCTTGTATCGGATGAATACAGGCCCTACTTCCGCTCTGTTTGTCATCATGAAATCCAGCATTACCTTGTTTGCCCCTATGACACCGTGATGAATGGAATGATGTTTGCAGGAGCACGAAAGTATGTTAACGATGCAACGGCAATGTTTGCCTGTAACCTCTTTGCTGATCTTGTTGTTGATTCAAAACTCCTTCAACGATTTCCAGTCCTCACCAAGTCAAGGGTAGAAGCCAACATCCGTGGTTCTACCATGATGCGCTCTCGCCATAGTCCGCTTTGGGTCCTAATTGTTTCCTGTTACAAAGAGATGTGGGCGTTTGAGCTTCCAGAATCCATTGATGTTGACGAAAAAACGATTGGTATTGCCAAGGAAATTGTACAAATCACCCGAGGTTATATTGACAAGGAACCTGCATGGCCCAAAGCCACCGCCAAAATTGCCAAGCTTATAGCAGAATGGCAACCAGAGGAGGAAAAGTCCCAACTTCCCGGTTGCGGCATAGGCACTCCTGAGTCAGGCGAAAGCGAGGATGGGGGCGGATCAGAGTCTATCCTTGTGCCGTTGGATGTTGATGGATTGATGGGGAATCCTATCGAAGTTCGAAACGGTGACATGGCGCGACGGTGCATGGATGGTGGTGAGGGAGTTGATTTGGACGCTGAGATGGAGCGGCTGGCCATTGAGGTAGAACAAAGAGGCGGGGACCTCCGTGACCTCGAGGGCGTCTATTTTGTTGCGGGAATTGGTTCAAAGAAAAAGGAATGGATCCGATTCTGGTATCGTGCCCAAGTTCGGGGTCTCTTGCGGTTTGAGGTCCAAGATAAGAAGGCCTCTGGCTCCACACCTCTCACACCGGAGCTCTGGAGACTAGGCGATCCTATAGAGGAATTGGATATTGTTCAGTCCCTTCAAGCATTTCCGGTGCTAATTCCAAATCTATCCACCAGACGATGGGTGAAATCCTTTCACTTTAGCGACGAGGAGTCAGGCTCTCTTCCG
>RDOF01000082.1:0-4070 GCA_011365025.1 Candidatus Thorarchaeota archaeon
CTGTTGATCAATTTCCAGTTCCATGCATGAAACAAAGGTGCTACTTCCAAGAAGTCCTCAAATCGTATTCGAAAATCAAAGCTTCGCAGAAGAAGTGGCATCTTTGTACGTTGTGCTTCGGTACCTGTGGATTCCACAGCCCATCCAAAAGTAGACTCACAGAGATGTATAAGATAGCTGTCAGATTCATTCGCAAGATACTTGTTGACGGATTTTGATTCTGCTTCAGCCTGATACTCTTTTAACCTAGGTTCGTCGATTCGTTCAACAATGAGACGAGCAGCTTGATAGACGAGAATTGATGTAGGATTATTATGGTTGGGCAGTTGAATCTCATCCTGAACTATGGAGGAATAGACTCGTTCCTCAGCTTGCCGGACAATGTCATGGTTCATTGGATCCTCAAGCTGATCGATGAGTGACTTGACATCACGTGCAACTTTGAAGAGGGCATCTCTTGCCTCTGAAGAGAATGGGTATCGAAGTTGCTGAATACTCAAAGCCACGTGTTTCGCCTCAGTAGTACTCTGACTACGCTGTTTCGACTTGGGGTGAACACTCATCCAAATAAAGTGCGCTCAAGTCTTCACCACCGATTCTCGAAACTTGGCCGATAGTCATCCACATTCCGACGGTAGAACTTCTTCCCACACACGGAGCATTCAAACATTTCCAGTCCCTTCATTCTCGACCAGAGTGGGAAGATGCGGAATATGCGCTCGCCTTGGCATCTGGGACATTTGAGTGGGGAGTTATTGTTTTTTGAACCGCGGGATCTGGAAGTCACGACCATCAAATCATAGTTATGCATTTGTTCCTTTAACTTCTCTCATTACCAACACTCGGAGATGTGTCCATCAGTGCCGCCCAAGGATGAAGTCGGCCCGAATCAAGAGATTCATGAACTCTCCAAGAGATTGTCGGAGGATTTCGGGATCGCTATAGAGCTTCCTTAGATGGCTCTTTCGTCCTTCTAAGGAGGGGTCTGTCTTTTCATTTATGAGCTTGTACGCGGCATTTGGCCGCTCAACCCATCGACAAAGCTCCTGAAGGTCACTGCTAAGAAATAAGACAACCGGCGTCTTTCTCTTACCATTCACTTTGAAGTTCTGATGGTAATGGGCGTGTTTATTGCTGTCAAGTATTCTGAGTTGAATCTTTGGAGCCGTTGCAGCCATCCTCGCAAGAACAGGTAGTGTGCCCGAAGTATCATCACACGAGTCGGTTCCCAAAACAAGGATTTTAATTTCATTCTGGAGTTCCTTCAATATCTCCTCGTCCTCATCAGTGAGCAGAAGGTCGGCATAACGCGCCTTCATCAGCTCAACATTCTCTCTTGCTGCTGATAGGAACTTCTTGTATTCCACTGCACTTTCCCATTCTGTTGTTTCAGCCATCTATTACCAACTCAAATCCGAAAGAATTCCGTTGGAGAGCCCAACAAGAAATACTCCCGCATGAACGGATAAAAGGATATCTCGGTAGAGAAAGCAGTCTTGCTCCCAAGGATTTAACAGAAGTGGGCTGGCAACTGCATGCATGATTGAGGACGCAGCCAAGGTAATCATCAAGGACCTCCATAGCCAAAGGAACATGGAGAAGACATGCAGTAAAGGAGAGTAGCAAGAATCTCAAATGAATGGAGTCGTTGATTAGTTTCGGTTTCCTGTCAAGCTTATCTTAGAATGATATCACATACATAATGTGTGCCTTCATTGAAACGAGCTGGTGTTGCCGATTTGAAGCTTCATCGGGGCAGAGCACCCCATTGGCTGGTGAAGCGGATGATTCCTATGGCGGGCGCCATCTGTGATTTCATCGTGGAAGAACATGGAACAACTGGGCTTCTAACACGATTGTCAGATCCAATCTACTTCCAGGCTCTATCAAACGCCCTGGGATATGATTGGGATAGCTCTGGATCCACGACTGTGACTTGTGGTGTGCTGAAGACAGCTTTGACGTGGGACAGGCATAATATGGTGGCTGTTGGAGGAAAGGGACTCGCATCCAGAAAAGTTCCTGAGAATCTAAAGGCGCTTGAAGATCATGGACTGGATGGAACAGGGCTCGGAGAGATAAGTAAGGCGGTAGCCAAGGTAGATAGCGCTGCAGTCCAAGACGGATATCAGCTCTACCAGCATGTATTCTTCGTCGACGCCGAGGAGAACTGGACGGTGGTTCAGCAGGGCATGGATGACAAAACAAGGGATGCACGTCGATATCACTGGACATCAAAGAATCTTGACAGCTACATCGAGGAGCCACACAGTGGCATGATTTCGGGGCAGATAAAGAAGACAACTCTTGATCTGACTGCAAAGAGCTCTGAGAAATGCAGGAACACAACTCTTGATGTTGTGAAGGAAGAACCAAGACGAGTCAGACGTCTCTTCGAAGACATCAAAGCTTACGGAGAGAGTACATTGCTTCCGTGGCTTGAGAATGATGGTCATACCTTCGAGATTCCCTCATACAAAGTCATACCAAAACGAATGGACTGGAATGCAGTGCGAAAGACCTACGAGAGTCAACCTCAGGACTATGAGGGGGTCCTATTCATTGAAGGAATGGGGCCGGCCACGGTGAGAGGACTCTCATTGGTATCAGAATTGATCTTTGGCAGTGAGCCCTCATGGTCCGACCCTGTTCGTCTGACTTTCGCCTTTGGAGGAAAGGATGGTGTCCCATTTCCGGTGCTAAGAAAAGCATATGATCAAGCCATTGCCTTCATGGAAGAAGCTGTAAATGAGGCAAAGATGGGAAGAAGAGAGAAAGTCAAATCCTTGCGGCAGCTAAGAAAGTTTGCTCCACCCGTTCTGCATAATTATCCAGCTTGAAGTTCGAGCGACCTTTGTAGTCTCACTTACACATCAAACCTTTTACCTAAGTTTGCTAATAGTCACCAGACAGGAGAAACGAAAGTCTTGCGAGTCGGATTGAGGATTTCTCTGATAGCAACTCTATTCTTGCTACTCTTAGCCATAAAGGATATTGGAGCCATAGATATTACGCACCAAGAGCAGCTCTATGTGCTGGACCAGGGTGGTGAAAATCCTCCAACTGTCGCAGGGGTTCAAATGAATGTGACCGATGGCGGAACGATTTGTTGGGACGGCATCTACAACAGTCAGACAGAGGAGGTATGGTGTTTTGAGCACTGGATAAATGACACCGATGAGGTGGCTACAGTTATCTATCAGTTCAAGAGATGGGGAGAGGAAGTATGGCTGAATAGGCCAGCAAAGCTCATTGATGGCAATCTCTCGCGTGGACTCTATGAAGCCAACTTTACATACAACGTCTGGTGGGACTGGGAAGTCAACTGGGTACGGTCAGAGGTTGGAAGTTTCTATTACCGCATCTTCGCCAACGATACTCTTGGCAATTGGATGACAACACCGCCAGTGTGCTACACAGGAGGATACATGTTGGTCTATCCACCTCCGCAATACTATCTCATTGTGAATGCCCCATTGTTGCTGGCAGGAGCATCCTTCGTCGCAATCATTATTGTAGTGGTTCTGGTTTTGCGAAGATTCCATGGCAGGGGGTAATAACCGACACACACAATATGTGCTGCTAGTCTTCAGATGCCATGCTTGAGATAGAACCCTATAACGACCTAGTGACGTGCATCAGAACTGGTTCGGGACAAAATGCCCAAGTCGTCATGTGGACGTATTCCTATTTGATAGAGGACACGCTCTTCGATGCAGGTTGTGCGAATGCACGGGAAGAATTGGCCGAGGCGTTGAGGACCTATCAAATCAAGCGATTATTCATTTCTCATGCACATGAGGACCATGTCGGAGCGTGCTCAATTCTCGAAGATGAAGCCACCATATATGCGACACCAGAGGTTGCAGAGGAACTGAGAAATCCAATCGAGTTGACCGAGTTCTTTAGAGCTGTCTGGGGACAGCCAGAACCAGTTTCGAAGATTGAACCAATGCCCGCATTCTTTGAGGTCGCTGATCTTCATTTTGAAGTGATTCCTCTCCCCGGGCACAATGCCAATATGGTCGGCTTTCATGAACCAAACAGAAAGTGGCTTTTCTCAGCAGATG
>RDOF01000082.1:4080-4356 GCA_011365025.1 Candidatus Thorarchaeota archaeon
CCTGTGCCCTCAAGAAAGAAGATGGGAATGCTGGACGAGAACATTCCACAGACCCTGGCTACACTTGAGATGATACAGAGCTTGGACCTGGAAATACTCTTTGATAGTCATAGAGGACCAATAGAGAAACCTGCTGAACATATTCAAAGGCGGATCGATTATCTCAGGGAATTTCAAAGAGAGGTAAAGCAACTGCATGAGAGAGGCAAATCGGTAGAAGAGATACAAGAAGCACTCGGACTGGAAGGCCCATGGTATTTGGAACTGATTGCCGAT
>RDOF01000083.1 GCA_011365025.1 Candidatus Thorarchaeota archaeon
CAAATGCTCGGATTGCCTCACGCCATGCATTTTCATCCCAATAACTTGGGTCGTCCAGGGAATGTCGAATCAACTATACAACAGCTGGATGCGATCAAAAGCGGAATGAAAACCTGGAAAAAGAAGCAGGTCGTTCATCTCACACATATGGGTTTTGATTGCCTTGGAGTCGTTGAAGGAGGCATATCTCAATGGAAGGATGTAGCCTCAGGAGGATTAAGATTCGCAGAATACTACAACAAGAACAAGCATTTCACTGTAGACCTCGGGCAGATTACCTTCGGCCCATCGATGACAATGACGGGGGATGGACCATTTCAGTATTCCCTCTACCAGTTGTCAGGAGGGAAAACCAAGTGGTCGAACATTCCTGTTGACGTTGAATTACCAGGTGGTGCAGGCATTGTGCCTTTCACATTTGAGCCAAAAAGCCCTGCAAATGCCGTGCAATGGGCGGGACCCCTTGAGTTTGCTCTCAGCATTAATGATGTTTGGCGCTTTGTGATGAGCACGGATCATCCAAATGGAGGTCCATTCCTGAAGTATCCCTTAGTAATCTCGTGGCTCATGAGTAAGAAGCAGAGAGATACTTGGCTTTCAATGGTCCACAAATTTGCTGATGAACGTTCGACATTGGCGGAAATTGAAAGAGAGTACACACTGAATGAGATTGCAATTGTGACTAGAGCAGCTCCTGCCAAAATACTTGGAATCGAAAAGACAAAGGGCCATCTGGGTGTTGGAGCGGACGCAGACGTAACGGTATACGATTTCAAGCCCGAAAAAGCCGACCTTGCCAACAATCCTGATGACATCATTAAGTATTTCGGACAAACCAGATTCACTTTCAAGGGAGGGAAGCAAATAGCAAAGAAGGGCGTTGTTGGAAAACAGTTGCCCTCCAGAGTACACTCTATACATCCAAAGCTCAATGATGCTCTGAGCGAGAGGATTGACAAGGAGCTTGGCGAAATGATGGGCAAATGGTTCTCGCACTCATTCAGCAATTATCCCGTACCCATGAGATACAGACAACACCTTGAGATGGCAAAGACCATTGATTCAACGACAATACAAGCATAGAGTGGACCGACGACAATGGCAATTGTAGACTCGTTGCAAGGAAGCCGAGCCCTAACCATCGCGGCCGTTTTTGCTGCAATGATAGCTGTACTCGATTCTATTCCAATATTCCCAGGGTTCTACAGCGGTGTTTGGGACTCTTGGATATTCATGCTGAGCCCAGTTGTTGGCGCAGTGCTTGGCCCTCTACTTGGTGCGGCCTCTGTTGGCTTAGGAGGCCTTCTTGGCCATTTTATCTACTTTAGAGACCCACTGGAACTCATCTTTATGCTTGGAGCGCCAGTCGGTGCAGCCATGGCAGGACTTGTTTACCAGCAGAGATGGCGAGCTGCCAGTGCGCTTTACTCCGCCTTCCTTCTGACCTACTTTTTAACCCCGGTTACTTGGCTCCTGCCACTCTGGGGGATCTGGGACGTCTTGGCAGGTTTTTCCATGCTCCTGTTTGCTACACTTCTATCTGAAATCATGAACGGAAAAAACAGTCCTTTGGATTCTGACGACACTAGGCTCATACTCAGTGCAGTTATTGGTTTGGAATCAGATATACTTCTTAGAATATTCATTCTTGTTCCATGCCAAACATATTGGTACTTCTATGGTCTTTCAGTTGAAGCCCTTCAGCTGTTGTGGTTGGGCGCCGGGTTTGTCACACCTCTAAAAGTTGTCTTGTCAGCAATTGCTACAATAGCCATAGGCAGGCCTCTGCTGAGTTATTTGCAGAGGCAGGTACAAAGCTCTGACCAAGAGTTGGTGATAGAATAAGGATGCTCGAAATAAAAGGAATGACTGGCTCCCTGTTGGGACACCAGTCTTCTGCTGAAATGAGTACTACTGCACAATTCCATTGGCTTGAATCTGAGAAGCAATAGCATCATCAAGAGTTGCGATTGGTTTCTCCTTTCCCAAGCAGACATTAATGAAATGCTGAATCAGTTGTTTGTGACCCCAGACTTCCGGCCCTTTCGGTTCGAGTTCCCAAGTTTCGGCCTCGCCCCCTGGTCCAATCAGCTTGACAATATTGTTCCAGTAGCAGTATATTGTCTTCCCGTTGTTGCCAAAGATTTCAAACCTGCTTTCGCCAAGTCCTTCGGCAACACTTGAGCCCAACTGCAAGGTGCCTACTACGCCATTCTTCAGCTTGATGATACCGACAGTTTGGTACCCCTTGAAATCATCAATGCCTTCGATTTCCATGTAATTCGGATACCATGTGGTTTCCTCAATCTCAGTGTTGAATAGCCATCTGAACATGTCGAGCGACCAGACAGACAAAGTGTAGTCTGGGTAGCCTCCTGCCTTGTCCTTATCCCAAGCCCAAGAACTCAGAGGCCATTGTCCAGCAAGATCTTTTGCGGTGATGAATTCTCTGAAGGTCAAGCAGATGGGTTTTCCAATAGCGCCCTGGTCCAAAAGCTCCTTGGCCTTTCTATAATTGGGCGTGAAGCGGAAGTTGAGAATTGGCATCACAACCACACCAGCCGCTTTGGCCATCTCTTTGAGTTTCTTTATGTCATCGATTTTTGGCGTTATTGGCATCTCTAGATAGACGTGTTTGCCAGCCTTTATCGCCTTCTCAGCAAACTCATAGTGAAACGGTGTAGGTACTGCTACACAAACCCCATTAACTCGACTATCTTTGAGAGCTTCATCATAATCATAGAAGATCTCGATGCCGTATTTCTCCTGTTGCTTCTTAGCATATGTCTCGCTCTCTCGTCCCTTTCGAGCAATCAGGCCTACTAGCTTTGAACCTTCGACCTTCCTGAAGGATGGAACATGAGCGGCTCCACCAACAAAGCCTACTCCGACACAGACCATCCCTATTTCCTTAGTCATATTCTCTCTCTCTCCTTTGGTCCCCTTCCACGCTTTTGCAGGAAGGGAGCCATTTTTACATCCTTTGGCTTAAGCTTACCGACAATTTAACTCTTATTTCTAATGCTGTGCAAGAAATAGGCTCATCCTAGAGCTTGCAGCGCCCTCCGTGCCAAGAGCCAGCTAACGCTGCCAAGCTGCTCATGAGGCAGATAGAATATGGAGTTCTTGTCGTATAGAAGGCGCACACTTGCAGTGAACTCCTCGTCCTCAGCTTCAAGAACTAACAGTACTTTGACCATTGGAAGAAACGATACCTCAAATCCCGCATCGCCATATTCAACCCTCTTTGCGCCCAGCTGCTCCAATGCTCCAAATAGACTCTCTTTCTTCTTTGTGTAGACAGATGCTAAAATCCCCAGATTCTCCTCATTGAAGGAGTATCTACATGCCCAAGACCCCCGAAGGGTGTTGAATTTCACCCATTCATTGGCCACGCCTATATCTTTCGCTTTGCTGTAGTAATAGAGGTGTGGAATAATCTGACTTGTATCCACATCCTTGTTTGTCAGAGTGTCATGAGTCACGCCAGTGTCTAGGTCAATTCTCATTCTAAGAATATCGAGATAGTCCTCCCCAACACCAAGTCGACCTCGGAGAGTGCGAATATCATCCGCGAAGTTGTCCCAACTCCACAGGTCGCTACTTGCCTCGAATTGCTCAATATTGAATCTTGCAGCAAGCTCCCGGGATAGGCTTGACCAATACTCAAGGATGTCATCGGGCATAATGAATCACGAAACCATTCCTGAGGCTGCCTTTCAGTCTTTCTCAATAGTAGTTCTGCAGTCTTCGATTCCAACAGCCTCACAAACAGCATATCTAGCATTATATCCTGCAACATGAAGAAGGGCATCGCCAACCTCTCTGTCCTTTGCCATGGATGCAGTGCATGGATAGGAATGATGTGCCTTCGCAATAGTGTCAAAAAGCTCATCCGTGTTACGAATCGATTTGCCCCTCACCTTTTGGCTCACATACCAAGTGCATCCACAAGGTGCAGACCGCAACGGACCAACCTCTGAGATGACATCACCCTTCATGTCTACGTAATGAACTGGGCGACCTATTCGGAACCTCGCAATGAACTCGTCAATCAGCCTTCCTGCCCCGGGCTCTAACGTGCAGAATGGCTTGGGGAAAGCGGACTCGATACCCATGGAGTCTAGGGCTTCTTTTGCCTGGGCCCTAAGACCTGGTGGAACCCAAGTCGGGTCCTCTATAGGAACTATGACAGCTTTCGCCCCCGTAGCTTCAATTAAGAGGTCCACAGATGCAAGCAAATCATGATGAAGTGCCACCAGAAGCAACAAATCACATTGCGTGAGATTCAGTCGGCCCATATAGTCCTGAGGATTCTCAATCATGGAGGGAGAGGGGGGATCCACAGGATAG
>RDOF01000084.1 GCA_011365025.1 Candidatus Thorarchaeota archaeon
GCAGACAAGATAGTCTTCGGTCTGAATATTGGATACGGTGCCTTTCTTGTGCTGTTTTCCTTATATGGTGCCATATTCCTGAGCCCACTTGGGCTCATTGGAGTTGCCCTTGGATTTGCCTTAATTCTAATAGCTTGGCTATACCTCAAACCTGTGAAGAAGGAAGGTTGGTTGTATGCATTGATTGTAAATATCCTCACCATACCCACGGCAATCATTCTTCTTACTGACCCAGTATTGCTGGCATTTCCAATCACATTTGCTGTCTTGATTGTCTTCATCATGCTGATTCCACCGATTCGGAAACCATACACTTGAATTTCATACGGGCAATCGTCTGGATTGCCCGCTATTTTTTCTCAGTTTCAGTTAGAACCTGCTCGAAACTACGTCCCCCTAGAAAAAGGATACTTGTCAATTCATGCTTTGAGGCCAGCGTCTTGATTTCTTCTCAGAAGAATCGCCGCCACGGCGATGAATGCAGCGCCTCCAATTCCTAGGACAAGCAACTCCAATGGAATAATGGGAATCCCCAATCCAGAGGCTATTGCTGGAGCAAAGCACTTCAGGTACACGTCGCGGCCATTCTCCTCTGTTACAAGATTATGCAGCCAGTAGAGGTAGCCATCAGGTCCAATCTCGAGCTCGCCAGAAGCATAATCCCCATTGGTTGTGTTTGTCAACATGCGACTACCAAAGGATGTGCCATCATCGGTACTGAAGTGAAGAAGTCTGCTTTCCTTTGCATATTCATCAAGATAAGCCAGGATGAAGAACGAACCGTTGTCTGAAACCGCTAAAGCATTTGCGTAAATCACTTCCATGTATGTTTTGCCTAGTGGTCCAGGATAGTGAATGTGATACGATATGTTCCAAATACCAGTTCCTTCGGAATCCATCTTGGCTAGTGTGATGTTTGAAGCAAACACATCGCGGGCGTAGATATTGCCTACAGAGTCTAATTCAATTTCTTTAAACGAAGTTCTATTCCAAGCTTTCGACCCATCAAAGTCCCAAGCAATCAAATTGGATGAATCCAATGTGTAAACTTGAAGGTCTGGATCTATCTCAAGGTCTCGTATTCCTACCTCGCCAAGTCGACGTTCCCAAACGATAGCTCCCGCCGAGTCTACTTTAAAAAGAGTGACATTGCCCCAGTACCAGACCTCATCGGATGATGCCATTAAAACATAGAGATACCCTGAAGCATCAAGAACTACCTGTTCGCCTCTCTCAGATTGGCCATAGTCGTACTCCTTCTCCCAAAGTAGATTTCCAAGCGAATCGAATTTTGCGATAAACATGTCACTGTTAGCTGTTAAATCGGTGTATCCAACTACATATGCAGAATCGTTGGTGACTGCTATTGCTTCACCGTAGCTCTCATTCAGTCGATACCACCATTGAGGGTGAAGCTCAGCATTCCACTTCACAACTACAGTTGAGTAGTGGTCACTGAATGCAGGCTGATAGTATTTGGATTCGATCAGGCCATAAATAGATCCGTCTGGAGCGATCCTAAGATCACGGGCTAGATCCCCCATATGGTCCGCATCAAACGCTTCAGGTTCTCCAACTATATTGTCTGTTGTAGTCCTCCATAAAGCCTGTCTACCAGGGTCGAGAACCGGAATGACTGGATTTATCGTATCCACAACCTCCAATTGAATACTCTGAATGGCAACCTGAACAGAGCCTTCACAGTTTGGGTTGAAACTTGTATAGCTGGGTCTTAATGCAACAACCATGGTGAAGTTATCGAAGGGGTCTTCTTGATAGCCAGAGTCGTCTTCGATCATACCTCCCCATAGTCTCGAAAGACCCCCTGGGTACTGTGGGAGATGTAGCTCCCACCTACGGTATTCGTAACCAATGGCGTAAGCAATTGAATGATACGCCTTTTCGCCTGATGAATCCACGAACCAAACATCAAGATTGACTCCATCGCCCATACTATTCGATACAACATAATACTCAATGACTGCCTTTGCATTCCTCGGGAGTCCTTCCAGATTCCATGTCATATCAAAGGCTGCAAATGCATAATCCTCTCCATATTCCCATGAATTGTTGAGGACTACTCCATAAGAATGGTCCCAGTTCAACATGACATAGCCGAAATCGTCGTGGAGTTCGGTTTCGGAATGCCAAGTTGAGAATTCCCCAGAGTCCCCGTGTTCGCCATGGCGCGGCTCATGTAGCAGCATACTATTTCCATAAAGGTCATAGACAAGCACGTCCGATGGAGTGTACTTATCCTCTATTGCTATCTGTAATGAAATGTCTGCAAACCCTGCAGGTGTAGCCATTACTAAGAAGAGCAATAGCAAGGGTATTATTGAATTCAGACGCCTCATAATCATCCTCCACTTATTATAAAGGCATAATCCGCAATATAAGTACGGCTTTGTCGGACAGCTGAAAGGAATCCATCAGATGTGGGAAGACGTAAAGGAAGTTTCTCTGTAATACTGCGGCGCGAAGAACACCGTTAGAAATGGTATTTAAGATAGTCATATGACCTGAGAATCTAGTTTGAAGATCCTGGACTACTCCCGGCTCAGCGCAAAGGAATTCACTGGACTCTCTACCTTCCAGATTCTCACATTCTTCCGAAGGGCCATCGTGTACACTTTCCTCGCAATCTATCTTAGATCATTGAGTCTCTCAACCACCGAAGTCACGTTGATGGCCACAGTGGGAATGATAACCAATACACTTGCGCAATCATTGCTCTGGGGTAATCTATTGGACAAGTACCGAAAGCCCACAGAGTTCGTTGTCATAGGGGAATTTCTTGCGGGTGTTGGGCATATCTTCATGGTCCTTGGATACATGTTCTTTCTTGGAGTCAATCAATTGATTACCGCCGGCTATGTGATAATCGCCTGCATGGGTGGGATTGAAGTATTCTGGAGCATGTCCAATGTCGGATGGTCTGCTTTAGTTTCAGAGGTAACCGAGATAGATGAGAGAAAGAAGATTATGGGCCAATTCTCGATTATAGGAGGATTCGGTGGTCTAGGCGGAGCCTTTCTCGGAGGGTTCCTCTACAATGACGGCGCAGGATTTGCTAATGGGAGCATCTTCAATATAGCTGCCGTTGTCATGATATTCTCAAGTTTTGTTGTCTACTTTTCAATTCGCCTTGGAAACGGACCAAAGATACGGAGTTCTGATGAGCGTGAATCACGAAAAGAATACTCTCTGAGTGACCTTCCCTTGGGCTTACGTACTGGCTACCTCATCTTCATAGCAGCCCTGGTTTTCATTAATTTTGGGAGGAATTCCATTGCTATCATCACCAGCCTGTTCCTTGCTGACCCAACGGGATTCAATGCTACTGGAGAGGCCATTGCCCTTTATAGCAACGTGGGCAGTGCCGCCTCAATGCTGGCGGGACTTCTGATTGGATCAGTAAGTGCAAAGACCGACGATAACAGAGTTGTGATGTTTGGAATCATAATGTCAATAGCAGCAATCTCGTGGCTGATTATCACGCCTTCATTTTCATTGGCTCTTGTTGCTTCATTCCTCATTGGTGCTTCGCAGGTTGTCATCCAGGCCTCGAGCTACTCCATTGTTGCCAAAATGGCGCCCGATGAATACAGAGGTAGATTATTCGCATATTACAATGCGACATTCTTCCTCAGCTGGGGGATTGCTGCGACATTGGTCGCTGGGCCCATCGCCGATGTTCTCATAGGCCAAGGATTTGCAAATGCAGATGCCTACAGAGGCAGCTTCGTGGCAGCCATTATTCTTGTCACCATTGGCATTATCATTCTTCTAAAATCATTCAGTTATGTTCGGAAGAGCAACTTGTACGTCAATACCGACAACAAGCAGCTAGATTATAGCTCAGAATGAATTCAGGTTCAGGAAATAAGAAGATGGGTGAGAGTATGGAATTCTCACCCTATCATCTTGGATTCTCTACTGAATTGTGGAGGAGGACTAGAAGATGTTGTGATTCTCTACCTTCTTCCGCCAAAACACTCCCCAAATAAGTAGGATAAGGGATGCCACTATGGCTCCTACTCCTGCAAAAACGGCTAGAAAGACGCTAGCATCTTGAAGTGTTGCAGGGGTGAAGACATAGAATATGCCCCCATATACGAGAGCAATAAAACCAACTACGACGCCAATTGTTGAGATTATGATGAACCTTGTTGCGTACCACTCAATGCGATCGTAAACCTTTTGCGTGACGCCGTCCCATGTTACAGTCTTCTCCTTTTTTGGTTTGGGTGTCTTTCCCTCTTTGTGACGCGGCTTTCCATCGCCAATTGCTGGGGACTTTGCGTCAGCTATCTTTGGATTAGTTT
>RDOF01000085.1 GCA_011365025.1 Candidatus Thorarchaeota archaeon
AGAAAGCTCAGAACTCAAACCCGTTCCTTGCGAGACTAAAGATTTCAAGAAGTCTGAGGGGGAAGAACGTGCATCCGCATCCTGGATTATGGATTCAGTTTGCTTCTCAAGAAGACTGTCCCAGCTTTGATTATCTCGAGCTGTTTCAGATAACTGACGCATGTCGACATTATTGTGACCACCATTGTCATATTGTTCATCATATGCCTTGAATAAATCATCCATAATATCTTGGCCTGTGTGTTTTTTGATTCTCTCTGCAAATGCAGCAGCATCACTTAGTGGATATTGATTTGGTGCATTCTGTATATGTTGGTCCAGATTATCGGGAACTCTCTCTAATTCAGCAGCATAATCCGCCGCTTCACTGAGATTTGATAGATTATCTTGGAGATTCCTGTCTAGTGACTTTCTTGTTTCTTCATCTAGTGTTTCCATTTCCTCAATATGTCTGAGTGCCCTTGCGGCCGTTGTCGTGTCACGTTTCGCTAAGTTATCGAACTCTTCTTCAACATCGTCATCACCGCGAAGGGACTTTGCCGCAATCTGCTCTGCAGCATTTGATAAATTACAGACGTCATTCAAAACATCAAGAGTTTGAGCATTTCGAAAATCATCGGAAGTTAGAACTCCAGCTTTATCTAGTAGCTTGGACCCTGCAAGCTCCTTTAGTTCCTGGTCGCTTGTTATGCCACGAAGTACGATATCACCATCTTTCAGGTAGTCTGTAGCCGCTTCGTAGAGTTGCGTGTCGCCATTCTTGTGAAGGTTTTGGAGATAATCATAACCAGCCTTGACCTTGTCTTCCTGAATCACTTTACCAAGTTCTTGCTCACGCCGAATCTGATCCATCACCTTCTGGAGCGCATCCTTTTGCTTCTCCATGGCTGCAGATGCTTGAGCTTTCTGTTGTTCCTCATCGGTATCGGGTTTTTTTATTCTCTCGCGTCCGAGCAGTATATCCTCTGCAATCTCTCTAGCTATATCCTGGTCTGGGGGAAAGGTAGTGAAAACTGCAGCCTCAAGAAAATCTTCGAGAGTAAGTTTTCCATTGCGAAAGTACCTTGCAGAGAGAAGCTGTGGGATAGATTGTGTCTGACGAACACTAGGCTTCTTTGCTACATCCTTTCGCTCACGCATACGTTTTGTAAACTCATATGCAAATGGAGGAGCATTACTGGGAACCGGAGTGATTCTAGGCTGAGCAGCCATGAAAACTAACTCCCCAGATTCCTCCTGACAATTGAGTTCACAGCGGGTTCTGGGTCAATCCCTGGTCTGAACCGTAACGCACCCACCAACACATACGTTGCCGCCTTTGATAGTGTGGAATGGGAGATGGTCTTCTCCTTCATCCGCTTAGTCATCTCAGCCGCGAGTCTTGAAATTGAGATCCCTGCTCTGATACTAGCGGGTATTTCAACATCAGTATTCGCTCTTGTAGAAGAAACTAGTCCATACACCTTTTCGAGCACTGCATCTGTTAACTTGTACTCTGGACAATTCATCTTCACAATTTCTATTTCAGTTTCTTTACGAGGATAGCCAAGCCGAATCCATACCCTGACACGGTCTCTGAGTGCCTCGCTCAGTCTATGAGCCCCTGACATCTCCTCCGGGTTCATGGTCAAGACCGGAAAGAATCCATCATCTGCTCGGATGCGTCCAAGCCTTTGAACATTGATTGAACGTTCCTCAAATGGATCCAACAACGAGTTCTGAACATATTCGCTAAGACGATTACCCTCATTTAGGCCAAAAACGCCACCAAACACCATGGACTTCAATAATGGTCCGGGTTCAAACGCTTCCAGTGTGAACCCCTTGTTCAGGACTATACTCGGATTGAACGCACCTACCAAGTGAGAAGGCCTGACACCTTCATCCCCGGTAATCCAATATAGCTCTCTCTTACTCTTCTGAGCGTAGGCTCGTAAAAGAAGTGTCTTGCCAACTCCCGGAGGTCCGATAATTCCTGGTATTAAGCTTGAATTCTCACAGTCAGTGAGAACATCAAAAGCATCAGCATATTGTTCCTTGATGACGATCTTGACGTCTTCAGAAACAGCAGCCTTGATTCGTTCGTCAAAAGCCTCCTTGAAAAGTTTCATCTCGCTCTGCAACGCAATGCCCCCATTGATACTAGTAGGGAGTATGATTGTAGGGTATATAATCTACTCACAATTTTATTGACTGGTGTGATAAGGGTTACTGACAGGATTTAGCACTATCTTTGGCACGAAGTTTCAAAGTAGGACCTCTGGAAGAATGCACCATCTAAGGCATATGATACATGGGATGGTCAAGAGAGCCTTTGAATTCAAATCAGAAAAGCGCAAATGCAGGAAATCAATGCTAGTACAATGAGGGAATTCGATGGGTGGATATTATGAGGAACGCAGAGATCACTCATCTTGGTTTCGTACCAACGCAGATGACAGCTCCTGCGTAGCCTTTGGTATCACGGTCATGCATCAGTGCATCCTTTAGCTGCCGTATAGGCTTCATTCTTTTTCGGAAACTTCCGTTGCTAGCCATATCCAACGCGACACGACCAATAATGCGTACCAGCATCCAGGTTCCTCCCATTGCAGTCGCAGTCTCGCGAAGTTTGTATCTGTAATCCACTACCTCTTGACTTATGCCGTCCAGACCAGCCTCAGTGAAGTATGTTTTCCATTCAGACATCGTGGGAATCTTCATTGGAAGTCCTACCGCCTGTTCGAATCCCTCAAGTACTCTCTCGATTTTTGGTCTTACTTCTGAAGGTATCTCATCTGCGAAGAATAGCTCATTCATGCCAAGTCTCCCGCCGGGATTAAGTACCCTGGCAAACTCGTGAAAAACACGAGGCTTCTCCAGAAAGACCGATACGAATTCGGTCATCAACACATCAAACTCAGCATCATGGAATTCCAGCTTGTATGCATCACCCTGCTGAAACCGAACATGGTCTTCAAGACCCCATTCAGTTGCTCTTTTTTGCGCTCCCTTGACCATGTCAGTTGAAATGTCAACACCTACTAGATCACAATTCGTATTTTTCGCTATTCGGCAGGCACTATATCCGGTACCGCAACCCACCATGAGGACACGAGTGTCGCTGTCTATTGCAAGCAAGTCAGCAATGCGGTCCGACGCCCTTAGGCCGCCCCAGTGGAAGTACGGTATGCCCATTGATGCTGCGTAGTCATAGTACCCCATTTCATCGAGATTTCGCCGTTCCGGCACCTAGTGCACCACACTCATTATTCACGCTATGGCTTCGTCCTCTGTTGAATTCCCATATAGGTTTCCTTCAGAGCATTAATAGAGTGAGGTCGAGGAGGTTGCTAGAAAGATAGAAATCTGAGGATAACTTCCGGGACACAGGAGGTCTGTTGAGTGTCTTCTAAGAATTACTTTGGATACGCAGCAAAAGGTGTGGGACAGCCACTCGAGCTATTCACCTTTGCAAGTCCCAAACTTGGGAAGAATGATGTTAGGGTTTCAGTCACACACTGTGGTGTGTGCCATACGGACATCCACGCCATTGACAATTACTATGGAATAACCGTATTTCCCTTTGTTCCCGGTCACGAGATCGTTGGTCATGTTTCCGCTTTAGGTCAAGAGGTATCTAACCTGAAGGTTGGAGATCGAGTTGGCGTTGGTTGGCAGGGTCGTTCCTGTATGAAATGCAATTGGTGCTTGCAGGGGGAAGAACAACTCTGCATGGACATTGTTGAATCAGGAACATGGGTCCCCTATGGTGGTTTTTCGTCCTCTATAATTGTAGATAGTCGTTTTGCATACCCCTTGCCCGACTCTATGCCCTCTGAGGTGGGTGCTGTGCTAATGTGCGCCGGGATCACTGTCTATTCTCCACTCCGTTCCTATGCGATACAGGAAAAGCAGAAAATTGGCATCATCGGTGTTGGGGGTTTAGGCCACCTCGCATTGCAATTCGCCTGTGCTTTAGACTATGAAGTCACTGCAATTTCCTCATCTCCGGAGAAGAAGAAGGAAGCACTAGCCTTTGGCGCAGACCACTTCCTTGTTTCGAACGATAAAGATGCCTTGCAGCAAGCTGCGTTCAGCTTTGACCTTTTGTTATGCACCGCCAGCGACAAGATCAACTGGGAGTTGTTGCTGAACACCTTGAAGAAGACTGGGCGTTTTATCTTAGTTGGTTTCCCGGATGTGGAATTTAATTCTACTGACTTGGTAGCACACCAACTGTCGCTCACAGGTTCCTTCATAGGTAATCGAGCGACAATGCGGGAGATGCTCTCGTTCGCTCA
>RDOF01000008.1 GCA_011365025.1 Candidatus Thorarchaeota archaeon
CTGCAAGTCTGTACTTCCTCGATGACGACCCAGTCCTGCCTGTGATTTATGCAGACGTAACAGCCTATCAAACAGACCAAGAACCCCCTGTACCAGAAACGATTTGGGACAATGTCATGGATGGAGCTTTTGGAAATCAGATACCCCTAGCTGCGTTAGAAGAAATTGGAACTTTGAGACTACTAACCGCAGGAAGTACATTCTTCAGCGACTTTGACTACGGCAAAACTGAAACATTTGACAACGTCGTCTTTCTTGAGAACTTCCTAGACTGGGCAATTGGCAACAGAAGCACCTTCAATGTTCCAGCTGTGGATGAGATTGGTCCGAGGATTAGTGACGTGGGATGGACCCCCTCTACTCCAGACTTGGGAGACTATGTGAACGTAACTGCCACCGTAGCAGATCCAGGTGGAGTCTTCAACGTAACTCTGTCCTACAATAACGGATCACACTGGATTCACTATCCAATGGTCCACAAAGGTAGCGGGCTTTATTCTGCGTATTTCATGCAAGATGAGATTCCTACGGTGAGCTTCAGGATTACAGCCTTTGACATGTCAGAGAATCGTGAAATTCGCACTCCCTTTGTTATCACCTATAGCCCGCCAACAACCACAACCACGACGACTACAACCACTACCACTACGACAACCACTACAACCACGACAACAACCACTACTACTACCACAACTAGCACTACGACCACTACTTCTACCGATGGTTACATCACAACTATGCTGGTTATTGGAGCTGGAGTAGCGGCAGTCTTAGTTATCCTCGTCATTTTGGTTCTTCTTAGGAAAAGATAGTGTATCACGGGGGGTGGTCCTCGAAACCGCCTCCCTCTTTCTTCTTTTACCTTGAGAAATGAAGCATTGTATCAGACAGTTCTGATTTTGGAAGCGAAATCTCTCGATTTTTGGAACGTGATGCAACCCGCATACCTTCATATTGCTGCGAGGCAATTGAATACAGCCACACCGTCCGTTGGTGTATAGGGATGTTTGACAGGTTGGGGTCTGAAGAATACGAGGAGAGAGTGGAAGATGATATTCTTCAGGCGTTTGGATGGGCCATTATCGAGTTTGAGGTAGCTCTCTATCAGAAGTATCTACACATGTCTGGACCAAACTCTGTGATGACGGAAGAAGAATTTAGGAAGCATCTGACTCGATTGCACGCAAAGGGTCTTGTTTCATCTTTGGAGTTTCACGGGCGAAGGGCGTGGAAGAAACTCGTTGTTGAAACGGAATCAGATAAGCCACTTGACGAGGAGAGCGTTCGGGAGATTTTCGAACGGGCGAGGAGTGCCTCGCGGGGAATTGGAATAGGCAGGAGAGCACCCAGAGAGAAACTAGTAACGGAGTCCAGAATCATAGCGGAAGGAATCTTGGACATTCTGAAGGAGAAGGTGTTGAAGGGAGACCTTTCAGACGCAGAAGCAGCTCAGCTTCTACTCAGGCATATTGAAGGAATGAGACGGGCTCTAGCTGGTTCTCGGAACGAATTCCTTGGGTATGTTAGGAGAAACCTTCCAGCCATGGAAACCTCTCTTGAAAGGATACTGAATGAAAAGGGAGAAGACATTCTTCTCCTTGGACTTCGCATGATTGAAAGGGGCCAATGAACTAAAACGCCCGACTCGTTAGGAATTCTGAAAGCGTAAGCAGGAATTCCAAATACGTCGAATCCAGAGGTGGCATCGCGTTTTTCAGAGCAATCTGAGCTTCCTCTAAGAGAGAATTCATGACCTTCTCTGTAGCTTCAAGCGCCCCTGATTCTCGGAAGATAGTTCTGACAGCTTCGACTTCTTCTTCGGTCATTCCCTTCTTTCCAACAAGCTCTCGAAGCCTTTTCTTTTGGTCAGGACTCGCATGTTCCAGGGCTTTAATCAGGAGCATTGTTCGTTTACCCTCACGAATGTCACCGGAGGTGGACTTGCCGGTGTCTTCCTCATCTCCAAAGGATCCCAGAATATCGTCCTGCATTTGAAATGCCTGACCTACCTTAACACCAAATTCGCTAAATGCATCCAGCTGTTCTTGACTTGCATTTGCCATTGCCGCACCCATCAGAAGTGCTTTTTCAAAGAGGGCGGCGGTTTTGAGTCGGACCATTTCCAAATAGATATCAGAGGACACCTTGTCTGATAGTACCATATTCATTTCAAGTAGGACGCCCTCAACAATCTCGCTGAATCCCTGCTGGAAGTAAGTATGGCATTTTGCGGCTATATCACCACTCAGCTGGGAGGTAGTAATTGTTTCCGCTCCCAAATTAATCAACGAATCACCGCCCAGAATTGCCATAGTCATTCCAAAGTCATCGGCTTTCTCCTGCTTCGCATTGGCCTTCTCTATCAACCAGTCTCGATATAATGCATGGAATGTCGGCCCACCACGCCGGGTTTCATCATGATCAATGAGGTCATCATGCAATAGTGACCCATTATGCAGAATCTCGAATGAGCAGGATGCACGGTAGAGAGACTCGGTTTTTGACTCACCCGCGACTGCTTTGTAGGCCGCTACTACTGCTAGTGGGCGAAGCCGCTTCCCGCCACGCATGACATATTCTCTTAGATTATCATAATAGAAGTCATGCACTGCGCCCAAATAATGAGCAGCATTCCGCTTCATTACAAGGAATTCTTCCAATGCCTTGTTTATTCTCTCTTGCTCTTCTTGCCATATCTCTTCGAATCTACTCATCTTCCGAGACCCCGCTGTAACAACTTGGTCTGCAATGTGATTGAAACACCTTTTTAGGGTTTCCAAAACTGTCGATGTTGATTTAGGAAAAAAGTGAAGGGGCTGAGACGCCAAAACTACTGGCCTACAATCTCAGCTCCGGAAAATGCCATTGTCGGCATGACTCTGTTTGAATGAACTTCTGCATCTGAGGCGAAAAGCACTTCTTTATTGAGCGATTCGAAGAGGTTTCCAACAAGCAAGGCATATTTTACCTTAGTTGTTAGTTCACCCTTCTCAATCAGACAACCATTTCGAATCTCGTTGGAGAAAGCGCCGGTGAAAGGATCTACTAAGGGATAGGCGAAGTGCTCCACATAGATGCCCTTGTCAACCTGGGCGATTAACTCATCGAATCTCTTGCCGCTGCTGGGAACTTCCAGCGTTGTAGCGCTACATCTTGCGGGAATGGAGAACGAACCTTGAGCGTCCCGCGGATCTCGCCGAATACCATTTCCTGTAGATGAAAGCTCAACAATGTTGGCATTATAGCTGTCAAAGAAGTATGACTTCAGCATTCCCTTTTCAATAATAGGAGTCTTCTGCATTGGAGTGCCTTCGTCATCGATGAGAGCACTAAGTAATCCCTTGTCCGATAAGCCATTGTCAAGGATACTGACGCTCTTATGGGCAACAGCATCACCAACTTTGTCACTCCAAGGGCTTGCTTTTCTATTCACCAAGTCTGCAGATGCCGCAAACTCAACGAGACTTCCCAGCATCTCACTGCCTTCACTGGGAGATAGTACTGCTACAATATTCTCCCACTTTTCTTTGAATGGCTCAGCCCTGATTACATCGAGTGCCTGTGATTGAAGCTTCGTGCCCATTTTGACAAAGTCAATCTCATCAAGCTTGCGAGACCAGCACCGCTGCACACCTTCGCCCACTGCGCCGTTGTTCTCAGCTTTAGCAGTGAAATATCCAAAGACAATACTGGACTTAGCGCGTGCATCGACACCAAGTGAATTTGCGATATGGAATTCCATCGAGCTTGCTCTCAGGACGCCGTTGGGTACACTAACTGATTGCGTTATTGCTGCATTCACAAGGTCCATCGTATGGTCAAGCAGCACGTCTGCCTCCGCCGTGCCTGTTGCGGAATCATAGAATCTATCCGGGTTACCAGATGCTTTCTTTGGGTCTGGCAGCGAAACGAATCTTGGATCCTCAGCGCTGTTCTCAGCCATTGATTTGGCTCTTTCAACGACCGCATCCATGGCCTCGGAGAGGAGCGTTGAACTCGTGAAACCAATCTGTTTCCCAATAATCATCTTGAGTCCCACACCAAGCTCCTCCTTCTTATCAGATATCTTGGGTATGTTATCATCGATATAGACACTGGATGTCTTGGCAAATGCAACGTAAGCCTCAGCCTGAGAAGCACCAGCCTTCTCCGATTTGCGTACGAGCTGCGCAGCTATTTCACTAACTTTCATTCTAGTCGCCTCCAACTATGATTTCGGCTCTCATGTGAGGCCCTCCAGTAGTGACTGAAACCCAGTCTTCCTCGCCTTTGCCGCAATTGCCTCCAGAGAAATCAAGCTCCTTGCTCACCGCATCGACAGTTTTTAGAATGTCGAGCACCTTCCCTGCCAGTGTTACCGATCTGACGAGATCCGTCTTCTCGCCATTTTTAATTACATACCCCTTGAGAGCGCTGACCTGTACTCCTCCACCAACCACATCTTCCATGCCTGAGAGACCCTTGATGACATACAAGCCATCCTTGGTGTCCTGAATCATTTCCTCAGTGTTCCAGTCGCCAGGGCCGAAGAAGGTGTTGGTCATCCGAGCGAAAACTCGACGGTTGTAATCTTGTGCACGACCATTCCCCGTTGGACTTACGCCCATTATGGCGGCAGTCTCCAAGGTATGCATATAGCCCTTGAAAATCCCATTTTCCATAATATAGGTCTTCGAGCCAGGTGTTCCTTCCGAGTCGAATGGAATGGACCCAGCCTTTCCATCCAGAGTGCCGTCGTCTAGCATTGTAACATGTTCGGTGCCAACTTGCTTACCAACCATTCCGGTTAAGAAAGAACGTCCCTTTACGACCTCATCAGCCTCACTACCATGCCCGCAGACCTCGTGCGCGACAATGCCAGCTAGTTCGCCATCAAGAATTGTTGTAATCTTGCCGGAAGGGGGCTTTACCGCTTTTAGAAGATCCAGGGCACCCTTGGCGGCCTTTGCGGAGAACTCAACGGGGTCGATTCCTCGAACCAGTTCAAAGCCGCTCATGGCACCACTGGTACCATAATCATATTGCATTCTGTCACCTTCTCTAGCGACAGGATTCGAGAAGAAGCGCACTCTGATTTCGTTCCACTGCAATTTTGCGCCCGCAGTGTTAACCAGTCTTGTTACATTCTTACTGTCAGTATACCAAGCATTGGTGTTGACGATACGGTCATCGATCTTCTGTTCTTTATCCAAAGCTTTGGCAAAGCCAATCTTCTCCTCAATTGATACCTTGTCCGGGTCCTCCTTGACAGACTGCCACACCGTTTTTTCCTCAGAGTTCACGCCAAGCAACTCGATCTTCTTGCGGGAGTGCCTTGCATTTGCAATGGCTATTTTCTTTGCATCTTCTAGAAGCGTCCGAAGGCGCTCCGGAGTTGCTTCACTAGTTGTTGACGCCTGACCCCAACATTCGCCAATCAAGACACGGGCCACTGTTCCGGCTCGATTTGTCTGGCTCATCCTTCGGAGGTCACCATTTACAACCATAACCTGTGTGCCATCTCTGACTTCCTGCCTGAGGTCAGCATAAGATACATCGACGTCAGAGATGCTTTCAATGGCTTTAGACATTACATCAAGCATTATCCTCACTAGTTGCGACTGTAGGCAAGAATAAGATAAGGATTTGGAGCTACGCATTAGTGGCCCTTAGATGAGCAGATATCCACGCATCACGGTTACGCCAGTTCCGCTCACCTTCACTTGACGTATTCTTTCGGCGTCGCCCTGCACCTCAACGAAAATCTTCCCTGGACGCTTCATGAAATGGCCTTGCTCTATGACAATGCTGGTGACAGGAATTGTTGGTTCCATGAGACCGTATCGAATCATGTAACTCCCAGTGGCAGCTGCACCGGAGCCTGATGCCGGATCCTCATTTACGCCCAAGCCAGGAGCGAAGTGGCGGGCATGCGCATCCGATGTGACCTCCTTTGTGTCTCGTGTGAAGACCTGAATGGATATGTAATCGGACTCCTTCTGCAAATCTTCCAGACGATCCCAGTTTGGTCTTATTCGCTCCATGGAACGCATCGTAGAGAGAGGAATGACGAGATGTGGAATTCCAGTGCTTACCGTTTGAACAGGATTTGGTGACAATATATCAGCCAGTGTAAGCCCCAAAGCTTCAGCATAGATCTTTGGGTCATAGGTTTCACTGAACTGCGGTTCCCCATGAGTGATTTGAATCTCGTGAATACCGGTTGAGTCATTCTTTACTATTTCAATGGCGAGGACACCGGCTTTTGTTTCAAGACTCACCATATTCACTTCCTTAACGACGTCAATAAGACCTTCTTCAATGAGTGCATGAAACGCTGCGATTGTAGGATGCCCGGAGAAAGCAATTTCGCTCTTTGGCGTCCAATAGTGAAATCTGAAATCCGCGACTTTTGAGGGCTTTACAAATACTGTTTCACGCGCATTCATTTCAGAGGCGATTTTGTGCATTAGTTCTGTACTTAGGTTATCCGCCCGAGGGATAACCACGGCAGGATTACCTCCATAAGCCGTGTCGGTGAATACATCGACCTGTATTACCTTGAGCTCGCGTTGCTTCTTCAATGGGAACCACCGTTGCTTCCTATCAGGTGCTGGCTAATTAAGAGTTGTATCCAGCAGATCTCTACGGGGCAAGGAAATTGAAAGGCGTCGAAATCCTGGATACCTAAACGACAAGGATAATACGAAACACACACAGTACTTCCAGAGGTTTCTGAGAGTGTCTGGAGTGAGACTCGTCGTTGGTCTGCTCTTCATCTGTTCGCTTCTGAATGTATCCTGCTTTTCTTCAGCAAGTCAGTTGGCGGTGGAAACTCAAGAAGTTAACTCCTTCACCGAAAATCTACTACTATCCACAGATGATAACGATTATGAACACCATGTTGAAGTATCGTTAGTAATCACCGATAATGGTACGCTTTTCGCTGGTTGGAAGAACGCTCATACACACAATGGAGCTGGTGTGCGTGTGAGTATAACCAAGTCAGGAGATGGAGGGACAACGTGGACGCAACCATTTGATATGCCAATGTTTGGCGGAGCCGAAACAGAGCAATCGGATCCTTGGTTGGCGTGGCATGATGGTACGTTATACTACGCCTATTTGGAGGTCGAAGTGGGCTATTTTGATGACCCTGAAAGTGGAGACTACTTCACACAAATGACCGTGGCTAAGAGCATAGATTACGGCGATTCATGGACTCCTGTTAAAGCGACAAATGCCACACATTTCGCAGACAAGGAAACGTTCACTGTGGCAGACGACGGAACGATCTACCTTGTCTATGATGATGTTGATGTGGTAGACCCCCTTGGCGATTCAACTGTGCGGCTCTCTATATCACGTGATGGAGGAGAAAGCTACACACAAACAACAGCACTTTCTGAGGACCCAGGAAACCTAGGTCCCTATGTAACAACAGATAGTTCAGGCAATGTCTATGTGGCTTGGACTTGGTTTGGCGATGAGGGAGGAAATCTGCTATTCTCAAGAAGCACTGATGGAGGACTTACCTTCAGTGAGCCCGTGTTCATAAACGATGATGCCAACTCCTCCGCATCAATGCCCTTTGGTGGACGGCCTGGCAAAGTCACTCTCCCCGTCCTCAGGTTTGACCAGAACGAGAGGCTATACGTGCTATGGGACGACATGTTTGATCAGGCAGGTAACACATTTGATGTATATCTTCGGTATTCGGATGACTTTGGTGAAACGTGGAGCAATCGAATCCGAGTGAATCCTTTCATAGAGGGACATCAATGGAATCCAGAGATGGCAATCGATGAAGAGGGTATTTTGCACTTTGCATACTATGACGAATCTGACAATACATATCGGCCATGGTATCGAACTCTCAATTTTACAGGACCAAATAGAGATAGTCCTGATTTCACAGATGCCATTTCAATCGCTGATGTCCTCACCTCAAGTGATTTTACAAGGCCGGGAGAATATCTTGGGTTACGGATCGATTCATCGGGAATTCCGCACGTGGCATGGAGCGATGGAAGAAGCGATGAGATGGACATCTACTATGCCCACGGAAGCTCTTTCATCCCGACCACCACCACAAGTCAACCCCTCGATTTAGCCTTGATAGTTGTGGTTGTCATTGTGTCCGTGGCTGTTGTAGTTGCAGTAATTGTGATTCTGCGAAGAAGGAGTTAGATGTGTTCACCTGTAGTTTGTGATGATGAACGTAGAAGAAACAGGGTGGCGAGCACGCGGGAAATCGTGGTAGGAGGGGGGAGTTTCGTAATTGAGGGCATGTAACGAAAAACTAGCCCACATGCTCGCCTATGCTTCGTTTATCGATAGGTATGTGCTCCCACAGACCTACCGTTTATACAAGTTAACTTTCTGGGCGTCCTATTAAAGTTTACTTTGTGTCATAATACTTGAAAGTATATAGTATTATTAAACAAGAAAGAAACTCCACTTCGGTTACAGATTGAAAATTAAACACAGCAGTATTCCTGCTCATTTCAAACCCGCTCGCAAGATGATTATCACAGTTTACATTATAGCTAATTTGAAAGGTCTGCTTTCACAGCAACTACATTCAGATAGAGAAATGAGCACTTCAGACCATCACACCTTCAACCAAAGCAGAATCTCACATGATTCAGCCAGTGGGAATACCTGGTTTAGACAGAAAAGGAGATGAGAAGGGACTGCCTTTCAGCCAGCCCCTCCAATACATTAACAGGAGATTTCTATTCACCAGCAAAGGGCCTGGTGATTGAATCTTCTTCTACTTGTGTTGGTCTGTGCTTTCCGCGCCATTCTTCAACCGGCTGAGCAAACTTCTTCTCGATCCGCGATCGATGAATAGTGTTCATTGTGCAGAATGGAACTATGCGACCATCAGGAACAGCATAGTTTACGTCACAATGCTGTATTCGTTCTAAGTCCAAGTTGTAGGGATCTTGGAAGTGCATCATTCCAATCATAATGACTCGGCGCATGAACTTCGCCAGAGAATCGTAGTCGCCTCGATTCAAGAATGCGCTGAGCAAGTCCTTAAGGATGCCCTTTCTCTTGACGTGACGAATGCTTCCAGCGAGTTTCGCTTTTGCCCTTTTGCTTGCGCCTCTCTTCTCTTCAGCGTAGAGGTTGGATATATCCACTAGAATCTCTAGGAATTTATCGACATTAATGAGGTTCGTGATAGGCTCGTAGCTTCCATCTTCGTTGATCCAGATGAACGTGGACATTCCGCAGGCGAAGTGCGTACTGAGCTCAAGTTCTGGAGTGCCCTTCATGAGACCCAAAGCACGGCCAACCGGCATCATCGCAGGGACTGGATACCAGACGTCTGCAGGTATCTTTCCACCGGTTTGCTCATCTATCAGATGTATGACATCAGGAATTGTGATGCGCATATCTTTGCGTGCAGCATGGTCAATGCGCCCAGTAATGCTGACTGGCTGGAAGTTAACACACCGAATGACATCACTATTCTCAACGGCATATTCAACGATGGCACCCACTTGGTCGTCGTTCACACCTCTAACAACAGTGGGAACGAGCACTATTGATTCCATGCCAAGTTCTCGCGCATTTTGAATGGCCTGCTTCTTTATGGGAAGAAGGTTGGTGCCCCTGGCGGCGATATACGGATCTGGTGTGACGCCATCAAACTGCATATACACCGTTGAGAGGCCAGCCTCGCGCAACTCCTGGAAGTATTCTTTGCTCTTCCCGATTCTAATGGCGTTGCTAGCAATCTGGACATGTCTGAACCCAAGTTCCTTGGCCCATTTGATGTACTGAGGTAAATGCTTGCTAACCGTGGGCTCGCCTCCAGCAAACTGCAGAGCCGGTGCAGGAACAGGCTCATTTCCCCTTAGATTCTTCATCATATCGAAGACTTCGTCAGGGGTAGGTTCGTAGACGGTACCGCCTTCTGCTGCAACAGCAAAGCAGATTGGACATCTCAAGTTACATCTGTTTGTAACATCAAGAAGTGCAAGAGCAGTGTGTGATTTGTGCTCTGGGCATTGACCGCAGTCCTCGGGACATCCCTTTACCGTTTCGGTTCGTGGATTGTCTAGGCCAACTGATTTGAACCACCATTTTGATGCTTCCTTGAACATCTTAGCATCACCCCAATAAATGTCAATAAACTCGCCATGTTTTTCGCAAGTCTTCTTGTACATCACTTTGCCATCTTCTTCATAGAGCTCTGCGTCAATGACGTTCACCTCATCGTTGCTCAAGAAGCACTCAGGGCAAATGGATTGGGTAGTATAGGGTAGTTGTCTTGGCGGATACTTTTCCACCTTAAATCTAGAAAACCCTCCAGCTTTTTCATGAGTTATTGGTTCTGCTGGAACTGGCTTTACATCATCAGTTGCCATATTGTTACTCTCCATAATCGCGAGATATAACCACCACTGAAGCGGGTGGTATTCTAGCACAAGCCCGAGGAATTGGCAATATAACCTTTGTCCGAAGTCTCCGAGTATGAAAAGGGGTTAGGTTTCGGTCTCCTCCTGAAATAGAACGTACCTGTTTGCAAACCCACCGCGCTTATTCGACTTGTCTTTGCGGATTTCCTCGATTTTCCCCCACTCTACTCCTCTAATCTTGATAAGCTCATGAAGGACTTCAAGGAGGTCCCCGATTTCTTCGGTATCACCTGAGAGAAGCAATTCCTTGGCCTCTTCAACTGCTTTCTCTCGGAGCAGCAAATCAAGCTCCTCTATGGATGCAACCCTCACAACAGGCTCTATGCCCGTTGTCCTAATTATATCCGGAATCCTATCTCTAACTAGTTTCTCTGGCAAATCAGCCCCTCTCCGAAAATGCTACCTCAAAGCAAGAGCTACCTCAATGTGGGGGCGTGCCGCTTCGATGAATTGATTAACTGCCTGCACTAAATCCAAGGGCAAATCATCGCTCCATGGCTCATTCGCATCGCGCGGAATGGAGTCCTTCATCGAGTCAAAAGGAAGATATCTTGGTTTGAAGGTATCATCAATAGACACAGTCCCAATCCATTGACCACCGTGTACAATTTCATAGGATGGCAGAAATTTCGCAAGGCCATTGGGGACAATGGCATTCCAGAAGAAGGACATCCCATTGAATTGGCCCGGTTTTCCAAGGCCAATGGTGTACGTATCCAAAGTTGCTTTTGCAGTAGCCAAGCTGTAGAGAATTCCTATGCGGCAGTTTAGACACTGATTAAACTCGATGCCATCTCCAGAAGTCTTTACATATGCAATTCCGTTCTTCTCGATGTTATCATCGTTGCAATGAACGCATAGGTTCATGCCCCAACGCACTTCAACATGTTCGCTGAAGGGGCCTCCTAGAAATCTGTTGACCGCCCCTTGAAAAGCAGCTTTCACTTTGTCTTCCCCTTCTGCTTCCATTTTGGCGCGTATAGCAGTGAAGACCTCCAAGAGATCTTGCCATAGAACATTGAGAATCATATCAGCAAGCTGGTCAAGTGATCTGTCTTCAATAGAACTCATTGATACCACCAAAGGGAAAACAGCTTATCGGAAGTGCAACACGCTCACAGGCAATTAAGTGTTGGTCGTGTTGAGTCGGTTAGTCAAAGTAAACGGGGACTATGGTTAACTTATTCTAGCCTAAGGTTTTTAACTGAGTCAGAAACCAGAATGAAAAGAGCACAAACAGGAGATAACAGGATGGATTGCCAAATTCACTAATCTGGAGAATGCATGGCAGTCCGCTCCATTGGTAGCACACCAACTCCCATTTGTTCTAGGACACCCTTTTGGCTACAGATTAGTGCATTGCAAGAGGAGACCATCATGAAGCCACTGGAAAAGCGATATGAACCATCTGAAGTGGAAAAGGAAGTTCTTGAGTTCTGGGAAGAAGACAACATCTGCCAAAAGGTGGTTGAATTCAGGAAAGCAGGACCGGATTGGAATTTCCTTGAAGGGCCGCCAACTACCAACGGATTCATGCATGTAGGCCATGCAAGAGGGCGTGCAATGAAGGACGCACAAATCCGATACATGACCATGAAGGGTTACAATGTCTGGCGTCGCGGCGGATGGGACATGCAAGGACTTCCTGTGGAGCTTGAGGTCGAAAGGAACGAAGGTATAGAAGAGAAGGGGCTTATTGGCTCCGAAATCGGGCTTGATGCTTTCGTCCAGAAGTGTAAGGAACTGGTTGACTTCTACTTAGATAGATGGGTCAAGGATTCTGTAAGACTTGGCCTCTGGCTTGACTATGAAACGGCCTATGAAACCAGAAGAGATGACTACATAGAACATGTATGGTCTTTTCTCAAACTTGCAAGCGAGAAAGGACTACTTGGAAGGGGATACAGAGTCAATCCCATGTGTCCTAGATGCGTTACTGCACTATCCGGGCATGAGGTTTCTCAAGGGTATGCCTCCAAGGTAGATCCATCAATATATGTGAAATTCAAACTTGTTGGAAAAGACACCGAGTTCTTGGTCATATGGACCACAACTCCCTTTACGCTAATCTCCAACGAAATGGTTTCTGTTCACCCGGACTACGATTACGTAAGAGTGAAAGTGAAGGACGAAGAGTGGTGGATTGTGGAGGACTTGGTTAAAGCAGTCCTAGCAAAGGCCGGTGTGGACTCCTATGAAGTGCTCGAAACGATCAAGGGCAAGAAGATGCTTGGATGGAAGTACGAACACCCATTCAAAGATGAAGTTCCTTGGCACCAAGAACACAATGAGAAGTATATGCATGCAGTAGTTACAGGAAAGCACGTGACTGTGGAAGATGGAACAGGGCTTGTTCATACCGCGCCTGGATTTGGCCCCGATGACTTCGAAGTTGGACGAGAGTTTGATGTTCCGGTTCTTGCACCAGTTACGAATCAAGGGCTCTTCACAGAAGAGGTTCCTATGTTCGAGGGAAAATATGTGTTCGACACCAATGACATCGTTCCGGAACTTCTTGATGATAAGGGCCTCTTGGTGCTTGAAGAAACAATAGAGCACGAGTATCCGCATTGCTGGCGCTGTGACACTCCTCTCATCTACTTGGCAGATAAGAATCAATGGTTCCTTAGAATGGAAGGGGTCCGTGAGAAATTAGTGGACTTGAATAGCAAAGTGGATTGGACTCCGGACTGGGCTGGAACCGGACGCTTTGGAGATTGGTTGGCTAACGCTGATGATTGGTGTATATCCCGATCTCGGGTTTGGGGTTCGCCCCTCCCAGTATGGGTATGTGACGAATGCAGCTCAGAGGTAGTGGTTGGTTCAAGAAGAGAGCTACGTGACCGCGCTCTTGAGTTCCCTGAGGAATTTGAGATGCATAAGCCATGGGTTGACCGAGTTGTGTTAAAATGCGAGAAGTGTGGCGGCAGAATGCACAGAGAGTCTTTTGTGACCGACTGCTGGCTCGACTCGGGAATGGCACATACAGCAAGCGTGGACTATCTGAAAGACCCTCAGCTGTTCAAGAGGCTATTCCCCTATGATTTCATAACTGAAGCAGTGGATCAGTCCCGCGGATGGTTCTACAGTCTCCATTATACATCAGTAGTAATGCATGGTTCTGTCTCCTTCAAAGCATGTGTAAGTCAGGAACATGTTCTTGACGAGGATGGCGGCAAAATGAGTAAGTCCAAGGGAAACGTGGTTTGGGCACAGGATGCACTCGAGGCGGTGAGCGCGGACCCCTTTAGGCTCTTTATGCTGACAAGGGCTGCATCTTGGTCCAGGATGAACTACGTTCCAAAGGAGATAGAGCTGACACGGAAGAAACTGGATGTTCTCTGGAATGTCGTGCTTTTCTCTGATACGTACATGGATCTTGATGACTTCGAATTTGACGAAAAGCGGCTGATGAAGAGCCTCAAGGAGGCAGAACTTGAAGACAAATGGCTACTCTCGCGCATACAGAGTGTTGTCAACGATTATCATGCATACATGGAGAAATACCTGTGGCATCATGCAGGACGGCACCTCCTCGAGTTCATAACAGAGGACTTTAGCAGAGTGTATCTTCCTCTTGTTAAGAAAAGAGTCTGGCTCGATAGCGAAGACCCGAAGAAAGTCATGGCCTATGATGTCATGTACTACACTTTGAGCACACTCGTGAAATGCCTTAATCCGTTCACTCCTTTCTTGGCGGAGAAGATATTCAAGAGTTTTCTTAGCAAATATGACTCAGGTGTTCAAGAGTCAGTGAACATGCAGGATATGCCCGAAGCTGATGGAAAGCTCATGGATTCAGAAATAGAAGCAACCTTTGACGTCCTTCAGGAACTGAGAAGCGCGGCAAGTCACGCGAGAAACAAGAAAGGCGTAAAGCTGAGACATCCTGTAGCGAGGGTAGTACTTGTTCCCGCATCAAAAGAAATAGCGAAGCGTGCTGATTCATTGACGGACCTACTCAAGGATGACCTCAATACTCGAGAGTTTGAGATTCATGAAACGGATGTATTGGCAGGATTTGTGAAACTCAAAGTAAAGCCAAACTACAAGTCACTGGGCCCGAAACTGAAAAGCGAGATGAAGAGATTCGTTGAAGCACTGGAGAAGGCGGATGCTTCAAAGCTGAGAGAAGAGCTCGAAAGCGGAAAGACCACGTTCAAACTTGGTAAAACTCCAGTCGAATTGGAATCTGGAGATCTGGAGTTTGAGGAGAGCATGCCCGAGCATCTTAGTCAAGCAGAGAGCAAAGTAGGGAAGGTATACGTCGACATAACTAGAACCAAGGAACTTGAAGCAGAAGGATTGGTTCGGGATGTTACACGAAGGGTGCAAGTGATGAGGAAGGAACTTGACCTGAATGTGGAGCAGCAAATAGACGTGGCTCTCCAATTCTCTGACGACGAATCAGTTGAGTTAGTGAAGATGTTTGAGGAGTATCTCGGAACTGAAACTCGGGCTGACTCCCTTGATATCCTTGGGCCAGAGGACAAGGCACCCTGGAAATCATTTAGGCATGTTAAAGAGTGGGAAATCGATGAGCTTAAACTGAAAGTGGGAATGAGTCCCAAATAGAGGTCTAGAGGCCTTCTGGGTTACGGACTAGGACATCAATCAAGGTGTGGAAGAATTTAGCGTTCTGTTGTATGGAGGAGAGCGAAACCCATTCATTTGGTCCGTGCAAGTTGGCTCCACGAGGACCAAAGTCAAACAGCTGGGTCCTATCGCCCGCAAAGAAGCGGGAATCAGATGCTCCAAAACCCTCCAATAGATAGACTGGTATTTTTTCCTTCTTCAGGGCCCATTTTGCTGCACGTATGAGCTTACAGTCAGGGTCAGCTTCAACAAACCCTGCGCCCCTCTCGGTTCGCAGCGAGAAGAGTTCTACTCTCTCACCTATTGCTGCACGTATGGATTCTTCAACGGCCTCATGGTCATTCGTCATGGCACGGATATCGCAATAAAGACTCCACAGATCGTCCTCCAAGGCAAGGAGATTTGGCGAGATGATTTTTCCTCTCTCCGAATGAAATGTGGGGAATGCAGCCTGCGAAATTGCCAGAAGAGTTTGCATCATTGCAGTCAAGTTCTGATCGTATTCAACCTCATTTGCAGAGTCATCAGGATTTACAAGGACAAGTTCCACCCAATCAGGAACAACATTGGATTTTATGAAGGAACCCCGGATGCTTTTCACCTTCACTGATGGGTTAAGGTCCAAGTACTTCGAAGCAGCAAGCATGGCATGACGGTCCACGCCGGGACGCATGTAGGCTGAATGGCGTGACTCAGTTAGGTAGGTCTCAGTTTCAAAGCGTATTGTTTCTTCTGTTCCCCGAAGGGCTGCTAGTGACTGCTTGAACTTGATGAAGGTTGGTAGAATGTTTCTTCTTCTGTGAATTATCTGCTGATCGACACCATCGCATATGACAAGATAGTCAGGGTAAAGACCTTGCTTTCGAAGGTAATCCACCAAGAAACCGGCACCTTTGCTACCTCCTATCTCCTCGTCACCTGTCGCCGCAATCATTATGCAGCATTCTGGGCTTGTCTTCTCAAGCATCTCTGCCAATAGGAACAGGGTGAGAACTGCACCCTTGTCATCGGCAGTTCCGCGCCCGTACATTCTATCGCCCTCTACCTTGAGCTTAAAGGGATCTGACTTCCACTTGTCGCCTACGGGAACGACATCAAAATGGGCAAGAAAGAGGATTTTGAAGGCGCCTTGTCCTCTTCTACCAAACGCTGTGTATACACCTCGGTTTTCAATGAGCTCGGTCATGAAACCAAGCTCCTCTAGCTTTCGAGCAATGTATGCAGGACAATCGGAAGAAGGCATTTTCTCAGGAGGAAAGCTAATTGTGTCAAACTCGATGAGACGTTTCATCTCTTCTACAGGGTCAATCGGCATTATCGGTCACCTCAATTAGACCAAAAGTACGTGAAATACCCATCGGCAATATGCACTGAAAGCGATAATTGGATGAAAGAAAAGGAGAAGAGCGATGCCAAACCGGCACCACTCATATCACTGACTCAATTAGGTTCGCCTGTAGACATACCTACTCCATGAACTTAACGAAGGCATCTCCTCAGGCATTCCCTTCCTCTTGCGAATCTCAAGAATCTTCTCTTCCTGCATATTGCCTGGAAGAGGCTCAAATCCCCTGAACTCGTAGCCGAAGAAGCTTCTTCCTGCAGTTGCACTTCTGAACTCATCTGCAATGCCTATTGTTTCAGCAGTAGGAAGAGTGCCTTTGATGGTCACAGTGTCTTCCTCTGATTCAATGGTAAGAATCTGACCTCTGTGCCCAGTTAGCACCTTGATAATTCCCCCTTGAGTATCAGTAGGCGTCTTAATGTCAGCGTTCAGAATTGGCTCATAGAGTCCAGCCTTGGCGGTCAGGAAGCTCATGTTGAGTCCAGAGCTAGTCATCGTGGCAACTTCGTTGTAGCCCGTGTGAGCTGGGTCAGTGTGCACAGTTGAATCTGTAAGAACTACTTTCACACCCATAATTGGCTCTCGAGCCAATGGTCCTTGATCGATGAACTCTCGGAAGGTGGTCTGTAGATAGGAGAAGATTCTCTCGAACCGCTGCACCCCACTCATTGCGTCAACGAGCATCGAGGACTCGTAGATGTCCAAGATTTTCCTTGCTTCCTTGGCATCCCATCCAGCCTCATCACGAAGGATTTGCGCTCTGTCCCGAGCATTCTGGTCAGCAGTGATTCTCTTCTTCTTGATCAATTCAACTGTCTTGTCATCCAGAGGCTCGATGTAAAGCCTGAGCCTATTGTGACCGTTGGGTGATTTTGTATGGAATTCGTCACCAACACCAATAATCTTCTCACGATAGACGATAATTGGTTCGGAAATCTTGATTGGAACCTGTTCATGAATGCGCTTGGTCAGAATTTCAATCTGAAGAGGGTCAATTCCATCAAGTCGATATTCACCCGATTCCTTGTCATGTATGAACCTGGCTGTAGGATCAGCCATAATCCACTTTGAAACCACTTCACCAAGCTTGGCGATGTCTTGGGGGTCTATTGGCTTGATGCTTCTGCTCACGACAGGTTCACTAACATATTCGATTGCTTCAAATCCTGGCATGTCAGAGCCGGGTTCAACGAAAGTTTCACCGGAAGGACAGATGAAGCCAAACACTGAGAACAGGTTACCTGCAGGTACTTCATCCATTGGCAGAATGTCAGTGATTTCTTGGACTCCCAGACGCTTCACTGTGACATTCTGTTTCATGTTGACGAGCTGAATTGTTTGACCAGATTTTACAGTACCGGAGAATATACGACCAATGAGGGTGGGTCGTTTGCTCTTCGGGTCCACGAATATCTTGGTTATCATACCGAGAAGTGGGCCTTTTGGATCACATGCAAGAAGTGCCTTACCTGCCGGACTTTCAAGATCTCCTTTCCAGATACGAGGTATCTTGTATTTCTGAGCTGTTTCTGGATCTGGGAGATGATGTACAATCATTTCAAGTAGCGCGTCATCAAGGGGTAGGTTTTCTCTCAGCCATTTTTCGTCCCCTTCGTTGTATTTCTCGAATACAACAATTGGCTCAATGCCCTTCTTCTCAAGGGTCTTCATTGTGAAAGCCCAACCGGTCTTGGCACTGCCAATAGCAATGCTACCATCTCTGAAATCCACTCGCCATTCCTTAGCATACTGAGGCGGGGCAACTTTCTTAATTAGCGCATTGACCTTGGCCATGATGACATCGATGCGCTCGTATACCTTCTTTGGTGGCAGTTTCAGCTCGTTAATCAGGCGGTCTACCTTGTTCACAAAGAGAACAGGCTTGCACGCTTCGCCACCAACAGCCAAGCGAATGTTTGTCTCCGTCTGTGTCATGACTCCCTCAAGTGCATCAACCAAGATTACTGCACCATCACTGGCACGAAGTGCTCGTGAAACCTCACCTGTGAATGAAAGGTGTCCGGGAGTGTCGGAGAGCTGCACCAAGTACTCCTCTCCATCAACTTCGAAGTTAAGCATCACCACTGAAGTAAAGATGGTGATACCACGTTCTTGTTCCTCTTCATCACTATCAGTCATTAGTGCTTGGCCTGCGGCAGCATCACTCATGAGGCCAGCACGACGCATTAGATAGTCGGTGGTTGTGGTCTTTCCGTGGTCAATATGAGCACTGATTGATATAATCCTCTTATGCTTGAAATCATTACTCATTATCAAGCGTTTAATTTGCTCTGGCTCTTTCACTTTAACCATTTGTCATCATCACCTGGCTCCGCCGTCTATTGGTCTATCACGACCTAGGTTTTTGATATAGTAGAAGGTCGGAGTCACCGAGAAAGTCCTCGGTGGTCTGGGCCAGCACCTTTTCCAATTCTTAAAAGATTATCGTCATAGTCCAACTACCTGGTGGCAATGACAACCATTCTCTCCGAATTAGCTGCATATGGCATTCGTGGGAGCTTATTCTGCCCATAGAACTCAGTCTTGCGGAAGCCAACGTCATGCAGCATGGATTGTATCTCATGAGATGTGTACATTCGAATATCATTATTCGACATTGCATCCCCGCTCATCTCAACAATCATAGAGTTTTCAGTATCGATGAAGGTGGCAGGTCGTCCACGTAAGACACCAGCTGTCGCATCAATAGAATGGGGCTCGTTCAGAAGATAACCCCCTTCCATAGAAGTCCAGGTCTTATAGAATCTGGGTAGATTGTAAGGATTCATGAGATCAAGCAGCAGCCGGCCACCTTCGGAGAGAACACCAAAGGAGCCCTCGAGAACCTTCAGGTTTTCTTCGTGGTCAAAGAAGCCAAAACTGTGACTGAGAATGACAGCAGCATCAAATGGAGAGTCCGTACTCATGGTGCGCATATCACCAGTGTAGAAGTCGACTTCAACGCCTGCAGTGCGCGCCTTCTCCTTAGCCACCTTGATTAGAGTAGAAGACAGGTCGAAGCCAGAAACCTTCAGCTTGCGCTTGGCAAAGATGATGTCCTGGTCTCCTGCTCCGCATGCAATATCCAGAACCCGATTACCCTTCTTGAGACCCAAGACCTCAATGCAGAAGTCAACCACTAGCTGGTCGTACTGCTGGATGCCCTGAATCGATTGGCGGTGTTTGACTCGGAAGACTTCCGCCCAGAAGTCATCCCAGCCACGTTCAATTCGCTCCATATGATGCACATCCAGTTCAAATCTGTGGAACAGCAGTGATATGAAGCTTCTCCTTGTAAGAAGGAGGCAGGAATTGGAGAAATAATGGAGAAGACCCGCAGCCTGTTAGTTCACGCCGGGAGGGACGCAGTTGAAGCAACAGGAAACTCCATGAGTACGCGGGCCTTGCGTCTCCGAACTATTAACAGACAACAGTGCCTATAAATCTATAGATTGTCCACAAAAACGGCGACCTTTCCAAAAAAGCGAATTGAGGCCGAAAAACTGGAATATAGATAAATAGAAACTATTGTCATATAAGAGAAATGAGTTGGTAGCCCCGCCAGGACTCGAACCTGGGTCCAGCGGGCCAGAACCGCTGATGATGGACCGGTTTGCATAGGTCCCAAGGGAGCCTATTCTACACCACGGGGCTTTGCTGATAGGCTAACAGGTTCAGCGACTCAGCACTTTGCTGTCTTCTAATTACCTTTTCGCTCAGGAACCGACGGAATCACAAAGATGGAGCAACCAGCAAATAGAAATTGCGGGAAACCTTGTACAAGACGAACATCAATGCCTCTATGGTCAGAACAAACCCGCGAGGAATTCCAGAAGACCTCGAGAAACACTCGTGTTGTCCTGATGATTACGGGAGCACTAGAGCCCCATGGCATGCATATGGCGCTGGGAACTGACCTCATCTTGCCCCAGTATCTGGCTGAGAAGATAGCTACCAAAACGAATGCCATGGTCTTGCCAGCCATCCCCTTTGGGGACAGCTGGAGCTTTGACCTGTACGAAGGAACAGTATCTGTATCGCCGGAAACACTTGTGAACTTCTACGCAGATGTGATGAATTCGGTCTTCAGGAATGGCTTCAGATTCATTATAGCCCTGAATGGCCATGGACCAAACGCGACTCTACTCGAACAGGCAGCCAAGAAAGCAACAATGACAGGCGAACGGGTAGTCATTATTGTAAATTGGTGGATCGATCTGGCAAAAGAGGTACGGAAGATTGTGTTGGAATCACCTGAGGGCCATGCCGCAGAAGATGAAACCTCAGAACTCATGTTCGTTAGGCCCGATCTTGTTGACCTCTCAGCAGCCATGAAGAAGACCGTCAAGACGAAATACCGAATTGTGTCAGCCGGATACAGAGAGGAGCTCTATCCAGCCGCTATTCTTGGGGACCCAACCTTGGCGTCTGAAGAGAAGGGGAGGCTGATATTGGAACAGGCCGAGGTAGACCTAATTGAACTCATTTCTCAACTTGAACGCGGCGAAGTTCCCATAGAGAAGGGGTGACCTTCGGAATCTCTTTGTTATACTCCAACCTTGAAAATAAGCGAGTCTCTAAGAACGCGTTGGAACATTCTCAATAGGTTCTTACCTTCTGTAGCAATAGTGGGGAACACAGGATATCCTTGTAGGTCCAACATATCAACCATGTAGTCCACCGGCAAGGCATTTGGGAGGTCTCTCTTGTTGAGAGATACAATAATAGGCAGTGTTGCCATCCTGTCTGTTCCAAGTGCAATTCGCAACTCCTGAATTGAGGCGAGATTCTCGTTCATCTGCTCAGGAGTTGAGTCAGCCATGAAAATAATCCCATCAACACCGCGCAGAACGTTGATACGTTGTGTTGCATGTCTTCGCTGCCCCGCAACGGTAAATACATCGAAAACAACATTCTCGCTGGCAGATACCGGGATGAAGTCGAAGTACGTTGTACGTCCAAGTTCGTCGGAGATTTCAACAATCTTTCCTTTGGAAAGAGACCTTACATTTGCAAATAGCCATCTCAGAGCGGTTGTCTTTCCCGACAATGAGGGACCATAGAATACTATTTTGATATGGATGCGGCCCCACTCATCGCGCTTGAGATCCTCCCCAGCGACAATCTCACTAACTCTCTGAGGACCAATTTTGGCCCTGCGAGCCAATCTCTGGGTTTCTTCTTCATCGACACGCAGTTCCGCAGATGATGCCACGAGAGTCCCCTCAGGTTCGGGATGGAGCATTTCAGCCGAGGTAGTTGCTTCTCCTTCAGCCCGGGGCTCTGCTTCAGTCTTTTCCATTTCAAGCGAAGATTCGGCTATTACCGTCTCCGTCTCTGGCAAGGCCTCCTCTGCCTTAGATTCCTTCTTTTTGGTTCCTCTGAACCTTGACTTCAGCCTCCTCAGCAAAGAGAACCTCTCTCCAAAGACAAACGGATATGCAACCCGACTTAAATCTTGGGGGGATAGTATCCGCAGTGACCTTTATCAAGAATTGGGCCTGCACACTAACACCATGCCCGACCCAATTAGCAAAGACTTCATTGAAAAGAACTTTCCTACGCTTTCAAGAATGACCTACCTGAACAATGCTTCCACGGGAATACCGCCAATGGCTGCAATAGAAGCCATGAAGCAGTACCTAGATGACCGCATTAATGCAAAGGGTAGCTTTGAGGAAACCCTGCAGAATTTCAAAACGATACGTGAGTCGCTTGCAGCACTCCTAGGTGGGAGAGAGAATCAATATGCATTCGTGTCCAGCACGTCTGCAGGAATCAATTCGTTTGCTCATAGCATTCAATACCCCATAGGCGCCAACGTGGTGATATGCGACCTTGAATTCCCTTCCAACTATATCCCTTGGCAGAACGTCAGTCGGCTTTACAATGTCGAGCTGCGTGTCGCGAAGTCCAAAACCGGAGCTGCGCCGATCGAGGTGTTTCAAGAGCTTGTGGATGAGAACACCCGTGTGTTAGCAATAAGTCAGGCTCAATTCGGGTCAGGATTTCGGTCGGATCTAAAAGCACTGGCCAAAATCATTCATGATGTTGATGGATACCTTGTAACTGACATAATACAGGCGGCGGGCTGGGCTGACACAGACCTTTCTAAGGAAGGCGTAGATTTTGCAGCCGGACAGGCAGCTAAATGGCTTATTGGCCCCATTGGAGCGGGATTCATCTATGCAGCGGATAGAATTCTGGACTGTGCGACTCCAAGATTCTTGTCGTGGTGGGGTGTCAAGGACCTAACCGAATTCAACTATGCTGAGAGGGAACCTATGCCAGATGCAAAGATGTTCCAAGTAGGGTCGCCGGCCATGATTGCCTATGTTGGATTCATGGAATCTCTCAAACTGCTTCTTGAAATTCCGGCGGCAATAAGAGAAGCAGTAGCCCTCGAAAACGCAGAGTACCTGAGAAAACGACTCGGCGAGGAGAGCGTTGAGTTCTATGACTTCCCCAGGAAAAACAGATCTCCAATCATATCGTGCAAGCCAGAGGATGTTGATGCTCTTCAGAACACACTTCATAGCAAGAATATACATTGTTCGGTTAGAAATGGAAGGCTAAGAGTGTCGCCGCATTTCTACAACACGCATGAAGAGATTGATAGGCTCCTCACTTTCCTGAGGTGATTTCTTGTTCAGGCAAATAGCAGGTCCAGTCTACTTCCGTGCTAGCAACTCCATGGACTCAAACATTGGATTCATAGATACAGGGGATGCCAAAATTCTGATTGATACCGGAACTGGAATCTACCATAGGAATTTGGACAAGGACTTGCAGAGCATCGGTTTTTCAGCTGAAGAGATTACTGACATAATTCTCACACATAGCCACATCGATCATATTGGAGGGGTACTTCCATTTCTTGAGCTGCAGTCCCCCAAGCTGCATCTACACCGCTCTGAGGCAGAGCTCATCAACTCAGGAGATATGATGCTAACGCTTGCAAATACATTTGGAGTGGACCTTCCACCATTCAAGATTCATAACCTGCTTGAGGAGAATGACATCATCGCCTTTGGTGATGTCCAGCTTAGAGTATACAGCACTCCAGGCCATTCCATTGGAAGTATTTGCTTACACATCGAGGACCTGCAACTTCTCTTCACGGGCGACACCATGTTTCCAGGCGGCAGCTTTGGAAGAGTTGATTTTCCAACTGGAAGTCCCAAGGACCTTGTGCTGTCTCTTAAGAGAATCAGCGAAATGGACTTTGAGATTGCCCTGCCAGGACATATGAACGCCATTACCAGCAATGCAAAGTATCACGCAGAATCCTCGTACAAGATGGCCAAAAGCTGGTTTAGGACCTAGGCATTGCCTCATGCAACTCCTCAGCCGATAGAGGCACCATATCAGAACTGGCTCCAGAGAGCATCAATAGTTTTGCTTCCAGTGCCTTCACCAATGCATAGACAGTTTCGCTGAAGGGCGTTTCAATTCTCAAGGCTTTTCCGTTTCTAATGACTTCTCCAGTGATGGCTTCAATCTCAGTACGTTTGCACGCATTAATGTCTTGAAGCATGGAATTTGTGTTCTCGGAGGTTGCCTTTGCAGTTCCTAGAGCATAGCGAACTGGGTCAGGCGTCGTCAATTCAATTCCCATAGCTGCGGCCACTTCTGTGGCTTCCTCCACAAGATGAATTACAAGTTTTCTCAACATGGGGTCATTGTAGATTTCGCCGTTCGTCAAACCAGTGAGTGCTCCAATAGGGTTAATTCCACAGTTCACAATTGTCTTTGTCCAGACAACACCTTCGATATTGTCAGAGGCTCGAACATCAAAGCCCGCTCGGTCAAGTAACGCAACAATCTTTCTGACCATCTCTTCATTCTCAGGAAAATGGGATCCTACTTCGGTTATGCCGGTTCCTGTGATTGTGACTTCACCAGGCGAAGTCATTATTGCCCCCATGCAGGTCGTCGCTCTAAGCACTCGCCGGGAGTTCAATTGCTCAGCCACAATCTTCTCCGTGCCAATGCCATTCTGTATTATAAGAAGATAAGCGCCCCCATCAATCAAGTGCTTAACTCGCATAGCCGCCTCTAGTGAATCATGAGTCTTTGTAGTAAGCAACACCAAGTCGGCCTCATCCACATCCATTGGATCGACAGCAGCCTTGAGCGGGAGAGTATGATTTCCAAGAATCCCTTTTACAGCCAGACCACGCGAATTGATTGTTTCAACGTGCTCCTGCCTGCCAACAAGCAACATCACATCTTCGCCAGCTTTGCTCAGAAGGCTACCGTAGAGACTCCCTATAGCACCTGCACCCATGACAATAATCTTCATTGTGGTTCCCCCTTGGCTTTCATGTCCAAATAACTCATCATCAGCCGGATAGCTTTGCTGAGATTCTCCCTATTATCAAACTCCGCAATGATGGAAAGAAGTGACTCCTTTGGAATACCCTTCATTTCCCGAGCATAATTGACCATCAGTGGTAACGCTCTTACTATATTATCAACAATTGTGATATCAGAGTGGACCGCAGTTCTCGACATTGGATTGAGATCAATGGTAATCACCTTCTTTCCAATGGCTTTAAGGGCTTCAGTGCGGTCGCCGTCTTCAAGGGGGACAAGAACAACGTCCGCCTTGGCAATTCCTTCCGAGTCGACCTTGCGTCGATTGCTACTCAGTTCAGGAATTGATTCAGATTTGCGATCTGCCGTCCCGTACACTTCCTTGGCACCTGCATGCATCAGGGCCGTGAGAATGGCATCTTCTCGATCGCGTCGATAGTAGAATAAATTGATTTCAAGAGGAGCTTTCGTGAGCTCAGAGAGAGTGACTAGTTCCTCAGGTACTAGGGCACATGCATTCCCATTGACACTAATCACCGGGTGCTCGGCGGTTAGCATCGTAGCTACTGCAGCTTTGCATGCCGCATGAGCATGCATATTCGACTCCTCACCGATTAGGTAATCGAAAGCCTCACCACGTCCGTGGGCTAGAAGTCCTGCAGTCGCAACAATGTGCTTTTGGTGACCTTCAATGATTCTTTCTCGGACCTCCAGTGACACCCGTCTCGGATGATCCTTGGGTACGTCGAGCGAGGTCATCTAAATCAGCCTCCCTCCTTCAGGGCATACCGAAGTCACCATGATTTGATTCTTGGTCCAGTATTTGCTAAGGATGTCCGACACCGAAATGGTTTCCGATTCGTCGCAGAAGCAAAAAACTGAATCGCCCAACATCACCATGCTGGAATCATTGAACCCTGATGATTGAAGTTCAAGAAGCGATGATTCGATGCGGCTTGTCATCAATTGTGTCTTTTTGGAAAACTCCTTGGCAGCCGCAAGAAACGCATCAAAGGTTGGATTTTCCAGGAAGCCCTCTAGAATTTCATCGCCGACACTGTTGATTCGTTCTCGCTTGACTGGGTTAGTCAGAATCTCCTTGGTTTCAAGACCCGAATGACCGGCAAGCACAACTCGCTTCGATTCATCATAGGGGATCTTCACAACTTCTCCAATTCCAGGGGCACCAGGTTTTCTTCTGGCCTCGAATCCGCCATTGCATTGGGCAATCACATCGCCCAGACCCGTATGATTAACCACCTCAGCAAAATGAGCATGCACGCCGGCGGATTGAACGCTGGTTTCATCATCTAGCAGTGATGATAAGGCAAGAGCTGTTCCTAGAGCTCCTGCTCCTGAAGCGCCAAATCCAACTCCGATTGGAAGAGAGGATTCATGCGCAACCTCAACCTTGAAGGGGATATGGTCATTTAGCAATCTACGAATCACCGCTGATGTCACTGGGGCGTTAATTTCTTTCCTGTTATACTGAACCCGTATTTGAAGTTTGGAATGTTTAGAGATTCTCACATTTGTGACGGTTCCAACCGCAACAGAGAAACCGGCGCCTACAGAACCTCGAAATAGAGGATTCTCATGGCCATCGTGAATTCTGAAGATACCGGTGATATGTCCGGGCACAAAGGCACGAGCTGTTTTCGGTTTGGAATCGCCTTGTGAGGTCAACTTGTCCGATACTGAGTCTTTGCAGACACAGGTATAAAGTAATCTAATGCAACATATATTCAGCATTAATCTGTATATCCATGTATATACACTGTATATATCAATATCCTGATGGGCAAGTGGGGAAAACTATTCCTTTCCAAGAGGAACAAGACTTGTGTATTGTTTCACGCGGGGGTCATTGCTTCGAGGAGCAGGGTAACCCCATCGGGCGTCTATGTCGCGGCCACTAAGGTCGTAGACCTTAAAGCTCCCCGAGGACCATGTAAGAGGACTGAATCCAAGAAGGAGAGTCTGCGTTCGCCAACTTGTAACCACCATATGGCGATTCATACCAGCTGTTGGAACCACAAGAAAGACGTTCGAGAGCTCCATTAGCAGAGAGGTACTGATTCTGTAGAAGAAGCTGTATGTCTTTCTATGCTCTTCTGTGCCTTGCTCACGTAGGTCGTTAAGATACCGAGTAATGGTTTCGTCATGAACTGCAGGATCCATGACATCGGAGAGTTCCTCAACATCAACAACAACAGCAGTCTCAAAGTAATATGCCAGCGGAAATTCCGTAATGTGGAATAGAACAAACTTGTCTTTCGTAATTATGTTATACAATTGTTGGAAAATAGATTGCTTCGAGTAAAGCATACTTGGGTCGAGAGCTGCAGGCTCGAAATCACCAGACGAATCCGAAATGACAAGTCGAAACATGTCATCCAGCATGTCACCATCATAGCCAATTCGAACAACATGGTAGGGCAGGTTTCTTGTTCCTTCGTCCATCCTCCCGGTGCTCGCAAGGAGTTCATTGAAGTCGCGTTGGAAAGTGTCCACTTCATTATCATTGTCCAGAACAAAGAGGGATTGGGAGGGAGTACCAAACGATGATACCACTCGATCATAGGTAAGAAATCGGGCTCTCTTCTCGGGGTCAAACTGACTGAAAAGGTCGTCAGGATTATGAGAAGAGTCTGTCAAGGATACACACCTACAATTGTTGTTACGTACGGTCGAATAACTTATTCTCGGACATTGTCGAAGCCGAATTGTGTCTGTGCTACTCAATGCAGAGAGACCTGTCTAGGTCTCATTATCGACACCCCCGCACATTTAACTCAGCTAATATATTCTTTACCCACCTGTGTTCCAAGTGGTTTTCATTCAGAAACAGTCAGCAAGAAGAGTGAAGAGATTCGTTCACTTTATCAATAGATTGTGACTGAGGGATGTAGGTGAAGAAAATGGAGCACACTTCTAAGCTCATCATTGGTAGCCGAAGCTGGAATCTCCAAGGGCGCAAGATAGCACTTTGTGTGACAGGAAGTGTAGCTGCTGTTGAATGTGTGGCCATTGCTAGACTACTTATGCGCCACGGAGCAGAAGTCTACTGCATGATGAGTCCAATGGCCCAAAAAATCATCCATCCAAATCTTCTGGAATGGGCCACAGGCAATCCCTGCATCACTGAACTCACAGGACAGATTGAGCATATCACACTGGCGGGGAAACATGAAGACCACGTTGACCTAGTTCTGATAGCACCATCAACGGCAAACACGATAGGAAAGATTGCGAATGGTATTGATGATACTGCAGTCACAACGACGGCATCTTCGGCAATCGGTGCAGAAATACCACTAGTCATTGTCCCTGCAATGCATGAGTCTATGTATAGGCATCCCTCGGTAATTGAGAACATTGAGAAATTGAGAACTATGGGTATTCACATCATTTCTCCAAGAAGAGAAGAAGCAAAGGCAAAGATACCAACACCGGAATCAATCGTAGAGTTTGTCATTGGGATCCTTGGTCCACGAGACTTTGTTGGAAAGCGGATTGTAATCACAGCTGGACCCACCAGAGGGTGGATTGACAGGGTTCGATTCATTACAAATCCGTCTTCTGGGAAGATGGGCATCGAACTGGCAAAGGAAGCATTGGCAAGGGGCGCCGATGTGGACCTCATACTTGGCCCAACAGCGGAACAGCCACCGGAAGGAGCACACGTTAGAAGTGTGGAAACGCCTGATGAGATGATGGCCGCTGTTCGGAATGCCCTATCCGACACCATGACTGATGCGTTCATCTCGTCCGCGGCAGTCCTGGACTATATTCCACCCAAGAAGATTGAGGAGAAGACTCCTTCGGGCAAGGAGAAACTTGTAATTGAACTGCACCCAACAAGGAAGATAATCGAAGCAGTTCGCCAAGAGCACAAGGACTTATTCATTGTCGGATTCAAGGTGGAATCCGGTGTCACGGATGAAGAACTTGAAAAACGGGCTAGGGCAAAAATTGATGCAGGAATCTGCAATCTCATGGTGGCAAATGATGCAGAAAGAAAGGGCGTTGCCTTTGGCGGGGATACAAACGAAGTCCTCATAGTTGATGCCAAGGGCATTGTTGACAAAGTCAGCCTTACTTCCAAGCGCGAGGCTGCCCGACGAATTCTTTCTACCTTGGGATCCAGACTCAATTGATAGTCAGAGATATATGACCCCTAGAGAATTTCCAGCAAAGTATCAGCCATGCGTTTCATGTCAACAAAAATAAGACCAAGCTGAGCATCTGCTTTCGCAAGCACCAAGAAGAGAGCGCTGTCGCCAACTGATGTGAGCAAGGTATATCCCTTGTCGCCTTTGACATAGATTTCAAGCAGAGTTCCACGGTCCAGTTCAGTTGTAGCTTTCTCGCCAAGAGATAGCATTGCTGCACTGATTGCGGCAACACGCTCTTGTTCACTTTCCGGAAGGGCAGATGAAATCATAAGTCCGTCCAGTGAAACCAAGGCGGCACCTTCAACTCCGGGAACGGTTTCGAAATCCCGAATAATTTTGTTAATTGTATCAACACGGCTAGACATTGATAGGCCTCTCTTTGGTCGAATCGGATTCAAGTCGCAATTGGACTCTATAAAATGTTGTTGTCAGACATGCTCCTTAGATGTCCAATTTTGCGCAATTCAGGACACTCCGAAGAAATCCTTGGGGTCGAAACGCTCATCCTGCTGCTTTTGTTGATCTCGTTCCTGCTTGGACTTCTTGCCTTTACTTCCCTTCCAAGACACGGTTTCGCCACGGCGTCGCTTGAGACAGAGGTAACCCACGGCAGTAATAATCGCTGCACCGCCAAGAATCACTATTGCAGCGAGCGGAAATGGGCGGATTGTGATGAATCCAACGAGAACAAGAGAAAGCGTATCATATCCATTCTTTTGCCCATATATCACCACATCAAAAGTACCAACCCGTCCCCGAGTCCAATCCTCTGTTAGGGTGACAGTGTATAGTCCCAAGCCCAATGGAATAACGGTGACCGATTCATTACCAATCTGAACATCCAGAGATACGTCAGGCAAGCCAACGCCAACGCGGTCCGTGATTTCCAAAGTGAGTACGACTCGATCACCTTCCCATATGATGTATTGATTCATCTGTATTGAGTTCAGACTAATGGAAGGCGCGGCTCCCCAGCGGATGGCATTTTCAACGACATCGGTTCTAGCTGTCCCGGCGGGATTTGTTGTGGTGATTGCAGCCTTTCCAGAGTCCACAACGCCTGCTACTAAGACTGGATGGCCACCACCCTCGACTAGGACCGTAAAGTTCCGCCAATAGGATGAGAAGTATCCCTGATAGCCAATGGTCTCATTCATCGGATTTGGGTTCGACACAAGAGGATGACCAGTATCTGTGATGTCTATCGATAAACCGGACTCGGAGTTGTCGATTACAAGAGGCCAAGGTAGCCAGCTCATATCACCTGAGGCACCAAAGATAACAAGGGCTCCACCATCTTTGACATATCGGCTTACGCTTGGCGTGGAACTGGAGAGCAGCGGTGCAAACGATTGAATTGTTGCTGGTTCAATCAGGACGGTTCTAGCTAGCGGGAAAACAATTTCAAAGGAGGAGTAATTGCTTACCTGATAGTACTCAAAATCAGCAGCTAAGCTAACCAGAGGAACTGTAAGATAATCGGTGGCGCCAAGAGCAAGGACAGATGGAGCTCCTTGCGCAGGGGTATGCCCATCCAGAATGAGTGTGGTGGGATCCAAAGCTGAGATGCGCGAATCGTCATCCGGAATGTATAGCTTCACACTAGGGTCCCCAAACAATACCTGCTGATTGGCGTAGTCGCGTGGGTCCCGGGTTTCAAGCGGGTCCGTAAAGTCTGAGGAAATCAGAGATAACGCATTGCTGAGTGAAACCCCAGTGGCATTGCCATCGCAGAGTGCTTGAGTGAGCATAATGGATAGCATTCCAGCGGGCTGGAAATAGACCGTCCTTGGTGAAGCGGTCACGCCAACCGCACCATGTTCCATTAGCATAAGAGGTAGTCGCGACCCTCCAAGCAAGCAGGCAGTTAGGATAACAATTGGAGACCCAATATTGTCCAGTGCCGCGTCAAGATCATCAGTTGTCCGTGTGATATGGTGAATAGCTTCAGCCTCAAAAAGAACGGGATTAACCAGCCGGTCATTATTATAGTCGCGAACAGCTTCACTGTATTCATATCCATAGCTTGTATCCGCATCTCTGAGGGAGAATATACCTAGGCCATCAGGCCTATCCGGAGGGTCTCTGGGTGCCAACGTGAGAGTGCCGTGTGTGCTGAAAGACCATAGCCCAATCTGCGAAGCAAAAGTATCAAACACTTGTTGAGCACCAACGTGCGCTGAAACATTGAATCCGGCATCTTGGAGGGCATCAAGACTATCATCAATTTGTCGAATCTCGTACCCATTGTAGAAATTATCAACAAAGGGAGCACCATCAGTATATGCATATAACGAAAGCAGAGCTTCGTCAGCATTCTCAGAGGTCATGAATAGGAATCTGTGCAGGGCGGCACGATTGGCAAACACGCTAGCTAATGCGGAACTCGGTGCCGGAATCCGTCCAGGACTAAAATGGCTCTGGAGAGACCTATCAAAGCTAATCTTCAGGAGGCTTGTTGGAGAGTAGATGACTACCTCCTGCGAGTCGTTGCTGGCATATGCCCCACGGTCAGCTATGAACGCCTCAAATGCATCTGCACAAGATTCCATTGAGAACTTATTTGGAATTCGTTCGTCGTACCATCCATTTTCCGTTCGTGTTGTCCATCGATTCTGGACGTAGATATCAATATCAGGCCCGACAAAGTAGGGGGCCCAGGTTTCCTCTGCAGCAGTAGTCATGAGATTATTGCCGCCTGTCAGAGAAAGAACAGGGGCACCATGATATGCACCCGAGAATGCGGCAGGGCCATAGAACTCGTCACCTGTACCAGTAGGAACCGTCAGCACCAAGTCTGGGTTTCCTGAGAGCGCGTGTATAGCATTTGTAACAGCGGAGTAGTTTTCCAGTAGATGAACTGTGGAAACCAACCCTGATAGCTGAGATTCCAACAGTGTGGCGTGGATGTTTAGCGGGTCAACAAGCAAAACATCGGTGGTGCCAAGTCGAGAAAGTGTCCATGATGTCACTTCAGGAACGTCATCAGCATCAACATAGAGTAGAGGCGCGTTCATAAGTGAGGCAAGTACTGCACCATTTGCAGCCGACTCCAAATAAGAAGAAAGATCATTGGGCAAAGAGGAAACAGACCAAGAGAGCTGGGCATTGTTCTGCTCGGGCTCAGGGTTCATCCATGCTCCGATAATTGTCCACGCCCCAGGTGAGGGATAAGGAACCTTCATTGAGCTCGACAATGGGCCCGCCAGAATACTCTCTGCAGGAGCCCAAGTCACAAGACGCCCCTCCGGACTGATGAGAGCGAAGTTCAGGTCCGTGCCGCTATTGTCCCAAGTGGCACTTACATTCAGCCATTTGGCATTATAGGGCACATTAACGGTTTCTGAAAACCCAGGATGATATTCAATTGAATAGCTGACCGATGTGGTTCCCGTAGACAATCGTTGAAGAGCCATCGTCCACATCCCATCAGTTGAACAGGGATACCAGAAGTAGAGGGGTACAGGAGAAGGCACGTAGGCTGTACTTCTCTCGAAGAATACTTGACTGTACACAGAATAGTCGACGGGTGAGCCAAGAGGGTCGTAAAGTGTGTGAGTGAGCAATTCAGTTCCAATCCAGTCAAATGTGCCAATCATCCATCCTGCCGATGCAGGAGGCGTGAAGTTTACTGTCTGGGTTGAACCATACGTGACAGATGTTGTGGATGAAACTGGGGTTATGGAAGGGCTATCGAATGTGTGTGTTGCACTCCCTGAAGTCACCAACAACTCCTGGAAGCTATCCTTTGAAAGAGCAATCACCACATTTGCAGAGGTAGTCCAATCCATTAGCGCGAGTTGCCCGGCAATCTCCGCAGAACTGGACGATCGTATTCGGGGGAAGAGCCTCGTTCCAATTTGAGTTTGAATGCTTTGAATAGCGGAATCAGAGAAATCGCCTATGCTAATCGCCTGTGTTATAGATTCAGAATCGCCCAAATATTCTGCCCAATCCCCAACCAGCCATTTTTCCGAATCCGACCCGACTGAATGAATCAATGGAGATATGTATTGCGTTCCATTGTGTAAATAAATGGAGGTCGGAACTGCCGCCATGTAAGCAAAATCGTCCACATAGGAATAGGGATTCGATGCAACGAAGGCTGCACGTCGCATTGGGGTTGGAGTGTCTGGAAGTGTGGTTGAAAGCGCATAAGGACCATTATCAACTCCCACGGGGACTAGTTCTGAGAAGGTCAGTGAACCTACGGCAACAAAAGCCATCGGGACAATAAGTGCTAGTATAAGTGAGGCAGTATATTGTTTCTTTTTAGTGATTTTCAAGTGAAAGGCACTCCTTGAGGACAATCCTGAAATCAATCCAACTAACGAAGAAGGATTTTCTCAGATTATGGACCGATCATGCAACTTTGTATTATGAAGAAGTCCATATAATGGAACCTGCGATTATTCCTCGAAATCAAGGGATCCCTCGTCGAAGTCCTCGTCGAACTCCTCGTCAAAGTCCTCGTCACCCTCTTCCTCAGTTTCTTCTTCCTCTTCGGGCAACGCATCCCTTAGGTCGTCAAGTATCTTTCTAAGACGACGACGTGTAGCCTTAGGAACATCCCACATCTTTTGCTCAGCCCGGTCTACGACCTCTCGGGCAATATCATAGATCTCAGCATCGAGGTAGTGCTGTGCAGCCTCCACAAAGTGCTCAGCCGACTTCCTTTGGTTGCCATTCATCTCTGCGATATCGCCGAGCAATGATAATGCATCAGCGATTCCGGCCTTGTCATCAATATCACGGTAAATCTTCAGGGCCTTCTTGAACTCCTTCTCTGCCGATTCCCAGTCCTCTCGGTCGGCATAGGCATTTCCAACATCCATTACTGTACTTGCAACACCCTGCTCGTTTCCTGCTGACTTGTACGCATGTTGTGCTTCCTTGAAATACTCAAGTGCTTTGTCGAACTCCCCAAGCCCGTGTTTTGCTAAGCCCAACGCATACATGGCATCCGCTTCGCCATCTGCATTCTTCACTTTCTTGAAGAGCTTCATGGCCTTCTCGCAAGATGCTGCGGCATCATCCCATCGTTCTAGATTAATCTGAGCGACTCCAAGATTGTACATGGCATCGCTAATGCCGGTTTCGTCCTTGAGACCCTCATAAATCCCCAATGCTTGTTCGAAGCAACCCAGAGCCTCATCGTATTCGGCGACGGACATGTACACATTACCTACAGCGTTCATAATTCTGGCCGCAGTTTCTTTGTCACCGGCTGCAAGAGCCTCATCCGCTTGATCAAGGAGCTCTGCCGGGTCCATGTCGTCAAATGAATCATCTTCGTCGCTCATGAGGCATACCTCAGCAAATGAGAAATGATGCTGACTATCTCTCTTTTGAGCCTTTCTGAATCCACTATTTGCCCATGATTAGATTGGGATTCTCCAGGAACTTCTTTACCTTATCATAGACCTGGAACTGCTCGTCTCCGACCTGTACCTCAAGGAGCTTTCGTATCTCAAATCGGCGTAAGTATCCAACAGCCTGATCTCTAGTTACATTGAGGTCTTTCATAAGATGCTTTAGACCATCCTTGGATCCGCTATACTCGGCAAATTTGCTGAATACATTGCTCCACTGCATAATAGAGAGAAATAGCAGAGTTCGCAATAATCGATCAACATTCTCTCCGGTTTCCGCTGAACAGGGCATTACGGCTTGGCCCACTAAGAACTTCATACGGTCCCTCAATTGGTCAACTCTTCGGGATTCCGCCAAGTCCTGCTTGTTTGCAGCGACAACGCAAGGCACTCCCGGAAGGAAGAAGGCAATCTCCCTGAAGAAGAGCTTTGCACGGGCATCGGATTCGGGATCAGAGGAATCAACCACGAGGATAATTCCATCAGCACCAGAGCTGAGTATTTTTCTCATTGTTCGAAAACGCAAGAGACCAGGAGTCCCAAATAGAAAAACGCTCATTCCATCCACATTAGTCATGCCATGATCCATGGCAATTGTTGTGCCTCTTCTTTCAATGTTAATGCAGGCACCGTTTGTGAGATGATGGATGATTTTGCTCTTCCCCGATTCGAATGGTCCTGTTACTATGATTTTCATAGAACTCCACCTGCGTTCTTCACACCTTGGTGCTGGATTCAGAGTAAAACTTCGGCGTTAAATGGTTTGTCGTACTGAATCCCATGAAGACCGATTCTCAGAAGGAAGTAATTTCGCAAGCAGTTCCAAACCCATTAATTTATATCGGCAATTCACGAATTATTGTATGCAAGTTCATACAGGAGTGAAGTATGGATGGCTCAGGCGGAGAAAGCAACTGACAAGGAATTCTGGCTGTTTCATGAAGAGATGGAACCTGAAGATGTCAAATTCATCAAGTCTGTTGAACCAGAGATTGATTTCTCATCATTGGAAGGTATTACAGAACTGATAGACAAGCTTTACCACTTGTTAGGCTAAGAAGCGTTTCTTCATTCATCGGAGAAAAGAACTGGTACATCGCCTTATTCTTCGGGTTTGTCACCGGAGATGCAGCTTATGCAGTAGAGCTGATTTGTGGATTCTTCATAAGCCTTATAGCCAACACCGGAAATGTGTCCCGCTTGAGCAAGGGGTAACTATCTATGGAAATTAAGAAGTTGAGTGAGAATCTCTATGAGATTCCAGAAAATACACAGGCATGCATGAGAGTGCCAGTCAGAGTGTACGCTTCAAAGGCACTATTGGACAAGATGAAGCAGGACAAGACCTTCTCACAGGGGGTCAATGTAGCTTGTTTGCCCGGTATTTATACACACAGCATTATACTGCCTGATGGGCATCAAGGTTATGGGTTCCCGATTGGAGGAGTAGCAGCAACGGATTATGATAGTGGAGTTATTAGCCCGGGTGGAGTTGGGTATGATATAAACTGCGGCGTACGCGTGCTCACAACAAATTTGGACGAGGAGGATGTAAGACCAAAACTCAGGACACTCATTGACCGCCTTTTCACAGATGTGCCCACCGGGATAGGAAAGTCCGGCAAAATCCTGTTGGGCTCAGATAGAGGCGTAGATGAAGTCTTGAATGAGGGGGCAAAATGGGCTGTTGAACAAGGCTATGGCTGGGAGAAGGACCTAGATCATATCGAAGCAGGCGGCAATCTTGAATATGCAGACGCCTCAAAGGTTTCTCCAGAGGCAAAGAAACGCGGACGGAATCAAGTTGGTACTCTTGGCTCAGGAAATCATTTTCTTGAGATTCAGCTCGTCGATGAGATATATGACGAGGCGGCCGCAAAGGCCATGGGCATTGCTCGGAAGGGTCAAGTAATGATTATGATTCATAGTGGTTCTCGAGGACTTGGACATCAAGTATGTGGCGACTACATCAGGACAATGACCCATGCTATGAAAAAGTACAACATTGAAGTCCCAGATAGAGAGCTTTGTAGTGTACCCACAACCTCAGATGAAGGCCGGGCGTATCTTGGGGCAATGAGTGCTGCTGCAAACTTCGCGTGGGCGAATAGACAGGCAATGATGCATTGGACACGTGAGGCATTCTCAAAGGTGATGGGACAGTCACCCGAAGACTTAGAGATGAACCTAATCTACGACGTGGCTCATAATATGGGAAAGGTAGAGGAGCACATGATAGAGGGCCACAAGAGAAAGGTTGTTGTACACAGGAAAGGAGCCACCAGAGCTTTTCCAGCAGGACATCCTGAAACACCTGCAGCATACTCCGGCATTGGCCAGCCTGTGCTCATCCCAGGAACCATGGGAACAGCCTCGTACATCCTAGTTGGAAATCAGAGGGGCATGGAGCTGACCTTTGGGTCAACAGCACATGGTGCTGGACGTTTCATGAGTAGGAGCAAGGCAAAGCGACAATTCCACGGAAAGGCGATTCAACAAGACCTTGCCAATGAAGGGATCATTGTCAGGTCAACTGCTGCGGAGGTAATTGCAGAAGAGGCGCCTGGAGCATACAAGGATGTTGACGAGGTCGTTAAGGTTTCAGACTCGCTAGGAATCGCCACAAAGGCTGTTAGACTACGACCCATTGGAGTCATCAAGGGTTAGTCGCCTCTTGCGTTCGTGTTGGGCGATATCTGTAAGCACAAGCGCAATTCCTACCAGAATGATGCAGAAACCTGCAAAGGCTATTACGCCCGGAATTTCGGACGGTCCTATAAAGACAATTGCGAGTAGCGTTGCGCCAATTGGCTCTCCCAAGACCGCAGAAGAAACAACATACGCAGGGACTAGGGTCAATAGATAGTTGTTAACTGAATGTCCCAGAGCTGTTGGGAATATTGCCAACGCAAGAAAAATCGCGACCTCGCTGGGTTCGAAAACCATGAAATCGAGACCCATCATCATTCCAACAAGCAAAGTTACCATCGCTGCGACAAAATAGACAATGGATGTGTAGACAGTTATTGGCATTCCCTGGGCAAATTTCCGTCCACCAATGAAATAGATGGCGAGAAAGAACGCGCTCAAAAGGGCCAGCATATCACCATAGAGTGCTCCAAAACCCTGTGATACCAAGTCGTCCCAAGCGAGAATCAGTGCCCCTGAAACGGCTATGAGAACTCCAGCCCATGACTTTCTCCTAAGAGACTCCCCAAGGACAAGGGTGGAGATTATTGCTGTGAAAATCGGCGAAGTGTTAACAAGTACGACGCTTGCCGCCACGGTTGTTTCAAAGAGAGAGGTGAACCAAGTTGAGAAGTGAAACGAAAGAATAGCTCCGATTGCTACCAACCAGGGCCAAGTGCGTCTTAACTGATCGCTATATAGGTGCTTGAAATCGCCTCGAATGCCCCCAACTGTGGCCATAATAATTGCACCATATAGGGTCCTCCAAAACACTATGACCAGCGGGGGAGATATGCTGAACTTGATAAGAACGCTCGCGCTGGAAACCATCGACACTGATAGCAGCAACAGAGGGATGACACGGGACCGGCTTGTTGATTGGTCTATTGGCAGTGTTCCCATCCTTATCCCTCTTTGGCTAGGGAACCCTATTTCCGCACTGAACACACCAGAATGAAGCATTGTCTTTAGCTGCAATGTGTGATTGGCATTTGGGGCATTTTACGAGAGCCAACTCCTCAAGGTTAATCGAACGAAGAATAGCGGCAGCTTCTTCCACACTCTGGTATTCAAAGATGGCACAACCTGGAGCGCCTGTTACCATTTTAGAAATTCTTGACGCAGCCTTATGGTGAAACAAGATAAGCGGCTTTTCCAGTTCTATTGCTAGCATAATCTCCATGCCAACACCGTGCGAAGGACTCGATATCTCTGCAATAACCAAGACGGATTTTCGCAGTGCGTCAACATCTCTTTGGAAAATAGCTTCTGGTTCTGCAGGAGGCAGAAACTGGGGAGCAAATACCTCAAAGCCGCGGGATTGAAGGACCTCAATGATGGTCTTGTAAAACGGGTCTCTTCGATTCTCAGAGATGATTATCGGACCGGACAGGTATGCAAGAGCCATTCGAAGACCTCATTCTCTCGTTTTGCCGCAGTTCACTCTTCGACATTAGAGGGCGGCGACCTGCCACTCAACTCTGTAATTGAGGGAAGCGTTCCATCGTCATCGACTATTTCCATGTTACCTGATCTGCCAAGCGATAACTGAACCTTTCCTTGCCACTCCTTCGCCCAGCCATCGCGGATTTTGATGACCATTCCAGCGGACAGTGAAGACCCTTCACCAAATCCCCATAGACTCAGAATGACAGTCCCAGATCCGTCCGCAACCAATACCTCAGTCAATTGTGTTTTGCGTCCGCTCTTTGTTTTGATTATGCGAGGTGGTGCAACTGAGACAACACGAACAACCACTTCGTCAACATTTTCGCCAGCTTCAATTTCACTTATTTTCATCATAATACCTCGCTGTTGGCCTCTATGGACATCATTGGTAGAAATACAGTGACAAATCAGTCTTGTGCCTTGACCAGTTTGGGTTATCTGTCCATTCATTCACTCTTTTGAATCGGAGTCTAAGTCCTTGGATTTGCGGTTAAGAATTGCATCAAGTTCAAGAATTGTTTCGGCATCCAAATCCCGAGTCGCCTCATCAGCTTCTTCAGGGCTTGGCTCCTCTGTGTCCGCCTCGGATTCGCCCAGAGCCAGAGTGAGTTCGCGCTTTGTTTCTTCATCAATGCTGCTTGTAGAGTCTGACTCATCCTCTAGTGGCAGTACTTCGTGACTCGAGAAGGCCTCCAGAGCCGTTCCAATGTCCTCTTTCGGAACCTCTTCGATGGCTGCCGATACCATCTCGTCAGCTTCAAGTGCCTCAATTATGAGGTCCAAGGCCATTTTTGTCCCATTTTCCTCAAGGACCGATGAAGGAGCAGGTACCGGAATGTAGTCTGTTTCATCAACGGGGGTTTCCACTTCCTCTGTAGGTTCTTCAGATTCTGCATATTCCTCAACCGGCTCTGCGCCTTCAGGCATTGTAGTATCAGCAGGTGACGGAATTTGCTCGACTTCATTGGCCTCAGCGATTTGCTCACTTGGTTCCTCAAAGGCCATTACCACAGATGAATCGAGTTCCACGGGCTCATTCTCGGATTCAACCTCGAGTTGAAAGGCCGGAGCCTCTTCCAGGGATTCCACCAAAGGAGTTTCTTCGACTGCGCTGACAATTGCTTCTGGCTCAGAGGAGAAATCCTCCGTTTCGGATTCAAGAGAATCAACACTATCCAGTGCTTCTGCAAAATCGGAATCTGAGAAGATATCTTCGACTTCTTCGACGACTTCTTCCACTATCTCATACTCGTCGGTGCTTTCAATAACATGCCCATCCTCATCAACGAATACTTCCTCAACGACTTCAATAGTTTCAAGCTCCAAAGCTGCTTCCTCTTCTTCGATCCGCTTTGCCCGAGCGTCCACTTCTGCAATAGCGATTTCCGTAGCTTCGTCAGCAAACCGCAAAAGCTGAGTGGCAGGCAGGTCAGGAAGAGTAACACCAACGTAGTGAGCTGCCGCATCCATGAGGATTCGTAGCATCTCATCACGTCTTCCCTTGTCAACGGCAACCATGCTGTAGGTTGGAACACCCAGGATTTTTTGGACCACTTCTGGTGTCATTACATTGGGTTTGTCTTGTTTATTTGCTATGGCAAAGACAGGAACCTTTGGCGCATCACGACGGATGAGTTTCAGAATATCTTTACTAATAATGACATTTCTCAAGGACGAATCGCATACAAGAAATATCACATCCGCACCGTGGAAGTAGAAGCGCCATAGCTTCCGAAAACGCTCCTGCCCTGCGAAGTCCCATAAAACAAGCGAGTAGTTGCCGAACCTAATGTTTTCAACAGTTTCAAGATTAAGTGCGATAGTCGGAACATATTGAGTAGGAGGCGTGTCACCCAGTAAGAGATGAAGCGTTGTCGTCTTTCCGACACCGCCTTCTCCAACTAGTGCTATTTTCAATTTTGTTGTTATAGAGGGTTCGATGATGGAGGAAAAGTCATCAATTGTGGTTTCAAGACCTTTCTCCGCGATGTGCTTTTTTAGCGCCGCAGCCCCGTTCCTCAATCTATCTGCAGTCGAACGTTCATCTTCTCGAATGTCTGTCACATATACCAAGAGCAGGTCGCCTAGGACATCAGTAGCTAGAAACTTGTCATCATCAAGAATTAGCGGGAGCTCCTTGAATTCCTCTCCAGAAGCGGATTTGATTTCGTCCCTTGTGGACAGAAACTCCTGCAATTTCCGGTCTTCAGTTTCTATTGGCCAGTATTTGGTCTTTGCAATAATGATGCCAGATGAAGCTCGGATGAGATATGTGTTTATGATCACGGGAATTTCACCAGTTACTGTGGACGATAGAGGAGGAAAGCCGGAGCTTGTTTGGCCGAATATGGATTAAAACATATTCAGGGTAAACCCGAGCGATTCCGATTTCCACTTATGCAATTTGAAGACTGCACAATACTGACCAAGAAGAGGAGTTGTCATTTTAGAACGAAGTTGGGACGCAGAGTTCCGCAAAAGCGGCACTCCGCATCCGTCGTGCCTTCAAGTCGAACGCACAACAGAATTCAGTTATGCGCAAGTATCGTTTGCAAGGGGATTCATCCCCTCGGAAGCAATGTTCCGAGAGTCCAATGCTAGAACTCGTAAATAGGGACCGTGTGTTGCGAATGCGAGTTCTTATGACGGGGAATTGCACGTTCAACCTATGTTGAAGGCAGTCATTCAGGGGAAAGCCAGCATAAGAAGATTTCTGGTTCCCGAAATTCCGAAAGGATGCTTCATAGACCGCAAAGCTGGATAAAAAAAAGGAGCGCTAATCGTGTATCCTCGAAAGCTGCAAAAGGACAGGCCAAACGTGCTTGTCCCCACCAATTAGAGGTAATCGAAGCTACCTTGGGAAATTGTCTCTTAGCAACCTGAGATGATGGTGAACCATCTCCATTGCCTTTTGATCATCAGGGTCTTTTTCGAGGTCAGTGACCAGTGTTTGAAGGAAGTACTCAGGGAAGAAGAGCCTTACTCTAATATCATTAAGCAAGAATAGCCACTTATCGTATTCTCCTGAAGGTCCTTTCCGTCGTCGCTCCGAAACAACTCTGAACTTCTTCAGGTTCTGAATGGCTTCCTTGAGTTCCTTCGGCGGTATCCCAAGAGTGGCTTCGAGCTCAGAAATATTGACAGGACGCCTGCGCAATTCACTAAGCACATCATAGCTGTCGGGGTCGGCAAGAATTTGAGCCACGGAAACAGTGTCTTCAGGTGTCTTTTGCCACTCGGTAAGGAATTCGAGAACTTCTGATTTGTACTCCGCTGCCAGTTCAGGATCAAGAATAGAACTAGCGGACTCCATGGCAAGCAAGGGGGGAGCTCGAAATACCTCTAGGTCCTTAATCATGAAGATGCATGTGCGGCCGATTTCGTCAACCCACTCGGCCTTTACAAGGCCCAACTCCTCAAAGGGGGAAAGAACGGAATCCACACTCACACTTGGGAGACCGGTTACCATCTTGAGCCATTCCTCCAAGTCCTCTTTAGAGATACCTCCCTTCCATAGCTTTGGAAAGACAGCTCGAGAAATTTCATCCGAGAAGAGACGCGCCAATCTTGACTCATCTGTCATTCCGGCCAGACGGATAATCCTTCGATATGTATTGTCGAGCTCTGCTTGGAACTCGGCATCCGTCATTGACACAACGGCATTTGTCAACGGTGAAACGATGGACGTTATCGCAGCCTCGTAAGTCTTGGGATCTTCAGACGGGGTGAGCAGTAACGAAACACAGTACTGCTCCTCCTCCCTAACGACTCCGGTGTAGTAGGAGGCCACATTGTATTCCTCACCCCCAATTCGAACGCTAAGTGACGAAAATCCAGCAGTGGCATCGCCCATGGCGTGAGATGTGAAGATACGCATAATCTCCGTGTTAAGATCTTCCCTATAGTAATCTGCAAAATCGGATGGAACCTTTGCTTTTAACACAGCACCAATTTTGCTATCCCAGTCAATTAGGAGCATTGCGACAGGCATTTTCTCTATCTCCGGTCCCTATATGAGGCAGCCCTGTTTCATTACGTCTCACGCTGTCGTACTAAAAAAGCTTGTCACTAGAGGATTCGCACAATAATGGAAAAGGGCTTCTGAAGCACCAATTCTTGCTTCTCATGAGATGTTTTTCATCTCAATATACCTTATGATTTCTTGTAACACATCAAAAAAGACATCATCTGCAGCTCTAGATGCGTCTACGAGCACTAAGTTTCCAGTATCTCGTTCGACCATCTCTAGATATGCCTGCCGAACTCGCAAAAGGCGATCGTACTGCTCGAATTGTTGGTTTCTGTCTTCTTCCCTGCCACCGATTCGCTCCAATCCTGTTTCGACTGAAACATCTAGAACGAAGACAATATCCGGCTCTGGTGCATGTATCTCCTCTCGATTTCGCTTCAGAATAACTTCCCAGGGAATTCCAGTACTAGTAGTCTGATATGCTCCTGTAGCAAAGAAGTAACGGTCCATAAGGATAACCTTTCCTTCATCAAGGGCTGGACGAATTTTGTTCTTCGCATTCCATTCTCGGTCCCGAATGAAGAGATTCAACTCCTCATCAGGAGTCAACTCCCCCCTTGGAGACCTCTCTCTGATTTCTTGTCCCCACTTACTCTCGCTTGTTGGCTCTCTGAGGTGGACCACGGGCAACCCATCCTCCCGCAATGCATCTACAACCCTGAGACAGATTGTGGTCTTTCCTGATCCGTCAATGCCCTCTATTACGAAAAGATAGCCCTTCCTATCCATTTCGAGATCCAACAGCATTTGACTCCTTGGTGATTTGCATGCTAGCTTCGAATTTATGAATGTAATAGGTCCATCGGTCAGTGGTAATATCTGGGTATTGATGACTGCTGTCCATACAATACTTATTAGTCTCCAGAGAGAAGTTGGATTGAGGACCCAGGGGATCTTTCGTTTCTGTCAATCTGGGACACGTGAAGTGGAAAATCGGTTGGGCATCCCCTCCCATGTAACAAACTGCGATAGCGACTTGCGTCCAACCGCGTTCGTTCGTTCTTAAGGTCCCCTTAAGCAGGGGATGGTCCCCTTGCAGAGTTCTCATGCCCCCGATCCACAATTCGCGTGCCCCTTGGCACTTCAATGTCGTTTACGATTTAGAAGGGCTGGAGAAAACCCTTATATCCAAAGCCGTGCCCCGTAGGTTAACATATCCTACAAGGTGTGGCTATGCCTCCTGCAAAGATACTAACGCTCATCGTTATCATAATGGCATTCAGTACCAGCACAGGGAATCTTTCTTTGCGGGTGGGAAGTCAGTATATACTCGCAGGTAGTAATGTCACGCTTACTGTGGATTTCGGAAATGGTACAATTACTACCTTCAGCAATTTGGCAGGTCCAGATGTGTTAGCAATCACGGAATCAGTTCTGAAAGTGGAAACGGAGTGGGCCGGCGGCTTTGCTTTTGTGAATTCCATAGAAGGCATATCAAATAGCTTGGAGGATGGCCTATGGTGGCAATATTGGGTAAATGGGGACTATGGCCAAATTGCCGCCAACCAATATGAGATTCAGGACAACGACCACGTGTTATGGAATAGAACCAGGTCTGCAGTCAACACAGATTCATACCCAGAAAACACTACTGAACTTCTTGCCTTCGGAATGTTGTTGGCCGCACTTGCCTCAGGGTTCATTATACTTGTCAGATATTTGATGAAGAAAGGAGAATAGAATTCTATGAAAGGAAGAAGCCTACTCATAATTCTGGTAGCGATACTCTTTGCATCTACATTGGCTATAGGAGCTGCATCTGCCCAAGAGCCGTTAGTGCCAAATACCCGTTTGGCATGGACCGTAGTCCAGGCCCCAGAAACGCCTTTCACGCTCTGGTATTCAGGATCGGGGGCCTGGCTTGCAGAACCGGATAGCATAATGGTATTCAGCATCTCATCCATTGCAGATGACTTTGAAGGAACTCTTAGCCTTGGAAACGCGACCTGGGATGGAAATGATACTGATATCGCCATGGACTTGGTTCTTGGAGTCTGGCCGTGGAATCCAGGCCTTATTATTGAAACAAGCAACGATAGCTTGATTGAGCTGAATGCCACAGCATATTCAGCAGGAGAATCTTCAGGAACAATAGAATCTTACATCGACATAGTAGAGGCGTCTGGCACGGAGTACAAATGCATTATATTCGACTACATGCAGAACCCCACTGAAGTAGGTGAGCCGCAAATAACAAAACTTGCATATGATTTAGAGTCCGGCATCTTGGTTTTTGCGAACACTAGCTACACATTCCAAGCCCCGTATATTTTGGTCATCGAGCTTGCATTGGTCACCTATCCTTCACCGTTTAACCTTCTACTGGGAATAGGCGTGGCGGGAGCATTGACTGTGACTATCAGTGCTATTGTTGCATTACGAAGAAGAAGGTGATAGAACTAGTGCGCAAGAAAAAGCAGGAGCTATACCAGATTGGCAAGTCGGAAGAGAATCGCCTACGCCCATCAATGTCTAGAAGAGTGCAAAAGGGGGAATAGCAAATACAGGCCTTGTCAGATCTCGGTCTTAGCTTTCTCATCATAGTAACCACCGTAGTAGTGTTGGCTGGCTGCGCCAGATGGTTTAGCCGTCGGGCCCATACTAGTGCTGGCGATTCGTATGGAGGAATAGACCGAACAAGATGGGTATCAATTGCCGCGTTGATGACTTCTTTGGTTCTCGTTGGCAACTATGCTCTGGTAGCGATCCCCAATGTTGAACTGGGAACCGTCGTTATTTTCCTGACTGGAAACGTATTTGGATTCTATATGGGAGCGTGGTGTGTACTGCTTTCTTCAGTTCTTTTTGGCGTGATTAATCCCTGGGGCGGCCTTATACCTCAGATATGGATTACGCAGGTTTTAGGATGGTTTCTTGTTGCGTTTACAGGAACCCTGATTTCAGAGGTTAAACAGGATAGTGGGAGCGTAGGGGAGACGTCCTTGTTCTTTGCATTCATTGGTTTTGCTTTGACTCTGTTCTTCGATTTGTTCACGAATCTTGGGTATTCATGGGCTTTCACGATTCCATATTCAGTGGCACTTTTGTCCGGATTGCCATTCATGATTGTTCATGTAGTCACCAATGGCATCATCTTCGCCGGATTAGTACCTGTCACAAGGCAGGTTATAAGAAGGAATTTTGGAAACATAATCTGGGACAAACAAGAGGATGATTTAACCCACCTTGGAGAAGAATAAAAGGAACATCAAGCAAAGGGTAATGGAGCGTGTTTGAACTGTCTTGGAAGGAGAAAGTCAATCAAATTGCAGAAGCTGCTGATGGACGCGTTGCGCCTGCATTCAAACCGCATCACGCAGCCGTTGCTTTGATTATGATTGGCAGAGAACAGCCGCTTGGACGCTATGACCTATGCGCGGCAATGTCAATTGGAGAAGGCAGTGCACGTACTCTTCTAAAGCGGCTTGGAGAATCAGGCTATGTAACTGCTGATGGCAGGCAAGGACAAAGACTGACCTCTGAAGGACAAGCGCTTTTCGATGCCATCTCGAAAGACATTCCAAGAGGGCTCTTCCTTGAAGTGCGCAGAATTGTGACTCATGAATCGGCATATGCAAATCTAGTGAAGGGTCAAGCAGATAGAATCAAGGACGGAATTAGACAACGTGATGAAGCCATAATTCAAGGTGGTTATGGCATAGCGGGAGCTACAACTCTGATTCACAAAAATGGAACCCTGCTAATGCCCCCAGGAGACTTTCAGATGCTGCTCGAATATCAGACCGAGACCTTTCTACTGATGGAGAGCCTCAGACCAGAAGAAAAGGATGTGATTGTCATCGGATCAGCAGATGATGAACGGCTTGCAAGAGAGGTTTCAATGGCGGCAGTTCTAACGCTCTTTTAAGAGGCTTCAACATGCAGATGGATCTCTTTGGAAACGTTCCGGAAATAGTAGTTGATATCCACGAAACAAAGGGAAAGAGAGTCAATGCAGTAAAGCATCTCATATCAATGCTTGAGAAGGAAGGGATACAATACACTATCCAGAAGATACCCATTGGCGACATTCTGGGCCCGAATGGAATAGCAATTGAAAGGAAGACCATTAGCGATCTAGTCAATACTCTAAAGGGCAGTGCATCGGGAGTACCACGCTTCACGAAACAAATGAAAGCCCTTTTGGAGTATGAGAAACCATACCTATTGATTGAGAACCATTTGGCAATTCGAAGAGACCCTATGAAGGGCTGTGTTTACATACCGTTCAAGACAAGACAGACCAAAGGAAGACCATACGTAGTCACTATGGAAAGGGTTAGCTATATTCATCCTTCCGCCTTGGACGCACTGGTGGAGAGCGTTCGAGAACAGGGGATTCAGATTCTCTCAGGCTATAACGCACTTCATGCCGCAGGCCTCTTGTATGGCATTCTGAAAGAGGACGATGCATCCTCAAAAGAAGCAAAGGAAAAAAGACTACCAGTGATAAGAACTCGAAAGGGGCTTGATTCGGTCTCGGATGAACAGGAATTCTTTGTTGCTGGACTGCCGAGCGTCAATGTTGTTAGAGCCAAGAGCCTACTCAGGAAATTTGGGACACCTCTTGACGTAGTGACACGCACTGATGAATGGACTCAGGTTTCAGGAATTGGACCAAAAACAGCCGAATCAGCAAGAAGAATCCTTTACTCGGAGTATGCACGCAGTGAAGAGGACGACGCATCTGCAGATACGCCTGAAACCGAATAAGGTTCAGCTCGCAAGTTTTAAAAGCTGTAACTATTCTATGGCCAGAGAATACTAGGCAGAAGGTGCCATCCATATGGGCGACGTACGAATAGCAATCGCAGGACTTGGGAACTGTGCATCAGCTCTCATTCAAGGAACGCACTATTATCGGAATGCCAGAGCGGATGAGGAAGTTCCGGGATTAATGCATGTTGATTTTGGTGGGTACTTCCCCAAGGATCTGAAGTTTGTCGCTGCTTTTGAGGCGAATAAGAAGAAGATTGGACTTGACATTGCAGATGCAATGTGGGCTGAACCCAACTGCTGTTGGAAGTTTGCTCCTGATGTTCCAAAGACAGGAGTCAAAGTGCTTCCCGGTCCAGTATCTGATGGTGTGGCCCCTCATATGAGAGAGTCGTTCTTTGCGTACGACGAAAATGAGATTGAGCCAGTAGACATAGCTGAGGAATTGAGAAAGTCGAAGGCGGACCTGCTAGTAAGCTATTTGCCAGTAGGAAGTGCACATGCATCACGAATGTATGCAGAGGCTGCTCTTGAAGCAGAGATAGGGCTCATTAACGCGATTCCCGAGTTTATCGTGTCGAACCCAAATGATCCTATAGCTCAGGGATTCGAAAAGAAGGGACTACCGGCGGCCGGAGATGATATTAAGAGCCAGCTCGGTGCCACAATTCTTCACAGAGTCTTAGCTCAGCTCTTCGACAAACGTGGACTTATTCTTCAAAATACTTACCAGTTGAACATTGGAGGTAACACTGACTTCGAAAACATGCAGGTGGAGAACAGACTAAGCTCCAAGAGAATCAGCAAGACCGAGGCCGTCACAAGCTGCGTTGATTATGAGTTGCCAACCAAGATTGGACCCAGCGACTATGTCCCATTTCTCCAAGACAACAAGGTCTGCTACATCAGCATGCGATCAAAAGCATTTGGAGACCTGCCCATCGATTTGGATCTCAAACTATCTGTGCAAGACTCACCAAATAGCGGTGGAGTCATCATTGATGTGGCTAGAGCAGTGAAAATTGCTCTTGATCGAGGCATAGGTGGAGAGCTATCTAGCATTAGCTCCTATAGCTTCAAGCATCCCCGATATCAGATAGACGACTTCGAAGCGAGAAAGAGAGTCGACGAGTTCATCGAGGGAAAAAGAGAACGCTAGGTCAGCGGACAGAAGGAGAGTCTTGGTCCAGCAAGAAACTGGACCAAGTTCTTTATGGTACTTTTAAAGCTCAGTGAAGCTTCTAGCAGTATCATCATCCAACCTCTTGATTACTTCAACCAAGAGGTCAACAGCACTCTCAACATCTGTCATGTCGAGCATTGCATGGTGTGAATGAATATGCCTGGTAGGAATTCCAATGAACAGAGATGGCACGCCCATTCCAGTGAGGTGAATTGCACCAGCATCAGTTCCTCCGGCTTTCAGGAAAGCTGGTTGATGCCTAATGCCCGTTTCTTCCGCAATATCAAGTACAAATTTGCGGAATCTTGGGTTGGGAATCATTGAACCATCGCCTGCAGAGATCGAAGCCCCCTTGCCCATCTTTTGAACAAGACCGTCGACCCCAGGAACATCACCTGAGATGTCAACATCCAGAGCGAATCCAATGTCAGGGAGAATCATTTGAGCGGCGGTACGAGCCCCACGGAGGCCCACCTCTTCCTGAGTTGTGGAAACTGCATAGACAGTGTTGGGATGGTCGATAGCTTCCTCCGAAAGCCTACGCAGAACCTCAAGAGCAATGAATACGCCAATGCGGTCATCAAAGGCCTTGGCAACGGCAATTGTCACATCACGAGATATTTCTTCGGAGCCTTTCTTCTCCTCGTCTTTCTTCTCTTTTCGTTTGCGTTGCATTACACGGAAGGTAGCTAGTGGTACCGCAGGGTCTCCAACGCGGATTCCAAGCGCCTCAACTTCCTTCTTAGAACTGCAACCAATATCAATGAACATTTTTTCCTTGGTAACAACCTTAGCCCGGTCCTCGGGACTTAGAACATGCGGAGGAGGTGCTCCAATGACTCCAATCACTTTTTCAGTGCCCATTGAGGGACTGATTAGGATCTCCTGTGTGAGCAGAGTCTGATCCCACCAACCACCCAATTGATGAAATCTCAGAAATCCACTCTTCTCAATGTTGGTTATTACAAAGCCAATTTCATCCACATGACCTGCAAGCATTATCTTTGGGCCTTTGCTCCCCTTGCGGAAAACTACCGATCCCATTCGATCATAAAGAGTTTCATCGGCATACTTTTGCCCATAGTCGCGCACAATTTTTTGGGCTTCATGTTCATGGCCACTTGGCCCAAATGCGTTGCACAGATTTTCGAGCAGGGCTATGTCAAGCTCTTTTCCAGCCATCATTTTCACTTCAGCTTGAATTTGTCAAGTGACTGCTGGAGAAAAAATGGGGTGTATAGTAGTTTCGGTCAATGCAGAAGAATTCCAAAGTCAGGAGTTTGCTTAAGAAATGGAGAATTCAGCCAATCGGCGAAAGGCTTCCTCCACATTTTGCCCCGTTAATGCACTCGTTTCCAAGTAGCCATTCAGTCCGTGCTGTTCGGCAAAGGCCATGCCCATCTCCGTTGTGATGACTCGTTCATCGTCAAGATCAACTTTGTTTGCCAGAAGAATAATTGGAATGCGTTCGCCTAGTGCATTCTCCGTCTCCTCAATCCACTTTGGCAACTCCATATAGGTGGATTTTCGGGTAGTATCAAAAACAAGGAGGGCCCCCTTGCTCCCACGATAGTAGCTCCCGCGAATGAAGTCAAAGCGCTGCTGTCCAGCCAAGTCCCAAACAAGAAGCTTGACTATAATCTGACGACCATTGTCACCATCGACTGCAACGGTCTTAACTGCAAATTGAGAGCCAATCGTCACAATATACTGCTCGGAGAATTTCTGCGTAAGAAATCTGTTGACTAGAGCCGTTTTGCCACTACCTCCGGCTCCAATCATAACAACCTTTCGCATGAAATCAAATTCCGCAGCCCGAGCCAATTTGGTCCCTCGTATACTAAGTGTTCAAGCTAAGGGCAGCAGTTGGCCTACACTAATCGAGAGGAAACTGACAACCCTATCCGTCAGGTGGCAACTGTGAAGCCAGCCTATTTAGCCTTTTTCGGCATTTAGTGACGAGCGTTTCGCACATGGATTACCCATGGCGCCCTTCAAGAGCGGCGATGGAAGTTCTTGGAAGAGATTATAACGAGTAACACCGGGGTGTTACCGTACCGGGAGGACAAGTCCTTGCGACTAATTACAGTAAAGATGAGCGACATCTACGTAAGCGGACTGGATAGACTGGTTGAGTTGGGGATGTATCCTTCAAGGAGCGAGGCGATTAGAGTTGCCATTAGAGACCTTCTACGCAGAGAGCTTTGGCCAGCAGAAGGGAGCCCGCTAAATATAGAGAAAGAGGACAAGTAAAAGGACGCGTCTTTATTAGTGCAATCTCCATAAGACACATTAACACATTGCGTTTCAACACAATACACGTAGGGCCCGTAAAAGGGAGGTTAACACGCCATTGAACTTCAGAGTCTTGTTCAAAAGCATCAGGTTTGCTTTTCGCGCCAAGAAACGCGTTATCACATTCATTATGATCTACGCCTTTCTCATAGTGATGGTCTCACGCGGATTAATGGTGGGAGGCGACGAACTCCTTTGGATATTTGCTGCCTTTGTGCTGGCAACCTTGTACGCCATTCTCATAGCGCAGTCGAGATCAAAGGATATTGCCATTCTCAAATGCGTTTCGTGGAATAACTCGGATATCTTCTTGCTGCTCGTTGGAGAAGTTGTACTTGTCTCTCTGGCTGCATTTCTACTCGTATTCCAAGTGAGTGTCGAAATCATGGGTTTGGTTGCATATTTCCAGCCACTCTTTGGAGTAGATCTGCTAGTGTGGCTGCAGGCGAATCTTGCAGTAGAGGTGACCCCACTCCTGGTTACTCTATTTGTAATCGTTATTCTTCAGTTGCCAGGCCTATTTCTAGCACAACGTCGGGCAATGATGATAGCTCCAATGAGAGCACTAAGGGAGGAATAAACTATGGCTAACGCAATCATCCAACTCGAAGATGTTAACAAGGAATACGGGAAAGGCAAGAAGACAGTAGCTGCTCTCAAGGATATCAACTTGGAGATTAGAAAGGGCGAGTTCATCGCTGTGGTTGGCCCCTCGGGATGCGGCAAGTCCACTTTGCTACATGTCATGGCCGGACTCGAACAGCCTACATCTGGAAGGGTTTTGCTTGATGGAGTAGATGTGACTCTAATCAGCGAGAGAGACCTGCCAAAGGTGAGAGCTCAGAAGATAGGCTTCGTTTTCCAATCCTTTCTACTCATCGAGGACCTCACGGCCTATGAGAACGTGGAGGCAGCGCTTTGGCCAAGTGTGGACCATACAAAGGAAAGGCAAGAGGCGATGACCCTTGAAGTCCTGCGTGAAGTTGACATGCTTGAGCGAAGGGACCACTTCCCACGCCAGATGTCCGGAGGAGAGCAACAGCGAATTGCCATTGCTAGAGCTCTTGTGAATAATCCTCCAGTATTATTCTGCGACGAGCCCACAGGAAACTTGGACAGCAAGACTGGTGAAACCATTATGCGATTCATCTCCAAGCTAGCAAAGGAGAAGAACATGACCGTGGTTTTGGTCACTCACAATGACGAACTCACGAAATACGCAGGCAAAGTCCTGAATATGAGGGATGGTGCTATTAGATAGGTAACTCCAGCCTCGGAGTTGCCTCCCTCCTTCTTTCCAAAGAACAAACCTTTAGGGGACAATAGGACATACTGAATCAGCCATCGAGGAGTGCAAATTGGAATGGCAGGATCCGATTGCAGCGAGTATGAGAAGCTAGCTGAGAAGCATGGCGCAAAGGGCGAGAACGAAGAAGCCAAGACCATGTTTATCGGTGCCGCCGAATGCTGGAAACGATGGGAGTCTTTTAGCAAGAGTGCTAAGTGTTTTGAAAGAGCATATGAACATGCTATGCTTCTGCAGGATTATGCCACGGCTGCAGACGTGATGCTTAAGGGAGGCAACGCATGGATAAAAGAGGGGCACCATGAAAGGCTTGAGATTAACTACCAGATTGCCGCAGAAGCATTCATCTTGGCGGCAGAAAAAGAAAAAGACCCTAATTACTTTGTGAAGGGAGCGTTCTGCGCCATTACGGGGGGTGATATGGAACTTGCAAAGCAGCTAGTTCATGCTGCGGCAGAAACGGCCAGAGACCACTTCAAGGAACTCGTCATTCTTGCTGTAATGCTGACTGAATACCACTTTGGAGATGGCTACAAGTATATCGATGAGGTTCTTGGAGATCGAGTTTCGGGGCACGTAGTAAGCGAGGCACAGAGATACTTCTACTTGATTTTCACTGGCTTTGTGCGGACGACTCTAGAATCGGAAGCAGCTGTCACAATAAAGAGTTTGGTCGAGAGCACAGGTCTCGAGGAGCAGAAGTTGATAGAGCTTGTTGAGAAGGGAATCCAGGAAGGCTACATACCAGCATTTCATGACCGCGACTCGGGGGAGCTCGTTGTTGATACAGACCGATATGATATTGACACATTGTCGCTGCGGAAAGGGCCCATTCTCAGTAGAGACCTTGAAGACCCCGGAGCTTGGGACGTAGACCTAGACGAGGACTGATTCAGAGGGTGTTACGCCGACTGGAGGTCTATGCATAGAACATTGAAAACCATTCGAGAACTATTGCATAGCACAATCAACTTGCATTATGGATATTGCTCAGCGATAGTATTTTTAGTACGATTGCTGAACTTGACAATTGCCGGCGCTAAGATAAGTGGTGATTCAGATGGCTGAAGGGCTGAAATGGCTACAATGCCCCGTCTGCAAAAAGACAATATTCTGGGAAGTACCGAATGAAGCATTGAAGGGAGTGAAGCGGTTCCCAGTTGCTATTGTTATTCGTCATCAGGATCATCATCTTGTATGCTATATAGACAGCCACTATCAGCTTGCTGATGCGGAGGTTGCCATCGCATATGTCGAGGGCAAATCAAAAGAAGAGTGACAGCTGCCCCTATCGGTCCTTCTTGCCAAGCTCACGAATCAAGACCTTGGTCAATAGCCCACTCCAATACACGTGATGCTTGAGCACTTGCCATATTCCATGTTCGAAGCTTAGCAACAAGATTCCTGATACCTGCCACCCAATCCTCAAGTAGCGTTCGAATTCGGCTACATAGAGCAGGGTCATCCGCATCGCGAAGATGTGGCAGCAACTTGTCCACCAAACTCTGTGAGAGCACCAATATTGTTTCGAGTCGGGCAATCCACTCTTGACGGGGAAGGCCAGTCAGGGTCTGCGCTACTGCGAGATGATAGTCGTATTGAGCTGTGAGATATCTTAGCCTCCAGCTAAGCACCTCGAGCAAGATAGTTTTGTATGCCTCGCTTGGAGAGGTCTTAATTAGAAGCGTAAGAAACCGCTCACACATTTCATCGGCGGATTGACTTGCGTCATAGTAAAGTGCCATAGCTTTTTGGTGTTGCTCATTATTCATGCTGTCCTCTGCATCGTTAACTGCCTTGGAGAATCTCTCAAGGAGCATTCTTGTGAAACCGTCTCGGCCGACTTGTTCACTTTCTCTTTTTGTCACGAGCACCACCGGTTCGTAGCCCAACGCAAGGAGCGTATCTCTAGACTTTTTCAGCCTATTCATGGCGGAATAGCCAATTCTGGAGTTAGGTTAGTCCCAGCTGAATGAGCCATTTGTCCAGATATCTATTGTAGTAATACATGTACTTGTAATTTTAAACGCCCTAAAAGATGTCTATGATGTAATAACACAGCAGAGAGGACAAAAATCATAGGGGAGGCAGATTTCCGACTTTATACTCGTCCGTAGCTTCCGTCCACCTCATGAATGCCTCATCAGGAGGGTATTGTTTATAGAGCTCAGGGCGGTTTGCCTCCAGGCATTCGTTTTCTACACCCGCCAATTCGGCCATCGACAGGACACGGTGACCAAATGACTGTGCCGAATCCAGCACTGAAGCAATCCATGTCTTCCAGCTGGGTGACCGCATAAGGTGATGGTCAACTACCAAGAGCGGAATCTTTGAAGTCAGGGTGTGAAGTGAACGCAGCGATTCTGCTCCATGAGGCCTTGAGAACTTATCCAGATATATTGGAGGACCACCTATTATTGCGGCATTGGGAGCTAGGGATACTATATAATCAAGCGACGCCTGTGCGACAGGGCCTTGGACATCAGGTGCGAACAAGACCCCAATGTCATCATACTCTATAAAAGCTGCAACGACAAACCCAAGACTTGTATCCGTTGGCCCATGAGGGAGCGCGGGAGAATATGTCACAGTTGTGTTGCCAAAAGAATAGCTACTCCCATCACTCCAATGTATCTGGTTTGCCAAATCTTTGACATCCTTCTCGAAGTAAAACCCTCGACGACGCTGGGACGCATTTATCCTATCACGATAATCCTTGGCGAGGATAACTTTCCCTTCGCAAATCCGCTGCAGCTCTTCTCTGGAAGAAAGTGTGTATCTGAAATCAGTAAAGCCAGGACGGACATGATCGAAATGATAGTGCGAAATAGATAGAATATCGGCAGTTCTTGCAGAAACGAAGATTTTCTGAAGCACATTTAGCAATTTGCGATACTCCTTGGGATGTGGCTCCAGTCTATATCGCATTGAGAGTGCCGCTGATGGATCCATAAGAAGAGTAACATCAGGAGTTCGAATCATAGTGCATAACGAACGGACCCCCATGCTTTCAGCCGCTATAGGTTCGATTGAGATTTCGCCAATGTTCACTCTGATACCATCCTGTAGTAGTTCAGGGTATACCTACCATTGGCCTGAACAAGCTCTGCCTCATATAGCTGAGATGCATTGGCCGGATTCATGAAGCCTTTGAACATGTGATAGTCAGAAGGAAGGAAGGTATCCTTGTTGTCCTCAATCTCTGACAACGTAAAGAGAGCAAGATCACCCTCGCGATGATTAGACTCAAAGGAAGATATTGTGGCATAACTAACAAAGATAAGAAAATGAGAAACAAGTTCTCCACTAGGCTGAACCAGTCGTTCTGATACGAAGCCGCGATATGAGAAATCCTCTACAATCTTGCATCCAGTTTCTTCAACAATCTCTCTGATGGCTGCGTCATGAATGTGTTCGCCCAACCCGACCTTTCCCCCAACCAAACTCCAGAGTCCCTCATAAGGGGCACTACGACGCTTTATGAACAGGAATTTGCCTTTGCATTGTAAAATCGCAATTGCAATTGGTAGAACCTTGGGCATCGCTATAAGCGCCTCCGATTTGTGCGATTAGTCATCACCTCTTCCATTTCGCTTTGTTCCTTTAAAGCTAGAGGAAAGAAGAATACCTTAGCAGAAAAGGCGAAGATTCTTAGCGATTGGATAGGCAGAATCTGTAAGGTCGATAAGTTGACGAGATTCCTTGACAGAGAAATCAGAGAGAGTATTCTAGCGGAAATTCGACCAACAAGAGAGGAAGTTCAAAAACAAAAGGAAGCAGTTTCAAGGATTACTGAGAGCCTGTCGGATTTCACGGACTGCCAATGGGAATACCTCTACATTCAAGCGGAGGGGTCGACAGGGAAGAAGCAGACACAGCTAAGGGGCGCATCGGACCTAGATATCTTTGTGGTGCTAAGTCCAAGTGATTACCCAGAGGTTCGCGTAGGGGGTCAAAAAGCAAGAAGAGCAGCAGTCGATGAGATAATGGAGGGCCTTGTTGATAGCTGGTTCATACCCGCCTTGAAGGGGCTTGAACCAGACAATATGCAAAAAACCTACTCGCAACATCCATACCTGTCAGCCAAGATGGATGGCTTTGATGTGGATATTGTGGGATGCTTCGAAGTGTCCGCGCAGGAGCTTTCTGCTTCGGGACCAATTAGTGCGATGGATAGAACTATACATCATTCGGAGTACGTCAATCTCCACCTTGAGGATCAGAGCAGAGATGATGTGAGGATTCTCAAGTCCTTTGCCCGAGCAAGTCATGCATACGGCGATACATGCGCAGTGGGAAGAATGGGATTCACAGGTTATGCCTTGGAAATACTAATCATTCAAAATGGCAGCCTTCAAAGAGCATTGAATGCAATAGTCAATCTCGATACGACTCCATCGGATCCCGAAGGAAGGCCGCTTTCCATCCTCAAGGAGAAGGCTACCTTCAGAGATGATTACGTATTCATAATTGATCCAACAGATTCGAACAGGAATGTTGCATCAAGTTTCGATGAGAGAGCAGTAAAGCTCCTGAAGCTTCTTGCCAAAAGTCTCCTTCATGAGGTCGAGGAGGGAAATGCGAATCGAGTTCGAGAGATGATAATAGAGAAGCCAATTCAAGCACACGAAATTCCGCGTTCCATTATGGAGCATTCAATTGTCTTCGAATTTGAAGCTGAGAAGACCTACCACTATACCGTTCTTAGAGACAAGCTGTATAGCTTGGGAAAACTTGTGGCAGGACAACTTCAGAAGGAACCAACCGGAGAGAGTAGGTTCGGGCCAGCAATCTTCGAGGTGTATTTTGAAGGCAATTTGTATAGTTTGGCATTCTTGCTTGGCAGAATGCGCGCTCCCAACACCTATCTTTCCAAGGGACCCCCATTGAGTCTAGTTAATGCTGTTGAGGAGTTCAAGAGAGCCCATTCTGGCACCATAGAAAAAGAGGAACACATCTGGACAACAAGGACGCGGGTACATACTACAGCAATTGAATTGGCCGAAAGCCTCATTGCGCAGCATGGCATTAAGGGGCTTGGCAGAAAGAAGCCAGAAGAAACTTCAAGGAAACTACTCAGAATCATCCATGATTACGTGCTTCCTGTTGAAGAAGAATTTCCAATGGTGAAGGGCAGAGAATTAGTTTGAATGGAGGAATGAGTGCAGTGACAGACAACCAACTAGCTTTCATAACTATGGAACAGAATGCAGAACACCGTCAGCAATTTCCGAAGCCACACATCGAAGCTTTTGAAATACCGCTTAGAATTGAAATGGCTCTTGAATACCTAGGCCAGTCTGGTGTGATGAGCGGAGTGAGGAAAGTCAGCAGCAAAGAGGCGAGTATGGATGACATTCTCGAGGTGCATTCCCCGTACTTGGTTGATACGGTCCGTTTGATGTCAGACCTCGGAAATGGATATCTTGGAGAGTCTGCCTACGCGAGTCCAGATCTTCTCTTCTCTTCTCTCTGTGCAGCAGGAGGGGCAATTGCAGCATCAAGAGAGATACTCGAAAGACGTTCGCGACATGCATTTGCGCTAATTCGACCACCAGGACATCACGCTGCCGTTTCGTGCCCAGGGGGACTATGCTACTTTAACAATATTGCAGTGGCCGTGAGAAATGCCATGAAGCATGAGAGAGTGAAACGGGTGTCAATCATTGATTTTGATGACCATTTTGGAAATGGTACGGCGGAGATATTCTATGCAGACCCCTCAGTTCAATACATTTCTATTCACGAGTATGACTATGAGACCTTTGGAATAGGTCACTACGAAGAACTCGGATATGGAGAAGGAGAAGGTACGAATATCAACATTCCCCTGCTCGAATCGTCTTCTGATGCAAGCTACTCAGCTGCATTTGATAAAATAGTCAAGAGAGCTGTCAAGAGCTTCCATCCAGACATCATCGCCGTTTCGGCAGGGTATGATCCTCACTATGCAGATCCCGTTGGAAACATGGACACCGATTCGCGGACATTTTGGAGAATTGGCTCATTAGTAAGAGAACTGGTAGAAACCATGAATCTCCAAGGATCGTTTTGGGCTCTTGAAGGAGGGTATAATCCCTTCACGATTGGTCCATCGATACATAGTACCCTTGAAGGACTGAAGGGGAACCCTATTCCCAAACTTCCAGACCAAATCGACAGAGAAACTTACGACACCTTGGAAGAGAGCAATGAAGAGGTGATTGAGAAGGTTCTGGAAACCATATCGCCCTACTTGGGCTAGACGAGATGCACAATGTTTTAAGTGCAGCCGAGTTGGGCACTGTTAGAACCGCTAAGGATGGAAAACAGACTTGGGCAAAAAGAGAAAATCAGGTGGCCGAAGCAAAGGCAAATCCGGAAAAGCCGGAACGGTGCAATGTTCGAAATGCGGTCGTATAGTGCCAGCAGACAAGGCCAAGAAGTACACTAAGCGTGTATCGACGGTCGACCCTCAATTGGCACGTGAACTTCGACAACAGGGCAGCTATATTCAAACCCGCAGAATGACGCAGTACTATTGCATTAGTTGTGCCGTTCATGCAGGCAAAGTGCAAATTCGGCAAGCGTCTGACCGTAGAACCTGAGGACGCAGAATATTCAAACACGCGATGCCAGACCTCGTATTTAGAATCCTGCTTGAGGCTGAACCCCATTGACCTAGTCGGTAGTCCAAATGATGAAAAAGCCAAGTCTGTTGCGTTTCATTCAAGTACTTCCCCGGCTTTCACCGTACGGGGAGTTTAGTCTGAAAGATCTACCGGGGTCAGGACGAAGGGTTGATGTTCTCTGTAGGACTTTGTCAGCCTGCTTTGATTGGGGTCCCACAACTTGGAATAAGGATAATCTCGAGCTTGCTGCAGTGATTAATGATGAAATAGCTCTTGTATTCAAAAATCCACCTTCTGACGAGATTAGGGGAGAGAAGTCATGGGCAAAGGCAATTAGAAGCGCCTTGAAGGGAAATCCTCCGCCTTTTGTCGAAAGGAGGGAAGTTGACTTGGCATCGTTCGTCCAGAAGGCCATTTCCTCGCCAAATACTGAAACATTGGCATTAGATGAGGAAGGAGCTGTTACTGATAGTGTGTGGGCACTGAAGCCTCAAGAAGTAACCAACATCATTGTTGGTGACCAAAAGGGATATGATGAAAAGGCGAAGAGAACTCTCGCAAAGCATAGCATTTATCGCATTTCACTTGGTGAAATAAGCTATCTTGGCAGTCACTGTGTAGCTGCGATGATTGCTTTGTTTGAAAGGATGGAATAATAGTGTCCGGGAATCCAGAGCACAACCCACAAGGCGAGCAGCCAAAGGCAATGATTAGACTTCAAAACAAACTCACGAAGGAGATGCTTTGGATGTACATTCTCCGATTGCTACAAGAGAGACCTCATTATGGGTATGAGATTAAGGAGCTGGTTACAAAGAGATTTGGATTCTCCCCGGCCACAGTGAGCGGATATGCAATCATCTATCGTTTGACCAAGGACGGCTTAATTGTTGGTCAGAGAAAGGATGATTCCCCGCGCAAGTACTATGAGATTACGGAAGAGGGGAGGGAAGCTATGAGAGGGGCCAAGGGATTCCTCTCCGAAACATTGGATAGGGTGTTCGATCTCACAGAATAGACAGGAACACGCTTCCTCGACCGCCCAAGTCATCGAGTTTTCCCGGTGGTTTCATTCACCGTTGCTTTTTCCCTTCTGAGCAGCACCGATAATCTTTCTTGCATAAAGCAAACGCTGAGCCACGGTTATGTGGGAGAGGATACCGACTATGAAGATACATACCACTAGGATATTGGTTAGGTTCAGTACGACGAAGAAGTCCATCACGCCCACAGGCATAATCGAGAGAAAGCCCATCCAAATGTTGGTAGGAGGCAAAGCCAAAAGAAGAATGCCAATGATAGTTAGAATTAGCTTCTCCTGACGTTCAGCTATACCCACCGTGCAGCTCTCCATGCCACCTACCGACTCAGCCTTTGCACGAGTGAAGCTTGCCATAATCATGCCAAAGAGTGCAAAGAAGCCCCAAAACCAATGCACATAGCTATCACCCGATGCGTAGGGCCACCACGGAATCAAGATGATGCTTGTAGGACCAAGCATAAGGCCAAGCATGAAGAAGTATTCAGCATACCGGTCCAGAGTGTGGTCGAAGGTAGCGCCAAAAGGAGATGCCAGATTCGCCGCGCGTGCCACAGCACCATCAAACATATCCAAAACCACGGTAAGAATCATAAAAGCGAGTCCGATGAGGAGATCACCCAAGAAAAAGAAATACGCAGTTAATATTGCTATGAGTACTGTAAGACCGGTAATCATGTTGGGCGTGATGCCCGTTTTGGCCAGCGCCGCGCCTATTGGTCTCATCACTCTTTGGTATCGTTCTCTTAGTTTTCCAAGCATGAGCTTCACTTATCCAGAACCCGGGGTCGGGCTTCGCCCACTTTCAGCGCGCTAATAAACGTGTTGTGGGATGCCTATAGCACACTATTGATACGATTAAGAACCCAATCATTGCCCAGAAGATTCAGAAACCCGCCCAATCTGGGCCCGGACTTTCTGGAAATCAGAATCCGATAAAGGACGAGAAAGGCACGCTTGTCTTTCAAGCCAACGGTCCGTGCCGTTTCAAAGATACGGCTTTGTAGCTCCTCATCCTCCAAAGGCTCACCCTTTAACACTTTGACGAACTCACGTAGGAATTTGCGGTCCTCGTCAGTCAGGGTGTTTTTGATATCCTTTGGAACTGATTCGGGAACCACAACCCTATCTCTCTCAGTTCCGTATTCGAGAGCCCAAGTTTTAGCCCTTTGAAGTCTAATTGGTATTGCATCTCGTGCTTCAGAAGACACCTCATCAAGGGAAAATTGCTTCTTGAGAACCTGTTCACATCGTTCTAGAATCATATCAGAGGAAAGAATGTTCCCCATCTGAGATGTTATGACAGCGAATTTGAAGGGTAGTTTCGGTACGTAGTCCTTCGCGACCTCACCAGCTAGGCAAAGAGGATACAGAAGGCGAATGAACTCCATTCGCTCGGCAGGTATGTCTTCAAGGCCATAGTACGCTCTCTCGAACCTGTCAAACTCGTCAACCATCTCTGGTATTCGATCAGGATGGAGGTCAATTGCTCGTTCGAGACCAGGTTTAAGCATCAAGTAACGGTACAACTCTGGAGGCGCGATTGTCAGCCAAACTTTGGGGCTGAATACTATTCCCCCGGATGTGGACATATCCCGCCCGCCTATGCGAACCCATTCAAAGGGAACCTTCACTGGCCCCTCCCATCCAAAGACACGCCGCGAAATCTCAAGACCGGTATCATATGACCCTCCTTTCACTGCGTGGTCTTTTCCTGCAGGTTCGCACGTCACATTGAGCACGAACCACTTCGCGGGCCAATCGATGCGCCAGGAGAGCTTCACACGAAGTTCGTCAAGGGGCGCTTCGTCACTATAACCGCATGCTGGACATGAAAACGAAACCTTGTCCGTAACAGGGTCATAATTTGTAATCCTGTTAGGAACGATTTCGCCCTTTGCACCAGCCTGGACCCTTCCACAGGAAGGGCAAAAGACTGAACCTGGAAACCAAGTCCTCATAGATTCAATATACTCGGCCTTTTGTTCATCGTTGAAGTCTCGAGCCACATATTCAATCAGAAGTTGGCGAATCGTTGGTGTGTTCTTTAGAGAAATTCGAACTGCTTCTTGCATTTCAGGCGTATCATATAACTTGCTCTGCCATATGATCTCAGGATTGACTCCAAAGTCTGGAAAGGTGTCAATAAACTCATTTGCAGCATGAGCCCCGAAACTCTCACAGCATCCAAACTCGTCTGGAACCAAAGAATATGGTTTCCCCACCCATTCATCAAGAGAGAGTGACACAGAGGGGGGAAACGAACGCACTGGGTCGAGGTCATCAACCACGAAGAGTGTGCGCGCCTTTCTTCCTGCTTCAAGGAGTTTTCGCTTGATTACATCCGCAATGATGAGCTCGCGGTAGAAACCGATAGGAATGATGCCGCTGGTACTTTTCCCAGTGGAAATCAGGTTTGTGTCTGCATTTCTGGCAAGCACTGTATCAACGATATCCTGTATCCAGTGAATGCTAAACTCATCTTCCTGCAAATCTTCTGGCACCAAGTTGTCACCAAGCCTAACCTTGTATATTCTCTAAAGAAGATTGCTCTAAACGGAGAACTCGGATACACGCAGATCGGTCCTACTACTGAAAATAACGTATACGGGAATTGCAGCCAGCATTACAACGAACAAGAGGGCAATGATTGTGACCATCATCGTGAAGGGCAGATAGAGAAGTGAGGGAACAGCGGCCTCGGGGACAAGAAAGAATATGCTGAAAATAGTGGCAAATAGCACGCCCGGAAATCCTGCCTGAAGACCTATGCTTACTCCTTCCGCTATCATTGTCTTAGCAATGAATGATGGCTTTGCCCCTATAGACCGCATTATGACGTAGTCCCGAAATCTACCAAAAACAGAAACCAGTAGGTAATTCATTAAAGAGAGAAAGGCGCTGAACAAAGCGATTAATGGCAGCGGCTGGAGCAATGACCAAAAAGAACCAACTACTCTCAGATTCTCTTCAACAACTGCCTGTTGGGAGAAGATTTCCATGCCGTAGTCGGAAACCATTGCTTCAAGGGAATTCATGGAAGACTGATCATAATCGTAGAGTTGTAGGAGGAGCAGGTTGGGCCCGGAGATTGGGAAAAGATCCTGCATTCTCGCATAGCTTATGAAGGCTACATCTCCACCGTTTACAATATCAAAAGCGATTGCTGTGATATCAAAGGCTGCGCCTTCGATTCCAATGCTTTGGATTAAGGGATCAGTGTAGAGAGTTGAAGCTAGTTCTCCGCCTAGCCAAGCATGGTATGACAGATTCGCCGGAGAGCCCTCATAATACCAATCGGAGATTGTGTTTTGCCAGTCAATACCTACAACAAGCGCACTGCCTGATCGCTCCTCACCTATCATTTCCCAATCGCCAATCGTTGGATTCCAAATGATTCCTGCGCCCTCCGTCACCGTTGTGTGGGCGAGGATACGAGATTCCAACGTCCTCACATTTGACCAATCTTCAAGTTCAGTGACAAGAGGCGACGGTATCCTGTAGGGCTCGTTAGCGAAATCGAACGTACTATCGAGTTTCGACCCACTTAGAGAGTAAGCGCTGTAGTACTGGTCCAAGAGAGCAGGATCACCAACTGCGACCACATCGGAGCCCATTGATCGGATGATATAGGCATTAGTAGTAGCCTCCACCACTCCGCCACCTATCCACAACATTGACGCAAGAGATACACTCAGAAAGAGTGATAGGAGTGTTCGCCGTGATCCCTTGACTCTCCGCCCGGAGGCTTTTGCAGCTGTCCTGAATACAAGGCCAAAAGAATCAAGGAACCCAACCCGTTGCACCCGTGATCCAACTTCGGGATTTAGGGCGTCAATGGGCGATTCGTGTACTGTGTCATAGATTGGCTTCTGTGCGGCAAAGAAACCTGACAGCAAGAAGATTGCAGCTAGGAATACTACCTGAAGGATTGGAAAATTAAAGGAGAACGCGATGGTTGGGACTGCAGAAGCCAGCCAAACCAGTCCGACCAAGTAAATCACTGTGCCTACTGCAATGCCAATAATAACGCTAGCGCCCAAGAGCATGACTGCTTGAGCCATAAAATGGTCGAAGAGCGTGTCCATGAGTGTCCCGACTGCTTTCATTAATCCAATATCCTTGCGTCTGGCTACCATCTCCAATGAGATCGTGCTGGATACCACTACGGCTCCGAGAATTAGAACCAGGATTAGGGTAGCCCAGATGAAGGTTTCAAGAAAGACGCCAAGAGAGGACGTGGTTCCGGTAGATGTTACAAAGGACGTGACATCAAGAAGAACATTTCCAAAAAGAAACAAGAAAGTTGTTGCTGCTACAATGCTAACCATGGAGAGAAGTATGAGGGTAGTTCTAAATGGCCTTCGTTTCAAGTCCTTGGAAGCGTAGTCTTGCTCAGACATCTTGCTTTAACACTCCGTCATCCATGCGGAATCGCTTTGCTCCCTTTGTCTTCACAATCTTCTCGTCATGGGTCATTGCAATGATTGCCTTGCCTTCTCCATGTGCTTTCCTCAGAAGTTCTCGGACCATCTCTGCACTAACGGAATCAAGATTGGCGGTTGGCTCATCCGCGAGTATTATTGGCGGGTCGTTTGCCAATGCACGTGCAACGGCAACTCTTTGTTGTTCGCCTGCGGACAGCTGCCAGGGCAAATGATCAGCCCGCTCCTCCAATTTTACGAGCTTGAGCAAGGCAATGGCATCCTGTTCCAATTCCTTTATTGGTTGGTCTGTGAGCTGCATTGGAAACATCACATTTTCCAAGGCAGTCAGAGTGGACACCAAGTTGTAGTTCTGAAAGATAAAGCCTGTATTAGCGAGCCGAAATGTTGCTCTAAAGGCCTCGTCGTAGTCCCCTATGGTAACATCCATCACGAAGATGCTTCCAGAGGTCACGTAGTCAATTGCACCAATTACGTTCAGAAGAGTGGTCTTGCCGGATCCAGAGGGACCAGAAACCGCGACAAATTCGCCAGGACGAATTTCCATGTTCACACTCTTTAGAGCTGAGACCTCCCTATTACCAATTGTATAAGTCCTTGAAACGTTCACCAATCGAACCGCAAAATTCACGGACTCGTCGTCGTCGACCTCTACCTCGTCATATGGGACATCTTCGTCCCAGGAATTGTCATCGGTCATGGTGTGTACCAGCTCAGTGAACCTGATTCTGCTTGAGTCCAAAGTGGACCCTGCTTGGAGCAGCATCTGTTCACAAGATAAGGATAGGGGTTAGGCAGTTATTGTACTAGTAGGCCGTTTATTGTAATGGCAGTCTTTGCCCAGTCCGTAAGTACAAGAGGCTTCTCCCTTCCGAATACCTTGATAGTTCGCAAGACATCGTCCTTCAGCAAGCCGCTCACATAGTATGATACCAAGCTCTTCTCGATTGAAAGAATCCGGCTAAGCTCGGCCTGTGTGATTTGCCCATTTGAGATACATGCGTCAAGGATGGATCTAACTGTGGGATTAGTAAAGAGTGATGTCAGCTTCAAAACCTGAGAATCAGGGGAGTATCCCTTGATGAATAAGTGGCGAGAGTTCCCGCTTCGTATCGACTGTACAAATCCATCCTGCTCGAGGTTTCTCAAGTGATACTGGAGTGCACCCATAGCGCATCCAAGCTGACGATGCAGTTCTCTAAGATGGATTCCAGGGTTCAGAGATATTTCTTCCGCAATTCGGTCCCGAAGTTTAAGAGTCCTCTCTTCGCGCCTCTCAACAGAAATTGTGCCCAATGCAAGGAATATTGCACCTGCGGAAAGCTCCACGTTATATTCTATAGGCAGAACAACAAGTGTGCCCCCGCTTGTACTTAGGCAGAAACTTGCAGTTCCATTTAGGTGTAGCTGTGACACCGAGTTCTCTGACCAGGATAAGTCCTGAATGAAGAGATGATCACTGCCATGTGAAATGCCAGACAAGGCAAGACTTGCCATCCCTGACAGCAGAAATAGGAATGAGAGTGCGATTAGGAGTTTCTGTGCTCTTGTTGATGCCATGGCCTTCTCTCCACTGAAAGTACTTCCGAAGAGTATCTAGTTAAGCAATATGTATGAGGAACAGTTGTACTAATGAATTCTACCCTCTGGGAGGATAGGTTAAAGTAATCTTGAACCTGCAAGCATCGCCTTTTGCAGACATGCAGGTTTCTTCAGCTATTACCAACTTCTCATACTGAATTCTATTGAAATCAGCCAGATACTCCATGACTGCCTCAATAAAGCCCTTAAGGAAGTAACAGGCGGGTTCTTCGCTTTCATAGCCGGACGCATAGGGATTGTCTTTGATTCTGATGACGGCTTCTTCATCCAAGAAGAGCTTATAGAGGTTTTCAATCTCCACATCACCGAAAGGAACTATAAGGGTTCCCAAGGCGGTTCTAATGAACTCCACAATGCCCTTGAAATCGCCTGGCGGCTTTTGCTTGCCTATTTTGAAGTACTCACGCTGCACCTCAAGACCAGCAAGACGACCTGCGCTGTAGTAGAGGTCTTTGACGCGGTCAGGAAACATGACTGCTATTCGGGAGCCAATCTTGTTCCATGTTTTTGAAAAGAATGCCGACATTAGTTCACGTTCTTTGAGGCGACCGTGCCACCAAGGTATGATATCGTCCGGCTTAGACATGTTATCGTCTCCGGAGAACGAAGGATAGAGAGGGGTTAAGTGCTTTGTGCTGATTTACCTCTACAAACGAATATTCCACGTGCAGTTATCGGCACCAGTTGCTCTGCACAATTCTTGGAATACCTTAGCTTCTACCCCTTTGAATTGAAGAATTGACTCCATGATACCGCTGAAGCCTTCGCAGTACCCAAAACCACGCATGCCCTCCAGTGTGATATCTTGGCACCAGATACACTCCTCATCAGTAACTCGAACAGAACCCCGTGCAGTTTTCATGTCAACATCCGTTGGCTTTTTGTTGAAAAGCACCTTGTAGATGATTTCAACCAGCTTCGATACATCCTCGCGGGTCATGACACTATCTTTCGTCTTCTCTGCTATTTCAGTGCTAAGATAGATATGCGATCCCATTTCGCGGCCCAGTTCCCGCAACCGTTCATTTGCTTCCTCGATGTTGCTTGTTTCCGCCAGAACTCGGTCTACCCATTGTGAGTAGAGACTTACCAGTAGCGGATTTTCAATTCGTGCCATGTGATTAGAACCTCTCAGACTGTTTTGCCAATCATCTTGATTCCAAGCTTCTTATTCCTGGCAATAGCTTGTATGACCTTGGTGTGAGGTATGTTCAATGCGTCGGCAATCTCTTCAGTTGTTATTGTCCCGTCGCAGCGACCAATGATATCAGCATCGGCGCCTTTGATCTTGGTTATATCGCCTTCAAACTTAGGACATTTGACAAATTTGCCTACCTTTGCCGCTGCCGCCTGGCTGATTTCAACTACCTCAGGCACTTCAACAATGTTTTGTGCGGCTGCCCACTTCAGTAGCTCAATCACACGTTCGGTGGACTGAAACATACTATCGGCAACTTGACTGACTGACTTGGTACCATCGACTAGCATCAGCACATCAAAACCAAAGTTACGGTACTTGCTCTTCATCTCCTTGTATAGAGGCGAATCTAGCGACAATGCTGTAGAATACTCTGACCCCCGCTTTGCAACAGTGTTAGGCTGCACATTGAAATCGCCGGGAGCCTTGTCCTTGACTGGAGAATCCATGACAACTGGGGGCGTTTCAGTCTGCATATCCGCAACGGGTTCTATTATGTTGGAAACCGGTACTGAAGCTGCGGTTGATGCGGCTTCAAGAGCAATACTCTCCAAGACTTGAAGATTAGACTCTGCAGATTCCTCAAAATCATCCGGAGGAGGAGGCAGTTCAATCCCTTCTAGGAGCCTCAGGACATTCTTAGTTTTGGCGATGGCAAGTCCCAGCTGCAGCTCCGGAACATACAAAACAGTAAGAATCCAGTTTTCATCAACTGGAGAAAGAACAACAAGACCCTTCTCTGTATCAATCGTCATCAGTCGCAGGTCGCTCTTGTAGAGGCTAATACTATCCTTCACTCTTGGGAAGAGATCATCGGGGAATGAGAAGCTGACAAAGGGGCGACCAGTCTTTGTCATTAGTGAATAGCCGAGAACCTGATCATCAAATCGGAGCTTTGACAAAGCTCGTTCCAAATCGGTTGCCATGTTTGGGTACCTCACTGTCACTGCGGATTGAGAAAGACCTGCTGGACATGATATTCACCAATGGCGGTCTGAAAAGGATTTTGGTGGCATACATTGCACTCTATGATGCAGTATTTGCAACCGCTAGGCGTTTTCTTTAAGCAGATGAAAGTTGAACAGCGGAAAGCATTAAGTGAGGTTAGGATAAAGCCACCTCAAGTCGATATGAGAGGAAGCCAGTACCGTGAGAAACATAATCGGCGGAGTAATTGCTGCTCTTTTAGGAGCACTATGCCTAGGAGGGATTCTCGCTGGTGCCGATATCCTTCGACAAACATATCCGCTAGTATTCGATGCAAGCTATGCACTGCCTTTGCTGCTGACTTGGATGCTTCTTGGAGTCATTTCGGGTGCGTTTTCCAATTCACCTTGGAATTCTGTCCGTACTGCTGTTTGGATTGGAACGTTTCTTAGCATATTATCGGTTGCAAACATCCTGTCCAACAATCCGGAATTCTGGACAAGTCCGGATAGGAACTTCGCTCTGCTCATTATTTTCATTGGCACTTTGATGACATCGCTACTAACAGTTCCTTCTGCAGTTGTAGTGATTTCAGTTAAAACACACTTCCTTAGAGAAAAGGAAAGACCGCCTCCAACAAAGATTGAGTCGGTCTGCTCTGTCTGCGGTGCGGTTTTCAAATCAGTTCCTCTGATGTGTTCAGAATGCGGTGCTGCCATGACTGAATCCGAGACGTCGGGAGTTTAGGTGTACTATCGTTCTCTGGTTATCCCACCGCCGAGTAGCCCACCGATTATTGCGGCAATCGCAGGATAGAGCAGTCCCTCAAGTGTAGCCTGAAGGATAAGCATGGACCCTCCGCCAAAGAGGAGCGCAATGTCACCACTTTGGATGAAGAAAAAGAGAAGCCATGTCAGAAAGGCGCCTACGATAACGGCAAAAACAGCAGCGAGAACACCCTGCAGGAAATCCCTAGCAAGCAGACCGGCCACCAGTCCAGCTGCACCCCATGCAAGTGCCATTAATACCGTTGCACTCTGGGCGCCGTAAGTCAATATCTGGCCAAGACTTGTCGAGCCAAGTGCTGACGGATAGAGAACGGTCCCGACGACGGCAAGCCGTGCCTCCAAGTCCAAATGGAGGTAGAAGTCATCAACAATGGCGCTAGATATGAGATCCTCTGGCATTGAACCGCCAAAGGTCAGTATCACGAAAGCGATTGCGAACGCAGTTATCAAACCAACAATAGTTCCTATGCCTTGACCCAAAGAGAATCCTCCATCTAGAGCCTATCGTTAAGTTAGTTTCAGAATGAGTGTATTTTAACATATGCACTGTGGTTATTTTCAACCCTGAGTTCAACAGAGCTACCAAGCCTTTTGCGTACTCGCTCAGGGTCTACTGGATTCATCAGGCCCATTTTATCTCAATCTGAGAGTCCAAGTGCAAACGGCATCGCCCAATGCCTTGCACGATTCTTGGTAGGCTTCGGCATTGAACCCTCTAAGCTCCATAACTGCATCGAAGACTCCGCTGACAAGGGCGCAGTATTGAAGGCCAGGCATGTCAGTGATTTCAACTCCAGCACATATTGGACAATTGGCATCCGTGAACTTAATGGCATTTTTGTCATCACTAATCCATACGTTCGTGAACTCCTGACCAGAATTGACCTTGTAAGCCAATTGAAGCGTGTTTGCAAATTCCACGAACTCGCCAGCATGGGAGCGTATTTTGTCAGCGTAATCCATCAATAGGGTTTCGCCGACTTTGAACCCAATGCTTTGCATAGCCCTGTTAACTTCATCCACACTGGCACTTTGTGTCATCAGGTTGTTCATAAGCTCGCGATAGGTAGCCTGAAAGAGGGTCTTTGAGACCTTATCGATTTTAAGATGCCATCCCAGTGTTCCTTTGATTCCCATTTCGCATTACCTCTAATATTATTCATCCGATCTCTTACTTCGTTTGACGAAGCGAAGTGTTTTCCCGCGGTAGGCCACGGTGCTCTGCAATGCCTTGAAATAGGGGATATTGAGATCCTTCGCTATCTCCTGCAGGCTGCGTTTGCCATTGCATAGCTCGAGCACTGGTCGATGCTCCTTCTTTACCTTCTTTATGTCACCCTCGAAAAAGGGCAACTCAACGATTTCTATGGGGCCTGCCTCTTGCTCTTCAGGGCACTCTGCATCCACGATGCCTTCAGCAAAACACCAAGTAACAACCTGAAGAATTTGCTCCACGGATTTGCTCAAGATATCAGCAATCTTGTATACACTCCGCTTCTCGTCTGCCATTAACAGGACATCAACAGCAAGATTAGAAAACTTGGCTTTTAGCTGCTTGTTCAATTCCGTGTCGAGGCTCATTGCCTCGGAATAGCGTTTGCCACGGAGAACAAGACATCCGTGCCGTATCTCTACCGGCTGTGTACTATCGATGGGTGCAGAAACTGTGGATACGCCTTCATCCAAAGCAGATTCGGTCGCTTCTTGAATTTCTCCGGCCGCCGTATCGGCAGAATCAACCACCATCTCTGCTGATGCCACCTCAACTGGTTTTGGAGGCGGCGGTAGGATAACTTCATCCATTAGATCAACAACACTCTTGGTTCTCTGAAGCGCTTCTCCGAGCTGGAGGTCTGCAGAGAACAAGACAGCCAAGACCCAATTATCGTCAATCCTGGCGAGAACAACAATGCCTGCTCCAGTCATAACATTCACCAGTTTGAACGCTGTAGAATGTATTCTCAAGGTTCCTTGAATCTGCGGCAAGACCTGATCAGGCAAGGAGAACGATAGGAATGGTTGACCATCGTTCGTTATTAGCGCATACCCACTAACAGCTTCGTCAAACTTCAGCTTTGTAAGTACACGCTCTAATTCCATGTTGATTCCACACCCATTTTCCTGTATGGAGTAATTTTACAAGAGATTAGGCTCTAAGAAGTTTTTCGTCGATGTCCTTCATTTCTGGCTTTTCTGTAAGAAACTGGATTAACTCCGATATAGAGGGGTGTATTGCCCTAGGTGAGCCAATGTAGAGGGATGCAACAGCATTAGACAGGACAAGTCGGTCTTGATGCTGCATACCAAGAAGTGTTCCATAGATGTTTCCGGAATTCCAAGCATCACCCGCTCCGCATGATATCGTAGGTTTGGATTCAAAAGCTGGCTGGAGAAAAGCCATATCCTTCAGAATTGATGCACTGAAGGCGGGAGTATGAAGATCAACACGTACACCAGTTTCTTCGGAGAGGTATTTTGCAGCTTCTATCCAAATTGCGGGTTCCGAGATTTTCGTTCTCCAATATGCATCTCGTCCCCCAAGAGCCCAGGCGAACCACAGAGCCTCATTTTCATTCACACTGAGGATGTCGACCTTTCCATCGGATAGTGCCTTCCTTGTGATAGGCTCGATAATGTCAGGATTGCCAGAAGGATCACCCATATCCATGAAGGTCGTTGCCTTGGATGATTCCTTCGTGTAGTTGAACAAGTCCTGCGCCAGAGTGGCAGGGTCTTTGTTATGGTTCATATTGAGCAGGGCAACCAGACTGCTTTCTCCGATTGCCTGCAAATCCTGTTCGGTAAGGTTGGAAAAACTGAAGTCTGCTGCAGACCCGCTATCGCTGACCATGAGATTCACTTGCCGCCCCTTGTGCTTGACCTCAATTGAGACTGTAGAGGATAATCGTCCATCGGTATGGATGTGTGAGAGGTCGTAGTTGGGATTCATCAAAGCGCGCAGGAGCGAAGCTCCATACTCATCGGTTGTGGCGATGAGGCAGGAGTCAATGCCCAGAGAGAACAGAGCTGAAGCCAGATTTGCCGCATTTCCTCCTCGTCGAATGAACTGGGTAGTCCCAAGGAGGTTACCTCCACCTTGTGTAGCTAGCTTCTGTATCCCATCAAGAAAGCCATCAAGCGTGTCTGCGACGACAAAGTGGTCGACGAAGAAGTCCGGCATAATTACGGGTTTGGCAACTACTGGGGTTTTTGTCAGGGCTGCAATGAGCCGGGAGTAGTCCAGCTCTAACACCTCCCAAGGAGCGCCAAACTTAGACCTTTTTGAGAGCAGCTTTCACCATGAGGGTGATTCGCTCTTCATCAATTCCGCTCTTCTTGGCTGTCTTCTCGATGTCACAATAAGCAAGATCCGAGAGAGATTTGATTCCCGCGTCAAACAGTGCCTGAGCCTCTTCCTTCTTCACGGCTCTGATTGAGGACAGCTCCTCTATGGCTTCGGCAGAACTGATTTTCTTCTCTGCTGGCTTTTTGGCTTCAGCTAACACCTCGTCAGCAAGCTTCTCAAAATCCTTGATATATTGTTTCAGAATCTCAACATTCTCAGGGTGGACAGTCCTGCGTCGCTCATCAACAATGACGCCCATCTGACGTGCTTCCAGTACATCAAGGCCAGCCTCTCTGGTTTCACCAAGGCTGAATCCTCTGCCTCTGCGTGGCTTAGAGCCCTTTGGGGACTTCACGATGGATTCTGGGACAAATTCGAAGCTCATGCAATAATTCACCTGTCCGGCGCCCTGAGCCTGTGTATCGCTTATTAGGCTTTCGAGATAGCAGTAAACAGCCTTCACAATCTCCTCTCAAGAAACTCAATTTTCTGGTTATGATGTAGTGATTACTCCCTTTTCCTCGTCAGCAATATTGCCATTGTCAAGATTATTAGTATAGTAAGAATACTGAGTGGGAGTATGACATATAGCAATAGTATTTGGATGTCTATCTCCCAAAGGGAGTGTAATCCCAGAAGTGAAAACACAACGGTTACAATTGCGAAAGCAAGAATGACGCCTATCACGATGAGAATACCACTCATAAGATAAGCCCATTTGGGTGCTTCAGTCATCGAGTTCAACTGCTGTCCATGTGGATTCTGAACTCTGCACACATATACCTTTGGCCCCTTCATGGTCGAATCAGAGATGTCTGCATTTCGGGGGTTGCCGTAAAAGATCTGAGCAATGGTGCACGTTGTGGCAGAGGCCAGTCTACCATGCCTTCGAGAAAACTGCCCGTTTTTCAGAAATCCTCCAAAGAAGTTTGTTTCACCGAAAAGAATTGCTGCATTCGTTCGAGCTTCCTCTTTTGAGATGGAGAAAGCATTTGCAAAATTTGGAGCATCTGCAAAGCATTAAGAGGTGCCTTCCCTCCGAAATGGTTGTTGAAGTACCCGAGAACTGCTTCAGTCCTGTTCATAAGATTCTCAATTCGGGGCTGCCATTGTTCCAATTCCTGTGGAGAGTACTGGTAGTTGTACCAGGGCTTGGAACCGTGACCGTGCCAACGCACATATGAAAAATCGGATGTTATTCGAAGGTCGATGGGGAGCTTGGGCTCATCAACAATGACATTTGCAATGCCATAATCTTCGAGGAGTTTCCATGTAGAATTCGTTAACCAAGACTCGTCCCTGAATTCAACGGCATAGCGAAATCCAGAGTCTAATTCACTCAGAAAGGTCTCGAAGTCACCCATTGCGGCTTGCTTCCACGGTGGAAGCTGAATGAGGAGAGCTTCTAATCTAGCGCCCATCGGCTTCATTAGAGAGAAGAAATCGGAGAGCACATTTCGCCCTTCTTCATCCAGCTGAAGTTTCTTATCATGGGTCACAATTCTAGGTATTTTGGCGGTGAAGAAGGCATCAGAACGTACTCCTTTGGTGAGATGCCTGATCAGCGTCGGGCGAGGCATGGAATAGAAGGTGGAGTTTATTTCGGCAGTATGAAATACGGCAAGATATTGTTGAAGCATCGAGCTCCGTGAATGGTAAAAAACGTCCTTCCAGTCCTTCTCATAGGACCATCCGCTTGTACCAATATGTAGACCAGCTCTCATTCTATTCGACAATATTACCGCACATACCGGTTTCTATCTTCCGGCAAAGCAGAAATTCATAAGAGGCTTGAACAACACTCCGGTTGTGATTCTGCGATGCAAGCCGAGAATATCAAGGTCGATTTGGAGCACATGGAGATTCACATGGGCGATTTCAAGGGTTCCAAGTTAAAGCTGAAGTGCAATGCGACTTACGAGGACCTGATGCTAGTTCTTGATGGAGGCAAGACAAAAGTCCGGCTACATGCTCGGAACATAGGAAATGTCCATCTTGAGAAGAAAGGAATACGCATTGCTGCAATGAACTTCGAGATCAATGAGGACGGCAACATAAGCACTGCAACTGGGTCCATTAGGCTAGAGCTGGGAAATGAGGCAGAGGCATGGTATAAAGAGCTCTGGGGATGAATCAGAACCCTAGAACACTTTTAAAACGCATTACATCCGAAAAGACCTCACCAATGTCAGGGGTATGAAGCAATGTCCGAGCAGATCGAGTACATCGAATTACGATTCCCGGATGTTTTGGGGCGCCTAAAGGCAATGATAATCCCGTGCAAGGCAGCAGACACAATTGAAGAGCTGAGAAGGGATCCAGCTTTGAAGAAGGGGACAAGCCTTGATGGCAGCTCTATCACAGGCCTTGCGTCGGTTGAGCTATCGGACTTAAGACTCGTACCGGATCCCAAGTCATTATTTGAACTTCCATATACAGCTCAAAGAACGGCGGCAGTGATGTGTTTCTTGAAGAGGAAAGGGGATGACCCAGATAGCGGCTTCAAGTACCAACGGGATACAAGAGGCGTTCTTCACTCCGTGTGTGAGAAGTATCTGCCTGGTAAGATGCAGCTGAAGGTGAAAATAGAACCTGAATTCCATTTCATAACATCCGAGGGAGATCCGTTTGATACCGCGGGTTATGCAGACACCTACCCCAGAAACTTTGGAGGAGATGTTCTCATTGAAATCGCCAGTGCTGTCAGAGAAGTCGGTATGCAGCCTAGAGTCATTCATCATGAAGTTGGAGAGGCTCAACAGGAGATTGAGATAGACTACGCAGACTCGATAAGGATGGCAGATTTTGTATTGACCTTCAAGAATCTGGCAAGAACGATTGCCTTGAGCCAGGAAATGGATGTGACCTTCTTGCCTAAACCTTTTGAAGGTGCAGCGGGAAATGGCCTTCATTGTCATCTTCAGCTCTGGGATGGAGAGGTGAACCTCTTTGGAAAGGATGGCGGAGATAAGTTGTCTGACACTGGAGAGAAATTCATCGCTGGACTGCTAAAGCATGCGAAAGCAATCACTGCCATTGCCAATCCGACAGTAAACTCATACAAACGATTAGTCCCTCATCATGAGGCCCCCGTCCATATTTCATGGGGCTTTATGAACCGAACAGTTCTGGTAAGGGTTCCACTCTTCGAAGAAGCTGAAAAGGCAGCCGTAGAGTTCAGATCAGCGGATTCAATGACCAATCCATACCTGCTTTTTGCTGCAATAATTGCCGCCGGAATGGATGGCATAGAGAATAACCTAGTTCCTCCGGACCCAAGCAGCGAGGATATCTTTGCCATGTCAGATGAAGAGCGGGAGCGGCTTGGAATTGAGAGCCTTCCCACAAATCTGGGGGAGGCTTTGAATGAACTCGAGAAGGATGATGTTATCCGAAAAGCCCTAGGGTCAGAATTGACTGATGCGTATATCAAAATAAAACGCAGTGAATGGAGAGAATACACAAACAGCACTGTGACCATCTGGGAATGGAAGACGTATCATGGTTACTAACGATTGCGGAAGAATTGAGCCAATCTGTCAAAAGCCTCGTCCACAGCCTCTGGGGTCAGTGGACCGAATGATATACGAATATGTCCTTCACCGGATTCGCCAAAGATGCTTCCGGGAAGTACCAGAGTCTTAACGGATTGCAGGATATCCAATGCAAGTGCTCGAGAATCAACGCAATCAATAACTCGTGGGAACATGTAGAAGGTGCCAGCTGTTCGGGTGACTTCAAGTACATCAATCTCCCGAATTCGGAGGTATGCCAGGTCTCGAAGAAGGCTCAAACGCTCAAGTTCGACCTCAATTGACTCCAAGTTGTGTTTTAGAATCTCCTGCGCCAGGATTTGACCGGGAGTTGGAGCGCAGATTGTAACAGCATCTTGGACTTTCATAAACTCCTCCAAGAAGTCCTTAGGACCAAGAATGTAGCCGACACGCCACCCACTCATTCCAAATACCTTGCTGAAACTACCAAGGACTATGACTCGGTCGGTGGCGTCATCACGAGACCGGGGGCTATAGTGGCTTGCGTCATCGAAGACCAAATTTGCGTATGTTTCATCGGAGATCAGCAATAGGTCTTTCTCGATGCAGATGTCTACAATAGCGTCTATGGTTTCTTTGCTATAGACGGCGCCGGTCGGGTTATTGGGACTGATCAAGTAGATAGCTTTCGTACTTTCGCTAACAGCAGATTCTATGCTTTCATATTCGGGCTGAAAGCCCTTAGAAACGGGCACCTCAGTTACGCTGCCACCTGCCAGACGGATAGCCATCACAGAATTGAAGTAATAGGGGGAGGGCATAACGATGTTTTCCCCGGGATTCAGAATGGTAAAAATCGTCCCCGCAAAGCCCTGATTGGCTCCTGCAGTAATTGCCACCTCGCTCATTGGGTCTGCACGAATCTTCCAGTTCCGATGCAAGTAGAGAGATAGTTCCTCGCGAAGTTCAAGAAGACCTTGGTCAGGCGTATATTGATGCACCGATGGATGTGTTATTCGGTCACTCAAAGCCTTCAATGCGTCAATAGGAGGAATATGGCCTGGTAATCCTTGGCCCAGATTAAGAAAATCGGGAGAGCCTATATACCTCTGAGCTGCCTGAGAGAGCTTAACGATAGGCGGATGCATCACATCCTTTGTGCGAAATTCCATCAGAACCACCAAGGCACTCCGTCAAAGATATTGTGTACACGTGAGGAGATTGCGTTAAAGCAGTATTGGCCCAAGACACTAGTGATTCAACTGAAGCTTAATATCATGTGCCACTCATGTAGAAATGGGTATTAGAATCATGAATGAACAATGTGAAGCCAAAATATTGGGCTCACCGGAAGCCCAGATTGTGCAGACAAAAGACATTGAGATGGAGAAACCGCTTCTAGTTTGCTGTTTTCCCTCTGCTGGGGTCGTTGGAACAATAGCGGCCAACACACTAATTGAGCAGTTCAAGATGGATGAAATTGCCCATGTAAGGTCCAGATACATGCCTTCAGCGGCCGTGTTTCTAGATGGTAGGTTGCGACATCCGTTCAGAATCTATGGAAGTAAGGACCATAATCTCCTAGTTGTGACCACAGAATTGCCGGTCATGGAGGAAGGAATGTACGTTGTAAGTTCAGCACTCTTAGATTGGGCGGCTGGACTGGGAGTACAGGAAACCGTGGTACTTGATGGAATTCCTGTTCAGGGGATACCAACCAACCGGAAAGTGCTCTATGCGGCAGAAGAACAGAAAATCGCCGACCTTGAGGAGGATGAGAGTATGGAGATTCTCAAGAAGGGGATAATCACAGGAATTGCCGGTTCCATTCTCTCGGAAACGCTGTGCAGAGCCATGGTGGGATTCGCTCTTCTAACACCTGCGATTCCGATCATGCCAGACCCAGAAGGAGCTGTGCAGTTGCTCAAGGCCCTGAATCGCTTATACAATGTGGGTGTGAAAGTTGTAGACCTAGAGAAAAGCGCCGAAGAAATACGCCAGAAAATGGAAGAGATGGCACAGCAGGTAGAGGGCATTCGAAGGCAGCAGCCAGGTATACCATCTAGGTCATACGAGAGAATGTTTGCCTAATGTATCTAAAGGGATTAGTATTCATCTCAGTGCACTGTGGAGCCTACTTCCTGCATTTGCAGGTGTCATAGGCTTCCTTTGCACCCAAAGCATTTCTCTCGCCGGTTGTGCCAGACCATTTGCTTTGTATCACTTTTTGAACGGTCTCTAGCTTAACAAGACCAGTTGCCTTTGCGAAGGCTCCAAGCATGGTTGTGTTTACAACAGGGAGGCCAGCAACTAGAAGCTTGTGCTTCAGTGCAATGCCGGTTCCATCATAGGTGCATATGCGACCCCTAGGCATGTCAATCTCTGATGGATCCTTATCGATGTTTATGATGACAATGCCATTCTCTTTAAGCCCCTCGGTGACATCAGTGAGCTCAATAATGCCAGGGTCCAGGACCGCAACAATGTCAGGTTCATATATTTGGCTTCGAACGTTTATCCGCTCATGAGAGATTCTTGTGAAGGCCTTTACGGGAGCTCCTCGACGTTCAGCCCCAAAGTATGGAAAAGCCTGTACGCCCTCGTATCCATCAATATACGCGGCCTTGGCAAGGAGTTCTGCAGAGGTCACTCCGCCCTGTCCGCCACGTCCGTGCCAGCGAATTTCTATCATCGGCATTGATTCATGACTCCTATGGGTGCACGCAGTCAGGCTGGGGCGAACATCGGGAGAATAAAGGACTTTCGCTAAGACTATATGCAGAATGGGACTCGTGCCCGACACTTAGAGGGCTCAAACAGATGGACGAATTCATCAAAGCCAACCGCGAGATGTGGGAAGATAGGGTTGATGTTCACAAGGGCAGTAAATTCTACGATGTAGAGGGCTTCCTGAAGGGAAGGCAAACGCTCGACCCAATCGAACTGAAGGAGGTTGGCGATGTTGCTGGGAAGTCTCTTCTGCATCTTCAATGCCATTTTGGCTTGGACACGCTTTCGTGGGCCAGACTAGGTGCAAAGGTGACCGGAGTCGACTTCTCAGGAAAGGCGATTGCATTGGCCGAGAAACTTGCAAAGCAGACTAGAATCGATGCACGCTTCATTGTTTCGGACATCTACAAATTGCAGGAGGTACTTGACGAGGAATTCAACATAGTATTTACCTCTGGAGGAGTGCTGACTTGGCTACCGGACATCAGCGCGTGGGGAGAAATTGCAGCACACTATGTGAAGAAGAGCGGATTCTTCTACATTCGGGATTTTCATCCCTTTTCCTTTGTGTTTGATGATGAGCGAGAAGATGACAAGCTCGTTCTTCGGTATCCGTATTTTCATACAGGAGAACCGATGGTGTTCAAGGACAACTCGACCTATGTCGGTGAATCGGCCAAGATACCAATCAGGACCTCCTATGAATGGCCGTATAGCCTCTCCAGTGTGGTGAACGCGCTCATCGATTCAGGACTGCGAATTGACTTCTTCAACGAGTTTCCCGTAACAACATGGAAGCAGCTACCATTCTTAGTGAAGCGCGAGGACGGAAGATGGGTCTTACCCTCCCACCAAGATAGTATGCCGCTCATGTTCTCACTAAAGGCATCCAAGGAGTAGGATAATTTCACGGTTCAAAACCTAGCGCTCTCAGTACTCCTTCAGCTGAATTCGCAGCCTGCTGGAGTCCAACCCCTGCCCCAGCAGTATCAGTACCTACTATGAAGAGGCCTTTTATTGGGGTTTCTGGGCCAGGACGGTCAAGGTCTGTCTGTCCGGGTATTAGTGCAGCGCGTGTGGCGTATGAAGACTGAATGTGTTCCATCTCGATGTGGTCCAGTATCTCCGGATAGTACTGCTTGAGTCCATTATCTTTAATCTGCTTCACGACTTCCTGAGGTGTCAGGCCTTCAGGGAGTATGGCAGCAATCCCGAGAAGCTCCTTTCCTTCTGGAGCACATGACGGGTCAAATGAAGACAAGGAAACCATCCAGGTCTCAGGTCGAGGGTGCACAATTACTCTTGATTTTCTATCCCCAATTACGACTTTATCAAGCCCCAGCCAGAGAGTCACGCCTCGGGTGAATAGCAGGTTGTCCCAATTCTCAAAGAACTCGGTTATCTCCCGATTGTTTGATGTGATTATCTTTGACATTGACCATAGAGGAATATTGCTCACAATTGTAGAGTGAACCAATTCAACGCCCTGTACAATCAGACTGCGTGCAGAGCCGTTTTGCTCATTGATTCTTTCTACTTCAGCATTCAGGACATAGTCACCAGTGATGGCATCAACGACGCGGTCCACTAGGTGCTGCATTCCACCAACAGCAATGCCCTCATCATACTCGTCCGACCCGAAAAGCAGTTTCTTGGCCGAAGCAAGCTTGCTACTCTCTTTGTCTGTATCTCGAAGTGTCCGAAGTGACTCGTAGGCTGACGCTTTGTCAATTGGGACTCCTGCTGCCATGTAGATGGCGCTTTGCATGACATCAAGCATCACCTGATTTGTCGCACCCCGGGACTGCATAAACTCAAGAAAGGTGATGTCTTTGTACTTCTTCATCTCATCAAGATTCATAGTCTTAATTTTCGCCCCAATCTTTGCCAGGCCAAGTCGTCCACGAAGACCGGCTAGCGGCCAGCGGAGTGTCTCTCCAATGCTTGCAGGAATTGTGCCGACTTTGTCATTAACTCTAAAGAACCAACCCTCATGAAGGATGAATTCGGGCGATGGTTTCAAGTAATCTCTCAGGAACCTTGCGAAAGCTCCTCGTTTCACTCGCGTGATTACGTGGAGCCCTTGGTCGACTCTATATCCGTCAACCCAATAACCATGCCAAACACCACCAAGTCGATCACCCTTCTCCAGAACTAGTACTCTCTGGCCCTTCTTGGATAGGGCTAGAGCTGTCAATAGGCCTCCGGCACCGCTTCCGGCAATTATGACATCATAGTTTGAGGTGTTGACTTGATCAAGATTGAGTTCCTGCATAGTCCGATTCAGAATTCCCTGAAAGGCAGAGCTACTTAAGGGTGTCCGCAAGCCCTTCAAGGTTGATTGTGGAACACAACGATATGCTTTCCTATAGCAGGTCTATCACGCGGCTTTTGTTCGACGAAGCGTAAGCAGCATCAACTACTCTGTGAGCTGCAATTGCGTCCAGAAAACTAGGAGATGGCTGTTCATCATTTCTTATTGAGTTGATTAGAGAGTAGCTCAGCGCCGAGTATCGCTCCATCCCCACTGCTGTAAGTGCGTCAAGCGCATCAGGGTCAAGATTCTTTGCATGTACGCCTAATTCTTCGAGGAGAGATAGATTCGCAGTCTCGGCGTGGATTCTAACCGGGACTTCATCGCCTAGTTGATAGTCGAGCCAAGTCTTCCCTGATTCCAGAGTTATCCCAATGTATCCCTTTTCAAAGAAGAATTCAATTACTCGTTCACTTGGCCGGTCCACTTCGTGCCAAATTGAGTCCAATGTGCTCACTGCCCCATTTTCGTGCGTGATGATGAGGGATGCAAGGTCCTCTATCTCGCGGCCAGAGTAGAAGCCAACTTTCGCGAACACGCTACTCACCTCTCCAAAGAACCATCTGAATATGTCAATATCATGGATGCTATGTTCAATTAACGTGCCACCGCCAGCAATGGATCTGTCCCCGCGCCATTGTGAGTAGTAACCATGGTCTATAGGATAGTGCTGGTCATCACGAATGTGAGCAAGCTTGGGGGGACCAAAATCATTGTTCTTGAGAAGACGCTTGGCATGAATGAGAAATTGATTGTATCTCATTACGAGTCCAACGCCTGCTTTCACTCCAGCATCGGAAGTAGCTGCGTACATATCTCGCGCCTGAACACAACTATGAGCCAGTGGTTTTTCGCAGAAAATATTCTTTTCCAGATTTGCTGCAGCCTTTACCATGTCGATATGTTGAATTGTGGGTGTGCAGATGTAAACCAAATCAACAGATTTGTCGGCAACAAGATTGTTGAAGTCCTCATATGTTCTTGGCACATTGAATAGCTCGGAAGTTTGTTGTAATGACTCAGAATCAGTATCGCAGATTGCAGCAATCTCCGCGTTGATTAGTTTGGTATCCATAAGAGCAGTCAGGCCTGTAAGATGTGCCCGGCCAATATTGCCGGTACCAATCAGCCCCACGCCGATTCGTCCTTTGCTCAAAGGGGTTCAACTACCAAGTTCTTCTACGCAAGCATGTATTTTAGTCTTATGAGAATTTCAATGGGGGGTATATAACGCATAATGAGATTTAATAAGAATCAACAATCGAAGTGATACAAGGAGTAAACCACGTGACATCTGCAGAAGACCTAATCAGAAGTGCAAAGAGCGCACTTAAGGAAGGGAATAGAAGTGAAGCAGCAGATTTAATGAACAGAGCTGCTTCTATGTACGCAGATAAGGGCGATTACGAAACCGCAACCACTCTATACGAGAGGGCGGCCCAGTTCTTTTACGACACATATCAGGCAGACAAATGTTTCAAAGCCTTTGAGAACGCCACACTAATGCTTGTCAGACGACCATCATCAACTCAAACGCATGATGAAATCGTAAGAATCAATGTGGATGCCGCCGATATAGCATGTCAAGCAACTGAGTTTCAACGTGCAGCGGGCTTTCTTTTCCGTGCAGCTGATTTCGAAGCTGATGATGAGAAGAAGAGGAAGCTGCAAACAAAAGCTGCTGATGCCTTGGAGAACTTGTCGGACATACACGAAGAAAAGGGACAACTCGAAGAGGCTGTAGCAGTGCTGAAGAAGGTAGGACGGTTATACTATACTGCTGGTGACTCTGAGCTTGGTAGCAGAATCAATAATCGCGCAGCAAGGTTAGCACTTCGTTGGGCAAAAGAAGCAAAGGAAAGGAAGGATAATCTTTCTGCAGGAAATGCTATGGCCGAAGCCGCTCAGATAACACAGGCGCTTGGAGACGCACCTGAAGCAACGAGGATGATGATGGAAGCCGGAGAACTCTATGAGGTGGTTGGCTACTTCGAGAAAGCAGGCAACATCTACGATGCTGCGCAAGAAGCATACGCACTCGAACGCCTAACTACCGCACGACGACAGGCCATGGCGAAGGCGGCTGAAGCGTATCTAAAGATGGATGGCACTCCTGAGGCAATAGCACCACTCCTTGTGAAAGGCGGAAACATGTTCCTCGAGATTGGGCGGGATATGAAGGCAAAATGGGCTTTCAAGAGAGCCAGTGAGTTGTTCAGCGAGCTGGCTGCTAAGGCTGCACAAGAGGATGATGTGGAATCTGAAAAGAGATACCTGAGATTCCAGGCAATGTCACTGCGAAAGTGGGGAAGACCTGAGGAAGCCGACGAAATTTACCGGAATGTCATTGAATATTACATCAAACAGGCTGAAGCACATGGAGAAAAGGAAGGAAAAGAAGACCAAGCAGTATCTCTAGAAGCTGTCGCAGAGGTTCTAGAAGAGGCTGGTGACAAAGCGGAGGCCATTGTACAGCTCAAGCGCTCACTCGCTCTTTATGTTGAATTGGCAGATGAGTTTGCTTCAGCGGATCAAAACGATGAGAGCTCCAAGTTCTACAGCAAAGCCGCTGAATGCGCGAAACGTTTGGGGGAAAGCAAGCAAGGCCTATCATATCATGGTGTTGCAAGTGATAAAGCAGAGCATGCAGCAAAGTACTATGAAGAGATTGGTGTCAAGGAACTTGCAACAATATGGAAACGCACTGCAGGTCTCGAGGCTTTGAAGACTGAAGACAATGAACGAATAGAGAAGGGAATTCTCCTCTTGCAGCAATCAGCTGCAGGCTTCAAAGAGATTGAAGAAATGGCAGATTCGTTTGATGACCTCTTTGTCGTGTTCGAAACCCTTTTCCTTAACTATCCTGACAAACGGGATGCTATTTCTCAGACACTTAACGAGATGGATGAGATTTCTCGCAAGACAGAGAATGCCAAAATGGCTGCCATAATGGCGGTGATACACTCGGTAGAGAATGGTAATCCGACTGCGGCTCTACTAGCCCTTCAAGAACGAGAAGAGGATCTTCTGATCTTAGGGAGTAGACTAAGGACACTCATCTCGCATTCAAAAATTGTCAGGCCGCCTGATGATGTCAAGGTTAAAGATAGGACTCATTGGGCGTATAAGTAGTATACGCCCGAAGACCGTTGCTATTCAAAGAAAGACGCAAAAGGAACTCTGTGCCAGTATTGGGCAGGGTGACTTCATTTGGGAACACATCATCAATCAATCAGATTCCAAACTGGGGGCAATTGTGACTTAGTTGATATTACCGGAGAGGTCGAAGAGGTTGTTAGGAAAAGCGAACTTCGGAATGGGATTTGTACGGTTTTTTCCCCGGGCTCAACAGCCTCAATCACTACTATAGAATACGAAGGCGGACTGCTCAGAGATTTTCCCAATGCGATGGATAGGCTTGTGCCAGAAGATTTGGTGTACGAACATCATCTGAGATGGGGAGATGGGAATGGCCATTCACACGTCAGATCGGCAATATTAGGGCCAAGCGTGACAATTCCATTGGTGGATGGAAAACTAACCTTAGGCACATGGCAACAAATTGTATTTTGTGACTTTGACAATAGAGCACGCAGTAGAACGGTCGAGATTATGGTTATCGGAGAATGAATTTCACAAGTCGAGTGATTTCGGAAGGTCCCACTCCAATTCCTTCAGGCCCACCGGAAGGGGTTCTGAGTCTCGAATCTTATAGGCAAGATAGTGGATTCTCAGTGAACGCCGAAGGCGATGAATTTGAAATGGAGCATTCCAGGCAGGATGGGGCTTTCGGTATCCCAGTGTGTCAACGAGGTCGCGAATCGTATCAAGTTCTCGCCGTACTTGTGCCTTGACATCTTCAAGGTCACGATCTATTGTAAGAGCAGAACTCCCAGTCATTTCTTGTGCCTCATTGGAATGAACTCCCAAATCCATTAAACTAAGAGTGTAACCGGAGTAATACTAACTTGGGTCCAGCCGCTTCCTGTTTGCGGGAACCCTCCGCATGATGGTACCGCAAGTTGGACATTCCTCGCTCATCGAAGGACTCTGTTCCCGATAGCCGCAAGCGGGACAGCGTCTTATCCAGGTTATTTTGTCTTTCATCCGTTTGTGAGGATCCAGAATCTGCATACCCAATTCCTCAGAAGTGTTAAGGAGCGCAAGGTCCGATGAAACCACAGTAACCTGAAATCCAGTCGATTTCTTGCTCAATGCCAAGGCGAGAAGCTGAATGTCAGTATCAGACAGGACATCCAAGTCGCCCGTCCTCTTTGCAGCCTCCACCACTTGAGGGATTAGGCGGGGATCCGGTGATTCTTCTACAACTCGGCCGATCATCAGAAGTGCTTCAGCTCTTTGCTTGCTGGGCCTGTTTTTGAGTTCCTCAATGATTGCAGGTGTTGTTGCTATTTGGATTTCGGGGTTCTGTTGTATCCAGTTTGTGAGAAGAGCACCCGTGTCAAGGACATGTATCTTCAGTCTTTGAACCACCTAAAGCGTCCGCGGGACAAGCCTTGTGTTTATTCTATCCCAGTAGTTATCATACAGCCTGATGAATTTGGTGACCCCCTCAGCCTTTCGAACCCATACCTTCTCTTCAGGTTCAATGTCCCAACGAGTCTGTCCATCGATGACTGCAAGACCGGGAGCCTCGGGCTTGACCAGCTCGAGTTCAATTGTAGCATCATCAGGAATGACTACAGACTTCAGCTCGAAGCGAGGAGGACAAACTGGGACGAAGATGAAACCATGAACATTCGGTGAGAGAATTGACCCACCTGCCGCAAGAGCATATGCTGATGAACCAACGGGTGTGGCAACCATTGCTCCATCAGCACGGCCGTAATCGATTCGTACACCATCAAGATATACCTGAAAGGTCAGCAAGCGTCCAGGAATTTTTGAGACCACGTAAACCTCGTTGAGGGCATCCTCAAATCGCCTTTCACCCACTCCAGATGCAATATTCACGTTCTGCTCAATGATACACTCGTTTCGCAGGATTTTCTCAAGGAAGCCAAGAGCTGTTGTTGTACTGCTCTCAGTCATGAACCCAACATTTCCACGATTCACACAAAATAGAGGTGTTTCTCGATCCGCAAGCTTCGAAAGAGTATACAGGATGGTGCCATCACCACCAATTGTGACAACAAAATCAACGTCCATATCCTCAATCAAAGTAGGGGTGGCATGTAGATGAGCTGCGTTGCAGGACCCTTTATCCACAAGAACATCGACTTCATTCGCACGAAGAAACTCTGCAATTCGATCTGCAATGCGCTCAATCTCTAGTCGTCCGGGCTTGCAGACTAGGCCAACTCTTCTGCGGTCCGACAGGATTTGCGGATTAGCCTCTATCATTGCGTACACGTCCGAGCAGGTCCTTAGTAAATTCCCCTTTTACTCTTGTTATTGCAAAGAAAGGGACTTCCCGCAAAGTATTTAGATAGAACAGAAGGTGTAACTGTGAATCAGCCGCAAATACGTGGTGATAGTTTTGAGTATTCAGAAGAAAGTAGTAAAGACCCTGAAACCTGGTAGTTACTTCATGATTGAAGATGAACCATGCCGAGTTGTTTCCATGGAAAAATCAAAGCCAGGAAAGCACGGTGCTGCTAAAGCCAACGTTGTGGCAATTGGGCTTTTCGACGATAGAAAACGAAACGTGATTATGCCTGCTGATAGACAGGTAGATGTGCCGGTGATTGAGAAGAGAAGTGCAACGGTTATTGCTGACATGGGCGAAACACTCAGTATGATGGATGTAGAAACCTTCGAAACATACGAAATACCCCGCCCAACTGATGATGAGATTGCTTCGAAAATCCAGCTCAATGTCGAGGTAGAGATTTGGGACGTCATGGGCACAAAGAAGATTATGCGTGTGAAATCCTAGTACATCTGGCGCCCTTAGGGTATGTAGCAAACTGGCATACCATCCATTTATCAATTGAATAGGCGATGAAACTGGGTGAGGCTTGCCCAAATGGCTCCATCGGAGAAAATTGACAAATGGGATCTGAAAATCATCGAACTCCTATCTGAAGATGCACGAAGCTCCCTTAGGGATATTGGAAAGAAAGTCAAGCTCAGCGCAAGTTCCGTTCGCAATCGCATGGCACGTCTTGTGGAAATAGGAGTCATCAAGCGGTACACTCTGGATGTTGACTGGAGAAAGCTGGGATATGACATACAGGTCTTACTTCTCATCTCATCATGGAGCAGCTCGGTAAAGGAGATTTATGAGTCGCTTACCGAACTGGATGAAATCCTGCAAGTGTTCTGGACATCAGGGCCCGCAAACCTTGTTTGTCTCGTTCGAGTGCACGATATGAATGAGCTTTCTCAATTCATCTCCGAGAAGTTGGATCGGATTAGAGGCATACAGAAGGTGGAAACCATGTTCCTAATGCCAAGTCCGCATTAGATTGATTCCTATTTATGCAAAATGATTGCGAGTATTCATATCCTTCGTACCAGATGGCTTTTTCGTGGAATCCAATGGAAGAATCAGATATCAAGTTTGAGAGAGCAGAGCCTGACGATTTTGATGAAATTCTCTCTCTAGTAAGCAAAACGAATAGTGAATGGTACAGCAGGATTATCCCAAGAGAACACTATCAAGAACCGTTTCTTACAAGAGAACAACTTAATGAAATGGCTACGTTCATGGACTTTTATGTACGCAGAGCAGACGGTGAAATCATTGCTGTAGGTTCTCTTGGGATTAGAGATGAAGGAATTGCTTGGATACCATTAATGACCGTCAGGTCAGATTGCCAAAGAAGGGGAATTGGATCTAGCCTGATGACATATTTAGAACTACTAGCTAAAGACCAGGGTTTTGGTAGCATGCAATTAGAAACCGATGGCGGCGCAGATTGGGCCTTGAACTTCTACAGAAAGCAGGGATACTCTGTTTTCAAGAGGGAGAAGAATCCATGGGGGTATCATGTGTGGATGCAGAAACGGATGCAGTGACCTACTCAGTATCTCTCGATTCAGAAAGATGGTGCGGAGGGCGTGATTTGAGCTTCAAAAGCTCATTGGTGTTCTACTCCTCCCATTGTGTAGATATACTCTCTATGCTCGACAGCTTAATGTAATTTTCATCACATTTCTTCTTTAGTGACCATTTTACCATTACATAGTCGTCGCCAATATCAAGAATGTATCCGGGAAAGCTGTTGTGACTTTCAGTTCGGATGGTTGTTTTGACTTTCTCATCAAATGCACGCTTCAGAATGTACAGAAATTTCTTTTCGCTCATTCTCTTACAAACCTCCCCATACTGGAAGTAGTTGGTGCGGAGGGCGAGATTTGATTTGTCGCAAGTAGTATATAATCTTAATATCCTATCACTCGATTCACCAATGTGAAAAGAAATGGATGCTGAACATTATCCAGATTGCATCAAAGTTCTACCAAAGGCCAAGATTCCAACGGAAGGAGTCCAGGCATGGATAGCCCAAGGTGGTGCATTTCAGGTGGCCTTCTTCGAAATAGAGCCCATTGGAATAGTTCCCCCGCATAGTCATAGTGCACAATATGGATTTGTCATTGAAGGTGAAATGCAACTTACAGTTGGTGACGAAACGAAGCTGTACACGAGAGGCGATTCATACTACATACCCGAAGGGGTGGTCCATTCTGCTGAATTCAAGACTTATTTCAGGGCTATGGATTTCTTTGCTGAACCTAAAAGATACGAAGTGGAATAGGGTAAGGATGTCTTGAGCATAGAAGATGAATAATGGTGTGAAGGGCGAGATTTGACCAAAAGGGTTTTTGGCAATCACTCATAAGGCGTGTGTCCTACTATCGATGTCCTCGTGATGGAGGTCTTTCGATGGAGTATGGAGCAGTCCAAGATAGAGTACTTACAGATGATTTTAATCAGTATCAATATCATCGGAAAGAAAACGCGCAGCTCTTCAAGTATCTGAGAAAGTTTCCTTTGATACCAAAATCACTGGAACTCGGCTACATGGATTTGTGGGATTTTCATTCGTTCGACCTTCACAAAATACAATATTGTGTGGAACCTGAACTCCCCATCTTTGCATATCTGCTCATACCGAAGAATCTCCAGATCAAAGTTCCAGGTATTCTCGCATTGCATGAACACAATGATGAATACAAGGCGGGGAAGTCAGAAACAATTGGCCTTGTCCAAAATCCGGAATACACCAAGTTGGAAGCAGTTGCACCTAATCCCAGATATGTAACACCTGAAAGTCATAGGCAATTTGCCTATGCCAAGGATCTTTGTGAACAAGGATTTGTGGTGCTTGCTCCGGACTTTATTGGTTTTGAAGAATACAGAGAGGTGAGCGACTATTACAATGAACTTGGTTTTCTCAGAGGCTATGAGGAGATGCTCAGCTCGAAATACATTCTCTATGGGTCGTGCCTTCTAGCAAAACATCTTCATGATCTCTACGTTGCCGTATCTGTTTTGACCTCGCTTGGTTACGTCAATTCGGATAGGATTGGAGTTATTGGACACTCAATGGGAGGAGAGATGGCTTCAATACTAACTGCTATTGACAGTCGAATCAAGGCTGGAGCAGTATCTTGCGGATATGTGTCGTATAATGCGTTTGAGAAGAGCGGCAGAATGGAAACAGCTGAAGCAATCATTCCGAATTTTCGCGCTGATAGAAAAGATTTCGACTTCTTTCTGAAGATGATTCCCCCAACACCATTTCTTCTAACACATGATGCACGCGAAACTGCTGATCTTCCAAACGATACCTGGAAGAACCTCGATGTTTTTGAACATAAGAGTGGTCATTCTTTTCCAGATGCCGCTCGAATGAGAGCATATGCCTTCTTGAGAGCTAACCTATGATTCAAAGAAGAAGTGGTGCGGAGGGCGAGATTCGAACTCGCGATTCGGACACGGAATGGAAATCACTCAGTGAACTCCTACGAGATAGGGATCTGAACCCTACGCCTTTGACCAGGCTTGGCAACCTCCGCTTCGTTAGAGTCAAGTGAGTTACAGTTGTGATATAATGCTTTTCCTGCTACAAGTCCAGAACGATTCTCTTTCTATGAGGGGTAGCCTATCTTCCGCACTCTGTTTCGCGACTCAATCATATCCTGTTTGAGATACTCCCAGTTGCCTATTTGGTCCAAAACATCCTCTCTTGCGAGAGCCTCATTCACAGGGCCATCGTAGAGAACACGTCCGTTTCTAAGTACAAGCACTGAATCCGCCCAGTTCTCTAGAAAGAATCTATTGTGGGTGGTATACAATACACTCATGCCTTCGCTTCTGAGGTCTTCTATAATCTTCACCATACGCCGAACCATTGGGAAATCGATACCAGTAAAGGGCTCATCGAGAAAGAGGATTCTTGGCCGCATAGCGACCACTCCGGCCAGAGCTACCCGCTTTGCCTGACCATGACTCATTTGGTTGACTGGCCGGTTTCCGAAAGCGGACATCTGAACAACTTCCAGAGCCCAGCGGACTCGATCCTCAACCGCATCTTCTGATAGACCTTGATTCCTGGGGCCAAAAGCTACATCTTCCCATACAGTGGGAGCAAACAGCTGGTCATCTGGATTCTGAAAGAGGAATCCAATTTCCTGTCTAATCTGCCATAGGTTCTCATGAGTGAGGGGACGGTCAAAGATGTAGATCTCTCCTGCTTGTGGTTCAAGAAGACCAACGATCAATTTGAACAGAGTTGTCTTCCCAGAACCATTCAATCCAACCAAGGCTTTCTGTTCACCTTGATGGAGCTGGAGACTCACATCTTCGATAGCGAAATCGCCGTAGCTGAAGTATAACCCGCTAATATCAAGTGCGCATGTCATGTGAATAGCACCTCCAAGAACACAGGGATAAGAACGAAAATCGCCCAAACCAAGCAAAGAAGCAACAGGACAAGAAGAACATCAGCCCGTCTAAAGCCCGTACCGCGCAATACCATTTTGCCGCCAAATCCCCGGAGCTTCATGGACTCATAAACAGCGATGCTGCGATCGAATGCACGATCGATATTAGAACCCACGAGAAAGCCAAGTGACTTAATCCGTTCCATTCGAGTACCTCTCTCGAAGCCGCGGAGGCTCTGAGCATCCTGCATCTGCTGGCGTTCTTCAATGAACAAAGGAATGTATCTGAGCATAATTAGAAGCGAACCTAAGATGGAACTTGGGATTCGTAGGGTTCTTAATGCGCCGATAAAACCGGAAAGAGTCATGTGAGACAGGACGCTTATAAAAAGGAGAATCAGGGCGAACATTCGGAAACCTAGCAAAAGGCCAAACTCAATACCCTCCGCATAGATGTTCAAAACACCAATAGGAAGAGAGAGTGTTGCAGCAACAGTTTGTCCGTATAGGAAGGGCATGAGCAGTACCCAGAAGAGGATCACAATCTCGAATTTCGCCGCAAGAGAGAGAACAAACCTCCACCTCGTTCGAGCAAGGGTGCCCCCAACAAGAATGAGAAGAATCGCTACGAATACGACAAGAACATTGGTCTGCACGGTAACCATCACTGCAGTAAGGAAAGTCGAAACTACCATTGCAGCTGGTGAAAATGGAGATAAGCTGCTATTCTCTTCATGAAAGGGGAGGAGGAATTTCGACATATTTGGACTTCCATCTAAGGTCATGATTCTGGGCTTCTTCTACTGGGACTGCGCTCCGTGTGGCTTAATCTTTACGGGACGCGAGTTTAAACAGGAGGGCTGCTATAACCAATACAATAACAAT
>RDOF01000086.1 GCA_011365025.1 Candidatus Thorarchaeota archaeon
ATTGAAAAGCTACTGCTTGACAAATCATTTCGAGTCAGGATTATGGCACTGATCGCGGCGAAGAACTATGAAGATCCTTCTCTAATCTCAGTTCTATCCAAAGTTGCTGAGAGCGAAGCAGAAGGCAGACCAGTTCGGTACGCCAGAGAGGCAATCCGTGCTCTAGGAATGAAGAAGGAACCCAAAGAACTGTCCTCCCTCAAGAAGTCCGTGGAGGAGTTGCAGCAGGAGAATCGTGAGGTCAAAGACCAGCTCGCCAAGATAGAGTCTCTTCTAAAGAAGCAAGAGAATGAATCTTGAGCATACTGAGATGAGGTTCTCCCAAACCTCAAAACCCCAAGGGCTACCCATATGGATTTCACTGAATTGGCCTAGGATTTCATGCCGTGCCCTTCTGCATAGGCTTCCTGCTTGAATGTCCACTTATCTATCTTGATGCCCATTGTTTCAAGCTTAGACAAAGCTGTTTGTCGGTTCAACTTCTTGAGAAAATCATGCACAGCTGGCTTGAGGTTCTTGCAGTACGGATCGTTCTATTGAGTCGGCTCAATGATATTCCTCCCAAATAACATGAAATAGTGGAGTAGTCTATTTCATTTACACTTCTATTTGGGGTTGAGTTGAATTGAGAAATACAAGAATTTGGATGTCAATTCTTTTTATGTTGATTTTTCTGATGACGCCGATGATGGCAGTGACTAATACCAACTCCATCATCACGACTGATGAAATTAATACAAGTCGTTTAGATTTTGGCGTTCAGCTACACAAGGACCAAATTGAACGTGATGAACAGGATGATAAGTCAATATTTCCTGAAGTCATTTCACTGAGTGGAGATCCAGTTGAAGCCATGCCTGACTTTGTATATTTAGAGGACGAACTGATACCAGAAGATAATAGTCTGACAGGCTTTACGCTTGCAACAGTAGACCCTTCTAAACCAAACATCACCGCCGTTTATTATCAGAACGTAACAGCGGAAGATGGAAGCTGGGTTACATGGATGCAACCAGGAGGAGATGTACAAATTTGGTTCGAAGTGAAGGGACCAATCTCTATCAGTGGCACTGTGATTCGAGTGAGGATTACTAATATTGTGTCTGAGAGTTCAGCCTATGGCAGCTTCTTTTATGAAGCCAATTTGAATCCTGCTCTTCCGTATGACTTGGATATGAATGATACTATATGGTTCTATTGGGAGATTCCCCTTCCTGATGAGGCCACGCTCACGTATGGCTGGGGGACTGGAAAGAGCAATGCATTTGCTCTCTCACTATTTCAGCCTGCTCTTGCCATCCCGCCACAGCTGTTTGAAGTCTTCTATGAAGGCCTATATGACAGGTCATCCTATCTCCATATGTTTGGTGAGGTAGGAGTCAAGCGTCTCAGTTGGTATAACTACACATACGACAATCCTTCGCCCATTATGGTTCCCTGTCCAATTGCAGAACGTAATTGGGCTGTTTTTCCAGAATTTGAGTACTATGTGATGAATGCCCCCATTTGGGACATTCAATTAAGAGCAGACATGAGAAGAGATATTGTTTGGTGGCCTGACGAAACAATCCTTCCTTATGATGCAACAGCATTCTCAAAGCTGTATCCAGGATCCTACATCTATCGACCAGAATTGACAGGTTCTTGGTATGGATGGTTACTGGAAGAGCCGTGGGAATATGGAAGTCTAATTGGTCAGACTAGAGGGTTATATATGAAATTCCATCTCAGTTCAAGTGGCTTTTGGTCCGAGCTGTATAGCTCCAATGACGAGGGAGAGTTACTCCTCCTTGTTGATAACATTCTTGCACAACCTCCACAGATTGAAATACTCAGTCCTATGGATGCTGAGGTGGTCTGTTCGACCAATGTGAATCTCCAAGTATTAGTTTCTGATCCCAACTACAACTATCAAATTACTGACATCCAGTTGTATGTAGACGGGATTTCATCATCTATTACACATCTGTATGATCCAGTTACTGGATTGATTGAAACAACAGTATCTCTTCCTGAGTCTTCAGGCACAGTCAACATAACTCTCATCGCAAGCGATTCGGATGGCTTAATGGGCAATGACACAGTTATCATAACAACAGAGAATCCATTGAACTACTTCCCTAGAAGTTATTCATCAGCCTTTCAACATGTGGACAAGGTGCTTGCAAGCCAAGTGTTTGAGTGGAGCTTTCCTCTGACATATTCTCCGAGCATAGATCTCAATATCACCTTGACACCAAGAGTTGAGATCGGCTTCTCTACGTCTGTCGGTTTTGACATCTATTATTCAAGACCTTCCGAAATATTTGCCGGGAATAATTTCTCAACATACGTTTCCGTTTCAGACCCCTCAATTATTTGTTCATTATGGACGACCTTTGATGTAGGTTACGATATCTCACTGCTAAGCTTCAGAACTAGTGGTTCTATGACGCTCTACGATGAGCTCTGGATGGCATCCCGTACAATCCCTCTGGGAATTGAGATTCTGGATTTGAGATATGACTTGCCTGGAATTTCTGAGTTTGTTCAGTCTTTCACACATTATCAGATTGGATTTCTCGATATGATCCCGGTACTTGGAGATTTCGCTAGCTTGGACCTAATCATCGATATTGTCCCTCTTCTGAAAGTGTATAATGTAATCAAAGCTGATGTTGCAGGCACCGAATGCACACCGGATAGAAATGACATCACATTTGTGAGTGATAAGATGTTTGCAATCACATCTACGGTTGATACTGATGCTAGTGGAGGAGTCGCTGAAGTACTTCTCAACAACGTCAATCTAGAGTCTACCATAGGCTTGGATTTGGCTGTGAATTTGACCCTTACGGGAGAAGTTCTATCCTTCACTTTGGCAAACGTTGATATGAATCAATGGCTCTATGACAATCTTGGTATTAGAGTGCCAACTCTCAGTCTCTGGAACTCGAAAACCACTTTGCCATTGGTTTCTCAGATTATCCTGGATGCAAGTGTTGCTAACCAGCAGCTGGAGATTGGAATGACTGGAATCTCTGCGGATGAGGACTTTATCGATGTAGAATTGCTTCTAGAGGATGAACTGGGAAATGGAATAGAATCAGGCAGTGTCACTGCAGCAGTGGATGCTGTTAGCTGCACTGTAATCGAGAACAACAATGGTGAATATGTTGTGCAGGTTCCGTATCGGAACACAGCATTTACTCTTTCAGTTATATTCAGCAAATCTGGGTATATCGGTGGCACGGATACATTTGATATCTACATAGACCCATTGATTGTTGATTCCACACCCCCCTCCATTGGATCGATGAGTTTGAGTTCTGAAACTCCTGATAGTACCGAAATGGTTTCAGTTACTGCATCCTTGGTTGACACTTTAACGGGAATCGCCAATCCAACATTACATTACAGCATAGACCATGGAGCGTCATGGAGCGCTGTTTCAATGGTCCTAGTCTCCGGGGCGACATTCACCGGCACCATCCCTGCTCAAGCAGCTGGAACCGATGTCCTCTACTACATCCAGGTTTATGACGGCGCTGGAAATGAGGTATCCTCCGCACAGCAATCATATACCGTAAGCGATAGTGGGACTACAACCACTACCACAACATCAACTACCACTACCACCACAACCGGAACAGAAACATCAACAACCTCCACAACTTCAGAAACCACAACATCTACTGGAACACCGTCAGATCTCGATGACACAATCCAGCTTCTGTTATTCATTCCCTTAGGCGCTGTCGGTGTGGTTCTCGTAGTTATGTTCATAATGAAGAAGAAGTAGACTTTCGACTAAAAGAAGGAGAGGAAGCAATGATGCTTCCTCCCTCTCCAACTAGGTGCCTTCTGCATAGGCCTTTGCATAGGCTTCCTGTTCGGGAGTCCATTTGTCTATCTTTATTCCCATAGTTTCGAGCTTTGCCGAGGCGGTCTGCTGGTCCAGTTCCTTTGGAAACTCGTACACGGCCGGCTTGAGGTCTTTGCCATGTTCGGCCAACCAGAGCATTGCGTTGAGTTGGCTTGCGAAGCTGAGGTCCATTACCTCTCCAGCTATGCGGCAGCGAATGC
>RDOF01000087.1 GCA_011365025.1 Candidatus Thorarchaeota archaeon
CAACACCTTTGATTCAAAACCTTCGTTACCCTTGCCCTTATTCTCCGCCTCTGCCAACACGTCCAAGTATATCCTCTTCTGGATCTGCATCATTCGAAATGGAAGGAGCGGAATCTCCTTCAACTCCCTCATGGTCTTCTCCTCGTCCTCAATCACTATGTACATCTCAGAGCCAGTAAACATGGCAGCCAATGCGAGGGCCATTGTCATCACCCGAGTTCCAAGCCCGATATGATACTCTGGGATGAGTTCGGGATAGGACTCGGGGACTGTCATGGCAGTGATAAGAAGCCCCTCGTAGTCCCAAGGGTCTCTCTCGATGCACTTGACCATTGTCGAACCGTACTTCTCCTCTATCCTCTTCGCAGCATTCCTGCTCTTTTCGTGGGAACTGTGAATCATGACGATACTCGACGCTGGACGGCGCGCTATTGCGAACTCGATACGGGAATGCTCATGAAGTCCGATTGTAGCAACCATTAGCCGACCACCAGTTGTCATTGCAATAACCTCAGAGGTATACTAAGCTTCTTTGAAGAGTCCATAACCCAAGGCAGTCTTTCCCCCAATCCCGTGGATGGTCAGCGCTGCTTCAAGCCATTTGCGTGCCTTTTCTAGGACGACCGGCAGATCATTTCCATTACGCTTCTTAGAGTGTTTGGATACACCAATTCTGAAGGCAAAGGAGCCTGAGTCCACTGTCAAGAAGATTAACGGATTTGGGTTCTGATCCTCTGTCGGGGGTTCTTTCTCTTTATAATACTCAGGGAAATGAGGTGTCATAACATCGAGCTCTAGGTCGAACTTCTTGGGTATGGCATCAAAGAAAATGATCTCTCCCATTCTGCCTGAACCATCTTCATGATAGCCGAACACTCGTTGAAATGTTCTGTCTTTCAGCGCCTCATTTTCGTCGTTTTCGAACTCCTCAAGTATCGCCCCTCTCCGAGTCACCCCCTTGATGGCGCTACTCGGGATATATGGGAAGCCATACAAGTGATGCAGAGTCAAGGAGGTTTCGTACACAGAGGCCTGGCCCAGACCTACTATCATACGTGAAGTCAATGCGAATTCTGATGACAGATGGCTTGAACAGAGCATCTCTATTGTCTGTTCTTGACGTTGGCGGCACTTCAGTGCCAGCTGTGTAGCTATGCCTATGCAATTCCTCATCAATGCCAATGAATCTTCACGCCGTAGCTTCAGGGCCTTGTCTTCAAATCGAGGTATTATGAACTTCTCTGCAGCGAGGGTGAGATTGTGAATGAGGTTTCTTCTTACAATAAGCTTGGTGTCACTTGGCAAATACCCAAACATGTCATTTGCATCGCCTTCGGACCGGTCGCGGGCTCGTCTATGACTGGGAGTCCGCGCTTCCTTTCGTCTGTTTCTGCTATTGCGATGTGGTGGTTTCTTGTTCATTGTCGTCATCCTCAATCACTGAGTCAACGAACCTCGACATCCATGATAGAAGCTCCAATGCTTCCTTCGTAGCAATTCGGTACTGAGCTGAGTTGAGCTTCTGAAAGGAATCCATGTATCCAGGTCCTGAGATAATCTTACGCTTCTCCAGCCATTTACAAATATCATTGAAGATGGGTTTGTATTCAGACTTACGGGTCAAGAATGCAAGTGTGGCGCCCAAACCATTCGTTTTGACATACATCGGAGTCTTCTTGACCTGCGACTTGTATTTCTTGGCCTTTTCTCTTTCAGACGTTACTCTATTGACACTCTCCCATGCGTATAATGCACGTATTCTTGATAAGGACTGCAGCTCTGTGGTATTCAATTCCATCACCTACCAAATCAGCCTGACGATGCCTCGCCCAAGTGTTTCGTCGCCACCTAGCTGGATGACTTCGGGGATTTTTCCTTGAAAGAACGACAGGGCCTTGTCCACATCGTTGTTGAATCGGTTCTCATTGAGGAATATCTGCGCACCCAACACCATCATATAGAACACCGTATCCATTGGGATAAGCTCCTCAGTGAAAAGCCCCCCACGCTCCACGGTCCCTGTTTCACTATCGATCTTTGTTCTTGTGATTACCTCAGTGGAGAAGCTAACAAGATCAGCAAAAGCTTCATCCTGTAGTACAACGAGGCTCTTCTGTATCTTCTTTGTCCACCAATCCGACTGTGCTGTGAATACTCTGTTTTTCAGCCATGCAGCTAGCTCTCCGCAAGTTGAATCTTTTTTGACTTTGAAGGTGTACTCCTCAAGTACAATGCTTGAATCATCCAAAAGAAGGTCACATTCAGGAGACACTGTACCTTCCTCTGGCAAGGGTGCGATGAATTGGCCACACCGTTTCAAGTCTCGATTCATTCTCTCCAATACACCCAGTGAAGTCACCCATGCAAAGACACCTTTGACGGACTTCACTGGAAATAGTAGGATTCGTCCGTCAGTGAATCCGATTGCACTTCCGTGATGTTCTTCAGCGTCTGTGGGGGGACCAAACAAGCAATTGACATCGTTATTCTCAACGCCATCGATTCTTTCGAACGCAGCCCTTATTGGCCCCTTCAAGCTTGAAGCTTCTATCTTTGGATATCCCGTATGTCGTTCTCTTTGAACCGGGAGGTCCACTACGCCTAACTCGGTTCCTGAGCCCACATGGAGTGGACTTTCTGTCATTATGAATACACATTTCGCTCTTGTATACATCGTTTATTACCTCCTTTATCGTTTTGATCGTACATAATCGGCTATAGGTACGAGTTCTCTTCCCAGTTGTTTTCTAAGTACTCGTGCAGTCATGGTATGCTTCCTGATACCTGCATGGTTGATATCATTTCGAAAATCCAGCATTTTACCAAACCTGGTTCTAAGGCCTTTTGGCAATGATTCTGCGATTCTGCGCGCTTCTATGGAGGTATTGCTGATATCTCGATCAGGTAGATCCATGCAGGATATGGCTTCTCTCACATCGCTCCGAAGTTCCATGTCCTTAACACGATCTTCTCCCAGGTTCAGCTCAATCAGGAATGACAAGAAGCCCTCAGTGAGAAGAGTGTAGCCCTGTTGCACCAGATTGTACTTCACGCACCACTTTGCTGCACCAAAGATGTTTTCGATAGAATCTTGCTTAAAGCAGTTTATGCTTTCCAGTATGATTCTCTCTAGCGGCTCAATCACTCTCGCGACAACACCTGGTTCCTTGGGGGACGGTTCCTTGCCAAGGTCGTATCTGAAACGCTGAATGTTGTCGGCTCGACATGTTTCGATGTCCACGGTGAGGTGATTCAATTGGCTGAAATATCTCTTCAGCGTCAGAAGCTCCAAGTGAAATGAGCGAAGGCCCTCTGAACAGCCCTTCTCGTTCGTGATCAATGCCATCCTGCTGTCAATCTCCGCCATCGTCATTCCTAATGGCCTGGCGCTTCCCGAATCAAGAAAGGCCGAGATTGTGTTCGTCAATTCCATCAAGAATACAAACTGTGTTAAGTCGAATATTGGAACGAGGCGCTCCTGCACAGACATCGCCTCAACTTCGTCGTGTGATCCAAGAATATGCAAAGCACCATAGAGAATACGTGAGATTCGGACTTCTTTCGTCTTATGCACATAATTGAGAACGACTACAGCCAACAAAGGAATCCATCGGAAAGCATGTGTAATGTCTACATGAACCTCATCTTCCATTTGCACCGAGTCAGCGATTGTGTGCATGATTTCCCACATCTCCAGAACTGAATTACCGCTTGGAATATCCCTCACGAGGAGCCGAATGCCGTGGGTTCGGACCAGTGCTTCGAGGAGTTCCTTGGCTTCTTGGGGAGTCCTGCTTTCATCTACCCAGTGTTTCTTTTTTGCCTCTGGAGTGAGAAACAGCACTATACGATCCTCCGGTCCCCAACTGCTGCACACAAACTCCATCAGCGCTTCTTGTATGAAACGACAACTTCCGACCGTCTTGCCATCCGATCTGTAATAGCATTCAAAATACGGCGTCGTTCCGAGAAATGTGATGAGCACCTTAGCCACGCTTCGCCCCTCCTGAATGTGCATGAATAAAGAGAAG
>RDOF01000088.1 GCA_011365025.1 Candidatus Thorarchaeota archaeon
ATCGAAGCTCCTTGAGGCAATCGCAGGTTTGTTCGAGGTGTCGGCTCTGGACAGTGATGCCAATACGGCTCTGAAGTTGCTCTTGAAACGTGACAATGAGCTAGGCATGTTGACGCGAAGGTACGGTGCGAGAGATGCCAAGAATGAATAGTGAATACGTTGAGAAAACGTCTGAACACAAGCATGACACTAATTCGAGGATCGCCCAAATCATTAGAGCATGGAGGCGAGTTGTGCTTCTCTGGGCAGTGCTTTTCATCCTGGTGACCTTCCTTCTCTTTATGACTGGAGTGGACAGTCTGGAATTGGGTATCATCGGTCTTGTCTCCGTCTTCATATTTATGACATGCCCTTCCGAAGGCAAGACTCCAAGACCTTTGGATCGTGAAATAAGAATTATGGAGGTCTTTATCTCAAGGTCAGAGAGCCCAAGAGAGACCTTCGAGAAGATGGCAACCAAAATGGAGGAATCGAGACGGGTTTCCAAGGATGAGATGCGGCTCATCCTGCAGCACTTCTCTCTCCGCGACGACACCATAGGTGAAGCAGCAAGAACCATGTTAGCTGAGCAATAGAGCCAGATTGTTCTTTTGCGAGCAGGACGGAACGTGGTGCCGACTTCCTGTCTGGGCCTCCGCCACGGCAGCAGTCCCCTGCTGGAGATGCGCATCCACGACATCAACATGGAGGTGGGCCTTTTACGACACAACTCCAACGACCCCTCCTACCCGCCATCCATGGGGAAATTCAACGAACCAGTGCAGAGTTATGAAACACTGAGCCAGAGCGTTTCTAATAAAGTGGAGGATTATAGTTCTCAGTATGATATTTGATTATTCCTACGTATAACGTAGGAATCCAGCAGAGCGGCTTAGAGATTGAGTTATGCCTCCGGATATTTTCATGGCGAGAGCATAGGAGATTCGAATTCCCACTATATCAGCTGACAAATACACTCTTCGTCACAGATTTTATGTTAGGGCTTAAATAGAAATAGAACAATACACCATCAATACCAACTAGGTCGGCTAAGAGGCTAAGTCCATGGCAACATCTGAAACTGATTTGCAAGAGAAGGCACTGGTCTGGATTCGCGATGGCATCTTGGAAGTCGCAGGTCAGGATATCGAGCTAATTGTCGTTTTTGGGTCACGTGCACGTCAGCAGGCACATAGACTTAGCGATACAGATGTAGCTATCAAGACCTCGTTGAGCAACCCAGAAACGAGAGGCCGCCTGCGCTTGAAACTGATTTCAAACCTCGCAGGCCCTGATAGGTCAGTGGACCTCATCATCCTTGATGAGGCAGACTGGTCACTCAAGTACAGAATTGCACGAGATGGTGTTGTCCTCTTCGACAGGGGAGATGTTTGGTCGACCTTCGTCGAGGAAGTCCTCAGATTCTTTCCTGACTACCGCATATTCGAGAGCAGGTTCCTGTGCGAAACCCTAGAGGGGGAATGACAGTGACCCTTGATGAGGCTGTATTGAAACGACGATTGAGTCGGATCCTTGTTGAAGTGGATTCACTAAAAGAAGTACAGATTCCTGTGTTCAAGAAGTTCAGTAGCAGCTGGACCGACATACGAGCCGCTGAGAGAGCTCTGGAGATAATTGCTCAAGCAATAATCGATGTGGCAAGCCACATTGTTGCCCAGAAGAGGTGGGGTGTACCCAGTACATATAGGCAGACTGTGCTTCTGCTGAATACCCATGGAATTCTGCCTGAAGATTTGACAGAACGACTGACGGACCTGATAGGAATGAGGAATGTCCTTATCCATGATTATCTTGAGGTAAATCTCCGGATAGTCTATGACTCAGTCACCATGATCATCGAAGATGGACCTAAGTTCGTCCGATTGGTCAATGAAGCGCTTAAGAGGTCAAGTGGGTTATGATTATGGCATAAAAGCGCCCTAGCGTTTCAGCGGAGAGGTTTGATGATGGGCATTGTATTTCTTTGCAGCTGTGATGGGACCCGGCGATGGGCCAGGGGAAGGTCTACACGAAAAGCAGCGACCTTCCGTACAACTACCTGGTCCACGCCGTCTATAATGCTTCTCGGGTGGTGTCCTCCCTGGTGATCGAGGGGCTGCGCTACGGCAGCAATCCCCTGCTGGAGATGAGAATCCAGGACATCCTGCGGGAGGTGGACCTCTCCAGACACGACCCCAATCACCCCGACGACCCGCCACCCAGCGGGGACCCAGAGGAGGGAACAGACTTCGATGGAACAGAACAAGGACTCTCACCAAGAACTCAGGCTGACGTGGACACACATCTATCAGATGCTGCGGAAAATATTGATTTCTATTGGACAGGTCCGTGGCCGTTACTGCACATTTTCGTTATTTCTCTGACGCTTTTCCACATGGCCGTGGACCTCTTGGGCAATACAGTGCTGTATGACTCGGATGCAATGGGACTCAATGAAGAGGACTTTCATAACGCTCGGCAATTTGGATTTTTTGCATTTGAGATTAGTGTGTGGACTCTTGCTCTAACAGTCGCATGCGCTATAGCTGAGAAGATTCCGACAGGTTGGGGTGAAATTGCAGTTGTGGTGGGTGTCATGGCTATCACACTCGGGTTGGCATGGTGGCATGCACATTTGTTAGTAGATAATGGCATAACGAATGCTGGAGCAATGTCGTGGTTTTTCCTAGTTCTGAGCGCGTCCTATTTCTGCATGGCCGCAGGCTATATAAAGACTGGCGGAATTGCCGCATGGATGATATTTGGCTTTCTTGGGTGGCTAATGGGCAAATCAATCGACGAGATAAAAGCTCTAATACAATTTACTGTCTGGAGTCGTATAGTATTTGCCATAATGGCTCTAGTCTTTTTTATCTATGCCCTGCATTTCTACAATTACTAGGAGAGAAGTGAAATGAAATGTTTATCATATGAAATCCAGACAGACGCAAATGATGAAGGGGAGTTGTGAACACCTTGGATCCTTCATCTATTGATACTCTCGTTTCTGGAGTAGTTGGAATTATATTGTTGTTTCTTGGAAATGAAATGGCAATCATGACAGTTGAAGCAAGTAGAACGCACATTGATACATCATTGAGTGAAACCAAGTTTGGAGTTTCCGAACGATTAGTCGACCTATTTAGCAGTAACCGAAGGAGGTGGTACACCCTATGGTTGAGCCTGTTGGCCATTGGTGGTGTTCTGTTTATGCTGGTGGTATATGAAGGATTCCAAATAGCTCTTCTGAAATATCCTGAAACGGCAGTGGGCTATCTCATTCTGCTCATTGTTATCCCGATTGGTCTAGTCTACTTCGCTGTTGGAAAGCACCGCGAACTCTCTGGAATAGAGGTTGGTCCAAGGCTGAACAATGAAGTAGTCCTCGATGATGATAATGCAAAGATTGAATATCCGAGTTCATTAGTTAGAAGCGTCAGGCTGTATATGATTGCTGTGATCATTCTGTGCAGCTTCGTGATGCTGCTGATGGTATTCATGCCTGCCTTGTGTCTGGCCTATTCCCTGCTTATTGGTTTCTTGGTTCCAGTCATCATTTGTGTAGGCGGAGGGTACCTGCTCATCATTTCACAAAATGCGTCAGAACAAAGCACTTCTGTTTCTAATAATGATGTGGAATTAGACTAGGTGAATTCTCAAGGAACTCATGGTAT
>RDOF01000089.1 GCA_011365025.1 Candidatus Thorarchaeota archaeon
ACACTGGCCCCCTAGCTTCCATCTCATCCATTTTATTGAACGAAGCTGGATCCAATGTAAGTGGCACGGTAACACACTTACATGTATCGGTCAATGCCGGACGGGCTGAAAAGCATGCCACTTAGTAATTTAGATCCGTAAGGCTGCCTGGAGAACATTCCATCGTCTAATGTGAGTTACAATGAGATGGATTTGTGCTCAAGTTTGTGGATATAATGGGGTTATGAACGGTGAAGGGGAGCAAATAGACACCCCCGCTTGATTTGGCTTAAAGAAGGTGAGAATGAGCACAAACCAGCGTTCTGAAGAATTGAGACTTCGTCCGCATCACCTTTTCTGTGAACGGTTCTTACCTTGGACTTTCCCTGAACGCGGAGAGGCATTCAACGACTTCGAGCGGAAGATCAGAAAGATCTTGAGGTCAGGCACTTCAGCATTAATCGAGGTTACTGAGGGTGCTGATGAACTTTGTCAAGTGTGCCCGCTCTGTCAAAATGGCCGCTGCGAGAGTCCGCAGGGGAATGAAGATGAGGTTCGGAAGTGGGATGCCATAGTCCTGAAGGGGCTGGCCATATCCTACGGTGACAGGATAACTACTGAGAGGTTGCACGCGATTATTAATAAGAAGGCTCCGTTGACTTTTTGCAAGACTCGATGTAAAGCCAGGGAGTACTGCGGTGTGTTTCTGGGGGTGAACAAGACCCTTCTTCATCTCTATCACACAGTAACTCATTTTGTTAAGCCAAGGTTCCACAACTCTCAAGAAGGTAACACTAGTAGTAAGCACGACTAGTAAATTATGTCCTTGAACGTTTATCCGAATGAAGCTTAAGCCAGTTTGGCTTGTTGATTTTGGTGACATCCTGAACGCAAGTCAGTGTGTCGAGTGTATGCTTAGCAATGAAAGGGTAGCCCATCAGAAAATCTCCATAGTGGCCGCACAGGCGAAGGGTCATTTTATAGCGCGTCCATCATTCGGCAACTGTCACTAACATCAGGCTGCCAGTCTGGGCCCAGTAGCTCAAATTAATATGGTACCGCCATATCGAAATCGGTTTGTCGCCGTTGCCTAGTGATGAGGAATTGTAACCATCAGGATATTGGATGCGGGGACTACTTTCCAGAGCATATTGACAGCAACACACCCCTTAGCTATACTGACCTCCAGTCATTATGGCCTGCCTTTCTTACTCCACAGACATTCTGTCGGCGGCAAAATAGGTAGCATAGCAGGTGAGATGCCCAAATTGTCAGTTCGATAATAGGGCGAACGCCAAGTTCTGCATAGAGTGTGGCGAAAAACTGGAGCTGTTGTGCCCTCAATGTGGCAATACGTCAGAACTCTTCGTAAAGTTTTGTGATGAATGTGGCTATGATTTCGCGAAGACAGACCGTCTTCTCTACATAGACTACTCTCAACCCAGAACCTACACCCCAAGGCACCTCGCCGATAAGATCATTACCGCTCGCCCAACCGTTCTGGGTGAACGGAAGCAGGTGACAGTTCTTTTCGCTGACGTAGCAGGCTTCACCTCTATCTCCGAGGATATGGATCCAGAAGAGGTACATGACTTGATGAGGCAGTGCTTGATTTTCATGACTGAGGAGATACACCACTACGAGGGTACTATTGCGCAGTTTCTTGGTGATGGTGTGATGGCTCTCTTTGGCGCTCCCATCGCTCATGAGGATGCGCCACAACGTGCTTTATACGCTGCGATAGCCATTCAGGAGCGTCTCATATCTTACGCTGACCGGTTGAGGAAAAAGGGTATAAGCTTCAATGTGAGAATCGGGCTCAACACTGGCCCGGTGGTAGTGGGGAGGATTGGAGATGACCTCACGATGGAGTATACCGCAATCGGGGACACGGTGAACCTAGCTTCAAGAATGGAGAGCATGGCAAAGCCAGGTACTGTACAGGTTGCGGAGAACACGTATCGTTTGACTAGGGAATACTTCGAGTTCAGACCCCTGGGTGAGGTTGTGGTGAAAGGGAAAAAGACCCCAGTCATGACATATCAGGTGCTGAGAGCAGGATTGGTACGGGACAGGCTTGGCGCAGCTATTACACGAGGCCTGACTAGGTTCGTGGGGCGTAGGCAGGAGCTTGACCGACTGTCAGATTGTTTTGCCCTAGTGAGGAAGGGGCAACCGCAGGTCGTTGCAATTATGGGCGAGGCGGGCGTCGGGAAATCCAGGTTATTACTCGAGTGGAGGGCGACGCTACCGGCTGGTGAATACAGCTACTTAGAGGGTTCATGTCTCCATTACGGAGACGCTACGGCATATCTGCCTATGTTGAATGTTCTGAGGTCCTACCTTCATATTCGCGAAGGAGAGCAGGAGCATAGCATCAAGCGAAAGATGGAGAAAAGGATATTCCAAGTCGAAAAAGAACTAATGAATATTTTGCCACCTTTGTATGATCTCCTGTCACTCAAGGTGGACGATGAAGAGTATCTGAGGCTAGGGCCTCCCCAGAAAAAAGAAAGGATCCTCGGGGCTCTCAAACAATTGCTGGTCCGCGAGGGTCAGAACAAGCCTCTTGTTACTGTAATTGAGGACCTACATTGGATCGACAACGCCTCTGAAGAGTTCTTAAGCTACCTCATTGAATCATTGGGAAATACTCAAATGCTGCTGGTTCTTCTTTATCGGCCGGAGTATGTCCATCCCTGGTCCAATAGAGCATCCTACACTCAGATTGTTTTGGATCAACTACCGTCCGATCACACAAGCGAGCTAGTGCAAGTTGTCCTTGGGGAGGCAGAGATAGCGCTAACGTTGAAGGAACTTGTCATGAATAAAGCTGGCGGTAATCCTCTGTACATAGAAGAGCTGATTCACAACCTGATAGAAAACGGATTCATTAGGAAGAGCAATAATCACTATGTGTTGAGTAGGGAAATAACGGACATCCAGGTGCCTGATACCATTGAGGGGATCATCGCAGCCCGCATTGATCGGTTAGCGGAGAACCTGAAACAAAAACTGCAAGTCGCATCTGTTATTGGAAGGGGCTTTGCGTTCCGCATTCTTCAGACTGTTTTGGAGACGGCAGATGATCTCAAATCCAATCTCGATGATTTGCAGGCGAGAGGCTTCATCCAACCAGCGAGTCCGTTTCTAGAGTCAGAATATATCTTCAGGCATGCTCTAATTCAGGAGGTTGCGTACAATAGCTTGCTTCGCAAGACGAAACGGGTGATCCATGAAAAGATAGGAAAGGCCATTGAGGAGCTATACCCGGACAGATTAGAAGAATTCTATGAAACGCTGGCTCATCACTATTTCAGCGGCGAAAGGCTAGACAAGGCTTACCAATATATGAAGTTATCAGCTGAAAAAGCAGCAAGAAGTTATTCAAATTGGGAATCCTATCGTTTTTACAAGCAGGCGATTGATGTACTCAACAAGGAGCAAGAAACTGATGAGAATAAAAGAAAGGGCATCGAAGTTCGTCTATCGATGTCAATCCCGATGAGTTGGCTGGGGTGTCCTGAGGATTCTCTACGAGTACTCCAAGACGGTGAGAAACTCTCTAAGGAGCTCGGGGATAGGAGAGGTGTTGT
>RDOF01000090.1 GCA_011365025.1 Candidatus Thorarchaeota archaeon
AAATGGTCAGTACATCATCGTTGTCCCTGGCGAGGATATTGTTGCTGTTTTCACATCAGGAATCTACGAAGGCGATACTGAGGTTCCTCTCCATGCATTCCAGGATTACATCTTGCATTGTGCTTTTCAAAACGTGGTCATTGCTAGTATTGCTGTTAGCCTACTAGTCATCCCACTAGTAATCTTTGGATATTATGTGGCGAAGATGAAGAAAGCAACGTAGTATTATCGAATTCCCATGTTATGGTTGTTGCAAATTAGGGACAATTCTGGTCAGTGAATCAGTCTTCTCCCTATGAATTTCTTTGCTTTGGTGTATTTGATAGCCCAAGAATATATTAGTCCCCTATCTCAAGGATTGTTCGTTTTCGTTCTGGTGTTGGTTTAATTGGTTGATTTGCTTAATCTATGGATTTTCTATGTTGGCGGTTATGCTATAGTCTACCCCTTGCGATTGTGGGCTGAGAAGAAGCGAGGAATGCCTTTTGAGGATCCGGAACTAGCTTCTCAGAGGAGAGCGTTTATCCCCGCCGCAATATGGATGATTGCGGGCTTGGTCATAAGCCTCTTCGTTCCAATTGGAGTGGGGTTGCCTCTTTATATGGGCCTCGTTGTTGCCGCCGTGGGTTTGCTTCTGGTAGGCTGGGTATTTTATTCATTCGCAAATCAGCCTGGACTCGCCACAGGTGGAATTCATAGCTATTCTAGAAATCCAAACTACATTGGATGGACCGTCTATTTCCTTGGTCTAACCTTGATTGGCTGGTCGCAATCAATCTGGAGTATTTTCTTTCTGGTATATCTTATTTACACTGCGGCTTACCTTCACTGGAATGTTTTGCAGGAAGAGGAATTTCTCAGAAGCAAATATGGCGAGTCCTATCTGAAATACCTTGAAACAACTCCGAGGTACTTTGGACTGCCAAGAACCAAGGCCATCGACACAGAAAAGGAGGCCGAAGAATCATGAATCTCTGGGTCTTTTATGTTGCCGGATATGCTATCGCCTACTCTATCCAAGTATGGGCCAACAGAAGGAGAGGCACGCCTTTCGATGATCCTGATTTCGTAAATTGAAAGAGGATATTCATTCCAGCTATGATGTGGATTGTAGGAGGGTTCGCTATTAGCGTCTTTGTCCCTATAGAGTTAGGAATCTCATTCTACGCTGGTTTGATTGTTGCTATAGTGGGTATGACCATTGGGACATTGGCATTGTATTCCTTCGCACACTCTCCAGGCCTCACGACATCACGAATTCATCGCTACTCAAGGAATCCGGTCTACTTGGGATGGGCGATATTCTTCCTCGGCCTAACCCTGATAGGATGGTCGGTGTCAATCTGGAGCATCGTTTTCCTATTCTATTTGATTATTACCATTCCATATCTGCACTGGACAGTCCTTCTGGAGGAGGCATTCTTGGCCAATAAGTACGGAGATTCCTATCAGGAATATCTAAAAAACACCCCAAGGTATTTTGGCATGCCCAAACGACACCTGACTAGACTAGTGAAATCTTGTTAAGACCTTCAAGAGATACAATGAGTTAAGATGAAACGAGATCTATTCATCAGGTATTAGCTGAAGGATACTTCCTGGTTGACCAAACAAATACGAATGAAGAGCAAGCAATTCGCCATTTATTCCATGTTGTCTCATTGATGATTCAATTAACATCCGTAGGTCACAGGATAGGTATGAAGGATGCAAATCAAAAATATGACCATAACTCATCTCATAGTTTATCTGAAATGAAAAGAACGCAAAATTTTGAAGAACCTCACCTAAGAAGGGAATGACTTTCTTTGGCTGGTCATCAAAAATCACTGTGAAGGCTTCTCTATCTTCCATCATAGAAACGTGAGTATACTGATTTCGGACCATATTCTTTCTCAAGACATTCCGAATCCCATTTGCAGCCTCTTCATGGGGCACACCATAACCTTTGGTAATTGTCTGGAGTATCTCCTGCTTCTTGTTGGGATGATGTCCAGTATCCATTGCTGTCAGGAGTGCAATGATAAGTAAATCCCGATTTGTTGGAAGAATGTCATTATCAGGAACCGTATGATTTCCGACTTGCAGTAAAGAATAGATATCGCTCTTTGTCCTTGTCGCTTTTGGAGATGGATTCAATTTCCAAGTTTGGTCCTTTGGATCATACAGGTCGACATTTGTGGTCATTGCCTCTAGCTCAAAGAACTTACCCTCTGCATCCTTTCTGAACACATCGAATAAGGAGATGAAATGTTCGCTATCGTCTGTAAAGGATGTACCTGAAGAATGAAAGGACGGTAACATCTTACTGGTTGCCTGACTTTTCGAGAGGATTTTCACTGTTCCAGTATTCTTGCCGACTATCCTGAACCGATGCTCCAACCAAGAAGCTCGCATGATATCCATAAGATGAGAGGCACTTGTTCGGGACTCTCCTGTCCACTCCATGACCCGATGCACGGTCATACCCCATGCATCTTGTACCCCCATCAGATTGCGTACTACTTGGCGTATGTGTTCATTGGACATATTTGCTGGGCTTACGCTAAAGATGTTCGTTAGAATGCGTGTAACCCAATTTTCATCCCATGTAATAGCAAGCTGGTAGCGTGTTATTGGTTCGAGGAGAGATTTCACAAGGTCAACAGGAGGATACTCAAAGAATCTCCGAAGGTAATGAAGATGCCCAAGCGTGAACAGAAGAACGTACCCCTCTACATGTGATTGATCCCAATTCTGTCGGAACCCGTCTACATAGCTCTTGAAATCAAATCCCTTGTTACGGAGAATCTCAAACAAGGCAGTCTGTCCTAGCATGCCAGATGGCCTAGAACTAGGCAGTGCAGATATGTCCAAACGTCTTGCGATCTCCTTTTGCTTTGCTGGAATAAGCTGAAGAATCTCATTAATGTTGAACTTCTTAGGTATCAACTCAGCTAGTAGTTCCTTCTTCATATTGCATGGATGAACCAGCGTACGCTGTTTACCATGCATTCTCATTCTAATTATTTCCCACGCCTGAAAGATACTCTTGTCCAAAAAATCCTGTTTTATCCTCTGAATGTACTCCATCCACACCACGACCATCCAATTAGAAAACAGAGGGGATGATATCACCTACCTGCTGGCTTGCTGAGATTTGAATCATTCGTTCAATTTCATAAAAAGGAGAACATCTCAAATCTGTCAAGCCTCCAAGCAGGGTGACTCCCCCCTCCTCTCTTCTTCAGCTACCCTGCTTTAGGTATCCAACGATTCCAAGAATTAGGAGAAATGATTCGAGAGGTATCTCAAACATCATCTCATTGACAAAAGCCGCAGTAAGTGGAAGGAGAGCCAACACAAGAATTTGCCCAATTACCACAGGAAGTATGAAGGTAAACAGAGCCATGTAAGTTACCTTGATGTGATCCCATTCCCACTTCTTGTTGAGAAGCAATAGGAAACAGAAGAATCCTAGAACAACCAGGAATCCACCCATCACTTTCGGATGAAATACATTGGTCTCCCAGCCAGGAGCCATTGCCGCTATAAGGGTTTCAGCATTAAAGACAAGATTAA
>RDOF01000091.1 GCA_011365025.1 Candidatus Thorarchaeota archaeon
TACTTGATGCTCTTGCTGTCAGTGCTGTTTTCAATCCGAACGCTGCAGAATGTATCAAATTCCTGACGGAACTTCAGGGATGCGAGATGCACAGTACTCATCTTATTGGACGAGGGTGTGAGAGAGCCTTGATAGAATTAGGTCTGAATTTGACAACAGACGCTAGAATCCCACTAGTCAATAATTGGTAAACTGATGATTACCATTGAGTAGAGGCAGTCAGAATGTCATCATCGAGCTCCAAACAGTGGCTGGTCGGTTATGGTACTTTCATTACAAGAGGAATTTGGAAAAAATATCAAAATTGCAGAGTATGCAGGGTTCCTGGCCTCCGAAGAGTGTATAGTCCAGATATGGCAGGGTATCCATTTGCCATAATTGAGGAGCAATCGGAGATACTCGCTGTCTGCTTCTTGGTCGATAAGGGGGATTTAGAGTATTTTGATAGGATAGAAGGTGTAGAGCTGGGTCTATACGAACGATCAAAAAGAGAGGGGTTAATCAAAGAGAATAATGAATGGATAACTGAAGTGGTATGGATTTACTTGCCCACAGTAGAAACAATGCAACATCCGCTTTTTCCTTGGGAGGATTCAAATGACAGATGGCTTCACGATGAAATTAGGAAGTTGAAGGAGTTGCAGAACTCATTCCCGGAGTTCTTCTTGTAGCATGCTCGGAAGAGGAATATAGTTTCGTGCTTCATAGTCAACAAAATTCCAAAACTTACACACTCTATCCGTCTTCCGCGATGTTAAGAGCCTCTTGCAGTTTTATAAGCGACAGATTTCCGCCAGAGCAAATGAGTCCAATCTTCTTTCCTTTCAAGCTATCCTTAATCTTGTATGCTGCTGCAAGTGGTGCGGCACCCGCTCCTTCTGCAAGTGTGTGCGCATATTGAATCATCCACACTGTAGCCCTCATAATATCTTGTTCACTAACTAGCATAAATTCATCCAAGTGTTCCCGCAAGATTCTTTGAGGAAGTTCAAATGCAGTTCCAGTCGAAAGGCCTTCCACGGAAGTACGATTGGGTCGCTCGACAAGACGCCCCTGTTTCCAGGAGTCATGTGCAGCAGGGGAGGCTTCAGATTGGACACCGATGACCTTGATTTCGGGATTAATAGACTTGGCAACAATGCATGCGCCAGCAGCACCACTTCCTCCTCCTACTGGTACAATAATAATTTCAATCGCAGGTTCTTCTTGAAGCATTTCAAGGGTTTCAGTTGCTACACCAGCAATCAAGTCAGGTTCATCCCCTGAATGGATATAACGATAACCATGGACCGTGGCGAGTTCTTCACAATGAAGTCTTGCCTCATCGAAAGTGGCACCATGGAAGACTATCTCAGCACCTAATGCTTTCATCGCAGCTATCTTTCCAGGATTAGAATTCTCAGGCACTACAATAGTGGATTTTACTCCAAAGATCTTGGATGCATATGCGATCGATTGACCATGGTTCCCTGTCGAAGCGCCTATTACTCCCCGTTCCTTCTCTTCATCAGAGAGTTGTGCTACAAGGTTTATTCCACCCCGGACCTTGAAAGCTCCTACTGGTTGACAGTTCTCATGTTTGATATATACCTCTGCTCCAATTACTTCGTTGAGCGATGGATAACTAAGTAATGGAGTGGGTTTCAAGTAGTGATTAATGCGATGTTGAGCAACTAACACATCTCGGAATGTAGGTATTTCCACCGTAGAATCATCTCCAATTGAAAAGAGTACTATTCAGTTAGATTCTAGCATATAATGGTAAGCAATCAGAAATGATTCTTTCGCAATAAACCAGTGTAAGCTTTAGCGTGCTCAAGTTGAGGAGGAAAATCTATGACGGCTGATGATTTATTGGCGATTGAAACAAGTGATTATTCCATGAAATGGACTGGTTAGTAGGTGATAACGACTTCCATTTCGTGACTGGTCACATCAGGTCTGCCCTTGACGCCAATTACGCCCTTCATCACCCAAGTATTTCGAGCGTTCTGGCTACGGTATGTCGGGGGTACGTTTGAAGGTAAGGAGAGGCTAAACGGGATGGATTCGCTGTGACCATCTGTAAAATGCCTTCCACCTGCAACAGTGAGCTTGCCTTGGTGCAGAGTGCTGTTCTGCTGAGCAGTCACAGGGACTTGTTGCTGTCCGGTAGTCTTCTGCTCTGTTGCACGGGTCCATTCATTGACCCGGATTTCAATACGAAGTTCATCAGCGTCGAATTCTTCATTTGAAGAGATCTCAAACCTGCCTTGCAGTGGTTCATTTAGACTAAATGTTCCCTTGTCAAGCATCACTGCTAGGCTCGCATTGGGCGCTTTAAGCCTACTAAGGAATCCCATTTACTTCACACCATTTCCAATATTGACTCTAGACACTGTCAAGAATCATTATTGTGTCAGGAGGATTTTATTTATCGTTTGTTCGTATTGTCTGGAATCAGCTAGTAATAGTTTCCAAACCATCTATTTGCAAACTCACGAAAATCCCTATAAGAGTGTACACCTTCAGATGGTCTTTACCGAGGGATTGATAATTTGAGTCAGACAGTGTTGCTAGTAATCATTGGATTGATATTCCTAGCATTTCGAGTCTGGCTAGTTGAACGCAAGTTAATCGATGAGCTTCAGTTCAGACGTCGATATCTCAGCCGATTTGTGAATTACTTCGCTTGCCTCTCGCTTATCTTTGGTCTGAGTTCATGGTTTCTGAATTTAATTGTCATGATAGCCTTCCCGGTCCTCATTGTTACACCCGGTTGGGATGTCACCTTCTTTAGACGTTTCAGAAGTCGGGAGTATTGGGACAAGAATAGAGAGTGGATGCTTCTGGAGCGGCTTACTATGCACCCACCAGTGATGCTCTTGGGCTTCGCATTACTAATTGTTCGAGCACGCCCCTATATTGAAGCACCCAACCTCCTATTCATTCTATTAGCGGGATTTGTTCTGCTTTTGCCATTCTTCTTGTTTGATGAACGTTGGAAAAGTCGATATAATTGGCCGCAAGCTCCGACTGTGATTGGCCTCATGTTGTCATCAACAATTGCCATGATGATCGCGCAAGCAATACTTTGGGGTGTGCAATTGTGGTGATAGACCAATCAGAAGTAGAACCAGAGGTCAGGTTTCTAGCATATTTCAGAAGTTCACGTCTTCTGAAAGTTGGACTAGTGTTTAACATATCATACTATCTTATCGTGGTTCTGGTCTTTCTGATTCTAAGCTGGTCAGATCAATTAGAAAACACAGTCTACTACTTTGATTGGAATGTGTTCTACGAGGCGGGTCAGATTCTTCATGTATCACCGGAGGATCTCTATACTGTGAATCCAAATGGGTTGCCTTACAGATATTTCCCTGCTTTTGCAATGATTATGTCCGTACTTACATGGATTCCATTAGAGGTTTCATATTTCCTGAACATATCATTGATGATGGTCATGAACTGGGCCACTCTCTGGATGGCATATCAAGTCTGCATTTCAAGTGGAGTTTCTATTCGTACAAGGAACTTCGAGAAGACGCTTTTTTTCATCTATATTGCCCCTCAACATATC
>RDOF01000092.1 GCA_011365025.1 Candidatus Thorarchaeota archaeon
CCCGAGAGTGTTCACATAGACACTCTAGCCGAGTTCACACAGAAACTACGTGAAGTCATTTACAGTCATGGGCTTGACGAAACACACATCCTTGCTGACCGATTGAAGAACCTGGAAGGCACCTTGCTCAACAGGCTCAAGCGGCAGGCTATCGACCAGATCTCTAGGCTCAGTATGCGTGGAGTTTCTGATGAAGAGGATAAGATATCGGCGCAGGAGATTTCTGGTTTGGTCGCAAAAGAGATTTGCGTTCTCAATCCTTCGGCCGCGGTCCGTGCATTGCAGCAGCTAATGGAACAAAGAAACCTAGTTGAACTCAGGGGCTTCGCAGAACGAGGCGTGATGAAGGCTGACCCACAGCAAGTTCTGCAGAAGACACTAACCACGGCTGAGATATCAAGGTTGATTTCAAGACATCGTGTTGTAAGGAGGAGACCCGATGGCACGTATGTGATGGAACCAGATTTGGTCGGTGCTACTCAGGAAATTATGAATCGGCTAGTAGAGCAATGGGCAAGGAAGGCCTATGACATCTGGAAGAACGGGCTGTTTCAAGCCATGCGAACCATAATCCTTGAAGCACTACCAAAGCAACTCCCAGAGCGTCAAAAGGTGTTGATTGCGGCCTATGGAATCTCAACAGTCTATAAACACGCCGTTTCCAATGCCCTTGGAAAAGCAGGTGCATTTGCTGGTGAGATTATGAGTGGAGGCGGACTCACACGAGATTGCGTAGTCGAAGCGGTGAAACACGCAAGCCTACCAGAGGATGCTCAAAATAGAATCCTGAACTCGCTTGACACTGGAGGAGTTGAGCTATAGAGAGAACGATGGCCAAATAGACCATGGTGTAGTCAAAACTAACCGTTAGGTTTACGTAGGAAAGATGACCAGAAATCAACTGAAAAGGGAATGAGCGAAATCAAACAAGCGATAAGGGATCTGATAGAGGATAACGTTAGCGCCATACAAATCATGAGCAATAAAACAGGTGTGACTGAGAATGATGTTGTTGCTCTGCTTCAAGAAATGCTGGTAGAGGGTTACGTCAAGGGACATCTCTCTGACGATGGCAAACGATTCTTCAGAGAAGATGCCAAAGTCTCTGATCGCCCAGTTGTCACCGTTGAAGAAACCCCTCCTCCATTTATGAGATATGATGCTCGGCCAGGTAAGGTTGCAGCGTTCTTTGGATTGCTGATTTTTACTTTTGGGGCAATCCTTTTGTCGTTGGCTCAGGACTTTGCCGAACAGAATCTAGCCACGTCAATAATGCTTGTGGGCATGATAGTTATTCTATTGGGTTGCTATCAGATCGGCAGAAGAAATGCCCCATAGAAGGGACTTTTGTATCTGGTCGAACAGATGCTCTTAAGTAGAGGGAAATTCGCCCTCGATTCTTGAGAGAAGAAAAATGCAGGAGCTAATTGCCGATGCTCTCATGATTGCGATTTTCGCAGTTGGAGTGGGAACGCTGTCTTCCATGTTAGGAATAGGCGGTGGCATTATCAATACGCCGCTTCTAATCATTGCATTTGGATTGGAATCCATCTTTGCAAGAGCTTCAGCTCTTGTGGCAGCGATGTTCGTAGCGATTTCAAGCAGCTGGGCGTACTATAGACAGAATCCACAGCCAACCGTATATAAGGCAGGCTTCTTTCTTGCCATCACTACAATACCCGGATCATGGGTGGGAGGCTGGCTTGCTGCGACGGTATTCACAACCTATGGCGATGAAGGGCTGAGATGGGTCTTTGCAGTACTTCTATTTCCTATTGCCCTGAAGATGCTGTTTGCCAAGAAGAAAGGCAAGAGCGATTTGGTATCGGAACTCTCCAAATTCGATTTCTCTAAAATAACCAAGCGGACTCTGACTTATGCTCTTATTGGGGCATTCGTTGGCGGAATAGTGGCGAATCTCCTTGGACTCGGCGGAGGAGTGATTATAGTTCCGGTGCTTGGCATGATAATGGGCCTGCCAATGCATGCAGCTGTTGCTACCAGTATGTTCACCATGGTTTTTACAACAGCCGCAGGAACAGCGCAGAATGTCTTTACAGGAACAATCGACATCTACTATAGCCTTGCACTGGGAGTAGGCATGGTCATCGGAGCACAGATAGGGCCAAAACTCGCCTGTCGGGTAAATGCTGTTCAGCTAAAGCAAATCTTCGGCTTGGTCTTGGTCTATCCGCTTGTCAGAATGGTCAGGGCAGGGCAGTTGGTATTTGACCCGACTGGAACAGATTTCGTAGCTGCAACTCTTGGAGATGTCATTATTTGGCTCGTAATAGTAGTGCCAATTGGAATCCTCAGAGTGTACCAGAAGAGGAACCAGCCTAAGGAAGTGCAAGCTTCAGAATCTTGTGACACTCCTGCACAGTCCTGAGCCATTCTATTCAGGGCATACTTTATCTTTATTGGCGTCTTAGTCAGGATGGGAGCCAATTGCGTGAGGAGGAGCTTGCTTGGATAGTGCTCAAAGGACAGAGGACAAGGATTACATCAGATGCGTCCTCTGTGGACAATCTGTCAGAATCGGTGAAACTGTGAGGTTCAGAGGGGCCGTCACCTGCCGGACATGTGCTGAGAAATCCATGTCATTTGAAGAGGAAGGGAAGATGCGATGGTTGTTCTGGCTAGCGGCTCTAGGAGGCTTCTTGGGAGCCGCCATAACTTTCCCAGCACAAATCGCGTTCTTCACGGGACAGCAAGGTTTCAAAGTCGAGCTGTACTATGCTATTGTTGGAATATCTGTCGGACTTCTCTCTTTGGGTTTTGCAGGCTTATCCAAGAACTTTGAAGATCACTACGGTGTCATACCCGCTTCTTTGGGACTCATAGCAACACCCCTGGGCATCATCTTTTCATTACAGCTAGTGCCGGAATACTCGGAAAGTCTTCCTCCCTTCACACCCCCTCTTGGAGTTAGCGTTTCCCTAGCCGCAGATGTATTTGTATCAGCTTTCATGCTATTCTGTGCACTTGTAATTCTCCTATCCAGAGATCGCTTCAAATCAGAGATTCTGAGCACCATCACGGCTACGCTGCTATTGGTGGCTGGCTCTGCACGATATTGGGTTCCTTTCTCCGTCCCCTTGGCATATCTCCTAACAGGATTTCTATTCGGATTGATAAGGGATCCAGTTGAGCAGGGACTCCTAGCAAATCTAGACTTTGACTAAAGCCGCGGGAATCACAGATTATCGTGGTTGGAAAATGATTTCTACGGTTCCTTCGGATAGCCCAAGCTTAGAATTAGTCACGTTATTCCCTTTGGAATCAACTGCTATCCACTGCGACTCGAATGAATGACCTTCGAAGGGCCACTGAGTGGCGAGCACCTTCTGTAGTTTCTCTGACTCCGAACCGCGGATTATGTACTCCTTTTCGTATTGGGATGATTTGATGACGCGTGAAATGGTCCCGTCGTAGCTGCGCACAGTCTTGGGGAGAACTCCAAGTTGCCCTGAGAGATAGCAGAAACCAACGAACAGCAGAGCAATGGACCCGAAGAGAATAGCCGTTGATTGTGAATGATGTAGTGGGAAGATT
>RDOF01000093.1 GCA_011365025.1 Candidatus Thorarchaeota archaeon
GCTTAATGCCAAGATCGATTACTTGGCGAACAAAGAGATTGCCATCCATCGTTGAACCAAGGAATTCATCTGTGCAGATTGGGCGATAGTCCAAGTAGGGAGAGGAACCAGATACCACCAAGACCCCAGTTTCATCGGGTCCTGCATTAAGTTCTAGCGTTACTGCCACAAAGGCGCCCATTTCAGAGTCCGCATGAGCAAATGGCAGCTTCGAATAGTCGTTGTCAGATATGTAGGCGGTGTCTGCGTAATAGAACAATGGAAACACGTTATGAACAGGGATTGACTCAAGCGCCACCGGATTCACGTTTTCACCAGGCGTATCGCTGTCGCTACCATAGAGAAGGGTTGCATCATGCATAAAGATAGACCCCACGCCAGAAATCCAACTCTGGACCTGTGGCAGAGTACTAGGCTGGGTAGCTATAACTCGATATGGCATACCTGCGTTGCTGAATTCATCCTCCACACTTGTGGGCTCTCCGTATACATGTGAGCCAACAGCTTCAAGAATCGCTGTCATATTATCATTGATGAACTGCCCTGAGTAGGGAGGGTTCGTGTAGTCACTATCATAACCTATCCACATGAACTTGCGGCCAGAATTGTACCAGTCTGCAACTGCCTGAATTTCATCAGGGAGATAGGCATTCTCTTCGCGGTAAATCGAGGCGGCCAAAAGGCCAATTGCTCCATCAAGGATCGAGCTGTTGATTCCCCCTACTGCTCTGTCAACAAAATAGCCCATTGCAGTCAGGTTACTAATCAATGCATTATCTATTGGAATTGTAGCAGTAGTAGCTTGTCCATGAGAAAAGTCGAATACAATTCGTTGACTTAGGGCCCTTCGCATCCCATAGTCAATTGCCTGATACACGAAGTAATTCCCGGTGAGAGGTATATCGTATGCAGCGTACTTCCATGCGGCCATGGGATAGTAGTAACCATATGGTGAGGATCCCGCAACCAAAAGAACGCTAGTTCGTGGCGAGCCTGCGTTGATTTCCAATGTTGCAGCTACAAAGGGGCCAAATTCGCCAGCATCGTGGGCATACGGAAGGGGTGGGTCCCAATCGTCAATCCTGGCGGCAGCACTATAATAGAGGAGAGGGTATACATTATCTATCGATATGGATTCGAGAGGAACGGGATTGATATTCTCCCCTGGCGTTAGACTGTTGCTACCATATAGGACAGTTGGATCATGCATCAGTACTGCATCTACATTAGCCACAATCTCGGACACGAATGGATTGGTTGGGGTTTCATTTGCAACGACACGGTATAAGGCACCAATGTAACTCTCCGAGTCATTAACTCTTGTCGGTTCTCCGTAAACATGAGACCCCACTGCCTCCAACACGGCGGTGGAATTATCGAGGACACCGGCGAAATACTCTGAATCGCATGACACCCAAAGGAACTTACTCCCTGAGTTGTACCAGTCGCTGATTGCCTGAATTTCCGAAGGCAAGAATCCAGGGGTGTTATAGATAGATCCCAAGATGAGCCCATCAGCGGATTCGAGGATTGTTGAGTTGATTCCTCCTCTGAGCCATATTGGATTGTACCCCATGGCAGTTAGATTCCCCTCAAGCGCCTGGTCTATGAACTCAACGGTATCCTTATACTGCCCATGGGAGTAGTCAAGCAGTATTGTAGGAGGCCCATAGGCAAGATTCGTTGTTTTTGAATTGTCTGGGGCTTCTGGCGCCAGATAGGCTGCATTCCCGCACTCAATAGAAGAATACATGGGAAGCAGACACCAGCACAGAATTCCTAGAACTAGCATTATGGTTACCTTGTGGCTTTTCAACATCAACCAACCCCTAACCGTGATTTCCTATTAACAAGAGAATTCAGATAACTGTTTCTTTTTTTGAGCAGTTAAAAAGTTTAGAAATAAGTCAGGCCCAGGAGATGATAGCTCTTTTCTCGGTTGTACCATACATCCTAAAAGCAATCCTAGTAGTTCGTAGGAAGCAAAAACGGGTTTGATGATAATGAGCCCAGGAACAGCATTAGATACTCGCAGGACAGGCGGATTTACGGGACAAACCCCCTATATGAGCGATGGCCGCTATCTAGTGGGAAAGAGCAACGCCTTGGGCGAACTCAAGGACGACATCAGAAGAGTGGTTGACTCCATAGGAGGATTCGAACGGGTGATTGAACCTGGCGACTCCGTGACCATTAAGCCAAATCTGAACACAGGGGACCCATATCCAGCGTCAAGTGATCCTGAGTTTCTCCAAGCGGTTGGAGAGCTGCTATACGAGGCGGGCGCCAAGAAGCTTCGCATAGTTGATAGCTCAATGTTTGCTTTGAAGACCTGCAATGTTGCAGATGAAATAGGACTTTGCAAAGTAGTCGGAAACCTGGAAGCTGAAATCATCTACCTTGATGAACATGAGTGGGTGAAGAAGAAGTTCCCAAAGGGGAAATACATGAGGAGTGGATTCATTGGAGCACCAGCTCTCGAAGGGGACAAGTTGGTTGTACTTCCATGCCTGAAGACGCATAGGTTTGCCAGATTTACTGCCACCATGAAGGTATTTGTTGGTTGGGTACGTGCAAGAGACCGCCTTAGAATGCATGCAAGAAGACTGGAAGCCAAAATTGCTGACCTAGCCTCCTTCTTTAGACCCGACCTTATTGTGATGGACGCGAGAAAGGTCTTTGTCACAGGGGGCCCGGCAAATGGTCAAATTGAATCACCTAACCTGATATTAGCTAGCGGTGACATGGTAGCAATTGATGTTGAAGGAGTTAGGATTCTGAAGAGCTACGATGCCAAGAACCGCCTTTCAGGTGATGTCTGGGAGCTTCCTCAGATACGACATGCAGCTGAGATTGGAATTGGGGCAACAGGAGATGAGGACATCCTTGTCGTTTGAAGTGTTTATTATTCGGTGAAACATGGCCAGCAAAGAATTTTTCAATCGCGACGGCCACTACTCGAGTGAGGTTTCAATGTATGAGTGAGAGAAAAAAGATTGGAAAAATAACTCGCTATTTCCATAAGATAGGCGTTGCAGCCATTATGCTCGAGGATTCTTTGAAGGTGGGCGACACGATTAGTATTCAAGGTGCAACCACCGATTTCGAACAAGATGTAGCCTCAATGCAGGTTGATAGGAAGGATATCAAGGAAGGCGAATCTGGTCAAGAAATAGCAATCAAAGTCAAGGATAGAGTCAGAGAAAACGACGAAGTCTATCTAGTCTGAAATCAGGAACCTCAGGTTACACGGTCAACCAGTTCGACTAAATCAACTACCTTGATTTCTGACGAACCAGACCCATCTCTAAGATTTCTACTGCAGAATGGACATGTTGACACCAGCATCTCAGCACCCGTATCGGCGGCTTGCTCAATTCTTTTCGCGGCGGTTTCAACTGCCCAGTCCCCAAAGGCAGATTTCGACCCTCCTCCTGCTCCACAGCACCATGCATTTTCCCTCTCACTGCCAACCATCTCACCGAGCTTCACTGGCAGGATGGATAGCACCCTTCTTGGAGATT
>RDOF01000009.1 GCA_011365025.1 Candidatus Thorarchaeota archaeon
CGTGGACTACTACAACACTGTCAACTGGAGAAACTCAACCTACGATGGCTACATTCATGACCTCATTTACGGAGTTACCGAGGAACAGATTCGTGATGCAGCCTATGCAATGCAGGAGATACTCATCTACGAGTGTCCACGAATTGTTTGCTACAACAACTTCAACTTTGCAGCCTACAGAACTGATGTCTACGAGGGCTACGTTGAGAGCAAAATTGAGAATCTACCCAACGCTTACACCAACTTGAAGATTCACAAGAAGCTTACTCAGGGTGGGCCTTGGGGTGGAACTTTCAGAATTAGCCTCGGTGAGCAAGTGGAGACATACAACTTCATGGTCGCTTCTTCAGCCTATGCAGCTGAAGTCCAGAACAACCTCTGGAATGGTATCCTCACTCGTGACCCCATGGGTGATCTAATCGGTGATATAGCTGAATCCTGGACTGTTTACACTCATGCTGATGGTGAAACCGTGCCTGGTGGACTTGTTCCAGAAGGTCACATGAGATTCGTCTTCGACCTAATTCAGAACGGCACTTGGAGCGATGGAGTTCCAATCACAGCTGCGGATGTAGCATTCACATTGAACTACTACAAGGACGGTATTGCCTTCGGCAACCCATCCAATCCAAGGCTTGATGAGCTAACTGCTGCATATGCCTCCGGTACCTACCGCGTAATTGCAGAGATGGACACCACATCCTTCTGGCACACTCAGGTTGTAGGTCTAAACACCATTCTACCAATGCATGTCTTCAGCACTATCGGTGTTGATGGATGGAACACCTGGGATCCAATCTATGGAACAGATCCACACATCAACTCTGGTCCGTTCATCGTGACAGAGGCTGTTGACGGTGAGTTCCATGAGCTGACCTCACGTCGTCTCACGGATTACCACTGGGCATACGGTATCTTCCCTGAAGCTACCACAACCACCACAACCACCACAACCACAACCACCACAACCACCACAACCACAACTACAGACTTTACTCTGGCGATCGTTGCTGGTGCTGTTGGTGCAGCTGTTGTAATTCTCGTGGGTGGCTTTGTACTGCTCAGGCAGAAGTAGAGTACAGTTTGAAGGGGACTTAGTCCCCTCCCCCTATTTTTTTCATTTCCCCTGGTTGAAGAAATGATGCCATATCTCATTGTTACCTTGTTTTCTGAAGTTGCCGAGACCCCATTTGCTTTAATTCATCTTCTCATCAAGCAGAATCGAGGAATACCCAGTGAACACTGAAAGGACGCGACTTCTGCTTGTGGCAATAGCAACGGTACCTATCTTGGTGGGATCGGCAATCACGTATGTGATTCTAGACAGTCCTTTGTATGCAAACGTCGTGTCAAGTACCCCACAAGATTACAGCTTTGTGGAATTGGCGATTCAAGCAATTGTTTCAATTGGCCTGGGTGCAACTGCCGTATTCCTTCTGTCGTACGCTATGGAACGAAGAGGTCCTGGGGCGCGAAAACTAATGGTCGCAATGGTTGTCTCGCCCATTCTGACGCTTGTGTTTTTTGTTCTAGGGCAATCGCTTCTGCTAATTCTTTTCAAGGGCGCCACAAACACAATCTTCCCAAGTATTCTTTCAATTGGCTCTCTCGCCATATTTATGCTATCAATTGTGTTTATCGTAATGGATGCGATTCCTCCCATGCTGAAAAACTTGTATGTTGGATTCTATGGTAGTGTGTTTGGCACGTTCTTGGGAATTACTTTCTTCACCTCATCAATGGTTATCTTGGTTGGTTCACTAGTAATCGAGGACTTGTTTCTGACGAGGTTCTCTCCTGCTGCAAAAGCTGTTGAGATGATAGGGGAGCCTGGCAGTGATCCCTTCGACTACACTAGAATTCAAGGAAAGGGTGTTGCGGTCGGTGCTGGGGATTTTGTTGCTTTCTCCCTAATCTCGGCGCACACACTCTTGTACTTCCCAATTCATGTTTTCGTAATGACAGTTGCTTTAATCATAATTGGATTGCTTCTCAATGCGACCATCTTTGTGGAGGATGATAAGCCATATCCAGGAATTCCATTGCCAGCAATTATGGCTATCTTCCCATGGTTGATTCATATAGGCGCTATGGCTTTCATCCTTGGATAGCTGCGCATAGCGTAACTAAGATAACCACCAGTGAAGAGAGCAAAGGTGTGTTTGGAATGATTGAGAGCGAGAGAAATCAGAATATTATCATCGCCGCAGCAATAATCATGGGTATCATTAGCTCTGGCATCATTGTAGTAAACGCGGGTTACTATAGCGGCAGTTATGCCTTAGCTCATTATGTTGAAGTCAGCCTTCTAGATGTGCGCTTGGACAACTATGACCCATCGAATGAAAGCCTCACTCCTGCTCTATATGTTACGCTCAATTTCAAATCAACCTCCGAAGCCAGCGGGACCGCTGCTATTACTTCATTCAACGTTCTGATATGGCTGAACAGGCAATTCATCCAGTACCCTGTTTTTACTCGTTACATCCCCATAGACCGACGCGAGCTGAACCCCGCCTATGACCACAACTACACGGCTTCAAGTTCGATACTTGAAGAGCATGACTTAGACATTCTGTTTGATGCCTATAGTAATTCCAACTGGACATGGGGAATATCAGTGCGATACTTCTATTACGTCTTCGAACCCACAAACGATGGGCACAGGGACATTGGCTTTAGTTATATTGGTGTCAATCTATCCTAGGTGCCGAGCAGTCTCTTTAATTGAGAAATCCTCGCAACTGCCACCGCATCCACTCCACGTAGCCCAGCAAGTTCAACTGAAGCCACATCAAGGAAGAATACGTACGATAGCACCTCTTCAAGGATATCCTTCGTCTTCATATTCAGCTCAACAGCTGGACTCCCGACCTCCGAGAGCATTCTTGAAGTAGCATCAAATGATTTGGAAATAGTTTCGCTCTCAGTGCCACTACGTAGAAACACAGGTACAATGCCGTAGTTCCCGTATGATCCGCAAGCTTCAATCTCATTATGGTTCGCCTCAGGCATTTCTGTTGTATATGCTATGGTCTTTGAATTCTCATTAACCTGACATTTGGCTCTGTATGCGACTGGTGAAAGATGTCGCCAGCCGACGAATAACGGAACCCTACCTAGCAGTTTCTCAGCAAGCATTCTGGGAGTCATTTCCAGCATTTCCCAGTTTTTACTAAGCGCTTCAAGATTTCGCGCAATGCTTGTCAAGTCAGAAGAAGAAAAACCCATGAGCCTTTCAAGGAGCGGCAGAAGAACAGAAATTATCATTGGAAAAGCGGCTCTTGGCGGAAAGCCATCTGGGAGAATCTGAACTGAATCCCGCGGCAGCATTTCTCCAAGTTTGCCGCCGGAGGTTATTCCAATTGTCGGGCAATTCCTTTCTGATCCTTCTCTGCATGCGCTTAGTGTTTCTGCCGTGTTTCCGCTATAGCTTGTCGCAATGATTGCCCAGCTCTCATCAACAAATTCTGGAAGACCGTAATCTTGGTGCACCAAAACTGGCTTAGAAGCAGTGGTCAGTATGCCCTTACACGTAGCTCCCGAGATTGAGCTACCGCCCATTCCAACAAGCAGCACTCCTTCAAATCCGTTCTCACGAATATCCTTGACGCTATCACTAACGCTCCGCGATGGTTCTAGGGATCTCAACATAAAAGGAAAATTCTCAACCAACTCTCTCATATTTGAAACGTCAAGGTCCTGTAGCTTCTTCAAGAATATCCCTCATCTTTAACAAGTTCACTTCTCCCTCATAAAGTGAATGTTCCAGAGTGGCTATGCAAACTTGGTTATCTGATAACATAGAAGTTTAATGCTAGTGATGCCAAATCCCCACCTATTAATGCCAAGCATCAATGACTGAATGAATGTGGAGAGATTATGGTAGAATATTCAAAAATCTCAATATCGGTTGATGATGCGGAATTGCCCGCCATTCTCGGCCGCCCTGTGCAATCCTGTGAATGGGGCGTGGTCATACTACATCCACATCCGCTCTTCGGAGGAGATATGGAGAATCATGTGGTACGGTTCTTGGAGGGGATCTTCTTGGAAATGGGTTACACTACACTGCGCTTCGATTTTCGAGGAGCTGGTGTACTAGCAAATCAATACGAGGGATTGGCTGGATCCTTGTTTGATGCATTGGCTGCATATGATGTATTGGACACGATTTCAACCGTGGATAAAATTGGAGTGGCGGGGTACTCTTACGGAGGTTCTATCGCATTTCGCTTGGCTGCGATAAAGCCTGCGAAGTTTCTCATTGCCCTAAGCGCTTCAAGGAATTTGGTCACAGAAGTTGAATCACAAGGACTGAATGACGTGACGTGCCCAGCACTTCTCATGCACGGTGGAAAGGATTTAACAATCCCAGTTAGAGACCTCTATGAACTCGCCGCTCTACTTCAAGGAGCGCATCCCACCGTGATTGAACTGGCAAATGAAAATCATTTCTATGGCAATTTGAAAGAAGCTGGTGATGAAATTCGCACATTTCTTCGCTCATTATGAAAAGACATCGCTTTAGATTATGTAGCTCAAACAACTAACCTTAAGAGCAAACCGGCTTGGTGAGCATCGGCGGACGGGAATCGATGAAAGCAATCCTCTTCGATCTTGATGGTACGATCACTCATCTAACTCTTCCTCTGGATGAGATGCGGCAAGACACAAAGGATTACTTCATTTCAAAGGGATACCCAGCTGATGGCTTTGACCCAAGTGATGGAATTTCAAGTTCACGACTAAAAGCAAAGGAATACTTCAACAGCAATGGCATCTCTGAATCTGAATGGGGCTTAATGGAAGCAGAGCTTGACAAAATGCTCAGTGCTCACGAAAACTGGGCTGCCACTGATGCTGAGGTAATTGATGGCGCACTTGAAACCGTCATACAAATACGAAACCGCGGTCTCAAGACTGCCATTCTGACAAATAACAACCGAGAAGCAGTCGACTCCATCATGGATAGAATTCCCTTCCAGAATCTATTTGATTTGATTCTAACCCGACACGAAACACCAAATCCGAAGCCTTTTCCTGACGGGCTCGTTCAGGCAGCAAGGGAACTCGGTGTACATCTGAGTGATGCCGTCTACGTAGGCGATGCGCGAATTGATGGGGCCGCCGCTCAGAGGGCTGGAATGGAATTCTGGGGCATCACCTCCGGAGAAACTGATAAGGACCACTTGATTGAGTCAGGAGCTTCACTCGTATTCGATTCAATTCAGGGTATCATCTCAGAAATAGACCGGAGAATCAAGCGGCAGTAGATGACTGCCCGGTTCATTTGCGAAATAAATGCCTTATCCAAGTGAGAAACTGGTGTTTTATTCTGGTAAAACCATTCTCAGACGAAGTTTGCTTAAATAGAAATTATCCCTATTTTCCTTTGAAGGGTTTGGGGCCGTTCTCTCTCAACTATTCTCTCTCCTCCTTCAAGCGTTCTCTCGGCCCCTCTCGCCCTTGTCCCATTTTTCTGCTCAACTTGCGACAATTGTGATCTTAACTCCCATAGGATTTTAGAGTGGTTTGCACGTGGTGGATGTGAGGCTTGATGATGGCTCTTATCACAGTCCTTCAGCGCGCAATTAGATTGGGCAAACAAGTCGTTTTAGAGAATCTGAATCAGGTTTCAGAAAGAACAGGGGATACTAATCCCTTTGGTGACAAAACGCTTCTTCTCGACAAATTGGCTGAGGATGCCATTATTAGCGTTCTGCGTGAATCCGGATATTCAATGATGCTGCTAACTGAGGAGCAAGGGGCGCTTGCTCTGGGCAACTCGCCAGAATATGTTGTCGTTATAGACCCAATTGACGGGTCTGCAAACTTAGAGCGGAAAATCCCTCTCTGCTCTATTGGAATATCAGCAGCACCGTATTCAAAATCCGTTACAACCGATGACATTGAGGTAAGCATCATTGACTCCTTTTTCACTGATGAGTACTACATTGCACGAAAAGGGAACGGTGTCACCCGAAATGGAAGTCCAGTTGGTGTATCATCCCCTATTGATGCACGAGACGCAGTCATCTCCTATGATACTAAGTGTGACTGGGATGTGGAATTTACGGCAGGATCCATGAGGGTCATTCAGGCAGTCCACGATACAAGAAGAACAGCAAGTAACCTCCTAGACCTCTGCTGGGTTGCGGCCGGAAGCTTGGATGCCATGGCGGACTTGCGAGACAAGCTGCCAGTCGTTCATGTCTGCGGCACTCACATGGTTCTAGAAGCAGGTGGCTATGTGGCGACAAAAGGCGGAGCCCGCTTGTGTCTTCCTCTCGACTTGGCTCAGAGGATGAGCTTCATTGCGGCTTCGAATGAGGCACTGGCTCGCACACTGCTGCGTGCTTTTAACGGTCTCTAACCTTTCGAGTTTTAGTCGCATCTAACAATTTATATCCCTGTCTGGGTGGCATGCCCTTGGAGGCTTCACTCTTGTCTAAGTCGATGGTTCCTGATGAAGTGCGCGAGGCAATGAAAGATGTCAAGCACAAAGTCGTAATTCTCTCTGGAAAGGGTGGTGTCGGCAAGACCACCGTAGCCACTAACCTAGCGATCTCCTTTGCAAAGAACAACCTATCTGCAGGTATCATCGATGCGGATATCTATGGTCCCAATGTTCCAAAACTTCTTGGGCTAGAGGGCGAGCACCCTACTTCGGATGGACAGAAGCTTGATCCCGTTATTGGGCCTTTGGGCATGAAAATCATGAGCATGGGTTTTCTACTAAGGAACCGAGATGATGCGGTAGCCTGGAGAGGTCCAATCGTTGCTAAGGCTATTACGCAATTCCTGGGAGATGTTAGATGGGGTGAGCTTGACCTTTTAGTGGTTGATTTGCCTCCAGGGACCGGAGACGAAATCCTGAGTATACTACAATCAATTCCTGAAATAGATGGTGTCGTTATTGTAAGCACTCCTCAGGAAGTGGCTGTACTAGATGCCAGAAGAGCCATCCAACTAGTAAAGAGAATGGAAGTCCCTCTCTTGGGCATTGTGGAGAATATGGCAGAGTTTGTCTGCCCAAGCTGTGGAGCGCGTCACAGACTCTTCGGAAACGGTGCAGTAAAGCAAGCTGCCGATGACTTCGGTATCGAGCATCTTGGAACATTGCCACTTGATCCTAGTATAATTCAACTTAGTGACAAGGGGACTCCTTTTGTTATTGAAAATCCAGAGTCCCAATCAGCAATGGCTTTTGCTGAAATCGTGAAGAAGCTTGCACGCAAAATGGGTATTGAAGAATAGGGTCTATTCCAGATCCTCTTCTTTTGTGACTTCTTCTATTTCTACTTCCTCTTCTATTTCTAGCTCCTCTTCCTCGGCTTCAACTTCCTCCACTTCATCCTCTACATCGGAAGCAGGAGTCAATTTCTGGAGATAGAAATACCCAATTAATACGCTGAGTATGCAGAGGGCGAATGTTATTGCAAAGGCAGCACCTGTTCCAAAGAGCACAACTGGATCAAGGAACACTGAAGCTCTGGGAGTTCCCAAAGCTACTATCTGAACCCACATTGGTATCATGAAAGCCAACGGTAGGCAAAGAATGATCAGCAGAATGATGGACATTATTATTTCTGCTGTGTACACAAGCACCCTACGGGCTGTGCTTTCAACCGCCTTTTTCGCAACGGACAATTTTCTCTCTCCTGTGGCGTTGCCGACCTGCACCCTCCTTTAAAACTTGCTGGCTGTTCTGAGAGCACAACAAAAGAAACTATTGAGAGAAAGGGGCCCGAGAAAAAACCAAGCTTTTCAGCGCTTGTGTCCGTTGACTGCTGAGAGAGGAGGGAGGAGAGGAGAGGTTTGTTTTGAGAGAGGAGATAGGTGATTTCGGACCCCCATTCTCAATATAGATAGAGCTCTCCCTCCATATAAAGATATAGTAGATATACATATAGTATATTATAATCTATGAATTACCGCGCTCAAGAGCCATAGTCCAATCGTTTAAATGGGCAGATTGATGAGTTCACATTGAATGGTCAAAGTCGGTGAACAAAATGGGCTTTCTTAGCGGCAAGAAGAAAGTGGATGCTGAGAAGGGCATCCTTGAGATCAAAGGTACAATGAATGCTCTTACTCTGCGTGTTAGAAGACTCGAAACACGCATGATTGAGGAGCAGAAGAAGGCAAAGGAGTCCATGTCAAGAGGTGACAGAACCAGCGCCAAGGCTCATCTAACAATTGTTGTTGACCTCGAAAATAGGAGGGGCCGCTATCAGCAGCAGTATCTTACACTTGAAACGGCTTTGATGAATATTGAAGAAGCAAAGGATCAATCCGAAGTCCTTCGAGCATTTACAATTGCGAATGAAGCATTGACTCATGCTCGATCCATGCTAAGTCCTACTGAGATACAGATACAGCTGGACCGGCTTTCTCAATCCTTCGAGCATATCTCAATTGCAGGAGAGCTCCTCTCCGAAGACCTCTCTGAATCGGCTGGCACCGTTGAAACGGATGAACGCGTTGAGCGACAACTAGATGCCATGGAGGCTGAAATACTCCTGGAAAAGGAGGGGGTGCTGCCTCCTTTGGATGCTGGCAAAGAAACCCCTGCAAAGGAGGGCGAACAGGCTGAATCCGATGCTGAACGGATTGACCAGCTCTTGGCTGATCTTGAACGAGAGGCAAAGGAAGAACGTGAGCGCGAGGCTCAGAGCTAATCTGCTAGTACAAAAAGAAACAACGCTTCTTACCGAGGACAAGGGTCATGAAATTCCGACTTGCAGTTTTTGACGTAGATGGAACACTCACTAATCATTCAAGCATTTGGTGGCGGCTTCACGAGCATTTTGGCACCGAAGCTCTGGGCAAAGTGTACTATGACCAGTACTTCGAAGGCACTATTTCCTATAAACAATGGGCTGATTTTGATGCGGCGCTTTGGAAAGGTCAGCCACTCCAATCTGTCATGGAGGTTGTCAGGAACACAGAGTTGACTATGGGAGCTAAGGAGGCGATTGACACTCTGAAAGAACGAGGTGTTCAGGTAGCTATCCTTTCAAGTGGTCTTGACGTCATGGCAGATGACATTGCGAAGAGACTTGGGATTGACTATGTCATTACAAATCACTTGCTTCACAAGGACGGCATCCTAACTGGCGATGTTGATGTGCGCGTCGGATGGGCTGAGAAGGCAGATGAATTGGAACGAATTAGTCAGCATTTTCATACAGCCCTGAACGAAACCGCCTTCATCGGTGATGGCCGTAACGATATGGCCGCGTTCAAGATAGCAGGTCTTTCAATAGCTTTCAATCCAAAATATGATGATGTGTCTGAGGCTGCCGATGTAACAGTGCGCGAAGAAGACCTTCGCGCAATCCTTAGCCTAATCCTATAGGTGTCCCCCAAATCAGTAGAGAAAACACATAGGCTTGCAACAGCATAATCATTAGTCCTTCGAATGTATCCAGCTTATTGTCATCAGTTAAGGCACGTTTGAGGAACCATAAACTCCCTGCCAAGACAATAATCTGAAACAGGACATATCTATTCATTGGAATTGGGACGATAATTCCAATTCCACCCATAACCAGAAGCAAAATCTGGAGCATTCCACCCATTAGGTTGCCAACAGCTATTCCAATCTTCCCCTTCGTGGCTGCGATTAACGCGATTCCGTGTTCTGGAAGTGCTCCAGCTGCTCCTAATATCAGCGCACCAATTGTAACAGGATTGGCGACCGTTGCAATGACTTCTTCATAATCATGAAGCAGAATCTCGACTGACGATGTGAGTATTTCCCCTGCAAAGAAGATACCGATAAAACCCAGCAAGCAGAGTATTCCAGCGCTCCGCTTCTGGAGATGAGGTATCGCTTTCTCGGAATTGGTGACTTCTTCGCCTCGCATCAAGTCTGCACTATAGAGGATATATGAGAGGAATAGTATCAATGATGCTTCCCAAGGAAAATACAACGTTTCCCCGGGAGATGAGATCATATCAATGACCCCGAGCGCAAACATCGACACCAAAGCTACGATAGTCCAACGAATGAGCACAGAGTCCTTTTTAATGACTTCTCCAGGTACATCCAGGTCATCTTTTCTTCTCGTTGAAACCACAATGGTAAAGCCAAGAAGCAACATGTTAAAGCCGGCTGCTATAAGAACCGACAGGATAGCAATTGTTCGAAGCTGAGGGTCATTGAGTGTAAAGCCTCGATAAGCGGCCAATCCGCTGATGACGGCTTCGGGGAGATTGCTTGCAAGGCTAGAAAGCATACCTGCAATGTATGTTGTTGTACCCATGTGACCTGCCAAGCTTTCAATGCCCTCTACTGCCCACTCAGATGGCCTGAACGCTAACCACACTCCTGCGACAAGACCCAGCACGACTACAATTGTGGTGGTCCCCGCTATGATTCCAAATCTAAAAAGAATATAGGCTATGATCAGAAGAGCGGCAATGGTTAATTCTTTCTTGCCCACGTTAAGGGAATTCCTAATCCCCTTTTGATGAGATTCATGAAGGTCGTTGGAAGTCCTCGAAGCAATTTCAGTCAACAATAGGCCTCCATCATTGAACTGAACGGTCAAATGGCCACTGGAGTGCCTCTCCTAGAGGCCTCTTATTAACACTACGTCGAGCTCGGATGGTGCTAGGTTGTAGCATCCTTTTTGGAGTTGTAGTAGTATCTTGCTCCCGACCCAGTATTCAGAAGAACTACTTCCTCATCGTAGTCTATCTCACCCATCTCCACCAGATTTCTCAACCCTGCTAAGCCTACTGCCGATTCAGGGCACATATTCAATCCCTCAAGCTTGGCCGCCATCTTCCTTATCGGTTCAATCTCATCCTCTGCGACAGCGACACCACTTCCGCCGGACTGCCTCAAGGTCTTCAATATTAGTCTGTCCCCAAATGGCTTCGGTACTCTTAGACCAAGGGCAGTTGTGTCTCCATTTGGCCATGCTTCCGCGTTATCAACACCCATTTCAAAGGCCTTAACGATTGGTGCGCAGCCCGCACTCTGTGCAGCGTAAAGGCGAGGGCGTTTCTCATCTATTAGTCCAAGAGCTTCAAGTTCACTCAGACCCTTCCAGATTCCGATAATTGCAGTACCTCCTCCGGTTGGGCAAACTATTGCATCAGGCACTTCCCAACCAAGCTGCTCAACTATTTCAAAGGCTAGTGTCTTCTTACCTTCGACTCTGTAAGGCTCCTTTGTCGTAGAGAGGTCCGTCCATTTTCCCTGCATCATCTTCATCTCTTCTGCACATTTGGAGATATCACCATCAACTCGACAAACTTCTGCTCCATACATCTCGCAATCCTGGAAGAATGGTTCTGGCGTGTCACTAGGCATGAAGATGCTGCATGAAGCGCCTGCAGCGGCACAATACGCGCTCAGAGACACAGCCGCATTTCCCGCAGAGGGCAGTGAGAAGGATTCAGCACCCAATTCAAGATGTTTTGATACTGCTGCACAAAGGCCACGATCCTTGAAGGACCCTGTGGGATTCTGAGATTCGTCTTTTATCATTAGAAACCGAAGTCCAAGGTGGCTTCCAACTCGTCTTGAAATTGTGAGAGGGGTCCATCCCTCTCCCAGGCTGATAATGAAGGAAGGGGACTTCACAGGAAGCAACTGCGAATACCTCCACATCGAGTTATGCTCGGAAGGAAACTGCTCACTCTTAAGGTCCTCAATTACGCGAATCAAATCGTATATCGCAAATAGAGGCGAACCGCAGATGCAGTAGCTACTACTACTATCTATGGTATAGCTCTTGCGGCACTGAGGGCATTCGAGATGAATAAGATGCGAAATCATTCTCTGCACTAATATTACATAGACCTGCACCCTTATTTGAGTGTGTTACTTTTGTTCAGACACAAGCAAACACAGTGATTTCCTTGACCGAGTTAAAACGAGCAGTGCTTCCATTCACTTCACTTGTTGGTCTTGACAAGCTGAAGCTGGCACTCATTTTCAATGGCATCAATCCTCGGATTGGGGGCGTGCTTGTTTCGGGTCCAAAGGGCACTGGAAAAACCACAATTGTTCGTGCTTTTGCTGATTTGCTTCCCGAGGTCGAGGTTGTCAGTGGATGTCGGTTTGGATGCAGCCCCACCAGACCCGATTACCTATGCCAAGAGTGCATCTCCAAGACTCAACGCGGCGAGAAGCTCAAAGCAGCCAAGAGGAAGATGAGAGTGGTCAACCTTCCTCTATCAACCACAGAAGACCGACTGATTGGTGCATTGGACATAGAGCGCGTGCTGAAGGATGGCATCCAAGCCTTAAAGCCTGGAATTCTCGCAGAGGCCAATCAAAACGTCCTTTACGTGGATGAGGTTAACCTGCTTCCCGACCATCTAGTTGATGATTTGCTTGATGCGGCTGCCACCAAAGTAAATGTCATCGAACGCGAAGGAATCTCTATCAGTCATCCAGCCGACTTCATTCTAATTGGCACAATGAATCCGGAAGAGGGAGAGCTTAGGCCTCAGCTCTTGGATCGATTTCCCTTGCATGTTGCTGTTGGCAGTGGCCATACCATTGATGAGCGCATGGAACTTGTACGAAGAAATCTTGCCTTTGAGAAAGACCCAGAGGAGTTTCAAAAGGAATGGGCTGAGTTACAAGAGCAATTGAGAACTCAGATCCAGCAAGCAAGAGTAATCCTGAATGATGTGAGTCTTCCTGAAAGCTCCCTTCGAGCCATAGCAATGGCATGCGATGCGCTGGAGGTTGATGGCGTTCGTCCTGATATCATAATCAGCAAGACTGCCATAACAAACGCGGCTCTGGAGGGGCGTATGGAAGTGACTATTGAAGACATGAAGCTTGCTTCACAGCTAGCCCTAAGTCACCGTACGCGAAGAGGTGGCTTGCTTGAGCCGCCTTCTCCAGAGGACATTGATATGGCGATAACTAAAGCCGATACCATAACGCGCAAGGATGACCGCAGAAAATCACCTACGGAAACATCAGAGTCCTCTGATAAATCGGGTCGTCGCATAAGTGGAGGCCGCTTTGGCCGTGGCGACAAGATAATTGAAACTGGAATTTCTGAAGGCAAAAAAAAACGCCGCGGAAAATAAGAAACCCACACGGTGACCCAATAAAAGGGACAATCTGCGCTATCATGCTTGTTGTAGGATTTGCATATATGGCTTGGATTTTCTGGTCTCCAATCAACCTCCTCTTTGGATTCATTCCAGGGACAACTTTCAATATTCCTGCTCTCGTCGTGAATACTATCCTGTTCGCGCCAGCCATATACTTCATAGTTCGCAAGTGGCTCCGTACAATGACAAAGAGGTCCGGTGGTCCGGCAGCTGGTATCGATACAGTGGAACCCGGTACGGGTGTTCCAGAGCCTGGTGATGAATGGGGTACTGCAACGAGACCCTACACTGCAAAGAAAGAAACGCGCATCATTGGACCAAAATCAGAAATTCGGGAGGCCCCTGCAGGGTTGAGTGATGGTTTCTTTGTGAAGCTCCCTGACTTGGATACAGGTGAAGAAATCTTCGACATGTCTGAGTTGCACGGAAAAGCAATGCGGCGTTCCGTCGTCACTTCTGGGGGCTGGATTCACAAAGCAGTTCGTTCGAGATCCATGGGAAGCCTCAAGGCATCAGATTCTCCACAGCATGGCCGCCCTGTTCGGTCAAGGATTCCTACAGGAGATATTCGGAGCATCCACATTCCAGCAACAGTTATGGCTGCTGTGTCTCGGCTTGGAAAATTCAGAGAATCAGGGAGCGTGAAGATTGCTCGCGAGGATTTGCGAGAGAGCGTGTTCACCGCTAGAGTCCCTTTGACCATGATTCTTGTCATTGATGTTAGCATGTCAATGAAGGGGTCTATGCGAGAAGTACGTTCTGTTTTGGAACAGATAGAACGTGAAACAAGAGGTTCAAGGGACAGAGTTGGCATTATAGCGTTTAAAGACAGTGGTGCAATCGAGGTTCAGGCACCAACAACAAACTGGAACAAGATCTATCGCGCAATGGGAAAGCTGAGGATCTCAGGACTCACCCCTCTTGCGGAAGCGTTAATGAAAGGTCTCGAAACGATAAAGCGGGAACGCATGAGAAATCCATCAATAGAACCACTAATCGTCCTGGTCTCCGACTTCTCACCAAATATACCTCTTGCTCAATCAGCGGGACCCGGCCATGCGAGTTATACTCCAGTAAGAGACCTAGTTAAGTCTGGCAGACTTATACGAAAGAACAAAGTCCGGCTAGCTGCCATTGATGTCAATAGAGAGCATGCCAAATGGGCAAAGATACTGAAACGCCCCTATCATGACGCTCTCGAACTCGCTGCAACACTCAGAATGAAGAAGGATGGATTGCATGATCCTATAGAAGCAGTCCTTTCTGTGCATGAGCTTCGGCAGGCATTTGGTGCATTCCTGGTTGCACGGTCTAGCGGTGGCCGCGCTTTCCTGCCAAAAGAACTCGAAAGGGAGAAATCCATTGTTGGCGCTCTTCTCGCTGGAAGCCACACTAAATCCAAGCTAAGGGCGTCAGACCTCAAGGATGCTGAGGCATACCTCGTGCCATAATTCAATCTCGATTAGTTTATACCTACCTATCTCAAATCAAAACTGCGCATAGAATCCGACAGACGTCTATTGTCATAGTGAGTGAGGAGAGCCCCGTACGGGGTATCGATGAATTTCCTTTTCATGCAGTAGACACAGGATTCTTGCGCACCCAACCAGCAAATCGAGTGGATACTATTGCTCCCTGGCAAAATTCCCCCTGACATTCTCAGCTCCTTGGTCTTTACACACCTCGGGTCTAGGGATCCGGACTTGCTTCTTGGACCCAGAATAGGCGAAGATGCTTCATTAATTAGGATTGGCAAGAAAGTCCTGGTGGCCGCCACCGACCCTATTACAGGGTCTGTTGAAGATGTTGGCTGGCTTGCCGTACACGTGAATGCCAACGACGTTGCAACCTTTGGTATAAGGCCCAGATGGTTCCTAGCATCGATCATGCTACCAGCTTCCTCTTCGGAGACCGAGTTGGCTAAGATTATCCTTCAGATAGATGAAGCAGCAAAGTCTCTGGATATTGCGGTAGCGGGTGGACATACAGAAATCACCGCCGGGCTCGACAAGCCAGTAGTTGCAGGGTTCATGCTTGGTGTCGCCGATGAAGGTAAGTATGTCACTTCCTCCGGGGCCAAGCCGGGTGATGCCATTATTATGACGAAGACTGCAGCTCTTGAAGGCACTTCGATTCTGGCAACCGAAGGAGAACAATATCTCTCGAAATACATAAGCAAAGACCTGCTTATTGAAGGGCGACGCTTGCGGAATAGCATTAGCGTTGTTCGGGAAGGCATTGCGGCATTCGAAACGGGACATCTCACTTCAATGCACGATCCTACAGAGGGCGGTCTGGCAGGTGGAATACATGAGATATGTGATGCAAGTAATGTCGGGTTTGTGCTAAATATGGATGCAATCCCTGTTCACGAAGCCACAAAGGCAATCTGCGACCATCTAAAGATGGACGTGTTGAACCTAATTAGCAGTGGATGTATGTTAATGACTTGCGTTCCTGAGAAAGGATTGGAGGTTGTGGATGCAATTCATCATGTGGGCATCAACGCAAAAATAATCGGAGATATTGTAGAGGAAACTGGCAATAGAAGCATCATGAAAGGACAATCACTGACTCCGCTACCACGGCCAAAGAACGATGCATTGTGGCAGGCACTTGACCAAGTCACTCTGAAATGAATCTGCGCACCTTTTCCATATTGCTCTCGGTCAGAGCCTCTATTACTATTGGGGACAATGATATGTTTCCTCGGTAAAGCACTTCATACGCATCTGAGTCAGCAGGGGGTTCCTTCTCAATTCCCCTAACCCAATAATAGGGGCTCTGATTGGGATCAGTCCTTTCTTCAATCTCATTTTGAATACGAACCCTTGCCGGTTTCGTTGCAATGATCTTGGATTCGTCTGTGATGACTGAAGGGAAATTCAGGTTTAGCGCATCAATTCCGGACGGTAGCCCATGTTCCAACGCCTTCTTAATCAACCTGCATGTCACGCTGACGATTCTAGAGTAGTCTCTTTCCTTCTCTGCATTGTTGAACCATTCACTAGGTTTTACAACCACTGAAACAGCAATGGCAGGATACCCCATAATGGCGGCCTCGATTGCTGCTCCTACCGTTCCACTTGTCAACATGCTTTGATAGGTTACATTGGCTCCAGCATTAATACCTGAAACGAAAAGATCAATGTCCTTCACGAAGTGATGAGCTAGAATGACAGAGTCTGCAGGTGCTCCATCATGCGTGATTATTTCAACGCCATCCTTCGTTTTCTGCTTCTTGACCCGAAGCGGACGGTTGAATGTCAAGGCTTTTCCAGATGCACTTCGCTCACCATCTGGTACTACAATCACCACTTCCATTTCAGAAGCCAATGCTTCTGCGAGTTTGAGTAAACCCATACTCTGAGGGCCATCGTCATTTGTCAAGCATATCCTGGTCAAGAACCGCAACTCCAAATAGCTCGTGTGCACTTCCGCAATCCAAAGATAAGACTGACGGAATGGCAATTCGAATTCGGTTATGCCATCTCATTCGAAAGAATATCCAGTATCTTTCTGGAGGCATCACCTGAACCATAGGGACAGGAACGGTCCTTCACTAATCCGTCTTGAATTCCTTTCCTAACCAGCTCCGTGAACCGATCTGGGTCGATACCAACGAGAGTCGCATGACCTGAGTCAACTGCTTCAGGTCTCTCAGTGGATGTTCGCAAGACAAAGACTCTCTTGTTGAGCGCGGGTGCAGTGACCTCCTCCTGAATTCCGCCGGAGTCTGTTAGGATGAATTTTGCATGCTTCATCAGCGCGAGAAAATCAAGATAGGGGACTGGATTTATGATTCTCAGCCTGCCACTCTGCTTTATCTTCTGAAGCAGTTCGAACTGCTCCAATTGCTTAACAGTCCTTGGATGCGCGGGAAATATGATATTGATTTCCAAGGAAAGCAGACCCTCAACCAAACCTGAGAGTACTTCGCGGTCATCCACATTCTCCGACCTATGAAGTGTGAGTAGGGCAAAATCATCTATGCCGTCTGTTATCCCTTCAATTCCCCTTTTCAAGGCAACAGGGATTCTATCCTCCAAGGAATCGATAACAGTGTTTCCTGTGACAAAGATCTTACCCCAGACATTTTCCTTGCGAAGTATATTTGCGGAATTCTCTGTAGGAGCGAAGAGATAGCTAGAAGCATGGTCAGTCAATCGTCTGTTGTGTTCTTCTGGCATCCTGACATCGTAGCTTCTGAGTCCCGCCTCTACATGAGCCACCGGTATCCTCAGCTTGACAGCTGCAATTGCTGCCGACAAGACTGCATTTGTATCCCCTTGAACAAGAACAATATCAGGACTCACTTGAAGTAGCTCTTTTTCAATTCCAATCAGTGCCTTTGCAGTTTGCTCTGAATGTGTGCCAGAACCAATATTGAGATTCTTGTCAGGCATTCGTAGACCCATGTCATCAAAGAAAGACCCACTCATTGATTCTGAATAGTGTTGACCGGTGTGGAGAAAGAAGAATTCAATTCCTCGTTTTTCGCACTCGTGAATTATGGGAGCCATCTTCACGATTTCAGGCCTTGTTCCCACAGTGATAAAGGGTCTCAGACAATCCACCCATTTTGTTTCAAACGCACTCGGTTCATAAGGATGCCGGGAAGATGAGTCTGATTACTCCATGATACCACGAATTCGTGTCCGATGCTCTTTCTCCCTTCGTTGATGAAATGCTCAAAACATCTAAAAGACGAGTCGACGTGTGATTTATTGTTCTAGTGGTCCTGAGGTGAGTATATGCGATACGGCTTAGGAATACTCCTTGGTGCTCTACTGCCTGGCATAGCATTTCTTGGTGGGCTAGTTATCAAAACGGCTGGAATTGGGGTTACTGATGAAGCTGTCTTGGCATCACTCTTCTCAACATACTTGCTCTGGTTCTTTGTTGCGATTTTTATTGGATTTCTCCCATTGATTGCAGCTTACGCGAAATGGAGAGATTCTCTAAGAGAGGTACTTCTCTATGAAATTGGAGGTTATGCTCTCTTCACACCCATTTGGCTGTTTATCATGACCGACATGTCAGGTGAATCCTTCATTGACCTTTTCTTCACTGGACTTGAAAACGCTCTTCCTGCACCTGGTGAGGGCGGCGCTCTTACAGCAATCAATGTGAGTCCAATACTCTTTGTTCCGGTCACGATTCTGTTGCTTGTGATGGGGCTGGTCATCCTTCGCCCCTCATTCATTCGCTCTCATACTCACGCAGAAGCCGTTTCAGTGGAGCCCTCGAAGCCAGCTAGGCCTGCGGCTCCCAAATCGGAAGATCCACTTGCTGAGGACCTACCCGGCGTTAAGCCTCCAATGCCAACACCCACCACTGTAGATGAGCTTAGACGGATGCTTCAGGAAATCGGCGCATCTGAAGGTGCTATAGCCTCAATTCTCAATGCTGGTTTTCAAACCGTAACAGATTTGGTTTCAACTAGTTCTGAACAACTCGCAATCGCTGCAGGTTTAGACAAGGCTACCGCTGAAAACATACATATGCTTGTTCAGAAAAAGGTCTGGTTTGGCGGAATTTGAAAATGACGCTGCCTAAGCCTTCCTGTCCTTAGCAAGGGAAGTCATTGCCTCAAGTGCGATACAGATTAGATTGTCCAAGGGAGGCTTCCGTTCAATCTTGGCCTCTTTCTCTACATTCTCGCCCACAATAACGCAGGCCGCTCCTACCTTGACTCTTCTTAGACTTCCAATTACAAACAAGGCTGCAGCTTCCATTTCTGTGGCTAAGACATTTGAATGCTTCAAGGTTTCCCAATGCATCTTTGTCTTTTCAGGGTGCGACGTCATGCCGGGAAATTCGCTATAGAACGAATCCTTGCTATGGCCAATTCCAACATGAAAGCTGGCTTCACGAGCTTCTGCAGCTTTTACCAACCGAAGTGTCAAAGATGGGTCCGCTACAGCCGGGAATTCTATGGGAACATATTGTCTTGATGTTCCATCGTTTCTAACAGACCCTGTGAAAATAACAACGTCTCCTTCGACGACAGAAGGAGAAATGGCTCCCGCTGTTCCAACTCGGACAAAGACCTTGCATCCAATTCTGATGAGTTCCTCAAGCGCTATAGCTGCTGATGGACAGCCAATTCCCGTTGAGCAAACTGCCACCGGAACCCCTTTGTAATTTCCCTTGAAGCTCCAAAACTCTCTTTTTCTGGCAACCTCCATAGGATTCTCAAAGAATCCTTCAGCGATGAGCCGAGCCCTATCAGGGTCTCCCGGCAATAGGACAAGCTCAGGTAATTCGCCGGGCGCCAAATCAATATGATATTCCTTGTTATCGTCCAACCCTTCACAATCCCAGCCGACTGCAGAGTGCAGTCGTAAAAAGAGTTTCGCTGATTTGCTCGATATTCCAAAGAAAGAGAGATATCCTTAAAAGAACCGAAATCTGCGCGTGGTCGAGTGGTGTCTATGAGCGAAGAGATCAATGCTCTTCAGAGGAAAATCCTCAACATTGTACTGGAGGATTCTAGAAGAGCCGGTTCCATAACAAGGCTGCTCAAGAGAAGCGGATTTGAATGCGAACAGAATGAGGTTGTTCAAGCGATGAATGATTTGGTAAAAAGGGGTCTTCTTGAGCGCCCCTCAGAAAAGACATGGACGGCTACTGGGAAAGCTCAAGACTACGCGGAGTAGTAGTAATCAATCACTCAGCGACCAGTGGATTCGCTAAATTATCTCTACTAGCGTATCAACAATGTTGTAAGTTAACTCTGGGAAGTTCTCGCAGAATGTCTTCGTTCTCACAGTATTTGTTGTAACAATTCTTCCCTTAGCTTTTTCTAGTAGCCTTTCGAGAAGCTCTTCTCCTCTCTCCAAGAGCGGCAGAACATGAGCTACTGCCATCCCCACATCCGCAGCGCCAAGCCCTCTCAATCGATCAGCGGCCGTCAGCAATGTGTTCCCGCTCTTGGTAAGATCATCGATGACGATAACCTCTCTGCCCTCAACAGTCACTTCGCCATGCAATTCTACACAATAGGAATCGGTTCGGCTCTTTCCAAATCCTTCGATATCATATCTTTGCTGTGCCCCTTCATCTGGCGTTACGACTAGGCAGTCCTTAAACCCGAATACATTTCGTCCGTATTTAACGAGGTCTGGGATGATATCGATTTCTTCGTATTTTCCTTCCTTAGTAAGCCTTTCAACCCATCCAAGACTATCATGAGCGTGCGGATTAACCACCCAAATCTTGTTACAGGACTTGGCAATCTGCTCAGTTGCCCATTGACACGATACGGCTTCGCCTGTCTTAAACGCCTTGTCTTGCAGAGCATATGGTTGAAATGTCAGTATCACATCGACTCTGGATGGAGGCCCGACCGGTTTGTTAGAGTACTGCTTGTGCCCTGTTTGAGTCACCAATGTCGGATTCCGCAGAATATCAAGAATAAGAAGAAGCTCCACAACACGATCCGATGTCGTATAGGGTTCGAGCTCAGCCGGTCCTGCTCCTGTACAGCTCTGAACAACAACGACTCGACGATTAGAGAGTTCCTCTATTTGCCTAATTCGAACGTAAATATCGGCATTCGGGAACAGGCGTCTGTTATCATAATTGAGTTCAGAAGTGAATACTCTAAACCCATGCGATTCGAATCGATCTTGTAGGTGTTCTGCGCCACTAGCCAAGATAACATCATAATCTTTCAATTTGAGCCGCCAAGCTGTTGCGGAATGTTTTCCTTAATGAGAGTTCCGCCTGGCCTTAGACTACTGGACTGTCCTGGCCTATGTAATGACTTGTCTCCCTGCTATCATAGCTGCGTTTTGCAGGACTTGATAGAGGAACGAACATTATCTGCACTATCTGCATGCCTGGATATAACAGCACCGGGCTCAGGTTCTCACAATAAATCTCAAGGGTCAGCTTCCCGGGTTTCTTTGACCCTGTTCCTGGATTCACTAGTCCTGCTGCGTGGACAATAATTCCAAGACGTGCAACGCTGGACTTTCAAGGAGAGCGGCGTATTTGGCTGACAAGCTTATTCTTTCTACTGTCTGTCCCAATATGAACTGCCCCGGAAGAATAAGAAACGGATTGCCTTTGGTGTCAACAACCTTCGTATCCTTGTCCAAGGCCTCCTTCAGTCTAATGTCCACTGGCTTGCCAGGGTTATACACCCTGAAAACACTATCAAGACACAAGTCAATACTGCAAGGCCCTATGGCTTCCGAATCCAATGGGTCAATTCGAATTTCACCTTGTGCTATGCACTTTTCTATATCAACATCGGACAACATCATACGAAGCAAATCTCCTATGCGACCAAGTAACACATACAGTCTTACAAAGAACCTAAAACGGTTGTCATCCACAAGAAACAAGAATAAAGGCATGTGGTTTCATTGTCGCTAACCGCTCGAGACCTACTGCAACGACTAGCTGAAGATGCTGGAACATCATACAAGGACATAGCAGGCAAGGTCAATGAAGCAATGTCAAAAGGGGAAGGGCTGTTAGAATCAGTTTCAATCATCGCTATAGAATTCGGCTTATCCCCCTCCAAATACCGGCTTGATTCCTTGAAGATAGCTGGAGAGATATCAAAGCTCCTGCGAGAGGACTATACGCAAACCCTGATGGTTTCTGCTGTTCTTGGTCAGATGGTTGAAGCAAAGGGCGATGAGCGATTTCCTTCTCCCGCTTTCTTTGCTTTCCTTGAAATACTTTCGACAGTGCCTGATGCACGAAGGGATACAAAATCCGAAACTGTACATGAAATAGAAGAACTTACCACCAGAATCATTGAGCTAACTACCACTCTTGTTTCCCTCATTTGCGAGTGGTCGCATGATGGTATTGTGGGCGTCGCAAGTGATTGTCCAGCAACCCTTCAAGGCCTAGCGCGGGCAGTGTTTCGAAAAACGAAACTGCTGCAAGCCGGACTCTGGACCTGCATTTCATGTGGGAAGATTGTAAATGTGAAGGACACACGTGCCCTGGTCTGTGAGGAATGCGATGCAGGTATCCACGAAGATGCACCTCTTGATACAGAAACAAGCAGGTGGGAGCGTGATCGAACAGGCTATGGACGAACCCGGAAGCGCGACCCCTTAGAGTAACTATGGGAGGGTTGAAGGGCCCAGCATATTCAAGGCCAAACCCATATCCAGCAACCGATACGCCTCTTCAATCTCTTCTTGGCAAACCGAAAGGTCATCTTGTTGCATTATGACCTCCCCTCCCACAGACGCTTCGAGGAATAGAACAACCGGATCCAGTCCAGCCACAGGTCCCACACTCATCAAAGGCCCTGTCAATCCATCATAGAAGTCTGATCTTCCTAAGGGCAAAGACATTCTCTTAGTCAAACGCTCTCCCTTGGATGAAACAACTTGAGCACATGATGGCCCATCATATGTCTGGACTGATATAACAAACCGCGTTGGTATGTTGCCTCTAAGGTAAAAAAGAAGGTCGGTGACCCACTCGTACTCACGCACAAGAATGTCTCCAAAGATTATCATCAAGTCTCCATTTATCATCCCGTGAACTGGAATCACCGGGGGCTTAACATCAGTCGGGTAACGATTCCACACAGAGAATGATGGTGAATTGAAAATCAAAACGGTTTCGAAGTTGTTTCTTTCATATAACTGACGGCACAAGGACTGTCCAACCGGATTGAGACCAAGAAGTACTGTGTAGCTCTCTGTGAGCTTTTCTTTCTTGTAGGCTTCCAATATGGGGGAAATCCACTCTTGCTCGAAATCTGTCATTATTTGTGTCAGGTACTAGGTGTTTTCTCGGCTAATGACTGTTCTCATCCTTGACTTGACACCATTCTCCTTTAGCCACATCATAACGCCACTATTACGAGCATCTACTCCAGTTTGGAGAACAAGGGCCGGTTAGGATTGATTTATATGCAAGGCCATACGGACGGCGCCCAGCCTAACTCAAAATGGTGAGTGAGTTCTGTTGGACAAGTACATAGAAAGCGTTTACAACAAGGTCGTTGAGAAGGACCCCGAACAGAAGGTCTTTCATCAAGCCGTTCTTGAGGTTCTAGAAACACTTGAGCCTGCCATCAAGAAGTATCCGAAGTTCGAGGAGTTTGCGATTCTCGAAAGGATTACAGAACCGGAGCGTATAATCCAGTTCCGTGTTCCTTGGAAGGATCGTAATGGGAACATACAAGTCAACCGAGGGTATAGAATCCAATTCAACTCTGCAATTGGACCTTACAAGGGAGGTCTCCGTTTTCATCCCACTGTTAATCAAGGTATCTTGAAGTTCCTTGGCTTCGAACAAGTCTTCAAGAATAGCCTTACCACGCTTCCCATGGGCGGAGGCAAAGGTGGTTCTGACTTCGATCCAAAGGGGAAGACCGACAGTGAGGTTGAGAACTTCTGCACAAGCTTTATGATTGAGCTTAACAAGCATATTGGCCAATTCATTGATGTTCCTGCAGGTGATATTGGCGTAGGCGCTCGTGAAATAGGCTATCTCTACGGAGCATACAGAAAAGCAACCAACAATCACGGGACTTGTGTCCTAACTGGAAAGGGTCCTAACTATGGGGGTTCTTTAATCCGTCCTGAGGCAACAGGCTATGGGACAGTTTACTTCGTTGAGGAAATGCTAAAGACCCGAAATGACAATATTAAGGGCAAAGTCGTTGCAATCTCTGGGTCAGGTAACGTAGCGCAATACGCGACTGAAAAATGCATTCAGCTAGGTGCGAAAGTCATTGCTTTGAGTGATTCGAGTGGCTGGATTCATGACCCTGATGGCATTGATTCTGAAAAGCTAGCATGGATTATGGACTTGAAGAATGTTCGCAGAGGCAGAATCAAGGAGTACGGTGAACACTTCAATGTTGATTATACTGCAGGCGGTAGCCCGTGGGCGTTGAAGTGTGAGATTGCATTGCCCTGCGCAACTCAAAACGAAGTTGACGCCAAGGAAGCTCAGGCATTAGTGGACAATGGTGTTGTTGCCGTTGGTGAGGGCGCTAACATGCCCTGTGTGCCTGAAGCAATTGAAATCTTCCAGAAAGCCAAGATTCTCTACGCCCCAGGGAAGGCCGCCAATGCCGGAGGCGTTTCAGTATCTGGACTCGAAATGGCCCAAAATAGCCAGCGTTTCTTCTGGACCCGAGAAGAAGTGGACCATCGACTACATAGCATCATGGTCAACATCCATGAGAATGCCTACAAGACTTCTGAGAAATTCGGGAGCAAAGGGAATTACGTGCTTGGGGCGAACATTGCAGGCTTCCTAAAAGTCGCAGAAGCAATGATTGACCAAGGCTACTTCGCATAATTCACGAAAGCAGACCCCTATGGGGGTCCTGCTTCCTCTATTTCTCTGCTACTTTCTTATTATTTCTAATAACTCGGCCAGCCTACTCTTCACATCGGATTCAACAGTGCTTAGCTCGGCTAGTTGACCAATTAAGGCGAGTTTCTCCTTCCTATAATCCGATTCCTGTATGCTGCCATTTCTCCTACGCAGCTCCAGTTTATCCATCTGCGTGGTGATGTCCCTCCGTCGTTCCTCCACAAGATCGAAACCTTGCTTGAGAGACATCCACTCTATCATTGCGTTGCTCTTCTCTTGTTCAAGACGTTCCCGTCTTTCTCTCTCTTCATCTTGATGTTTCAGTTTTCTATTAGCTTCGCGAATTTCCCGTTGTATTTCATACAGCCGGGCTTCTACTTCTCTCTTCACTTGAACCATTTGCGTAGACATAAGCCATTTTTCGCGATATTGCGCTAGATGCTCTTCTTCTGACATTTGGCCTGCATTGAGTTTCTTGTCCAATTCGGATAATTCCGCTTTAACTACCTCGAGCTCTTCTTTCACTTCTTCGTAGGATTTCCTGAGGGCTATCCATTCTACACTATATTGGGATAGCATCTCTTTTGGGTCAACATAATACTCATCCTTCTCGGAGCGCCCCTCGTAATGGCTCATCGTTACTTCTCCTATGGTGTTATCAATCTGTATTCAATCAACAACTTAAGGAATTTGTTAAACAGCTGCACCCCTTTTCATCTTGGATTTTTGCCAAGTATTGCTCCTGGTTACTCGTCTGCTAGTTCTCTCTCGGGAGTGGTTTCAGGTGGTGTTTCTGTATCCAGCATATCCCATTCAGGAGGCGGTTCTGTTGGTTTCGAGTCATCTGCTGGTTCAAGATCGGAATCTGGAAGAGCTTCTTCCTCTCGTGTTTCTTCTTCTTCCTCCTCGCCTTCTTCATCGTCTTCGAAGTCAACCGCATCTTCAAGCTCCTGAACAGCTGCAGTTATTGCCTTCAGCTTTCCAGTTTCCAGCTTCTCTAGGAGCGTATAGAACATTCGTTCAACTACCTTTGATTGCCCCTTGACTTCAAACTCCAGCTCGCCAAGCTCGAATTCTAGCTCGGTGTAGTCATCTTTCTTTTTCTTATTCTTGCTCTTTCCTTCCTCTTCACCCATAAGGGACGCACCTAATGAGCAGTCCCTGATTACACTAATAAACTATTCACAAAACCCGCGAACCCTAAATGCCTACAAACCTATCATCTTAAAGGGAAGGACTCCCGTGCAATTTCATATGAGCAAGCTAAAGATACAGATTGACCTTGTACCTGAGGCGAATCGGAAATCGAAACCTACCGATATTCTCGAGCTCCCTTTTGGCACAGTATTTACTGATCATATGCTTACTCAGGAGTTTGCCAATGGTAGCTGGCTCAACCCGAAGATTGTGCCCTTTCAAATGCTTTCACTGAGCCCAGCCGCATTGGTCCTGCATTATGGTCAAGGCATCTTTGAAGGTCTGAAGGCATACCGCAGAGGAAGTCGAGTTTTTCTCTTTCGCCCTCTTGACAACTTCAGGCGTCTTAATCAGTCTGCCCTGAGGATGGTGATGCCTGAGATCGACTCTGGCCTGGCTCTTGAGTCGCTCAAGGAATTACTTCGAATTGAACGAGATTGGATTCCGGATGTGCCCGGGAGCTCTCTCTATATACGACCGACCATGATTGGAACGCAAGCGAAGCTTGGGGTCAAGCCTTCAGACACCTACCTCTACTTTGTCATACTCTCACCCGTCGGTCCCTATTTCAAGGAAGGATTCAATCCTGTGAAAATCATGATTGCAGATAGACACGTGCGCGCAGCTGAGGGGGGAGTTGGCGAAGCCAAAACCATGGGCAACTATGCAGCTGGTCTCAAAGCTGGTAGTGAAGCCAGTTCAATCGGGTATTCTCAAGTCCTTTGGCTGGATGCAAAGGAACGAAAATATCTGGAGGAGGTTGGCACCATGAACATCTTCGTGAAGTTTGATGATGAATTGGCAACGCCTCCAATGGGTGGTACCATCCTTTCTGGCATCACAAGAGATTCAGTTCTTAGAATCGCAAAGGACTGGGGTGAAAACGTTGTTGAGCGTAGAATATCCCTCAATGAGGTCCTGGATGGCCTGAGAACAGGAAAGACCGAGGAAGTCTTTGGATGTGGCACAGCGGCTGTCATTGCACCAGTAGGTACACTCCACTATCAGGGCAACGCCTACTCAATCGGTGGGGGTGGCATTGGTGCCCTTACTCAGGAGTTATACGACGAACTGATGGGAATTCAATGCGGAGAGAAGGAAGACAAATACAATTGGGTCGTCGAGATAGTTTAGCCTTCGCTTAAGTCAATCAGGAAGCTTTTTCCGATATAGTGTCCGTCACAGTGTCTGCTGAGGTGGCTCGACTGACGAATCAATTATTCGTTGACTATACCAAATGTACTGGATGTAGATTATGCGAACTCGCTTGCACTGCAAAGAAAGAGGGGGTCTTCCAGCCGAGTTTGGCAAGGCTGAAAATAGTCAAGTATGACGACATTGGAGTAGATGTCCCCAATGTATGTGGTCCCTGCGAAACCGCTCCTTGCGTAGATGTCTGCCCAGTATATGCAATTCGGCGAGACCCGATAAGTAAAATGACCTATCTTGATGAAGCCAAATGCATCCTCTGCAAATCCTGTGTTGGCGCATGCGTTAATGGCGTTATTTTACTGGATACTGAAAGAATGCGGATAATTAAGTGCGATCACTGCGGGGGCGACCCCGAATGTGCCAAAATCTGCCCAACAGAAGCAATCTCTTATGGGCCAATTCCTGACACGACCACTGTTGATAGGCATGAAAAGGCCGTGAGCTACCTTAGAGAGATCAAACGAACCGCCAAGGCAAACAGCAGCGGAGAGAGCTAACTTGAAGTATGGCGGCTACACAGGACGCATGCTTCGCGTCAGATTGGATGATGGTTCCTTTAAGACTGACAGAATCCCAGAAGATTGGATCAGAGACTACATCGGTGGTGATGGCTTTGCAGCAAGACTCCTCTATGAGGAAGTGCCCGGCCGTACAAATCCCCTATCTCCAGAAAACAAACTAATGATATCTACCGGTCCGATTACCGGCACGTTGTGGCCGATGAGCGGAAGGACGGTTTTTGTATCAAAGGCTGCACAAACCGGCATATGGGGCGAAAGCCATGTTGGTGGCTTCCTTGGACCAGAGCTAAAATACGCGGGATATGATATGCTGGTTGTTGAGGGGAGGGCAGAGAGTCCTATCTATATAATGATCCACAACTCTGACCTACAGATTATTGATGCCACCGATTTGTGGGGGACCTATACTAACACTGTTACCGCCAAAATCAAAACCCGACACAATAACCCGGATATTCAGGTTGCGGCGATAGGCCCCGCGGGAGAAAGGGGAATTCGATTTTCCTCCATAATAGTCAACAATGCTAGGGCTGCTGGGAGGACCGGAATGGGTGCAGTTCTTGGGTCAAAGAATGTAAAAGCCATAGCAATCCGCGGAACAAATCCTATCAAAGTTCATGATCACGATGCATTCACAGAACTGGCGAAGAATGCTCATAAACGGGTGAGAGCAAATCCACAGGCGAAAGAGATGGGGAAATGGGGGACTTGGATACTCACTGCAGTGAAGCAGGAGATTGGCGAACTGCCTACCTATAATCATCGAACCGGCGTATTTCCTGGATGGGAGAAACTTGCCGCAGACTATATTCGCCCCCGGTATACTATTTCAGACAGAGCATGCTTTGGTTGCAGTCTAGGGTGCAAGAAAGTGAATTATGTGAAGGAGGGTCTTTTCGAAGGCACTCTTGAGGAAGGCCCCGAGTATGAGGGTCTCATGGCATTTGGGAGCGCTCTCGGGATTGCAGATTATCCGACAACCCTCAAGGCAAACCAGGTATGCAACCGGCTTGGGATGGACATAATCTCTGCGGGGGGAACCATTGGATTTGCAATCGAAGCCTTTGAGAATGGACTTCTTACAGAGAAAGATACAGGTGGCCTGAAGCTTGAATGGAACAATCCCGAGCTTGTTATCGAGCTTCTTGAGATGATTGGCCGGAGAGAGGGATTTGGTGATCTGCTCGCGGAAGGAAGTAAGGTAGCTGCCGAGAGGATAGGCAGGGGATCAGAGAAGTATGCCCTCCACGTCAAGGGTTTGGAGGTTTCCGGTCAGGATGGTCGCACTCACAGAAGCATTGGTCTTGGTCACGCAACTGCTGCCCGCGGAGCTGACCACCTGCGAAGCTTAGTTGTTGTGGACCAACTTGGCTATGAGGATGTTGCGGCAGAGCGATGGGGCAAGGACAAATTGCCAGAAATCATCGATCCGTATACTGAGAAGTACAAAGCTGCTGCTGTTTTCGAAACAGAAAATTCCTACGCAATTCGTGACACGTTGATTGTTTGCTGGTATTCAGTATCTTGGCCCCCCATCTTCTGGATGCAGGACTTCGCAGAGATGCTTCCTCTTGCCACAGGCATCAAGGAATTTGGTGATGTGAAGAATCTCACTGAAATAGCTGAACGGCAGGTTAACCTCAAACGGCTATTCAATGTGCGTGAGGGTATCTCTCGCAAGGACGACACATTACCCTCAAGATTCACAGAGGAGCCAATGCCTGAAGGTCCTGGAAAGGGACAGACCGTCAATCTTGAGCCCATGCTAGACGACTACTATCGACTCCGCGGCTGGGACTTGGAATCTGGTCTTCCAACTGAAGCAACCATTAGGCGTCTCTCACTGGATTGGGCTCGAAAGTTTGCTTAGCTCGGTTCTACATACGCACATAGTCTACTCGATGAGGATTACCGCAGCTAGGACAAACATACTGATCAGGTCCAGTCCAGTCAATTGTTTCCCAACTCATCGGGGCATTGCAATGAACGCATCTGTTCTTAATAACTGGCTTGACAAAGACCTGGCCTGCAGGTGTAGTGTCAGACATGGCTTCCATCTCATGGGTGGTTTCCTTCGCAACTGGTCCAGCGAACATGGCTGTGTCCTTATAGCTGTACTGAGAGAGTGGATGTCTTGGATTAATGTAGCTATATGTTCTCACAAGCCAATCAAGGTAATCCGTCGCAAGAACATCCCATGCTCGTGCCTGCCACATCGTAAGAAGATGGTCCTGTCGTGGCGCTTTGCCGCTAATCTCGAAATTCCCTGTCGTGGCTTTAATTTTAAGCTTGTTTTTCCTTGCTTCGAATGTGTGTACCAAATGTAGTGGAAAGATGAAGAGCTTGTTCTTCTTGGCATCTCTGATGTAAATTCTATAATTCGTTAGAATGAACGAGTCCGGCCAATAAGTAAAGACGTCTTCTCCCTTTATCCAAGCATAGTTCTGGTAAAAATGACGGGAAAATGGCCTATGAAATCCAATTGTTGCCCAACGGCTATACGGATAGTCTGGATGGATGAATGGAACGCCGCACATCTCACATAGTTGGCGCTTCTGGCCTGCCTGCAGATTATCAAATTCCCTCAGTCCTATCGCGCCGCGCATCTCTTCTCTTCGTGGCATGTTTCCTAGGACATTAACGATACCATTGACGACCTTGAACATGGCTGACCTAGCGGAAAGCTTGTACTCTCGGATAAGATGGAGGGGAATACTGGTACATGTTCTGGAGCCTCTATCCCATTGAACATATCGATAATTGCTCAGAATGAATTCGCCACCTTGTACGACGACTCGTTCCCCTTCTATTGGGATATAGACTAAGCTGGACATTTGCAAACATTCCTCACAAATCTAATCTTAACCACTTACATTCCTTGATTGAGCTGTTAATAAGTTGAATGCAGAGGAATTCCTTCCGTTGGTTCCTGCTAAACTCCTTGACCTACTCCTCGTCTTGGAATCGAAATATACAGGATGTCAGCGAAATCCAGAATCCCAAAGCCTGATTGGTTCTCCAATTTCACATGGTTCTCATATATCTGGGCAACTTTGACATTTGGTATCTTTGCCAATGTGTCCTTCTGCATGTACCGAAGGTATACTGTGAAGACCTTGTCTTCGGTCATTAATTCCTGAAAAACATCTTTCCATTGTGACATAGGGTGTTCCTCCAATTCCCAAAAACCCCTGTGCCATATCACATTTAATCCTTGTTTATTGGGCTAGAGCCCTCCCCCTGCAGAAGCGATTCCGGATTCCTAGATATGACAGGGTTCAAACCAAGATTCTCCATTGTTGCAGTAAGCAATTCTTCAACGTTTTCGCTTCCTCCATAGAAATACAGGTGCGTTCCACAATTCTCATGGCAATCTGTGGCACCAAACCCTTTTGGCCCTGAAGCAAACGAAGTTCTCTTCTTCAGACCCTGAACGACTTTGCACTCCATTGATGTTTCACTTTGCGCCCAGACTGCGGAAATCAGGCTGGCACTTGTGTCAAGAAGGTGGTCAATATGCCAATGATTCTTCTTCCTATTATTGAAGTGGCGGCTTATGCGATTTTCTAGGCTTGTTGAACCCCGTCCCATTGCTGAACCAATATAGATCCAAGCTCCATCACTAAACTCCACATCTCCCAGCCCTCCCACTTTCCTAGTAGATGGGGTTTCAAGCTCAATGACTAAGGCATATACTCCCCTCAATCAATCCTCTCCTCACCCTGATGAATTTTTCCTGGCTTTATTGCCGGGTTCACGATATTCTTCGCCATGTTTAGAGCTTGGCCGTCTGGCAGTCTCTGTTCTCGCAAAGCTAATTCATCCCTGACATAATATGTTATGAATCGCCCGGTTCTCTTTGCGACTTCGCAGGTGTTCTACCTCTTAGGCAAAGGCATAGGCTGTTCTCAGCTCCATCGGAGACAACTGTTTCAATGTGACCATTTGGTAGCCCGTAGGTTTCTTCAATAACCGGAAACACGCCTTTCTTGTAGCCAAGGTTCTCGTGTGTCGACGGAATCGTTGTCATGTGCTCATTGGATTTCATGGCATTATTCCACAGACTGATTTTGTTGATAAGAGTCCCGCTATTCGATATGGTCATAAGGAGTGCTTATGATGTCCTTAGAAGGGCAATGTCAGCTTCAGAAATCATACCAGGTGTTTTTGCAGTCAAGGGCAAATTTGCTGGGGAGTTCGGATACATCTCCAGCTACATTGTAGTTGATGGGGACGAAGCCCTTGTTATAGACCCAGGGACTGCAGGAGACCCCGGCGATCGAATTTCAAAGGCTATCAAGTCAATAGGCCTGAATCCAAATAGCGACATCTCAGGTATAGTTTGCACCCATTCTCATCCCGATCATGTGGGCGGAGCTGCAATCCTAAAGAAATCAACAGGAGCTCCAGTCCTTATTCATTCTGAGGATGCTGAGATTCTCTCCCATCCTGACCACTTTCTCCAGAATAGACTTGTGCTTGATTTTGCCGAGAGAATGTCAATGAAGGTCGACAAGGGGCCTCTAAGGGTCAACTACAAAGGAGTAGATGCCGACCAGATCTTGCAGGACGGAGAATCGATTGGAGTGGGTGACGAATCATTGAAGGTAGTTCATACCGGTGGACATTCCGCTGGCCACTGTGCCTTTCTTGATGAAACGCGAAAACTACTCTTCTGCGGCGACGAAGCCAACAATTTCCCAAATGACCCCAGAAAGTTCTATGTTGACCTAAGTGGTAGCATGGCACGAAAGAGCGCCTTTTTGGATAGAATGGCGAAACTCAGCATTGACTATCTATTGCCATCTCATGATGTTCCCCATATGTTTGGCAATGTGAAGCTTGAGCTGGAACAGGTCAAGGATGGTATTCTCCACTTTCAGGATACGCTCCTGCATCATCTTAGAGCACGCGAGGAAGCTGATATTGAACAGCTTGTATTCGACATGAAGCAGGCCCGAAGCGTTCCAATCCCAACAAGTTACGACTTTCTAGTCACCACCACAATACAGGTGATTCTTGATGGGTTTAGGCAGGCCGGACTAGTCCGCGTGAATGATAAGGGCGTATGGCGAACAGGATAAGAAGGCATTCGAGCTACATTCAATAACGTGAGCGTCTTTTTTCCGATTGCTTGAAATGATTACTTTGTAACACAAGTTCTACACCCAACATGAAGGGACCATGCTAGGAGATGCCGCAATGAGTCGAACTGAAAAAAAGAAGTTTGAGATGCCAAGTACTGTGGAGGCTATCAGAATGGCTTCGGCATCGATTCTGGGAACCACCACCAATCTTGGGTATCCATTGGGTAGTGCAGTTGGCTCCGGGAGTATGATGGAAGAGAACTCTGATACGGTCGCAATGAATATCACTCCGCTCATCTTTTCAATCAGGGACGCCCTAATGGGAGCTGAGGGTTTGGAGATTCTCTCCTTGGAATGGGACCTTGAGCGTACCCCAGGTCCTGGTGTTCTACCAGAGCAACTCATCGTTACCGGAGGTACGACAGAAGGCATTGGGTCTCATGTGTGCATGCTTAGCTGGGAGAAGGGTGCAGTTGACCCTTTCAAAATTGACACGCACATGCGCAGGCTTTCCAAGAAGCTCGCCGATATAGAAACCGCCGTTATGAACAACGGTTTGAGTTACGAAACAGAGGGACTTCCTATTCTGCGACGATTCAATGACAGATTCAACCGGGTGATTTTCGTTGAAATGCTGGACCGACGCTTTCAAGGCTCATGGGATTCGTTTCAGCTCAAACAAGATCAAGTCGACATTGAGGCTCAAGTCACTCTAAATTTCCATGATGACTTTACTCTACTTCCTCCTGGTCCGAAAATCACCGAGCGAACTATGCTTGATTTCGTGCTTCCTCCTGCCAGACCGGAGAAATTACTTGAGCATTTCAAACATAGGGTTCTCACACCAACCGGGATTGAAGCGTTGGCGGTCAAAGTGCCGGAGGCAGGACGTGCAATTTTGAGTGAGATGAACGCCTATGCTTTCAGTATCGAAGAGGTCAATCTGGCTCAGATGGGCATCAATCTCTTGGTGGAGTACCTTGGCTTTAATAACGTGAGCCTTGACCAGTTTGCAGGTCTCACCGGACAAACCCGCGAGTTTGTTGCCCTGCTATCGAAGACAATTGCTTCGTTTGAGGAAGTTGTCAATAGTCATGTGGGGTCAGGGACGAGCTCAAGCGTTTCAGGGCATAAGACCGCTCTGCTTTCCGAAATCGACCTTCGTAGTGATTGGTTTGATGGGTTTGGCAAGACTATTGCATTGAAGCTTGTTGATGAATTGGTAAGCTCAATCGAAAGGACCTTTGCAGGCGTGTCGGAGATTCGCGCATGGCAGCTTAGAAGCACTGTCAGCTACTTCATGATTTACGCCAAACAAGTTCAACACTACTTTGAGGGCGGTTTCAGTCAATATCTTCTCATAACCTCCGCACGGAAGGCTTTCGTTGCAGCGCTCCAATCATTTCGAATCGATGTATCTGGTGAAATATCGGATGCAATCTTCGCGAAGCTCTTTGAGAAGCTATATGCCGAGATATACAGTCGCCTGAATGCAGTGTTCGATAGAGTTGCCTATACTGGAGCCATGCAGCATAGCTTCTCCGAGCTATTGACTTTAATTTCCCAGGAAATGGTGTCATTCTTTGAAGAGATTGACATCTGGGATTTGATAGAGTTTGCCGATATTGCCGATATTGCGCGTGCAGAGATTGATACAAGATATGGTGCAGCCGGTGCATTAGATGCGACTGGCAAAGCACTTCAAGACATACTGGCTACCTTCGAGAATCTTGTTACCTATATTATTCCAGATGTTGCTGATACTCTTCTCTCAAAAGCTCAAATACGAAGGGCTGTGGCGCGCTGCGCTGAGTCTCCAAGTTCACTCTTTGATTCTTTCATTGAATACATTGAAACCGGAATCCAAAAGCCTGATGAGTGGAAAGATGAAGCCAAGAATTGGATTAACTCCTGCAAACAAACAATCTCTGAGGACCAAGATCCCACGGAGCAACTACTTGCCTTGGTGCGCTTCGTTCATACAAAGGTTGGTCTCGGAGCTACCGCTCAGGCAATAGTTGACAAGATCACCTTCGAAGCGGATGAACGTGAAACTGCGTTTGGCGAGGTTCTCGATCAATGGCAGAGAGAATGCCAGAGAATCGACACAGAGAATGAACCTATTCGTGATAACAACAGGAAGCGAGCGGACGCAATGGCACGGGCGCAAAACCAGTATGCGCAAGAAATGACCCGATACGAGGCTGAAATGGCCCGGTATCGTGCAGAGGTTGAGGCATCAAAGAATCTTCCAGAAGGCACTCAGCCACCGGTAATAACGGAACCCTCTCGTCCGAAATCTCTGGATGCTAGAACGGTTGAGATTAACAACCAATACCCCGAAATGCAGGAAAAGCCAATGCCACCTGAACCTGACCCTCCTGAAGATCTTGCGTTCTACGTAGGGGTCAGAGACCTCCTTGGTGACCAACTGCGAAAGATGGATGTGAAGATTGAGCAACTCCAGGCCGTTTTCACGGATAGACTTCAAGGTTTGAAATCAGCTGGAACTGCTGCTGCTGACGGGATTTCTGTAAGTCTTGAGGATGATTTCTTGGAGTATCTTAAGAACTCCTCCATTAGAGGACTTGGCAAGCTGCTGCCAAAGCCCAGAAGAGCCTATCTTCGGAATCCTCAGATTCCAGACCTGATATTCCTAGTGACCTATGACCAGAAAGGTGATGAGATGAATGTCACAATTTCCAACAATTTCCTTCGCCTAAGAGGTGGTGCATAAAATGTCAAGTTCCTGGGTCATAAAAACTCGACAAATGAGTGAGGCCGGCAAGGAAATCATTCTGAGAGAGGCTCTGGCCACTCGCCTTCGCACTTCAAGAGATAGAGAGAGGTTTGCTCAGATTCATCCTGAAGGTCGGACTCTTGCTGAAACCTTTGCCATGTTTGCGGCATTCTATCTTCATACTTACCAAGGTGTTCGACTGCATCAAATTGATGAAACGCAGGAGTTAACCATCGAGGCGCAGGAAGCACTAGATGATGACGCTCGAAGTCAACTGGAAGAAGAGGTGCGCTTTCTACTCGGCAATCGGCAGCGGGAGGAGATTGCAGTTTCGCGACTCGTGGGGCTGTTCACTCTTCAATTCTGTGACGAGCTTGGCTCAGCCAACCCGAAGTCAGAGGAAACTATTGACAGAGCCACTTCTTTGCTGAATGAGCACCTTGCAAGAATTCCAGACGAGTCATCTCCAAACAACGACGTAGATTTTCTAAATCAGGTTGCGGGCTACGCCAGTGCTGCAAGAAATGACTTGTATATTCAAGCCTCTGGACTAAAGGAAACTGCGCTGTCACTTAGAGATGAGCTTCTTAGAGAGCATGATGCTGAAGTTGCTGAGATTACCACGCTCAAAAGAGGATTGGCCCGTATCTGGGGGTCCTTGCAGTATTCTGCTGGGCACCTGGCGACTTCTCTTACAGAGTCTGCTGCACTCCATGGCATTGCCTTTGATGTGGCTAATAGACTGTGCGGTAGCCCCGTGAAATTGGATTCACTTCGCGTAGCAAGCAAGATGCGTATTGCCTTGGTAGATGCATTGGAGCCCATGTTAGGTTCACCTATAACAATCGATGATTACGAAGCACGTTTGAGCACTGTAATCTCAGATACACTTCCTGCCCTTCTTGAGCAAAATCCCCGAATTGCCTTTGATGTACTCTCTGCATTTACAGGCGTTCCTGCAAGCGACGTTGAAGCAGGGCTGAGGCGGAAGGGCATAACGAATCCTGCAGACCTTCTGAGCGCTTTAAGGGCGCAGGCCACAGAGGCAGCCAAACCCCCGGATGAAACTGGATTAAGTAAAGATGAACTCGAACATATCGAGCGACAATTGAAACGAATTGACAAAATAGAGCATACCCTCGAAGGCCAAGTGAAAGGGATGCTCAGGGCCAGAGGGCTGCGCGATGCCGAGCTCAAGAAGTTCACCATTGAAACACTGGCAAAGGATAGGACCTCTCTCCTAGGCATTGAGATTCAAATACTTGAAGCTCTGGAAGAAAAGATTCGAGTGCCTCCACCTGAAGAGGTTGAGCGCTTATTGGAGAATCGGCGGAGCGTAAAGGAAGGCTCTCTCAGTTCCATTGGGGTGACCTCCACTTCTGATATGATTCAACAGCGGGCTCATGGGGAGTCTGCGGCAGCTCTTCGTGCAGATTTGGTTTGGTATTTCACATCAGGAATTCTAACTAATGTTTCACGCGTAGTAGAATCCTATATCCGGTCAAAGCAAGACCTCCTGAGAATCAAAGCGCTTCTAAAGAGCATCTACGATAGCTCCGAAACAGAGCTACAGGCGCTTCGTGAAGAGATTCTAATTGACCTGATGTCCGAACGCATCTATGAGTTAAAGGTCGTATACCCTGAACTTGAAGCAGAATCAATTTGCTCGTGGATGCATGCTCGATTGTCAAATCAAGATATGGAAAAGGCAAAGGAAGAGCTCTTGGACTCCCCCAGTCCTGTGTTCGAGGGGGTCGTGGACGCGCCACTAGTCATGGAAAAATTGGAATTTGACAACTATGCCATAGCATATGACCTCATGCACCGCTTTCTCGTTCAAGAGCGCAAGAAGAAGCTTGCAAAGGAGGAGCTGGCGCTTCAGACAGAGTTGGAGGACCAACGCATTGCTGAAAGCAAGAAGGCGTCACTTGATGTTCTATCATGGATTTACACAAAGAGTCAGACGGTCTTTCGTGCAATTGGCAGAGTCGGTGTAAAAGGTCTTGAATGGACTGAAACTGACGATAGCAAGTGCGCAAATCTCCTTGCCTACTATATTAAGACCAACCGGAGACGCAAAGTGTGTACTCTCTGCGGTTCTGCGCCATCTGATGGGAAGTGTAAGGATCACGGTTCGGCCGATATGGTGACAGCTAGCGACTTGGAGAACTTGGCCATCTTCGTAATGCGCGGAATATCCGATATCAAAACTGGGCTAATTGGCCCATCTGCGTCGGGTATGTCAATGAGCGAAGCCAGGTCTATAGTTGACCGCGAGGTTTCGAAACTGAAACGACAAGGCAAACTCACCTCTAGGACAAACCTTCGTGAACTCATGCCAGGAGAGATCAACTATATCGTTGGACCTGCGATTGCCAAAGTGATTGGCAAATACTTCAATGACTCACTTTCCTACGCTGCGCGCAGAGTTGACTTTGCCTAGAAGCGCCGGTCTTCAGGTCATACTCCCTGATATCCACTGAAGGTAATCCTTTGAGCCTCTGGCAATATCCACAACCACGAATTCGGGAACCTCATAGGGATGATGCTTTCTCAGTTCTTCCCAGAGGTCCTGTTCTCGTTGTTTCTCTGTCTTGAGAAGGATAATAGCTTCGCTTTCATGCTCAATCTTCTCCTTCCAATGGTAGATGCTACTAATTCGTGGAATGATGTTGGCGCAAGCACAGGTCTTGGATTCTACAAGTTTCAGTCCGATGGATTCTGCATCTTCTGGCGGACATGTAGTCATAACTAGTACATAGTCAGGCATAATCCCTGACTAGACCAACTTTCTCTTATAGTAAGCGAATAACTGATTTTCTGGAAAAGCCAAGCTTCATAATCCTTAGCGGGCATTGGTTAAACAAGGAGAGTATTCAATGGCCCACATTGCTCCCAAGGTACTTGCAGGACTCCTCTTTGCATTTGCCATAATGCTGCCGTATTCCGTTGTTACGGAGAGCATTTCTGGTGGGGGCAGGCTATGGTTTGTTTCTGTTTTTTGGGCAATAGGAGTTTATTCAGATGCCGGCATTTTATTGGAAGTCCCCTTGGGCCGAACGATCGACTTCTTGCCATTCTGGGGTTTAGGTGTTCTGCTCGCATATCTGGCATATGTCACCGCAAAGAATCAGGATATTTCTCAGATTGGATATGTGCTTATGGTCATTACAGTCCTAATTCTGCAAGTTGGCTATATGGTAGTTCTTCAGGTCGTGGATGTGGGGGGACCTTCCTCATCCTACGTGCCAATCCCTCTTGTGGCTCTCTTTGCCCTAATCCTGACTCCTCTAACTGTTCACTCCCGTCCCAAATTCGAACGAAGCCGGCACAGATAATACGCGTCAGAATGGAGTCCAATAGGGCATTGGGCTCAAATCGAAGACTTTTATACTGACCAAAATTCCGAAACAAGTGCTGGCTGATTCCAATGACCAAGAGATTTGTCCCACAAGGCGTGATGCCTGCTCTCGTAACACCTTTCACAAAGGATGGTGATATCATCGAGGACGGCTTCAAGCAGGTTATTGACTACTCCATCGGAAAGGGTGCTACTGGCGTTGTTCCGGCGGGTACGACGGGTGAGTTCTCCTACATGAGAACGGAAGAGCGCAAGAAGCTTTTCAAACTCACTGTTGAATTTGTGGACGGAAGAGTCCCCATTGTCGCTGGTACAGGTCAACATAGCACTAGGGCTACCGTCGCCTTGACGAAGTATGCCGCAGATACTGGATGTGATGCAGCACTTGTTATTTCTCCTTACTACTTGCGTCCATCTGATAAGGGGTACTATGAGCATTATGAAACGGTTGCCCGCAAAGCAGACTTGCCTATTATCTTGTATAACATTCCTCAGTGTACTCTTGGTGTTCTAAATTCCAATATTGTTGAGGACTTGGCTGACATTGATAACATCGTGGGAATAAAAGACAGCGGCGGCAATATTGGTCATACTCTTGAACTAATTCAGAAGCTAAAGGGAAAGATACCTGTACTGATAGGCCATGATGAGTGCTTCTTATCCGCCATAGCTGCAGGAGCAAGTGCAGCCATCCTCGCATCTGGAAACATCATTCCTCACATTTGGCTGGAGATAATGGAGAAGGTCAAGCAAGGTGATGTTCAGGGTGCAAGTGAGCTTCAACTTAAGGTACAAACGCTCGCTAGAATCGTCACCAGAAACGGCGGTGCGCCACCAGTAAAGGCAGCTCTTCGGATGATGGGTATTAATGCTGGTCGGTGCAGAATGCCATTGAACTCCGGTGGAACCCTGACACGTGAGCTGAAGGAAGAAATACGCCTTGAACTGGAGAACCTAGGTATTATTGCGGCTCTTGGTCACCCGCCAATTGAGTCTGACATCGATATATCTAGTTCTCTTGAATCCATGGGTGCCGGGCTGAAATCAACAGATGGAGTGAAGTTTGGCAATGGAGGAGATGGAATGGTTTCAGTCGGCATTGCTGCTGGAGATAAGAACGGGCCGATTGGTACAGCTTTCGTGAAGCTGCTAACTACACCAAGAATCGGCCATGAAGCCCTAACAGTAATACTGGAACCCAATCTCCCCGTGCGCCCCATAAGTCTGATGTTCCCTCTCAGAAAGATTGAATCAATGCGCCAAGCCTCATTATTTTACGGTCCTGTTCAGTCAGGAGCCGCCCAGGCTGTTGCTGAGCTTCTGAAAGCCGGAAAGATACCCAAGTACGCAATCAATAACCAAGTTGTGATAATGTCCTTGGACATTGACCTGAACACTCGAGAGCGAAGAGTGGTGCGCGCGGAAACGAAGAAGGCCGTATTCGACGCATTACGCCAGATATGGAGTTGATGAAAGATGAGCGATACATCCTATAAATTCAAAGGCGTCTATCCCGCTTTGGTAACCCCCTTTGATGAATCCGGTGTGAACAAGAAGCAGTTCAAGGGTCTTATTGAATATGTCATTCGCTCAGGAGCGACAGGACTAGTTCCAGTAGGCACAACTGGCGAGTTCACGAGCATGACATTTGATGAAAAGGTTGAGACCATTCGTATGGCTTGCGAAATTGCAAACAAGCGGGTCCCTGTTCTTGCAGGCACTGGAGCGGCATCTACTGGCGATGCAATTAAGCTCACAAGACGTGCAGCTGAGTTTGGTGCTTCTGCCGCTCTCGTTGTATCTCCTTATTTCCTGAAACCATCAACGAAGGAAATATATGAGCACTTTGAGAGAGTCGCTCGCTCTAGTGACATTCCTATCATTGTCTACAATATTCCGCAAGTAACCGGAGTCAACCTTGACTGGTGGGTTGTCGATGGTCTTCGAGAAATTGACGGAATAATCGGAATGAAGGATTCGTCTGGCAATCTCATCAATTTAACAACCATCCTTGTTCGCAAGCCCGAGGAATTCCAGGTTATGGTGGGACATGATGAAGTTGCACTTCCTGCACTAGCCTCCGGCTGTGATGGTGCCATTTTGGCTAGTGCTAATGTCTTTCCTGACCGGTAGAGCAAGATGCAAACTGCACTTGCCAATGGCGATCTAAAAGAGGCGCGAATTATCCAACGAAGTATTCAGAGGACGGTTCGCATCTTTGTTAATCGAGGCGGCGGGATGGCGGTGAAGGTCGCCCTGAATATGATGGGGATTCCTGTAGGAAAAGCCAGGCCCCCATTATTGGAAGGCGATTCCCTACGCTATGAGGATATCGACGAGCTTCGAACGTGCCTTGAAGACTTGCAGCTGATTCCTCGAGGACCAGTCACATTCAAGACCGGGAAGCGAAGCTTAGTCGCGGAGGCATATCCAAAGGCGAAGGGTTTGGTTCCGGATGTTATTGAGGGCCTTTCACTGCTTCATGGTGAGGCTCTCTGCGGCGAAGGGCAGGAAATCGCTCACGTCGATCTAACAATGGGACTGCGCGGTGGTCCAATGGATGCTGCGGTGGACAGCGCTGGAAAAATGATTGAAGGATTCCATTCTTCTAGTATTATCAAAGAGCTCAAACCAATCACTGTGTTTGCTCCAACTGTCACCGTGACAAATGAACACCATAAGAAGATGGTCTATGAAACAACACAGAAAGCTGTGGAGGATGCCATAAGGCGCACAATAACTGATGGCATTATTCCTGAGGAATTAGTCCCTGATCTGGTAATTGCCGTTAATGCTTTTGTTCATCCAAGTGCGGCCAATCCGAAGCGCGTTCACATAAACAACTTCAGAGCGGTTCGCTTTGCAATTCGACGGGCAATTGAAGGCAGACAGACAATAGATGAGATTGTTGCGAGGAAGGATTCAGCAAGACATCCGTTCTCATACAATCCATGAGCTCGCGTCCTTCCCAATGCCCCAAGAATCGCATTTGGCCGAAAGTTAAGTACGTAATGTCGAGGAAGTGCTTCTTTCGAGTTCCCACTCAGGGTGCACTTCTTTCTTCCGGGGCCTCTCCTCAATTTGCCTCTTAGCTCCATTCTAATGCATCCTACAGGAATTTTCTGTACGCTCTTCGGTTATATACTGGGAAAGGAATGATAGTCACAAGTCTTGCATCCCTATCAGGCTGCTGCGCCACCACATTACAGCATCCGTCGGAGTTACTAGCGATGGCTGAGACCTGTATCATCAAAATCAGAGATATTCCCTCACCGGATCTTCGGAAGCAGGTGAAGGTATTTCTTCAAGGGGAAGAAGTTTCTGTGGAGGATGAATCGGGACGAAAATTCGGGGTCACAATTCAGAAAAACAAGCTGCTCTTTCGACCTGATGACGGGGACATGAATTCGTCTTAGGGACCTTTGGGAATCATCGAGCCGCAGTTGCTTGATGCTATGGGTCTCAGCCTTCAAACAAATCGATTTTTCACCGGCAGAGGTGGCAGGTCTCAGCTGCTCACCGGTTCGTCATAGCCATAGCTCGGACAGGGGTAACCGCCTCATCGACTCTGCCATGGAGTTACTAGTACCATAGCCTTATGAAACTGTTCTCCCACTGAACTGATATCATTTGTTTCATGGCTGGATTTACAATGACAAACCAGAAACGGCTGCTGGCACTGCTCCGGGATTTGGTTGCCACTAATTCTGAGAACCCTCCGGGAAAAGAAGAGGAAGTCGCCAAGGTGCTAAGATGTCATATGGAGGACCATGGCATTGCGTGCAAATCCGTTGGTCCAAAGGAACGACCCAATCTAATCTTCTATTCACAAGAAGATGAAACTGGTTCCTTGGTAATGCATGGCCATATGGATACAGTTCCCGTGGGTCCCGTAGAAGCATGGGATTACGATCCTTTCGGAGCTGAGTTGGTTGATGGCTTGATCTATGGACGAGGGGTCTGTGATATGAAAGGTCCGCTTTCTGCCCTTGCAGAGGCATTGATTCTATATACCGATTCCGGAGGAAAAGAACCATTATTGTTTCTGGCTACGTCTGATGAGGAGAGCGGTTGCTCTGGAGCTGAAGAGATTGTGCAGAGTCAATTGCTCAGGAGTGTTTCCTTTGGCGTTTGCGCGGAGCCTACCGATCTCAATATCCTAGTGGGTGAGAAGGGAATGTTTTGGTCTCGGATAGTCGCAACAGGAAAATCGGCTCACGGTTCAAGACCACAGGAAGGGGTGAATGCAATTCAGTTGTGCATAGAAGGCCTTTCAGTCCTTCTAGCCTCCGAGTATCCCTTTGAGCCTGATGAGCTGATGGGCTCTCCCACCCTTAATGTTGGCCTTGCAAAAGGAGGAGTTAAGATCAATGTTGTGCCCGATCATTGTGAAATCCATCTTGACATGAGGACCGTGAAAGGGCAAACACCTGAGAGTGTACTTGAGGAAATGAACTCGCGTCTGGAGAGCGCTGGCCTCGCTTCTCGGGTTAAGGTGGAATATATACACGGAAAGCCTGCGGTGTTAACTCCTGTCGATTCAAGAATAGTGAAGGTTGGCTGTGAAGTTGTAGAGCAAATTACCGGGATTCGACCAACCCTTGGAGCTGCTACATATGGAACTGATTGTTCTGTGCTGCAGCCAAAAGGAGGGATTACTAACATAGTCTGCGGTCCAGGGTCAATAGAACAGGCGCATCAACCCAACGAGTTCATCAGAATGAACCAGCTGCTGCAATCTGTGGATGTCTATCTTGGTATTGCGAACAAGATCGCCTTCTGAGGCTGGAACCCTTACTGGTATTACCTTGCCTTCATTTCTTGGAACCGAACTGCATACCCAATTTAAGAGAAACCTTAAAGTTCACGTTTGAGCAACTTGCCAATATCTCGTTCCGAAGCGGTGGGACACTGTCTATGCAATTTGAAAATTTTCTTGATACGATCATTTCGTTATTGAATGACCAGACAGTTCAGCTGATTATTCTCTTGGTTGTAATTGTCGTCATCATTGGTTTGGCAGCCCGACGAAGGGGTGGGACAAAGCAGCCCCAGGTTGTTAAGAGTATGACTAAGATGCTGTCGGATATTGAACGAGACCGCGCATTTGAGCTCGCTGGGGTCCCCACAAGGCAGTCCACAATTTCCTCGCTTTTCGAGGAGAAGATGATTTCCATGGGGATGAAACCTTCTACCGAGTCTGGCTACATCCCGGTTTCCTACACTCCACTAGCCCGTTTCCTGGCTGAGAGAGGAGTTCCTGATGACATCGTTTCAGCAATTCTTGCCGGCTTGAAGGAGGAGGATAGCGAAGAAGAAGTTCGCGAGATTATTGAAGCTGCAGCCACCACTACTGCTATTGATCTTACTCCCGAAGAGATAGAGAAGGCACAGCAGCTCGCAGTTGAGGAATGGACCCGTGTGAAAAGAGCGGGTGACTAGAGGGATTCCCTAATGACAGAGCTTCTTCACATGCATGACAATTATCTGCGACAATTCGAAGCTTCTGTCACGAGAATTGGGAACGACTTCGTGGTTCTTAGCCAAACAGCCTTCTATCCCCTTGGTGGTGGTCAGGCTAGTGACAAAGGAACCCTTTCCGTTGGGCCTACCAGCATCACTATTCACGAAGTTAGGAAGGAAGAAGGAGAAATTCGCCATTTCACGGAGGATGCAATCCCTTTCCAAATGGCAGACGAAATCAAGGGTGAGATTGACTGGGAATTCAGGTACGAATGCATGCGTTTCCACACATGTCAGCATGTTTTGTCGAGATATCTTCAGCTAAACCATGGCGTAGAAACTGTTGGCAACATGATTACTCCCACGACGAGTAGAGCAGATTACTCGCCACTTGAGTCCTTTGATGAGGAGATGAAACGCGAGGTGGAGGTTGGAGTGAATGCTATTCTGCAGCAGAACCTTCCCGTGACGATTGAATTCATGGAGCGCAACAAAGCAATTGCTTTTCTTCAAAACCGGGGATACCAGACACGTTATCTCGAAATGGTTCCGAAGAGTGTGACTGAGTTTCGGGTTCTACTCATAGGGGACTATGATGCTGCTTCCTGTGCCGGAACTCATGTGCGGAATACAGGTGAGATAGGGATGATACGAATTGGCAAGTCAAAGAATGTGGGTGCTGGTAAAAGGAGAATTTACTTTACACTGGATAATCAGTGATACAACTGCTCTCCTACCAACAGTTTTAATGCTAGATGTTCGTTAACACGAAGTGTGTCCACAATGAAGGCTCTTGTGCTTACAGCAGGAATGGGAAAACGTCTGAGGCCAATCACATCACGTAGATCCAAAGCTATGCTGATGATAGCGGGGCGACCTGTCCTCCAGTACATTATTGATAGTCTGAAAGAGAACAACATTCGCGACATTGTAATGGTTGTTGGTCATGGGCGAGAAGAACTCATAGAATATTTTCAGATGGGCGGAGATCAAGGCGTACGAATTCGGTATGTCATTCAGCACGAGCAAAAGGGTGTTGAACACGCTATTCTTTCGGCAAGTGATGAACTAGATGGCGAAGATGTATTCCTACTGGTGAATGGCGATGTATTGGTTGAACCAGAGATGGTTGAACGAACCCTTTCTAACCATGAATCTATGAAGACCGACATCTCCATGCTGGTCACGCTTGTTTCCAACCCAGAGCAATTCGGTACCGTTAAGATTGGCAGAAATGGCATAGTTGAGAAACTGGTTGAAAAGGGTGGACCGGAAAGATATGTGAGCAACTATGCTGTAGCAGGTGTTTCCGTCTTCAAATCGGATACCCTTCCACTCCTGATTAAAGAGGAGACAATGGAAAACACTGTTGAGAAGATGATTGCTGACGGACGAACTGTGACTGCTGCGGTGTGGGAAAAGGAGTGGGCTGAGTTTACGTGGCCTTGGGATGTCTTGAAAGCAAACAAAATCGTTATGGATAGAGAATTGCGAGGTAAGGGCAGCTTTATTGCTGAATCGGCTGAAATTCACAAGAACGTAGTTTTGGAAGGGGCTGTGTATATCGATGAAGGCTCGGTAATCAGACCCGGAACAACAATTCGAGGTCCAGTCTATATTGGCAAGAATGTATACGTTGGCAATAATTCACTGATTCGAGACTACAGCAGCCTTTGTGAGGGCGTTCACATTGGTTACGCCGTTGAGATGAGAAATACAATGGTATTTGATAATGTAAATGTGGGCAGAATGACCTACGTTGCTGATTCAATTGTTGGGGCAAACTCATGTATAGAAGCTGGAGCGCAGATGTGGAACTGGCGACCGGGTGAGAAGAATCTATTCCTGAAGTTCGAAGATGAGAATGTTCAGATACCACTGGAGCTATTGTGGGTGACCGCGTTGTCATAGGAGTCAATGCATCGGTATTTCCAGGTACAAGGATTGGGGAAGGGAGCATAATCCAACCTGGTTGTGTTATCGACCAGGATATTCCTCCCGATAGCGACGTTTCAATTAAACAGAAGCTGTTGATAACCAAACGCAAAGGGGAGTCTGACTGCAGGTAGAATGTGATTTGGTTCAATATGGCAGCGCTTTCACATATCAAATTCTCGTCATAAATGGTCATCTTTAAAAGTCAAACCCTAGACCTTCGCTTGACTCCACATCTGAAAAAAGGAGAGTAATTACCATCAGTCGCAAGAAATGGGGCAAATCAGCAGTCAAGACTGAGAAGTTGATCAGAGATGCAATACTCAGGCCTGAAGTTGAGTCTGACATAGAGGACTACTTGAAGAAGTCAAGGTCCGTCACAAGCTATGAACTGGCAAATCGGTTTGGTATTAGGATGAGCGTAGCCCGTCAAATACTCCGAAAGAAGGAATCCGCGGGCCTTTTGGTTCCCTACGTGAAAGACGGCGGATTCGAAGCGTATACCTCTCCAAGTGAGCTCGGCCGGAAGGAAACGGAGCGCCCCGTATTGATAGCAGATGTGTTGGAAGAGATCTCCTCCTCTGTTCCCAAGGAAAGCCTATTCACCGATGAGATGGATGCTGCGCTTGAGGCGGCTGCGCGCATGGACGCGGTTGTTAAACCTGGCCGACTTGCTAGACAGCGAAGAGAAGCAGGCGTGAAGAAGGAACAGAAGAAGGAACGGCGTCCTGAAGTAGTTGTTCAACCTCTTGATGAGGAGGAAGAATCCATTGAGCCTGAGGATGAAATGATTGATGGTGAGCCAGCTCCGAGAAAGAAACCAGCTCTAAAGAAGAAGGTAGAAGAGAAGCCAAGGAAAGAACTCGCCACGAAGCCTAGCAAGAAGAAAGCTGATGAAAAGGCCAAGAAAGAGTCTGCTAAGAAGGAGTCTGCCAAGAAAGTACCAACGAAGAAAGATGAAGCGGAATCCAAGAAGACCACCACGAAAGCTAAGGACTCCACAGCTGAAGTGAAGCCAAAGAAGACCGCTGAGAAGAAGGCCGAGAAAACGCCCAAGAAGAAGACTACAAAGAAGGCTGAGGAGAAGCCAAAGAAGACCACCACGAAAGCTAAGGACTCCACAGCTGAAGTGAAGCCAAAGAAGACCGCTGAGAAGAAGGCCGAGGAAACGCCCAAGAAGAAGACTACAAAGAAGGCTGAGGAGAAGCCAAAGAAGGCCACAAAAGCATCTTCGTCCAAGAAAAAAGGTAGCTAAGTCCTGCTTCTTGCAGTACCAGTATCAATTCCCAAATTTGGTTTCTAGATACATTCTCTAGTCGAAAGACTAACCAGTCCTACAGCTTCAAACACATTGCCTCCAAAAACGCGTTGTTGTATTATCGAGGCAAAAGTAGTGAGCTTGACTGGGCAACTGATTGTATAATAAAGCCCAGTCAGATACCCTTCTACTCCTTCTGGAGGAACACAGTTGTAGTCATTCGTTTCTACTTCAAAGCTGCAATCTGCCGATCTATGTCCTCAAGCTGTGAATCAAGTTCAGCTTCTTTCGTCTTATAGTCATCCTCAGGTATATACCCGCGCATGTAGTCGAATCTGAGGTCTGTTAGTGATGCCTTCAGCCTATCTTTCTGCTGAAGCAGGAAATCAAGTTGGTCACTTCCTTCCTCCACGACCTCCGGAGCTGGAGCTGGTTCCACATCCAAGGTTTCTTCAACTACAGGTTCTGGAGTTGGCTGCGGAGACGGTTCTGGTTCTTCTGCTTCCTCAACCTCGGGCATCGGAATTGGCTGGGGTGTCGGTTCAGGAGTGGGTGCTGACGGTGCGCTCTTCTGAACTGATTCCATCTGTTCCATATTCTTTCTTAAGGTATCAATCTGGTTGGCAATCTCCGTGAAGCTTTCGTTGATTGTCTTGTTTATCTCTGTCTTCATCTTGGCGAGATTCTCAGCCAGCATGTCAGCCAGCTTTTTTGTTTCTGAAACCTTTATTGCGAAGGTCTCAATTTCCTTAAGCTTCCGAGTTAGTTCACTAATATCAAAGGCCATTAATCGTCACCTTGGCTTACCCATTATTAGGATAGAGCATTCTGTTGGTTTTTAGCCTTTGCCGTGATGACCTCAGACTATGCGGCCTTGGGTTCAGCCTTTCCTTCCAGTATTGCCTTTCTGATGATTTGTATGAGACGGTCTCTGTACGAGATATCAATTGCGACGAGTTCGTAGGTTGGAATTCCAAGAATTTGACCCACTCTCTCGGGTGTCAATGCCGTTGGAAGATCCTGCTTATTGGCAATGCCAATGACCTTGGCTTCTGGTACCTCTTCCTTGACAAGTGAGACAAGCTTCTTGCTTCTCAGAACATTCTCCAAGGTACTATCTGTTACTATTACGACTACTTGCGCATTTGCAATCATTTTTGCCCATAGGATGCTGAATCGCGACTGCCCAGCAAGATCCCAAAGAACAATGTTTGCATTTTGTACTTCTTCAGGGAGTTTCTTGATGCTAACACCAATTGTAGGATCATGAACCAATGGCAGTGTTTCTCCTCTCAGAAGGTGCAATGTTGTTGTTTTTCCAACTCCCGCGAATCCAAGAATGGCTACCTTTACCATGGTCACTGCAATCTCATCTACCTTCGCATCAAAACCATCCAGGGGTTGCTTGGCAATGGCGATGCTGGCGTAATCCTTCATGAAAATCTCAACGAGTTGGGTCATCTTTTCTTCCATTTGTGTGGAATCGTCTGCCTTGTCAGCCACAAAAACAAATGTGAACAAGTTTCTCTGTGCGTAAAACATCCGCGAAATTCCTACGTTCATATACTCCGTTTTTCCCTCAAGATTTGCACTTCTGAGAAACTGGGAGAGATTGACAAGGAATTCTATCAGGCTCCCCTTTGATTCGCTCTTTGCGTACTCCTTTGAGTACAACAAATCACCTTCTTGTCCAAGTATGAAGACGCTTCTAATCACGTGACTCACTCCAAGTATCTATGAGAAGCTGCAGGTATCTAATCGCGGTCGCCTGAGTAATCTTCTTCTCTTCCATTTTTTGTGCCAGAATTGGAAGCACATACTTCGGCATAAAGACCTCCATCACAGGATTTGTGACAAGGCCCCAGACTCCCGAAACCTCAAATCGCGCAACAATCTGATTCTCCTCAAGTGCCCACAATGAAGATTGAATGACACTCTCCGGAAACGATATGCGCTCTGATATTTCCTTGATTGAGAGGGGCTGGTTTCTTAATGCCTGCAAGACAGCATAATGGATGCTATTTGAAAGTAGCTTCGATATCTTCTCTCTATCTTCCAGAAGCGGCGAGTTAGGGTCTTCCACAGGAATTGTCGGATTATACCCCTTTGCAGGCGGATCCGGAGAAAAGAAAGAGCCCACATATTCTCTATAATTCTCCATTAGTGTGGGATATATTGTTTCAGCTCTCTTGTATGATACCACTGGAGGTGCTCTATATCCAAATACATCCTTAACCAGGTAGGCGGTTTCAGCCATTTTGCTTTGAGCTTCAACAACAACTAGTCCTGAATTCATGAGTGGCCCAATTGCCTCTCGTATATCCACATTGTCACTTTGTACCTGATTCTTCAACCACATGGACAGCTTTGCGGTGCTCTCCACACCCTCTGCCTGCAGTTTCTCCAGCAACAATGCAGATGAAGGCGTCATGAAAATCTCTGCTGTCTTCTGCTCTTGGTTCGGGCGGGACAAGGAGCATTTCTTCTTCAGCACATCCCCCAAGTCAACTGAATCCGGATCTGCATTTACTAGCTCAAGAACAAACCTGCCCATTCCGGCCAATTCCGTTCGTATATCTTCAAAGACCTCATCGGTGCCTAGAACAAAGTTGGCAATCCATCCAGGGAAAGGCTCCATGGAAAATGATGCGATTCTCATTCCTTCCAGGTCTTCGGTGAATTTCAATTCCTCATGTTTCCCCTTCTGATGTTCATAATAGACAAGATTCAATATCTTCTCAGTGAGTGAAAGGGAATCGGGGTACCTCTCCTTGACAAGGAATCCATGAAAATCGTCCAGTTGGACTACAAAGGCGGCTTCTGGCATTTGTTGCTCCCACTTCAGCTGTTGCAGTCTTCGCATAAATGTTTGACCCTTGTGTAGTCAGAACGGTCTTTCAAGCCCAAATTGAATCGAGCGCCATTTGGGAATTCACAACTTTGCAAATGCCTCTCTCTTAGAAAGGATGAAAAGCGTAGCCTCTTTCAATCACCATAGTGGCTCCCAATGGACCAAGACGAACCAATTGTCATTGTTCCGGTCTTCTCCACTAGAAGGCTTAACATAGCCGGTGGTCCACCTATGGAGCAGGCTGTGCCTCAAGACTATGTTCTCGCATCCATGCTACTCAGGGCTCTTGAATCAAAGAATGGCAGGGAACTGGAGTTCTTCATCAAAACCTTTGTGCCCTTCCGTGTACATGCATCAGGTAAAGAAAATAAGTACTTCCTAACCGAAACGCTTGGTCTGGGGCTTGGCGAAATTGATGTCTTGAAGGATATAGGTATCGATAAGCTCCTCACCAAAGTTAAAAGATCAAATCGAGCCGATCTCCGTCACGGGTTTTTGCCCAGCTCCAATTGCCAAACCCATCTCTGCGTTTTTTCACTGGCCTTTGAAAAGCACAATCGACTTGTTCTCCCTAGTGCTTCCGGATGTAATTGATGTAGAGAATCTGAAGAGGAATGAGTCGAAAATAGTCCGGACTTCAATTGCGCTGATTGACTACCTACCGAAACTCCAGAAGATACAGGATTTGATTCACGGACGAATTATCAAACTTCTTGAGTCGACAGAGATGGCCCTCTCGTCACAGAGGTCAAAACTCGAAGAACGTGTTGACCACCTTCGAAGAGAAGTTGAGAATTTGGAATCCAGACTTGTCCAGCTCAAGAAATCTGATTCTGGAGATTCATCGCGCATCAGAGAGATTGAGGAGCAAAAAACCGCTAGAATTGTTGCTCTTAGCCGTGATGAAAATCGATTGAAGGGTCTTCTTTCTACTCATTTCGAATCGTCAAACGAGCTTCAAGAAAAGGAAGTGGTTGTAAGACAACGGCTTAGCACGCTTCGTGAATCTCTCTGCAGGGCTTCGGATTCTCTGGGGGCGTATATGGTTTCAGGTGGTGGCCTTGTGCAGGAAGTGACGTCCGCACTCCTGATGGTTCCTTTTCTTCTTGTAGGTTTCTCAAAAAGAGGAAAACTAAGCATAGATGTTTATCCCCCTTCATACTTGACGGAAACTCCGCAGAGTGTAAGCCGGCGTCGTGATTTTGTTGATGCATTCTCTGTCGTGTCTGACGAGGTTCTCCACATTGCTGACCTACTGAGAGAAAGGGCAAATACTGATGTCAATCTGAGAAAGATGCTTCGCACGAGTTCTACAACTCATAATCTTCTCGCACACCCGCAAGGACGTACCTTTCTTCTTGAGGGAACGAAAGCCCTTGTTTCAGATGCTCTTGCTCGAGAGTCAGCTATTGATGAAGTCAAAGCTCTCCTATCAGGATTTCCAGAGAGTGAAATTACCTCACTGCCGCGAACATTTCATTATGCTCCCACTTCTACAGCAGCGGAGGGGCTTTGCTCAGTTACATTTCATATTCACGATGAATCGGGAACTCCGGTGAGTAGGGCAGTTATTGAGTTGGGTGTACTAAGGCTTAGGTCTGACTCAAAAGGCATCGTTCGTACATCATTACCGCGAAGCCACTATGAGGCTCGAGTGGCTGCACCTGGCCTTCAACCGAAGAACCTGGAATTTACCCTTCGCACCCTAGATGACATTGTTGTGCCTGTTGTTCTGGTATCATTGTCGGACGAGGAGCGTCTTGATCAGGAGCTTGATGCGCTCTTGGAAAGAGCCAGTAGGATTGAGAAGATACGTGAGAAGCTAAGAGATGCCTTTGAAAAACAGGGTGATACTCTTCTAACAATTCCTGCCTACCGAGCTGGCTTGGAAGACCTCTTGGGTGAACTTGGGTATGAACCCGAATCATGGATTTCCGAGGCAAAGAAGAAAAAGGGCATGGTAAAGCGGCTATTGAAGAAGGATGACCGTTCAGACGGACTGAGAAGAGATATCCTTCAAACAGCGGAGGAGTCAAAACAATCCGGAGGCATAATGTTGCTCTCTGAGTTGCTTGTTCGATTGGACAACCAAGGCTGGAACGTTAATTCCAAGGAAGTCGAGGTAATTCTATCTGAGATGTCTGAGGAGGGACTTCTCGAAGGAACTACAGCTCTTGATAGTGGTGCTCTTCTAGTGAAGTTTATTCCAGTTTCGCTTACAGATGACCCCCAACAAATCCTGAGTCTTGCGGCTGAGCGAGATGGTAAGATATCAATCGAAGATGCGGTCGTTGGCCTTAGCTGGACAGAAGAACGTGTTATGAACGCACTTGCCCTGCTTGTTGAAAAGGGGGTGGCCAAAATTCAGAAGAGCTACTCAAAGAGCACGCAGTACTGGTTCCCCGGCTTGAGGGGAAAGAAATAAGATGCACCTTCAATGACCTTCATACCAACTACTTAGATAGAATCAAGAAAGGGGTCCGTGGTATGAATCGACTTTCTCATATGGTATTCGCCTTCTCACTTTTTGTTGGTCTATATTCTGTAATCTACGCCTTCAGCGTCTGGGCGTCGCAAGCTGGCCAGCTTATGGAATTCTTTTACTACTACCTTGTTGGCGGTTTTGCAGTGATGATTTTCTCACTACCAATCCTATACTACAAGGCACCAAACAAGGAAATGGCAAAGAGAACAACCAGCAACCGGAGTGCAGCCGGAGCTCTAGCCTTTGTGACGTTCTGCATTGGATCACTGGTAGGAATTATTGTCTATCAGTGGATCTCTGGTGTTCCCATCATTGGAAATCTTTCAATCTTCATCGGCGCATTCATTACAGTATCTGGCGCTCTCATGCCGGATTGGGATATTCCTTTTCTGGGGATTTCTCGGCACCGGAATGTCATCTTTCACTCTGTCATCTTGCCCCTGCTTGTCGTTCTGATGACACTTGTGAATGTCGCCATTAGTATTGTGTCAACCCTTTCGCTGGCTATCGGTGCATATGTGGAGTACTATGTTACCGCGCTCTTCCTGATAGGCTATTCCTCTCATCTCTATTTGGACATCTTTCCAAGCGATGCTAATCCCCTAGAGATTATTTGGCGTGCCGTAGATGTTGATTCAAAGGCACCAACAGGACTGAAACCCCTCGGTCCAATAAAGATCTCGCAAAAGAACGCGAGAAACTGGCTAGTCGGAAATGCAACATTACTGGTGATGATGGCGCTTGCCCTGCTTGGGCTGTATTTCTATAACCTATTCCTTCCCTGAATGTGAGTAATTACCTAGGAGGTGACAGGAGGCTTCTAATCCTCCCAGTCATCTTCCCAATCGCTCTCGTCATCCTCGTCAAAGTCTTCATCGAAGTCCTCATCTTCGTCCTCGAGGGCATCTCTTTCAGGTGGGAGGCTCTTCTCATCAAGGTCCTCTTCGTCATCATCCTCGAAGAGGAATGTATCCGGATCAATTTCGTCTTTGCCGCCGGAATCGGACGTTCTTTTTACTCTCTTCTTTAGATGTCCTGCCATGCACAGAATGTCCACAGGATCAAAGTGTTCACATTCTGGACAGCACTCCCCCTTATGGGTACAGGTATAGAATGCCCCGCACAATTTGCAGCACTTTAACTCGGACACAGTCTTGCACCGGACTACTTTGAGTTTCAATAAAAAAGCGCAATTATCCCAAATAAGGATGTCTCTAAGAAATATAGTCTTATCTTTGGCGCCTTTCTGGTGGTTAATGTTAAATGAACTAGCAATGCTAGGCAGTCTGAGTTGTTGAAGTTGGACAAGCTTGAGCAAGAGGTTCGAAAATACGTTCTCGATAATGCTATCAAGTACGATGGGAAGCCAAGCGCCAAGTCAGTAATGAGTGCCATTATGGGTTCAAGAGCTGACCTTCGACCACAGGCGCAGGCTATCAAGGAAATCGCCGAGCGCTTGGTTGCAGAAATTGAGAACATGTCTGTAGAGCAGCAAAGGGCAGAGCTTCTCAAGATTGCTCCTGAGATGCTTTTAGAAACGACTGACACCGAACCTGAAGAGAAGGACCTTCCCGAGCTTCCTAATGCCGACAAATGGAAAAAAATTGTAATGCGGCTGGCTCCGTTTCCTTCCGGCCCTCTTCATATTGGTAATGCTAGAATGGTCATCCTGAACGACTACTATGTCAAACGCTACAAAGGAGAGCTAATTCTGGTTTTTGATGATACAATAGGGTCCGCAGAGAAAGTTGTCACTCCTGATGCTTTTGATCTGATTCCTGAGGGACTGGAATACCTAGGTGTCGAATGGCACAAGACTGTCTACAAGTCTGATAGACTCGAGTTGTTTTACAAGTACGCGGTAGATCTTATCCGGAAGAAGGAGGCTTATGTCTGCGATTGCGATGCAAATGTATGGCGCAAAGAATACAAGGCTAAGAGGAAGGCGTGTCCTTGCAGTTTTCTCTCGATTGATGAAAACCTTGCTCGTTGGCAGAAGATGCTTGATGGCAGTTATCCTGAGCGCGCAGCAGCAGTAAGAATAAGGACTGGGATGACCGACCCCGATCCTGCAATGAGGGACCATGTAATTCTGAGAATCTCTGAAACAGAGCACCCGCGGGTTGGCACAAAATACCGTGTTTGGCCACTTCTGGAATACTCCTGGGGCATAGATGACCATGAGCTTGGTGTCACGCATATAATTCGAGGAAAGGACTTGGTGAAGGAAGGCAAGATTGAGCAGCATATATGGAGCATTTATGGTTGGCAACATCCTGAACTGATTTACTACGGTCGACTCAAGTTCCAGGATGCTACGCTGAGTAAGAGCAAATCAAGGAAGGAAGTCATGGAGGGAGTCTACTCAGGGTGGGATGACCCGCGAACATGGAGTCTGCAGTCTTTGGAGAGGCGCGGCATTCATCCTGATGCCGTTCGAAAAGCAATGCTGGACCTTGGCCTCAGCATTGTTGACATCTCGATTTCAATGAAGTCAGTCTATTCGGAGAACCGCAAAATCAGAGATGCAGACGCTCCTAGGTTCTTCTTCGTTGAATCTCCAAAGTGGATGTCGCTGATAGGGCTTCCTGAGGGACTGAAGGCGGCAAAAGCCCCTGTGCACCCTGATTTTCCTGAACGTGGGGAGCGTTCAATCTCCTTGTTTCGCTCCGCATCGGAGGAGGTGAAGGTTGGCATTGCTGAACGTGATGCGAGCAGACTGAAACCCGGATCTATGTTCCGTCTAAAGGACTTGGCCAATTTCACGCTAGACAAGGATAAGGCACTATCTGCCTCTTTTCATAGTATAGATGTGGATGAGGTTCGCGAAGCAAAGGGGTCGATTATCCACTGGATACCAGAGGAAAACAGCATTTCAGTGGAAATTACCATGGTTGATGGAAGCATGGCAACAGGCCTAGGTGAGCCCGGTCTTCGGAATGTGGCGAATGGAACTTTTCTGCAATTCGAGCGTGTCGGCTTTGCGAGGGTCTATGAAACCGGCAAGACCGTCCGACTAGCTTTCGCGCACAAATAGAATCTGCATTGTATTCAGGCGGCCAAAGAGAACATATACTAAGTATGTCTAGCATGAAATGGTGTTTGCAATGGCCAAAAAGAAGAGCAAAGCAGCGCCTAAGTTCACGGCGTCAATGTTTAAGATCACTGGCGGTCACGCCAAGATGAGTATCGACTCAAAGAAGAGGAAGCTATACTACTTCAAACCAGTTGTCACTTCTGAGAAAGCCGAGAAGGCGGCTCTGAAGGAGGCTCCAGACATCCTGGGAGCCGGTAGCGATATCAAAGTTGGGAAGCCATCTCTGAAATACGATTTCTATTGCATCTATGACGCAGAGTTGCTCCTCAAATTCCTTCGGCTTAGAAAGCAGGAATTAGGTGTCAATGAACAGGTACAGGGGGCATATGTTGGAAACGAGGTAGTCATGCCAAAGAAAGGGACGAACATACCTGGGAAGGCTCTTCATCTTGATATCGTTGAGCTTTTCGAGATAAAGAGAACGGACGGAATGGTTCTCGATGGCAAAACTGGCAGTCCCGCTGCTGCGATGGAAAAGATACTGAAAGGCGCTGGGAAGAAGAGTGCAACGGCTGCTTGGATAAAGAAAAGCTCAATTTCACCTGGCAAATTCAACACATTAGATAAGGTGGTCCGGGCTGTATCCAAACCTGCAGGAACTCCTCCCTCCGACGCCAAACGTGTAGTAAGTCATGGCTTGACCTTCAAGAAGCTGGAGGGCTACTATGTACCAATGTACTACTTGACCATAGGCGTGGGCGAAAAATCTCAGAAGGTTAGGATAAACGGCATAAACGGGGAGCTGTCCTTAGTCGTTTAGGACTTCTTTGAATAATTCGGTTGTACTGGGGCCTTCATCTTTGGAGCGCCCCATCCTCCACCACCCGGCGTTTCAATCCGCACTATCGTGTCTTTTGGAACCAAAAGCGTGGTCTTAGCTTGAAGCAAGTATTTCTCTCCGGCGTAGGATATGATATTTTGGCCTTTCTTTCCGGGCCCCCCTCCGTTGAGGCCCCAAGGCGATCTCTCTCTTCTTTCAGATTGCACTGAGATTGATGTTGAGTCGGAAAGGATTTCGATCTCGCGTATAATCCCATCACCACCCATCCATTCTCCTTCTCCACCACTACCTTTCCTGATCGAGTATTCTCTCACTCGCAGCGGATATGCGATTTCTAAGGCCTCAATTGGAGTGTTCAGAGTATTTGTCATATGGACATGAATCCCACTTGTTCCATGAGCGCCCTTACCGGCTCCCCCACCTCCTCCTATAGTTTCATAGAATGAAAACACCCTTCCTGTTCTTGGATTTACGCCGCCAATTGTTAGGTTATTCATGGTGCCTTGACTTGCAGCTGGAACCCCATCTGGCATGATGGATGAGAGAGCTCCCAGAAGTGCATCCACAATTCTTTGAGACGTTTCCACATTTCCTGCAGAAACCGCAGCTGGGGATCTTGGGTTGAGAAGAGTCCCTTCCGGCACGTTTGTTTCGATGACGCTCCAGCAGCCCTCGTTTACGGGTATTTCATGACCAAAGAGGCTGATGAATACATAATAAACCGATGAAAGAGTTGAAGCCAATGGGCAGTTGATGTTGCCCATCACCTGCTCTGCAGTTCCCTCGAAGTCTATGCGTACGGCCTTCTTCGTGAATTGAATCCCTACCTTTATTGGAATGTCCCAAAAGCCTGCGCCATCGCTCTCCATGATGTCGACGAAAGTTGAGTTGGCTCCCTCGTAGGGTGACACATTAGCTTTCATGAGCTCTGCGGAATACGATTGCAGCTCATGAAATGTCCTTAGTATGGCGGTCCAAGAGTGTTCTTTCGCAGCATCGACGAGTCTCCGTGTGCCCACAAGGTTGGCAGCGACCTGTGCAGAGAGGTCTCCCAGTCTCTCCTCCGGCGTTCGTGTTTCCCGCAGCAAATCCGTAATCGTATCCTTCTCTAGACGTCCATTTCGCACGACTAGCCGAGGCTGAATGACAATTCCTTCTTCATGAATTGAGGTCGCCAATCCTGGCATTGAGCCCGGACTCATTCCACCTACATCCGAGTGATGGGCACGGTTTGCCGCAAAGGCAATGCACTCCTCTTCCGCAAATATCGGAGCAACCAGTGTCAAATCCGGCAGATGTGAACCTCCTGAATACGGGTCGTTTAGCAAAGCCATGGTCCCTTCCTCAAGTTCATCGCCAATCTGTGATATGCATGATCGAACAGACATTGGCATAGCGCCTAGATGAACAGGGATGTCCTTTGATTGCGCAACCAAGTATCCTTTGGAATCAAAGAGCGCGCAGCTACAGTCTCTTCGCTCCTTGATATTTGGACTGAACGCAGTCCTCATTAGTGTGAGACTCATTTCCCGAGAAACGGAAACTAGCGAATTCTTGATGACCTCGAAGAGTATTGGGTCCTCAATCATTTGCTTTTCCTCCTCATCCAAAGAGAGCCGTTCGTTATCACTTCAGCAAACCATCGTGGACTGACGTAGGTTGTTGTATCAGTCTGTTCTATCACCGCTGGCCCTTCAATGATTTGTCCGACCGGGAGATTCTCTCTTCGGTAGATGCCAGCAGGAATAAGCTGGTTATTCTCAAGAATCAGGCCTCTCGTTCCGATGGGTTCAGCTCTGGTGCTGCTGTTCACCTCGCTCTGAAACTCACTGGTATAGGGCGACCTTCCTGCAACTCGCAAAGTAACCCATTCAACACCTCTTCCTTCCATTGAATATCCAAAAGCGCGCTCATGCTCCACCTCGAAACGCGATTTGGAGGCTTCCACAATGTCTTCAGTCAAGTATGATATATCGATGCTCAATTCGTGCGACTGGCCTTGGTATCTCATATCGATTGACCACTCGATGAAAATACTCCCCGGAGATGCTCCCTGTTCAACCAAGTCCTTCTCTGCCCTCCTACTAAGTTCGCCCAAGATTGGAAGCACCTCATCTCTAGCGCATTGCTCATCAGATATCAAAACAGACTGCATCAAGTCCACTCTGAGGTCGGCACAGACTAATCCGAAGGCGGAGGTGATTCCTGGAAACGGGGGCACAAGGATGGAGTTAATGGAAAGCGCATCAGCTATGTCCACTCCTTGGGTAGGCCCTGCCCCTCCAAAGGGCACAAGAACAAAGCCACGCGGGTCTTTCCCCCTCTCAACAGTAACTTCTCTTATTGCCTGGACCATGTTTGAGGTGGAAATTCTGATTATTCCCAGAGCTGCTTCCTCCGGCGTGAGCTTCAGTTTCTCCCCAAGTGTCGATAATGCCTTTAGAGAAAGCCTTTGGTCCAGTTTGATTCTTCCTCCAACGAAGTAGTCAGGATTCAATCGTCCCATTACAACATTGGCATCAGTCACAGTTGCATCTGCTCCACCTTTCGCATATGCAGCTGGTCCTGGATTCGCACCCGCACTTTGAGGACCTACATGCAGAATCCCCGCTTTGTCAATCCATCCAATACTTCCTCCGCCTGCTCCAATCGTCTTCACATCGACAGAGGGGATACGCAAGGGCAGCCCTCCAACGCTATTATCTGGTCGAACCACAACGGTTTCTGAAACGGCGCTAATGTCACAAGAAGTTCCCCCCATGTCCAGAGTGATAGCTTTTTCGACGCCTGCGTTCTTGGCAATCCTCCACCCCCCAATCACCCCGCCTGCAAGGCCTGAGATAGCAAGACCTACTGCACGGCCACTTGTTCGGGAACAGAGAATTGTCCCTCCGTTTGACTGCATAAGAGTGAGTTTGGAACGAGGGCAAAGATTTCCCACTGAGGAGTCCAAACGGTCCAGATACTTAAGGATAAGCGGCCCCAGATACGCCTCCAGCACGGTTGTGGAGGTTCGTTCGAACTCTCTAAATTCTGGTAGGACCTCGTACGATGATGCTACATACAGATTTGGATTTCCTGCAAGCGCTTGGGCCATCATCCTTTCGTGATTTGGGTTAGCGAAGGAGAACAGAAGCGAGATTGCAACTGACTGAGGCGCCCGAGAAACAATCGTCTTCACCATTCTGCCTATTTCTTCCTCTGTCAGCTCGATGATGGGATTTCCTTCAGAGTCAATACGCTCTCGAAGTCCAAATCGATTCTGGCTCCTAACAACAGGACTTGGCCTTGATGCATATAGATCATAGATGTCCTCTCTATTCTGTCTTCCAATCTCAAGGACATCTTCCATGCCGGCCGTCGCAATCAGACAAACATCGGCTCCTTTCCTCTCCAGCATTGCATTGGTTGCAACCGTTGTTCCGTGAACAACAATGCTCACCGCCAATGGATCGATTCGGTTAACCCTTAGAATCTCGGTTATGCCATCTATCACAGCAATGTCCTGGGATTCAGGAGTTGATGGCACCTTGTAGACAAATGTGTCGCCCGTGTCGCTATTTGCCAGTATAATATCGGTAAAGGTTCCGCCTACATCAACGCCGAGGACTATCATTTTACTTCTCATTCATCATTGTAAGGTTGTTATGAACGCTTGGGCATACAATCCCTTCTGCAATAGTGAAGAAGAAGCGTGCTCCTTTTTCATTGAATCTCAGGGAACACACTTCATCGAATGAGCCAATCCGGAAGAAAATCAACTCTAGTTAGATTCGGTCAAGCTGAGGGCCAATTCAGAAGCCTTATTGCGCTAAATCCTATTTCTTGTGAGCTTGGAGGCATTATAATGGAACCCAAATACTCAGCAGTTCTTCTTCGTTACGGCGAGATTGCAATCAAATCGAAACAGACAAGACGCCGTATGGAAGATATGCTTGTAAGCAATGTTCGAGCTGCTCTGCTTGAGAACAAGATCGCCTTCACCAACATTAGGAAAGAATATGGTAGAGTTTTCATAGTGACTTCTGAGGCGGAGAGGGCTGCTGCCATTGCATCGAGAGTATTTGGGGTTGTTTCTGCTTCTCCAGTTGTGGTCATTGAAGCTAAACTGGATAAAATACTCGATGTGGGCGAAGCAATAGCTCGTTCTCATTTTCAGCCAGATGCCTCTTTCGCAGTGGGGGGAAGACGAGTTGGAACACACGGGTTTTCCAGTCAAGAAATGCGGGGAAAACTCGGTGAGCGTATTTTGGAGGGCATACCGGAGTTGAGGCTCTCAGTCGATTTGACGGACCCGTCGCAGACAATCTATGTTGAGGTTCGAAATGAGAACGCCTACCTCTTCACGAGAACGATTGAAGGCGTTGGCGGAATGCCCACTGGCACTCAGGGAAAAGTTGTGTGTACTCTCTCCTCTGGATTGGACTCTCCTGTTGCGGCCTTCAAAGCTATGAAGCGCGGATGTGTTCCGGTCTTTGTGAACTTTGACAATAATCCACATTCGCAAGATGACTGTGCAGACGTCGTAATTAGACAGGCGCAGGTGTTGGCCAATTACATATACAATCATGAGGTTAAGTTGTACATCATCCCCCACGGAATTGACCTTACTGAAGCTATGGAGCATGGGCCGAAGAAAATGACTTGCATCTTTTGTAAACGCAATATGATCCGAATGGCCAGATCCATTGCAATTATTGAGAATGCTGATGCCATAATCACGGGAGAGATAATAGGGGAACAGGCCTCCCAGACAACCCAGAACCTTCGAGTCATCAGCAACGCTGTTTGCGATTTTCCCATTTTGCGCCCATGCGTCGGAGACGATAAGAGCGAGATTGAGGCAGTGGCTCAGAAGATTGGAACATATGAATTCGCTCGCGAAAGCCTCTCGTGTTGCTCTCTTGCGCCAAGATATCCGGCACTGGCAGCCAAGGAATCGGAGGCTCAGAGTGCCGAACAAAGCATGGACTTGACCGTATTGGACTCACAAGTTGCATCAGCTCGGATTTTGACACTCAGGAATCCGGGGAATTGAATGGATTTAGATGCCTTAGTCGGCGTCATCTCGTCCGAAACGCGCCAAAGGGACATTTATAATGCCTTAAATATCGATAACTCTTAATAGGGCTCTGCAAATCTCGCAAAAAGGGAAGGAGAACGCCCAATGCCAAGATCTCGAAAAGATAGAATCATACCTGTTGCGCCTATTGACAGGCTTATTCGAAAGACCGGTGCCGGAAGAGTTAGCGACAAGGGTGCGGAGCGCCTGGCTCAAATCCTTGAGGAGATTGGAGAGGCTCTCGCAAAACGTGCCCAAGAATTAACGGAGCATGCCGGCAGGAAGACAATCACAGACAAGGATATGGATCTCGCTTACAAGCAGTGGCAAAGGTCTCTGTAGGTATGTATATACTCTGGATTACCAGCTTAAGGTGAACGTGCTAGAGTTCAAGGAAATTCGGGAGATGTAAGGCCATATGACTAGGACAGTAGAATTTGTGAAAGATGACACTGTCCTGCTCTCGATGCATGATGTGACGCCTGCTTTTGAGGATGATGTCCTTTCATCCTATGACCGGCTAATCGACTTGGGAATCAATAGCTTTACACTTCTTGTAACTCCGATGTTTGAAATGAAGAAGTCGAACACGCTTGAGAAGAACCCTATATTCTCACAGTACATCTCATCCTTGAACTTGGAGGTGTCATTGCACGGATATGGACACCTCTCGAAATCAGGTCGGCCTGACGAATTTTCCTCCTTGGAGCAGGGACGAGCCATCTCACGCATGAGGGCTGGAATCAGTATGGTCCGCAACAGCATTGGACAAATTCCGTATGGCTTTGTTCCCCCCGGTTGGAAAGTGCCACCTCGAATCTCAAAGGCAGCAGAAGGAATGGGTCTGCACTATTGTGTCAGTGGGAATGAAATCCATTGTTTCAAGGAGCAAAAAACTCTGAAGACCGCAGATCTCATCGTAAGTCACGGTGAACCTAGCGCTTCTTTTGTGAATGCAATGCTTGAGATAGAACTTGGTGGTCCTATTCAAATCGCAGTTCATCCAAAAGACCACCGGTTTGCCCCAGTCTTCAAGCTGATTGAAGATATGAAAGACCGGCTGGGCTACAAATTCACTGGATACCGTGACTATCTCCATTTTATCCGCTAAATTGCACTTCCATTCCCGCTCGTTTCACTGGTTCAACCATTCGAAAAACAAACCGACTTTGCAAGAAAGAGAAATGATAGACACGCCAATCTTTCTTATGCATCATTTTCCAAGAGATTGATTGTTCTCCGGCCGTCTATCACGCCGTCAAAGACTTTGAGGAGTATCTCTTGATACTGAGCTGTGGAGGTCTATCCATATGAGATGTGAATTTCGCTATTTAGTCATGATTATGTTTGTATTCTTGTTCATTTCGCCTGTATTCCAAGCAGCTGGTCCAGATAATGCCTGGAACTCATTTGGCTCAATTAACCCCGACCAATCTAGGATTCTGTCTGACGGCACCTCTGCAACCACTGGCTCAGGAAGTCCAATTCCCTACACAATGACTGGCATAGCCATAAACAGGGATGACGGGACCTTTCTAATAGACGCGGATACGGCAGAGATTGGTTCCATCACACTCTCAGATGGGTGGTCGGGATCCAATCTACAAGCTACAATAGATGAATTAGTGGTAAGGGTTGATGATGCACTTCGAAATCCCACTTGGGATGGTACTCATCCTGAGAAGTGGCTCATTGGCGAAACAGCTTCTAGAGTCGAGGATGTGATAGTCCCAGATGATTGGACACTTGTTTTCAATGACCCTGATGACAGTGCACATCCTCATGATGGCGTTTGGGAAATGGTAGACCGCAGTGGTCAGGGCTATTCGGGTTCTCCAGGGTTCGAGTTTCAAGCCGAGATAGACGCCTCCTACAATCTTGACCCAACAGATGAGATGTACCTCGGTCAGCACGTGCTGGCTCCCTGGCGTAGCATAACTAATGCTAGAATCACTTTCTACTATTACGTGAAATCAACCTCCGATCTTTCAGACCAAGTCCATCTATTCACAAGATTCGCCGGCGTGACGACGAAGTACCATGTCTTTGAGTCGACTGATGCGACCGACACTTGGATCCAAGCAACCACCACAATCTCTCCCTCTCAACTGGCAGGAATCACATTGCCTAATGCGCTGCAGTTTGATATTGGACTGGCTACTGATATTTCTGGAACATTGGGGGTGGCGCAGGATGCTTATGTCCTTGTAGATGAAATCACACTGGAAATGAATGTTCGGCCTTTCCCAGAGCAAATTGGCCTGAAAGTCAATGGCACGTCAGTCATTGGTGCGACTCCGGGCAGTGTTTACCCATATGAGCCAGATGACGATTCTCGTGATGCCTGGGATGATTCAAGTGCTGGATTGAATCTTAACGGTAATACCTGGATAGGGACCAGTGTTCCCTCTGTTGGCACATATAGCTCTACAACCAGCTGGACGGATACTGCGATTTCAGAAACCGGCATTCAGTTCCAGCTGAACATTCCCTACGGCGCTGCAATTACGGCTGCGTATCTCGAAGTTGAGCCTTCATCTACTTCATATAACCCAGACATGCGAATCCACGTTGCTGGATTCGATTCCACTGGACAGCCAATACAACCATTTACGGCAGGCCTTCCTCATCTTGAGGATAGGCTCACCTACGTGGGTACAAGTATTGACTGGGACCCGGGTTCATGGATGTCCTCGGTTCGAATTCGTCAGCGTTCCCCAGACATTGCTCCTCTCATTCAGTCCGTCGTTTCAGAAACCAATTGGGCTTCAGGAAATTACATTAGTGTAATCCTTGATTACATGTGGTCAACCAATCCAAGTGCTCGTAATTCAATCAAGGGTGCTTACGGCACCACATACGCAGCGAACGAGCTCCCCCGCCTCTTCGTTGAGTACCTCCTTCCTCTGCCCGAGGACACAGTCTATCTTATGCAATACCAGAAGGACATTACTATTGACCATACCAAGGTCAGTGCAACGCTCACTGATTTCCCTGTGATGATTGATATTATCGATAATGACCTCAAGACAAAGGTTCAGGCTGACGGTGACGACATTGCCTTCCGGCTAGGTGACAATGCCCTTGATTTTGAGATTGAGCTCTTTGATCAAGACTACAGCCCAACTCAGGCGCACCTTGTTGCGTGGATCAAGATTCCAACCCTGTCATCTACTGCTGACACCGTCATAACCATGCTATATGGGAATCCTGATGCAGGTTCAACCAGTTCTTCACGTGTCTGGACTGATTACGCTGCCGTTCATCACATGGCTGATGACCCTTCGGGAACGGTATATGACAGTACATCGAACAATCACGACGGCACTGCTTACGGTGGAATGGATAGTAATGATGTAGTAACGGGAATTGCAGGAAATGCCCTTGATTTTACCTTTGACTCCGGCACCACAGCGAACTCGGACATGATTAGCATTGGACAAGTGTATACTGATGATTGGACAGATTTCACCGTGTCAATATGGGTAAACCAGGACATATCCCGTGACTGCCGGGTATTCTCCAAGACTCCTACGACGACAACCACAGACCATAGAATAACCACTCGGCTAGCCTTTTCAGTATTCAATGTCCGTTTAAGAACAGACGGAACCGCTACTGGCATAAGCCAGAATACAAACAAATCAGTGGTCACTGGTAATTGGCACTACCTTGTTTGGTCTTGGAGCGCTACCAGAGGCAGCATTCTGGCCTACATGGATGGCCAGCCCGCTTTGGAATACACATACGGCGGGACCAGTGTCTACGACAGCAATGATGTCTTCGTCATCGCAAACAACAACATGGCAAATGATCCAACATATGAGAGATTCTTTGATGGGCAGCTGGATGAGATAAGACTCACTACGGTGATTAGGGATGAGGACTGGATCGATACCGAGTATGAAAACATTGTCAACCATGCCACATTCTATAGTGTCGGAAGTGAGGAAGCGCTGCAAACAATCTACTCCGATGCTGATTCTGCCAAGCTGTTCTTCTCCACCACGTCGATTTCGCCTGTAACACTTAACGCAGGAATGACGATGGAAATCTCTGGTTCTGGGCAGAGCTTGGACGAGTCTATGAGCGAGGGAACATCATTTGTTGTAGCCAATGCATCAGTCGTTGAATGGACTGCGAATATCCTTGTTTCACCTCCAGCTGATACTGACTCCCTTGATGTCGTTGTGCAGTTTCCACAGGCTGAATGGAAGCCCGTCTACGTATTCAACCCGCTGAATCAATCAAAGGTCATGGGAACTGATTGGTGGTATGAGGGGAGCCTTCTGATTATTGATGCTGCAGCTGTGGACTACTGGGGCGTTTGGGAACTGCGGTTTGCGTCTTGGAACTACATTGAAGACCTGCAGCTAGGTAAGTTTGGAGAAACACTCTCTTCAACTGGTGAGTTCAACATCACCGACACACTATCCTTTAGAAGCTTCTCTCCCACGATAACAGGAGCCACAACTGGCTTTTCAATGATAGACCCTTCGGGGAGTGTATGGTACAGCACAAGTTCAACGACCGCAGCAACAGATCCTCATCTCTTCCCCTCATTCCGATATCGGAAGACGCTCACCGTGCCTCATTCGTTAATTCAAACAGATGTTGTGAATTATCCCTTCGGATTTTCATATGTATTTACTGATTTGCAGAACCCAGCCAAGGTTCAATCGGATGGTTCTGATATTCTCTTTGAGCAGAATGGCATTATTGTGCCACACGAAATCGAGATATTCACTCAGAGTACTGGTAGACTTGTCGCGTGGGTCCGCTTGAATCTATCTAGTTCTTCAGATACTCCCTTCACGATGTACTACGGAAATCCAGTTATTGGACCACTGGAGAATCCCCACGCTCTCTGGAGTGATACCTACGAAGCGGTGTGGCACCTATCGGAACCAACAACTGATGAATCTACTGGTGCCATTCATTATGATTCTACTGCAGGCGGTCATGATGGAACTCAATACGGAAATATGATGCTTAGCGGGAAAATTGCTAACGCACAGTTCTTCGATGGCACTTCGGGCATTGTCGATGACCACATACTCATCGAGAGTACTCTTGCTCCTGAAGGTGATGTGATGATTACCGGCTGGTTCAACTTGGGTTTAACAGGGTTCAGTTCTGCTAGCGCAACATCCCTAGTTTTGATGGAGAAGTTTCTCAATAACGACGTTAACATGCATCTTTGCTTGGTCGGCGGAGACTACAACTATTCTGCTCCAGCTGACGGATCCCTCGTCTTCAAAATCGAGAGTGCGTCAGGCGCGCGTTACACATGGACTACAAAGACAGTGTGGAATCCGAGTACTTGGTACTATTTTGCCTGTTATATGGATTCGAGTAATCAGGCAAACAACAAAATCTACATCAATGAAGGTTCAACAATAACGGATGTGACCGATCCCGGTGGAAGTAATACGGTAACCGGGGATCTCTCCTTTGCAGCGGATTGGGCAATTGGCGGTGGTCAGATAGATACCTACTGCATTGGGTCCGGCGAAGGTTGGTTTGCTGGGTACCTCGATGAAATCAGAGTCCTAACGGCTCCGCGCTCAGTTTCCTGGCTGCAGACGGAGTACAGCAATCAGTATAATCCTAGTCTGATCCTAGCGGGTAGCGAGTCCTCCCGGCTTACCGATCAGACTACAGTGTCAAAGGCGCTTGACTCCACGGCAGGTGCAGGTGAATGGATTATTCACGCATACTACAATGACACAGGCACCAGCGTGGCAAACAAGACCGGTCTCTATGAGCGCAATTTCATTGTAAAACACGATTCTTCCCTGTCTATTCTGGCGCCGGGTGATGCGACAAGCGATCAAACCACGTACAAGGTCACAGGTGACATGCTCTATGTTGAAGTAGAACTAACTGACGATGTTAACAGCAATTTCATTTCGGGAGCCACGGTAACAATGGATTGGTCTGTCAGCGGAACGCCTACGACTCGAACCTTTGAGGATTATGGCGATGGAAGATATGGGATTGCCCTGAATACAACGGACTTGGGAGATAATCAGCAGTGGCAACTGGACTTGGAGTCAATTCACCCCTACTATAACAAAGCAACAAATTCCCTATTTGTTGATCTCCACCATGATACAGACTTGTCCTATATTCATCTGGACACAACACCTGTTGGGTTCACCTTTACTGCAACGCTCATCTTTGAGGATGCCTACAGTGGGGCTCCCGTCGAGGGGGCTACAATAACCTTCTCAAACGGAACAGCCGTGAATGTTCTGTCAGAAGGCGGAGGGATGTATAACATCTCCCTCACTAGCGATGGCCTCGGGGTTGGGGATCACTCATACTCACTTGTAGCCAGCAAGGCTGGAGCATATCTTGTAGATGGCTCAGTTGATGTCACCTTTACATTGAGACCGCACTATACAACTGTGTCTGTTTCTGGAGACTTGATTACGCCCCATGGCTTTGGCACCCAATTCATAGTCACAGTAATTGATACTGACACAGGAGGAACCCTCTCAATATCCTCAATTGACTCATTCTCTTTCACATGGTCAGGCGGCTCTCAACTTGTGGATCCGGTTTCAAGTTTGACCGTTGACCTATTGACAGCCACTTGGCCTGTTGGAACAAGAGCAGTCACGCTCACAGCCACCCTCTCGGATTCCCTTTACTATAATCCTGAAACATATGATTTTGACATCGTGATACGTAATCATTATACTGCCATTGCAGTACAAGGTGATTTGGTTACACCTTGGGGTTTTGATACTCAGGTCACTGTTGTGGTAGTGGATTTGGACACAGGACTGGGGCTTGATGTTACCAACGTAGACTCCTATGGCTTCACTTGGTCGGGCGGGTCATATGACGTGGACCCTGCGCTTAGCTTGACTGCCGATCTTCCTGCAAGCGGGTGGCCTGTTGGCAGTAGAAGCGTTACAATTGCTTTGACTATGACTGGCGATTACGACGACCCCTCCAACTACCAGTTTGCTGTTCAAATTCGAAACCATTACACTTCAGTTGCTGTAGGGGGCGACTTCATTACTCCGTGGGGTATGACAACTTCTGTCACTGTGGTTGTATTTGATGTCGATACTGGGACTGAGCTGACGGCCACTGAAGTAAGCTCCTACTTATTCACTTGGACTGGCGGCTCTCACAATGTTCTCCCAGCGAGCAGTCTTACAACAACTCTGCCCACCGACTCATGGCCAGTTGGCTTGAGAGCGGTCACCCTGGCAGTCACTATGGCTGGTGACTACAACAACCCTGCGTCCTTTGTTTTCAATGTTCAGATTAGAAACCATTACACATCCGCTAGCGTCATCGGTGACCTCATCACGCCCTGGGGAATGGGCACTTTTGTCACTGTTGTTGTGATAGACCTAGATACTGGCGCGCAACTTACGGCAGCAGCCGTTGCTTCCTACGATTTCACTTGGACTGGTGGCAGTCATAGTGTCAATCCTGCCCTTTCATTAAGTACCACAATCCCAACGGACTCCTTCTCCGTTGGAACCAAGCAAATCGTACTCACGGTTGCGATGTCCGGCGACTATGCAAATCCTGCTGCGTATGGCTTTAATGTGCAAATTCGAAATCACTTCACATCGATAACGGTCATTGGCAACCTCATTACACCTCATGGTGAAGACATAGGTGCGACGATTGTAGTTAGGGACACGGACACCGATGGCCAGCTTGTCATTGGTGATGTTGACTCATTCTCGTTTAGTTGGAGCGGTGGTTCCTACGGTCAGGATCCAGCTACTAGCCTGAGTGTGACCCTGCCCACCAACTCATGGACTATTGGCTCGGTGCTTGTGAACTTGTCATTGGTGATGAGTGGTGACTATGACAACCCCTCAGCGCACCAGTTCACCATCCAGATTCGTAAGCACTATACCGCGGTTACAGTGGTTGGCTCTCTAACTTCTCCCTATGGAAATATCACTCCGCTGACAGTTAGAATAACGGATCTCGACACCGGCACGCTAGTTGCGATTGGTGACGTTGATGACTTTGATTTCACATGGGTTGGAGGTTCACACTACGAAGCAGCAACGACCTTTGACATCGACCTGCCTACCGATACTTGGTCTGTTGGAACGAAGTCGGTCACTCTCACAGCAACAATGGATTCTGCTTCGATTTACAATGATCCTTCATCATACGTATTCCTAGTGACGATTAGAAGCCTTGCTACCTACCTGTTCAATGAACCAAGCGACCTCATTTTCCCAACAGGTTTTGATTTCAATATCATTCTTGGATTTAACGTGACTGAGCCAGGCATCCATTATGGCGAAACAATTAACGGTGAGGCTGCAGCATTTGTCGTTCGCAACGCTTCCTACATCTATCCTGCAACGGTCGTTGGTCTAGGAAATGGCAGGTATAATTTGACCATTGATGCCTCCTTCTTCCTTGAAGGAACCTACATGATCATAGTATCTGTGGACCCTGTCAGCAATCTCTACGCCAGCACTCAGCTTGTAATTGTGTTCAATGTTCGACCTGCAAGGAGCGACCTTACTGCTAATCTATACACTGTGTCAACTCCTTACAATATGGATGCTGAGGTAACACTGTACTACATCGACCTGGATAGAAGTTCGGGCATTACAACCGCCACAATCACCTCGTCCGATGCGACGATCGACTATGTTCATTCTGGCAATGGTGCTTACGTCGTTACCATTGATGTTTCAGGCTTCTCTCTGGGCAGTCACACTGTCAACCTAACCGCTGATGCTACCGGCTATGACGCTAGAAGCGTTATCATAACTATTGTTGTGACTCAAATACACACTAACGCAGAACCCTCTGTTATCTCACTAGATATGCCAGTTGGAAGTACTAAGATATTCTACATAAGCTATGACGACTTGGACAATGGCATCCCGATTTCAGGCGCGAGCTATGACCAAAATTGGACTGGTGCTATTGCGCTTTCAATTCAGTGGGATGTGAATAGATACAAGATAACCTTCACGACAACAGGCTCTGACACCCTGGGCATTTTCGTTATCTGGTTCAACTTCACGAAAGGTGCAAATTACCAGCCCGGTTATTGTGAGATTGAGGTCGACATCAGAAGTCACGTGACCATCTTCAACCTTGTCAGCGCAGTAGAACCCACAACCTTTACGGGAACTATCGAGATTCCTGTCCGTTATTATGACTGGGACAACCGCGTTGGCATTGATTCTGCATTTGTACAGCAATATGTTTACAACTCCAGTGCTCCTTACAACTTCATTCCTTCTGTTCTTGTCAATGATGGGGGAGGATATTACACAATCCAAATCGATGCAAGCCTCTGCAATCTCGGTCTGCAATCCTTCTTGGTCTACTTCAATTGGACCGGCCCAGTAGCGCAGTACGAGAACAAGGTAATTACAGTCACAGCGAACATTATAGGCATAGACTCAAAGCTCACGCTCATTGTATCTTCAGAACCGACTCCATATGGCGGAATGATGAGTTACGAAATTCTCTATGCAGAGCTTGCAGGTCAAGGCATAACAAACACCAGCAATCCCTATGGCGATGGCAACGTTCACATCTATGTCATCTTCACTGGAGAGTCGGTTGACCTGTCCCAGGTCACTATTCTCGAGATTGACTATCTAGCTAAAGCAGGGCGGTACCTTATCGAGTTCAACTCATCGTTGTTTGCCAGGACGGGTCTCGTGTACATGACGCTCTTTATCAACTGGACTGATGGAGTTGCTCCCTTCTACACAAACAGAGTGGATACCATATCAGTCCGTATTCTTCCAAGGGATACCATTGTTTCCGTAATTCCGGCTTCTGCAACACCTTACAATGAGAATGCAACCTTCTCCTTCACATTCGAGGACGTGACGGGCACCGAAGCAGTCCTGATAGGCGACTCGCCAAGCCTTGGCATTGTTCTCAGTCTGGCTGACTATACATTGACATATGATTCTGGGTCTAAGTGGTTTACTATATCATTTGATACCGTTCAGTTTGGATCCTTAGGCCAGCAATCGTTCACGTTAGATGTTACTTGGACAGGAGTTCCATATTATCAGAATCGAACTGGACAGCTTGTTTTTGTCACTGTTACATTCAGACAAACAACATTAGACTATCAATCTCCTCCACCAACATCTTTTGGCGACAGTGCAACATTCACCGTGACCTGGACTGATATCGCAAGTCTACCACCAGCAGGTATTCTTGGAGCAACCGTCACCTTATACGATGGCCTCACACTGATTCCTGGAATGTACTACACGGTGACTCCGTTGGGCGGCGGTCAATACAGAATAGTGTTTGATTCAGATTACTACTCATCACCAGGAACCTATTCTCTCTCAGCCAACGTGACATCTCCTCAGTTCTACTACGACAGTGAGCTTACTTCAAGGCAGTTCGCTCTTAGATACAGAACAACACTCCTCTCGTCAGAGCCGATTGACCGAGTTCCTTACAACTCCTCAATGGTTGCCATTCTTCATTATCAGGACATTCTGACGCTTGCAAACATTGGGAATGATACCTTCAAGGTGACCTTCATCATTCTCACGACTGGTGATTGGATCTACACATGCGAATGGAAGCCAGGCCTGGGCTACTATGTACTGACTGTTGAAACATACAATCAGGTCGGGCTTGAGATTGGCATTGACTACTCTCTCTGGCTTAATATCAGCTATGCAGATGAGAACCCATACTATCGATGGGATGACCTAACTATTACATTCCAGCTGCGATACAGGGAATCAACTCTGGAGCGTACTGTCGCGCCAGTTCCAACTCCCTACCTGGATTATGCAAACTTCACAGTGTACTTCAGCGATGCTGATGCAGAGGCGGGAATTGGAGGTGCTGAGATACTTGTAAGCCACGGTGGTAGTGACCTTAACTTGGGTACCGAGTACCTTTACACAGCATTAGGCGGCGGCTTCTACGATGTTTCTGTCCGAAGTGATATCTTTGGTGCACTTGGTTCCTCTTCGGTTACCGTGTGGGCCAATTGGATACTAGGAGAACCGTATCACGATAACGCATCACTGATTGTAGCTATCTCAGTAATAACTCGCTCAACGAATATTGAGATTGATGTGCCTCCCGCAAGAACTTCCTATCTGGAGAATGTGACCTTCATTGTTTCCTTTATTGATCTTGGTTCAGGGCAGCTTCTCTCGATTTCAAAGAATATGATTTCAATTTCTGCTGGAGGCTCGCCACTGCAACCCTCAGAATTCGCAATAATTCAAATTGGGGCTGGGCCGCAGTATGAAATCAGCATCAATTCGGTCTACCTATCCTCGGGATTGGTTTCGAATCTTATCGTAACAATCGCGGTAGACTGGCCAAATGCACCTGACTACTATGCCTACGACTCATCAACCACTCGAGTGACAATTATTGGTCGCTCTACGTTTGTTTCTATCAACAGACCTGGTAACACTGCATTCGGAGAGAACGCCACCTTCACCTTTCAATTCCTTGACACAACTACTTTTCCTGAGCAAGTCATAGCAGATTCTATTCATCTTACAATTACAAGTAGTCTGATTGAGTTTCCGACAATCTTCTACAATTCAGGAACTGGCTTCTTCGAGGTTTCGTTCAACACGGCACAGTTTGGTAGCATTGGCCTGAAATCTTTCTATCTCAACCTTACTTGGGCGGGGTCCCCATACTATCTCAATAAAACTATCCAAGTGGTCTATGTGACCGTGACCCTCAGACAGACCCAGGTCAACTTTGAGGCACCGGATCCAACACCCTACGGTGACCTGGCAAACTTCACCCTGACATATCTCGACATTGCGGGTACTATTGCCGATGGAATATCAGAGGTGGATGCCACGCTGAAACTATACTACCTTGGAGTGCAGATTCCTGGAGCATACTACTCCGTAGTGCCCGATGGGACGGGCAACTACAGTGTCAGCCTAGACTCTGGCTATTTCACCACCCCGGGTATCTACGCAATCACGGCAGAATTCACCTACACTGGGACCGGTTACAAGGCCGATGCATCGGCAGTTAGGAACCTGAATGTCAGAGTTAGAGCGACGCTGCTTTCCGTTGAGCCTGTTGGTCAAATTGGCTATGGCACTGTGATTGACGGCATTCTGGTGTTTCAGGATCAGGGTACTCTATCGGTGGTTGGGAATTTAACGAATCATGTCACCTTCACAATCCTGACTGATTTTGGTGTGCCGTGGGTCTACACAATCGAGTGGCAGGAGTCCACTCAGAACTATCACTTGCTCCTCGAAACGGATGGCCAGCCATTTGCTCTCTATGGCTCGTATTCTGTTCAGGTTCGCATGTCCTATGCCTATGTTGATCCCTTCTACGGTTCGGATACTGCATACATTCTCTTCTCAATTAGAACTCGAACTTCAAGCCTAGATATTCAAGAGGCTCCCCTGGCAACTCAGTACCTTGAGTATTCCACATTCACGCTGTATTACTGGGATGCAGACGTAATCGCAGGCATTCCGGGCGCGACAATCCTTTTGGAGAATACTACAGGCGTCCTCACTCAAGGTCTACACTACTTCGTAACGGCCGGAGTTCCAGGTGTTTACTACATCTCCCTCAACACGACTGCCCTTGACGGGCTCGGGCTCTTCAAGGTTCGTGCAAGAGCTATTTGGCCCGGTGGACAACCTTTCCATGACAACGCCGCGCGAAATGTCACTGTATCTGTCGTACGAAGACAAGCAGAGGTGGAACTAGTTTCACCCCCGTCTATCGCAAGGTACCTTGATAATGTGACATTTACACTCGCCTTTATTGACTCTCTTTCAAGACAGCCAATCATCATTACTGCATGGGACATTACATTGTATGCTGGTGGTCTACTCTTGAGTTCATCTGACTTTACGATGACCCAAGTAGGTACCAATTTCGAGGTCAGCATCAACTCCACTGTACTCGGAGCAACGCTTGTTACCAATCTGAATGTAACAATTGTCATAGACTGGCAGGATACACTAGCTCCCTACAACATGACCATCCCAATTCTCCTGCGGGATGAGGGGAACGATAATCCAATTCAGGGGGCAATTATCCTCTTCAGTTGTCAAGAGGTGCCTCTCACTGAGGGATTCTCCTATTGGATTGCTGAGGGTACTGGAGCCAATATTGGCCTTTACACGATAACCGTTTGGACCGAGGCCTTGACCAATGTTGGCAATTATCACTTCGATATACGTGTTCAGTGGGACCCACTAATCTCACCCTACTATTCCAACAGAAGCGTCTTTACCATGACAGGCTCAGTCGATCTCATATGGACAAGTCTACAAGCAGACTCTCCTCTGCCCTCTTCCATTCAGATTACTGATTTTGTAAGCATCAATGTAACTTATAGAGATGTAGACCATGGCCAGATTGGGGTTGAAGGCGCCACAATAACTGTAGTATATGTGCATTCGGGACTTCAACCGCAAGATTACCAACCACCCCAATATCTTGGAAATGGCACCTATCTCCTGAGATTCAGCACCGCTGGCTTACCATCAACAGGTAGCTACGGTGTGAGCATTACTGTGCAGCGGACTCGGTACACGCTGCTTACAGTTGTTTCAACAATAAGTGTCGTCAATATCAGGACATCACTGACTCCTGCTGAATCAACAATCACATTGGACTGGACAGACCTCGCTTGGGTAATCGTCACATACGATGACCTGCTCCATGGAACTCACATATCTGGAGCTAGCCTTTCATGGAACTACGCTGGAGCGGTTGGCGTTTTCACTCCGACTGCAGTTCCAGGACAATATCAAGCCTATATTGACACAACGGCTGCGGGCGATGGGACCAAAGTGGTCACCATCTATGCTTCGAAGGCTAGCTATGATACTGCCGTCGCAACGGTGACTCTTGTCGTTCTGCCTCGTCCTAGCGAGATAGAGCCGATAGACCCGGCTGGTGATTTCGCCGATGTGAACCGTGGTTCTGACCTCAGAATTGAGATTAGGTTGGTGGATTCTTACACAAATTATACAATCTCCTGGACCTATGACACTCAGGTATACGCAACCTTTAGCGACTCCCCAACCAGGTACTACCTTTCATACAATAGTACTAGCGAAACATGGTGGGGCTTCATCAATGGTACGGCAACTGGTGGGAAAGAACCTGGAATATACACTGCGCGTATCACTGCCATCATAGACAACTACAATCCGGGTACCTATCAATTCAAGGTAGATGTTCAGCTGACTAAGACAACGCTTCGACTAGAACCATATGTCGAGGAACTAGTAGCTTACTACACCCAGAATCTAACATTCACGATTCGATTCACCTATCGAAATGCCTCGATTGATGAAAACATCACTTTGGCTTTGGTCAGATGGACCTTGGAAGCACTAGGCATTAACGAAACATTTACTCACCTAGGAAACGGGCTTTATTCATTGACTATCAACACATCAGATGTTGGCCTTAGCTACGGAATCTGGAGACTGACATTTAGAGGACTGCCTGATGATCCATACTTCTCGGAGGCTTTCGTGGAAATAAAAATCACTATCAATAAAATCCCAACTGAGGCCGTAGCTCCTGACCCGCTAACAGTCACATGGGGCTGGGCAGGTAACATTAGTTTCTACTACAACAATACCTTCGGTCTGGCTGGGATCGAGGGCGCGACGGTGACCTATGACTATGGAGGCGAAAGCGGCCTCCATGCAGTGGATATTGGAGGTGGCTGGTATCTCATCGAGGTCAACACCACCTTGTTGGAATCCGAACAAAGGTACACGTTGAGAGTATACTTCCTGCTTGAGAGCTACGAGAATGCAGAAACCGCCATCCCCATACTTGTCTACGAAAGGGAAACCGCGGTGACCGTCATTACTCCTGAGCAAAACCAGGTTGACGAGAATCCCCTGAACTTGGTGGTGCCAATGGGTGACCTGGTTGAGATTATTCTCTTCTACAACGATACCGATCCTATAGCTTCCATGTTTGGAGGCGGGATTGTTGGTGCAACTATTCTTGATATCACAAAACTTACTGGTCCAAGCTTCAGCCTTAGTAGAGTCATAGCTGTTGAGGACCTCGGAGGCGGCTACTATCGAATTATCTTTGATACTTCCGACCTCGCTCTCTATAATTTCACCAGTGGCGTTCCTCGTGTGTACGGTGAAGCCTACAGACTAGCAATAGGTCTTGACTTTGCCTATCGTGAATCTTGGTCTGATGTCATCAGGATTAGAATCATAAATAGGCCCACGGTGATTGTTGTGATTGAAGCCGCCCCTGATGAGCTAACCAATGGCTTTGATGTCGTCGTTGACCTATACTTTGGCGATACTTGGTCTGGAACAGCTGTTGAAGGGGCAGAGATGATTTACACGTCTGGAAACACTGTCTTAATCGAGGAGTCATGGACTAGTGCTGGAGGCCACTATTTCTTCAGACTAAGAGCGGTTGCAGCTAGCGACACCTCCGTCATCACGATTGAGTTGGCGAAGAGATATCATATCAACCAAACAATATCATTTTCCGTTACCGCTCGGCCAAACGAAATAGACAATGCGCTAGGTATGGTAAGAAACATTGGATTGCCAATCGCTCTCTTCGTCATCATGGTGCTTGGGCTCTATGTTCGAGTCTGGAGCGTGCCGAAAAGGATACGGCAAATAAATGGACAGATAAAGGCACTCCGAAAGGGCAAGATGCCCAAGCCGATTCCTGATGTTCAGAGTAGACAGCAGATTCTTGCTACACTCTTCAATGACACCTATGCCAAGTTGGAGATAACTCGAGTAGCAGACCAGATGCCGGACGAATCTATCAGAGTGGCCGTTCCGGAGATGGGAGAGCTTCTTGTCCAGCTGTCCATCCTCACGAATCTCAGTCCGGACGAGCTCGAGGAGTTCAAGGCTGACATCGCCAAGATGCGAATGAGTGAGCAGGCCGCCTTCGTGAAAGAGGTCATCATGCAGGAGGCCATTCGTGCAGCTCGGAGAGAGGGCAAGACAGTTGACGAGATCCTGGAGGGCCTCCAAGCTGATGCCAAACGTCGCCTCGCAGGTGCAGAGAAGGATGTGTTCGTTAGTGAGAGATTCATTGAGCCGAAGCCTGAATCGGTTGTACTTGTGGAAGAGGAACCTGAGCCAGAGGTCGAAGAGAGGATCACTCCAAAGGACTTCGAAGACGAAGTGACGCCAGATGATAGACTAAGTCCCTTCGAGATCGAGCAACTCCGCAAGGATCTTGAGGAACGAGGAGTGCCACCTCATGAGATTGATACCATCCTTGAGCAGGCAAAGGTTCTTCCGCGGGAATTGGTTGAAGAGCTGATAAAAAGCCTAGAAGGAAAGAAGTAGGTTTTTTCGGGAACTACTTCTCCTCCTTCTGTGAAACCACAAGCTCTTCGAAAAATGAAAGGGTTATCCAACTCATAGCTGCCACTCCGAACAGCATTTCTTATTATGTGGTTAGTACAACTTCGAGCCCTGAAACATCACTGGTATCAGGGCTGCATCTTATAGTGCTGCAAACATATCAGTGGCACAAGCTTAGAGGTCGACCATAATGCGGAGAGCGGTTTTCCTAGTAGTGCTCATGACAATTCTTTTAGCAATGCCCACATTGCTTACAACGAGTGGGTCTCTTACCCCTTCACTCGAGTCGCTGGACTCCACTGATTCTGGAGGGGTTCTCGCAGATAGCAGCCCCTATTCAGGGAAGGGAGCTGCCCTCGATGTTCTGGTTCAAGGAACCTATACAAGCGGAGGGTCTCTTTGGACAATGGTGGGAACCACCTATGCAGAAGACTTGACCGAGGGGTCGTCCTTTGTGGTGAATAATGCAACCACGGTCACCTGGACGGTCTATGCTTCGGTTTCGCCTCCTTCTGGAGTCGATGATGTCAATCTGACGGTCTACTATCCTCAGACCGAGTGGAAGCCAACTTCCGTTATTAGTCCAATTGGCTCTGTGAAGACCTATCCGACTGAGTATACCTTTACCGCAGGAATACTGGCAATTCCCTCGGCTACGGTAGACACGTATGGACTCTGGAAGATAGAGTTCATTGGGTGGAATCACCTCTATGACCTTCAGCTTGGCGTTAATGGTGGATCGCTCTCTACTACAGCTACATTCACTGATCTCCAAAGTATGCACTTCGTTCCCACAAGCTCCTTCATCACAGGGGCGGTCAATGAGATTGAACTGAGAGACCCGACCGGTGCAGTATGGTACAGTACAAGCAGTACCACTGTTGGTTCGACAACTCATGTGATTCCATCTTTCCAATACAAGAAGGACATCACCATAAAGAACGGAGCAGTATTTGATGATTTCATAGACTTTCCCGTTGCCTTGACCATTCTGGACACTGATCTTTTCAATACAAGTAAGGTTCAAGCGGATGGCGATGATATCCTGTTTGTACAGAACGGGTATATCATCCCGCACGAAATTGAGGACTGGCAGCAGAACTTCGATGGCTCGCGAGCAAGGCTAGTTGCCTGGATTCGAGCGAACTTATCGAATAGTGTTGATACTGTAATCTCAATGTACTATGGGAATCCGGTGGTGGGCCCTCAGCAAAATCCTGAAGCTGTTTGGACAAGCAACTACCAGGCAGTATGGCATCTGAATGATGTGGCTACAATTGGCGGCACAGGCGCAACGCATTATGATTCAACTGCAGGGAGTTATGATGGCATTCAATCTGGAAATGGCAGGTCAGGAAATGCTCGCATTGGTTGGTCTCAGTATTTTGACGGAGTAGATGACTGGATTACTATTCCTGCAAGCGAAGGCCTCAACCCAACTGGGTCTCTCACTATTTCGGGTTGGTTCAGACTTCCAGCTGCACATAGCAGCACTTCAACAGAGACTCAAGTAATCATGACCAAATACCTTAGCGGAGATGACGATATGCACATAGCTCTTGCTGGTACTGATTATAATCGGGCTCCTGTTTCAGATGGTTCTCTTGTGTTCAAGATTGAAACCGTTTCCGGCAGCGCTACTTATGTCTACAGCTCAACGACATCCTGGGCTGCCAACACCTGGTACTATTTCTCATGTTACATGGATTCCTCCACACCTGGAAACAGCATGATCTACATCAATGGCGTACAGGACTACGGCGGTTTCGATTTGATTGGATCATATGCAGATCTTGCCTATGATGGTCAATGGGGCATAGGTGGCCGGTACACTGACAGTCAAATCCCCGGTTCAGAAGGCTACTTCTACGGTTACATAGATGAGGTGCAAATCACCTCAGGCGCTAGGAGTGCAGGATGGAGGACCACCGAATATTATAACCAAAACAATCCAACCAACACGGTATTCAGAACAATTGGCTCTGAATCCTCGCGCCCCACATCAGAACCCTCATTTGTCAAGGCGCTTGATTCCTCTGCTCCGGCAGGACTTTGGTCGGTTAGCATGCAATATAGGGATGCCACTTCTCCAACATACCAAGTTGGAAAGTATGAACGTAACTTCATCGTTCAGCATTCCACATCGCTGTCTTTAATCTCTCCTGGCGATGCCATTGGTGATGGCATCTCGGCAAGAATCGCCGGTGATTTGCTCTATATCGAGGTAAGTCTTACCGATACAATAAGCTCAAGCTTGGTGAATGGTGCGACGGTCACCACCAATTGGACTGCCTACGGATCTCCCACTGTGGCGCCACTGGAGGATTACGGGGATGGCCACTATGGAGTCGCACTAAACACAACCGATTTGGGAACTGCAAAATCGTGGAGAATTGAGATTGATTCCTCCCACCCTTACTACCTTGATTCAAGTACCTTCTTTGACTTGAATCTGTATCACGATACGGAGTTGATATATGATTCAGTATCCACAACGCCAGTTGGCTTTGACTTCACTGCGAGCCTTTACTATTATGATACTTACACCGGCCTACCCATTACTGGAGCGACTATTACGCTGGGGGATGGCTCTCCAGTCACTATAGATTGGGAGGGCGGTGGGCAATACAATGTTTCACTATCAACCTTGGGTCTATCCAGGGGCAACTACGCATACGCCTTCAACGCTAGCAAACCTGGCTCCTACATGAGCATGGCAAGTGTTACTATTACCTTCACCCTTCGAGCTCACTATACTGCCGTCGCAATCCAAGGGGATTTGACAGTTCCTTGGGGTGATACGACCACGGTAACAGCAACTCTCATCGACCTCGATACTGGTCTAGCCATACCTGCGGCCAACATACAATCTTGGACCTTCGACTGGGGCGAAGATTCTAGAACAGAGAACACCCCAGCAGACCTCGTCTACATCTTGCCTACTGATTCTTGGTCTGTTGGCTTCGACACTGTTACTCTCTCGGTCAACATGGCCAATAGCAACTACTACGCTCCCGATGACTACGACTTCCAGATTACAATCCGTGCTCACTATACTTCAGTTAGTGTGACAGGAGTGCTCACTGAGCCATATGGGAATATGACTGATGTCACAGTTGTGATTACGGATCTCGATACAGGGTCGCTGGTTGGGATTGGTTCTGTGGGCGTATTGGACTTCAGTTCTGGTGCCTGGAGTCAGATAGAGAACAACCCCGGCACATCACAAATACTCCTCGACACTACAGGTTGGTCCGTGGGAACAAGGCAGGTTACGCTTGACGTCACCATGCTTGGAACGAATTATGTGGATCCAAACACGTACAATTTCAACATTGTCATAAGAAATCTTCAGACATCCCTCTACAATGAGCCAAGTGACCTCATCTTTCCTAACGGTGATGACTTCATCATTGTCCTTAGCTTAAATGTGAGCGAACCTGAGAGTGTCTTCTACGGTGCACCTGTTAATGGTCTAACAGGGTCTCATTTCACGGTGACCAGCGGCGCAACCACCTATGTCAAGACAATCACCCCTCTGGGAAATGGCCGCTATCAGCTCACAATATCTGCTGCATACTTCACAGAAGGTGACTACACCATAGTGGTTGTTGCAGACAGCGCTGCTGACAACTATGCTCTTGCAGTTCACGTGATTACATTCAGGTATCAACCAGCTGAAAGTTTGCTTTCATCACCAAACTACCCACAGGTCATAACGCCATACCAGACAGATGTCACAATCACTCTGACATATTGGGATATTGACAGAGAGCTTGGTATAGACGGTGCAACAATTACATCGAACATCTCCATCTCAACGACTCCGCTTGGCTCTGGACAATACCAAGTCACACTCCATGTCACGGGTCTCTCTCAGGGAACCCATCCTTTCTACATTACCGCGGACAAATCCGGGTATACGGCAAAGACACTGGAATTCACGCTGACCATCAGAATCGCCTACACATATGCAATCCCCTCAGTTGGTGCTCTTAGCATTCCTGTTGGCGCCGATCCCGTCTTTTATGTGAAATATTGGGATACGGATCATGATGTTTCCATAACTGGCGCCAGCGTCCAAGTCACAGGATGGACGCATGCTCCCGCTGTCACCTATGATGCTGGATTACAACGGTATCGGATTGAATTCATCACCGAGGAAACCGACCTTCTTCAAGAGAACACAATCGTGACTTTCAACTTCACAGTAGGTGCAAACTATCAGCCCGGTGTGTTCACAATCTCGGTGACGGTAAGAACTCATAATGCCGACTTCAGACTGGTAAGTGCAGTTCCACCTACGACCTATACTGGTACAATTGAAGTTCCGGTTTATTACGGTGATCTTGATGGAGCTTTAGGAATTACAAACAGCTCTGGCTATATTCTTGTGACTGTGACCAGTCTAAGCGTTCCATTTCCATTCTTTACTGTGGTTGAAACTGGAACGGGCGATGGCTACTATACGGTCAGTATCCCCGCCAGCCAGTTTACACTCGGCCTCAAGACCTTGAATATAACTTTCTCATGGACTGGACCTGTTCAGGTCTACCAAAACAAGTGGCTTACGGCCACGGTGAATATTGTGGGCGAAGATTCGAAGCTGACACTGATGCTAGCTTCGGATCCCACCGCATACCTGGGAATCATGAGCTACACATTCTTCTATAGTGATTTGGCAGATATCGGAATTACCAACACATCATCGAATCCGTACGGTGCTGGGCATGTTCATATTTCTGTTCTATTCCAAGGTATCACGGTCGATCTAGGACAAGTTACAATAGAGGAGGTTACTGGACAACTTGGAAACTTCTCGATTAGCTTCAATACAACGATCTTCGGTGCGACAGGCCTCTTCTACATGAATGTATACATTGACTGGGAAACCGGAGTCGCCCCATACTATACAAATCGATTTGACGTCATATCGGTGAGTGTTCTCACACGTGATACTCTTCTATTGATAGACCCTCCCTCACCGCAATACTGGGGTGAGATGGCATCCTTCACCTTTGGCTATCAGGATGTGACAGGCGCAGGAAGTGTTCCCATCGAGGATGACATTGCCCTCTCGGTTACCACGACTCTCTCAGAGTACACAGTCACCTACTTGAGCGGCACGCAAAGATTCCAGATTACATTCAATACTAGTCAATATGCCTCATTGGGACAGAAGTCATTCCTGCTGAACGTGGTATGGTATGGCGAACCCTTCTACGCAAATCGTACGGGCCGTACGATATACATCACAGTCTTAGCTAGACTCGCGGTGCTCGACTACCAGTCCCCTGCTCAGACACCGTATCTTGACAACGTCACTTTTCTCTTGACTTGGACCGATGTTACGAGCATCTCGACTGGCATCTCAACTGCCACTCTTACCTTGTATTATGGTGCCTTTGCCGTCGACACTGACTACTACTCCTGGGCACTTACTGGTCCCGGCCAATATCAGGTGGAACTTGACACTACCTACTTTGGAAGTCCGGGCACATACCCCTTGAGGGTTCTCATGCAAACTGCCGAGTTCTACATAGAGGATGATACCGATACGCGGAATCTTGTTGTCAGATATAGACCTGTGTTGCTTTCGGCTGAGAAGACAGACAAGCTTCCCTATGGATTGCCTATGGAGTTTGTAATCAACTACCTGGATGCTGACACGCTTCTCCCGATTTCGAGCGGAACCACGTTTGAGATTCTCAATGTGTCTACTTGGGATTTCACATTTGTTTGGAATGCTGTCTTGGGACACTACGATCTGACCGTGGAGACCGACAATCATCCAGAATTTGCTATTAACACTCCATACTCTTTGTATGTCAGGGTGACCTACAGTGGTTCATCCTACTATGAAACAAAGACTGCCTACATAACCTTTGAATTCAGGTCAAGAGAATCGCAGCTTGTTTTGGAGGATCCGGCTGACCCAACGGCATATCTGGACTATACGAATTTCACAGTGTTCTATAGAGACATTGATGCGGAGCCCTTTGTTGGGATACCGGCTGAGGACATTGAGGTCTATCTTGGCGCAACTCCGCTAGCCTACCCTACTCAATACATATTTGCATCCCTAGCTCAGGGGCGGTATTTAATTTCAGTTAACACCACGGCGCTTGGTCTGGGGCCATATAGTCTTAGAATTGTTGCAACTTGGAATCCTTCTTCAGCTCCATACCACGACAATGCAGAGGTGAATGTTGCTGTCAGTGTCGTAGGACGAGAAACATCGGTTGAGATAACTCAGACTCCGCTGCAGACGCAGTACCTTGACAACGTGGTACTTGTTTTCACGTTTGTTGATCTTCTCCGCTCCAGTCCAATACCCGGTCTGACTACAAATGAAGTGGAAGTGTGGGGAAATGGTGTCCTACTCAACACTGCTGATTATACACTCACCGACCTCTCCGGGTCATTCAGGCTAACAGTCAATTCCTCGGTTCTCGCAGCCACTGCACCAATCTCAAGCTACAATCTCACAATTAGAGTGGATTGGAATAACATCATAGCTCCGTATTACTATGATTCGGCACGAGAAGTAAGAGTGACCATAACGAGGCGATTCATGACATATTCTCCCGATCCCATTGAGGCAGTTAATTATGGCGAGAATGTATCAATTCAGTTCACCCTCGAGGACTCAGACCGTGGTTGGCCCGTGGCTGGTGCTTTGATAGCTTTTGATGGTCAGACGGTGGTGCTTGTAGAAGGCGTTGATTTTGACATCATTTATGGCACTGGCGTTGATGAGGGATTATACACAATTGTACTTAAGACAACATCACTGCCAAACCCGGGAACTTTCTATTTCGATCTTACAATTACTTGGAATCCCTTAGATTCTCCATTCTATAGAAGTTTGGGAACAATTGGGATAAGTGCAAGAATTCTGGATATCGAAACCAGGATAGAAGTTGCTTCTGATTATCTGATTATGCTCTGGCATCAAGATGTTTCGATGATTGCTTTCTACGTTAGTGTTCTTGATTCAAGCTACATACCAGATGCCACGATGACTTGGACCGTGTCTGGAGGTGGCCAAGGCAACTTCACTGATGTCGCATCCGATGGCAACTACACGGCTATCATTACTACCCTGGCCGATGTTGGAACTTACACGATTACTATACGCGCCACGAAGATGAACTACTTGGTGGCTCAGACCTACGTCACATTGGTTGTTCAAGCTGTCCCATCATTCATTACAATCAATGAACCCTCCGAGAAGTTCATTGAACTTCCTAAGGGCAGCCCAATTCAGATTGCCATCGAGCTGACTGACAGTACAGCTCAGCCAATAGCGGTTCAGTATGTAAACAGCGTGATTGCAAACCTTGAGGGAGTGAATTACCCCCTAGTCTACAACACCACATCTGGATTCTGGGAAGTTCTTCTACCAGGGTCCGCCACATTAGTCCTGAGTGTTGACATCTCATACAGGGTACGCATCACCGCAAACCTTCGCAACTACGAACCCGTTGCCGACTCATTCAATATCATCATCAGTGAGTCAAGATCCGAGCTTACGCTCCTAATGCCCAGTACATCAGAGCCTGTGGCGGTTTATACTCAGCTCGTTAACTTCACAGTTTATTTTGAGGCACCAGACCGCTCTCTCAATCTATCAGGAGGTCAAGTTAAGTGGTACATTGCTGAGAGAGGTCTTAATGGCACATTCCTTGACCGAGGCAATGGTGTATACTCAATTCTCATAAACACAGTCGACATTGGCTATGGTATTTGGGGCATAAGCATACGCGGAGTTCCCGACCAAGATGATATAGCAAGTACGGCGTTGCAGGTCATTCTTACAATCAACAGAATACAGACAACGGCCTACACCACTGAAACCCCTGACCTTTACTGGGGGTGGGCAGGGAATATCACATTTGTATATTGGGATGAGTTCTTTAGGCAAGGTGTATCTGGCGCAAGTGCCAACTACACTCTGCCTGGGCTTCCTGCCACAGCTGCAATGGACCCTTGGGGGAACGGAACCTATGTAGTATTCCTGAATACCTCTCTTCTGCTTCCAAGTGATGTCCGCATTCCATTGACAATCACTTTCCAGAAGCCCAACTATCAGGAAGCAAGTGATACACTACTAATTCGAATACGTGAAGTTCCCACTGATATTGTACTTACAATACCGGAGGTCAATGTGGATCCAGATAATCCTTCACGGTACCAGGTGCCATACGGTGACTCAGTGACCATTACTGTCTTCTACAATGACACTGATTTCTCAGATGGATATGTTGGCGGACTCGTTGGAGCAAATATAAGTCTGAGCAGCATCTTTGGCCCTACCAGGGAGTTAACAAACTTCGAACTGATTCCACTGGGAGACGGATATTACTACTTCATTTTCGACACCCTTGACCCATGGCTCTTTGAGCAGGTTATTGGAGAACCTGGTCCTCAAACTAGTCCCTATCGTCTCACCATTCGACTGGCCCTTGCGAACCGAACAGCAGCATTCATTGAGGTCTTTATGAGTATCATAGAGCTTCCGACTGCGATTGAGATTATTGAGATGTCAACTGACCTGTTCTATGGTGACTCCGGAAGATTGGTTGTCATGTACATTGATGACTGGCCAGGGCATTCTGCGGGTACTCTGATCACAGGAGCCAACTTCACAGTTGACGTAGGTCTTAGTGTGACTCAGCTGCTTGAGATTGGTAATCCCTACGAGGACCCAACACGCCCTGGTTACTACATAATAGACTACACTGCTGCAGGGCCAATAATAGGTGACACGCTCGGAACCTCAGATATTATCCTCTACTTGTCGGTTGAGAATGTGGAGGTACAAGAGATTGACCTGAGAGTCGTCGTCCGACCAACTGAGGCAGCCCGCGTCCTCACTCAGGCGGTTAGCTGGGGGACACCAATTGCCCTCTTCGTCATCATTGGCTTGGTTGCGTACATCAAGGTTTGGAGCGTGCCAAAACGGCTCAGGCAGATTAATGGTCAGATTAAGGAACTTCGAAAGGGCAAGATTCCAAAGCCAATTACTGAGGCAAAGACTCGACAGCAACTTCTGGCAGGTCTCTTTAACGACACTTTCGCGCCTCTTGATATCAAGAGGAAACCGGAGCAGATGCCAATTGATTCAGTCCCAATTGATGTCCCTGAGATGGGCGAACTCCTGATTCAGTTGGCAATCCTCACTAACTTAAATGCCGATGAACTTGATGAGTTCAAGGCAGACATCGCCAAGATGCGAATCAGCGAGCAGGCTGCCTTTGTGAAAGAGGTCATCATGCAGGAGGCCCTCCGTGCAGCTCGTAGAGAGGGCAAGACAGTTGACGAGATCATGGAGAACCTCCAGGCTGAAGCCAATCGGAAACTGGGCGAAGGTGAGGAAGATGCTATTCCTTCCCGAGAAGAGGCTGTAGAAGAGGAATCTGTCATTCTACGTCGGGGTGAAGTCAAAGAAGAAGCGCCTCCTGGCAAGAAGGTGCCTTCAGAGGATGTCAGCTTCACAAGTGACTATCTGAGCGCCTATGAGATTGAGGAGCTCCAGAGCGAACTCATTCGACGGGGTGTGCCATCGCACGAGATTGACACTATTCTGGAACAGGCAAAGAAACTTCCTCGCGACCTTGTTGAAGAGCTAATTCGCAGTGTTGGAAAGGATAAGGAATAGAGGCCCTCTCTATTCCTCTTCCTCCTGGTTTAAGAAATGCGAGAGCGGAAGTGTGGTTCCAAAATCAACCGACTTGGCTCTTGATGTGCGTCGTACAGGGTACTGGGGGTGCTTTGCCAGTGTGTATTTCACATAGCTCTTTGACTCCTCAACGTAGACATGAGCCTGCGCACAGCTGGAGAGCGCCTTTCCCCCGGCTGGAGTCCTCTTATTTCTCGATGATGAGGCCGAGACCACGGTCACTATTCCTCTCTGAAGGGTAAACGTCATCAGTTTCGTGGCCATGTGTGTGAGTTCCTGTAACCGCTCCCCCTTGACGTTCTCTGTGATATAGAGTTCTGGCAGTCCCGCTACAATCAGCAGTTTCGCTGGGATGCGCTGAAAGAAACTCTCTAGCTGGTTCATAATGAGGTCATAGGTCTGACTGGAGTTGAAGGCGCGCGAGATATAGACTCTGTCCATTGCGGTCTCCGGTTCAAGTCCAAGCTCAAAGGCATAGTCCGTTAGTTTCTCCATCTTGACCATATTGGCACTGTCGATGATGATTGTGGAGCTGTCCAAGCCTCCTTTCTCTTCCGGAAGCTGTGCTTGCACTGCAAAGTATAGCAGATCGTTGTGTAAGCACCGATCTCCATAGAACAAGTGCACAAGTCCCAACTCAAGCCCTCCGCCCAGTAGGCTATCAATGGAATTCACTCCGCTACTGAAAACGCGCCTTTCTATCGTGTCCGCTGTGCGGAATCCCAGTGACATAGGGGGTTGGGAGTGCTTCATCTCACCCTTTTACTCATGTTTTGACCCATATATCCACCCCCAGAAAAAACGGTGCGCCCCGGCACGTAGTTTAAAAGACCTTGAGACAAGTTAGCAACTTGCCGGGAGGAATTGTGGATATGCAGAAGGTTCGTGTCTGCCCGAAGTGTGGCAGTTCACAGATCAAAGAAGCTCCTAGTCCTGTTAGTGGATGGCTAGTTCCCAAGACATACTATTGCTCAGGTGAGAACTGCGGCTATTCAGGTCCTGTTTATGTCGAGGTCGAAGCCCACGAGGTGGAACACCTCCGAAAAGTCATCAATGGACTTGAAAAGGGAATAATCGACCGTTAGAGTAATAGACTTAAAAGAGAGGCAGGATATTCCTGCTTCGGTGACTAACCATGGTTACATACGAAGGCTTTGATTTTCCAGACGATCTTTACTATACCGATGACCAACTCTGGGTCAAGAAGGAAAATGGTAAGGTTCGTATCGGACTGACCTCCTTTGGTATGGATTTGGCTGGAAAGATAAAGTTCGTCCGGCTGAAAGGCGCAGGTAAGGATGTTCAGGCTGGTCGTAGCATTGGCACGCTCGAAAGTGGCAAATGGACTGGCCCCGTCAAAACACCCTTTACTGGCATTATCACTGAGGTCAATGAAGAACTAAAGACAAACCCTGGACTTCTCAACGAGGATCCCTATGGCAAAGGCTGGATCGCCGTTATTGAAGCCCCCAACTTCGATGCAGAGGTCGGCGCAATTCAGGGTGCCAATGGCCTAGAGGCGTGGGTCAAGGCTCAATACGCTGAGAAGAAGATAGACTAGTTTAAGGAGAGTGGGGCCGGGGCGACCGGCCCACCATCATTCATTTTCGTCTGGCCAGTTCCCTTCGCATGCCGAGTGCTGCATCATAGAGTATCTCTGGTGGAGTAATTACATAGAGCAGGTTCTGTGAGTATCCTGATTCGAAGATGATGCTCTGAAAGATAAGCGTCTGCAAGCTCCGCTCGATGTCCACGGGAACATATCGCACACCAAGCTCTTCACATTTTATCATAACCACTTCATTGAGAGTCTGCCGGTCGATATAGGTCTCCGTCTTGAAGGTCATCAAATGCTGACTCAAGCTTTCAAGAACAAGG